>RECC01000036.1 GCA_007692455.1 Alkalibacterium sp. | reverse complement strand
CAAATACCTTAAAGCATTACCTGCCGCTGAGAAAAAGATCAAATAACAAGGTATTTATAAACAATCTGGCTTGACAGAAACACGAATAAACAAATACTCCATTGTTTTGTTAATTAATACAAAACAATGGAGTATTTGTTGTCTTCTTACAACCAAACCTATGACTTTTATAATTTAAATAAATGTGGCTTCTACCAGTTCACCAGTTCTGCCGCACCATTTTCAGTAGTCAGATGCACTGCTTCCAGGTCAGCATTCGAAAATTTTAGAGTGATATCTGATTTGACGGTCTCTTTAATTGCATAATCCATCTCATTTTTCATCGGGGCAATCAGTGACATTTCATTTGCCAGCCTGACCCAAACTTCCAGTTTTTTTCTGGGGTTTCTCAGAGTAACTGTGTACTGGTTTTTCTGATAATCTACCTCAACATTTACACGTGTACCCAGATAAGTAGCAAAACGGTGCTCTTCTATTCCGTCATGAAATACCGCTATCGTTCCAATGAAATCCAATGCACTTTTTTCAATTTGGGCCACAGATAGAAAAAGGGAAGCCTTGTTATTTTCAGAAAAATTGTTAGCTTGAGCCCAAACATATTTACTTGGAAATGTGCTGCCTCTGTCTTTCTCAATGTAGCCCGAGCCATTCTCAATCACGACTTTTTCTCCATTAACAAATACCGTACCTGTCACTGAATGTTTCATGCTGATAACATCATGTGAACAAGGCATTTTCAGGTATTCAAAGGGTCCCATAATACTTGGACTATAGACTGTTTCCTTGATTGGGGTGAACACTCCGAAATCAAGGTCAAACACTATACGATTACCACTGTCTGACAAACTGCCCATCACACCTCTTTCATTAAGTACAAATTTAGGCAGTGCAATGGTCTGTGGGTCCCCTACAATACTAAAATGCTCTCGTGGAAACGTAATTTTTCCGCTGTAAGATTGACCTTTATAGTTGATGTTATATTGAACAAACGATTCGTTTTCAGAAAAATGAGCTACTCCTGGAATCAGCGCAATTGATAAATCATTATTACTGTCAATTGTCTTGACATACCAACCTTCAAAATACTGTTCTCTTATATGCTCGCCTTGAAAATTAAAACGGTTCATCTATCTTTCTCTCCTTTTCAAGTATGTGTGAGTAATAATCAATCGACGGATAGCCGATATCAAGAACACTGACTTTTCCAGTATAATGCTTGGCTTTGGGATGGTTAAAGCCTATTTTCCAGAAGCCGATTGAAGCAGTAAAATTCGCTTTGATGCCTTCATTGAAACACTCTCCCTTATCTGCTGACAAACCAGAAGGTACATCCAGTGAAACTTTTGTAGCAGCCGACAGGTTAATTGCTTTGATGACAGAAAGAAAAGGTTCTTCGACCTCACGATTCAATCCGATTCCAAAAAGAGCATCCACTATCACTGAGTCTTTTTCAATTTTACCAATATAACGTTTTTCGGAAACTGACATTTTTAAATTTTTTGCTATTCTTAACTGAGCCGTGGTTTCTTCTGTAGCCTTCGAGAAATCCCCAATCATATAAATCGTAACATTTCTTCCAGCCTGACTGAGTATCCGGCCAACAGCTATACCATCTCCACCGTTATTTCCTGGCCCACAAAATATATTTACCGTTTCTTCAACAGTGTTTTCGAGTACAAACTGCGACACAGCCAGGGCTGCTCTTTCCATCAGAACCATCGAGGGTATGCCAATGTCTTGTATCGTAAAGGCATCAATTGCCTTTATTTCTCTCGCAAACAGACCGTCAGCCATATAGACTCTCCTTTCAATAGCCTGCTGAATAACAATCAGACAGGTACATTTACCATATTTAATAATATCAGTATATCAAAAAGGAGCCTGTTTCCCTACAGACTCCTCTTCCTTTATGCGTTTAAAATGTCTTCCATTAAGCGATCATTAAATGTCTGAGACTTCAGCATTTGAATTTCGTGCTTATATGGTGGTTTTTTGTTCTTTTTATCTTCACCTACATAAGGTGTTTCCAAAATTTTTGGTAATTCTGTTAATTTAGGGTGATGTACAACGTGATTAAGTGCATCAAACCCTATTTCTCCATATCCGATATTAGCATGGCGATCTTTCGCCGCACCCATTACATTTTTTGAGTCATTCACATGAATGACCTTTAGATAATCCAGGCCAATTATTCGGTCAAACTCTGCAAGCACACCATCAAAATCTTCTTTAACATTGTAACCCCCGTCATGAATATGACAGGTGTCAAGGGTGACGGATACTTTATCTTTCAAATCGACTCTCTCAATAATCTGAGCCAGCTCTTCAAAACTGCGACCAATTTCTGTTCCCTTACCCGCCATTGTTTCAAGGGCTATCTGAAGAGTCTGATCTTCATGAAGAATTTCATTCAAGCCTTTGGCAATCTGTTCAATAGCAGGTTCAACACCTGCACCGACATGTGCCCCTGGGTGCATGGTCATCTGAGTCGCACCAACTGCTTCAGCACGTTTTATTTCGTCTTTCATGAATTCGACTGCAAAAGCATAATTTTCTTTTTTTATCGTATTTCCTAAATTAATGATATAGGGCGCATGCACTACAATGTCAGATACCCCAATGCCGTTATCTTTCATAAACAACTGTCCTGATTCGATGTTCATATCTTCCACTGCTTTACGTCTCGTGTTTTGAGGTGCTCCCGTATAAATCATAAATGTTGAAGCGTCGTAAAGAGCAGCTTCTTTAGCCGCTCCCAGTAACATTTCTTTGCCTTTCATTGACACATGTGAACCTAGTAAAACCATTCTAATCCTCCGTCTTTTCAATTGTCTGAAGAGATATTTTCAGTTCGTCCAGCTGATCTGTAGATACTTCAGAAGGAGCGTTTGTCAATGGGTCCATAGCTTTACCGTTTTTAGGAAATGCTATGACTTCACGGATGTTTTCCTCATTGGCTAATATCATAACCAGTCGGTCGAGTCCAAAAGCAATCCCTCCATGAGGTGGGAAGCCGTATTCCATTGCATCCATTAAAAAGCCAAACTGATTTTGGGCTTCTTCTTTAGTAAATCCTAATGCCGTGAACATGTCTTCCTGAATGCTTCTGTCATGTATACGCATCGAACCACCACCAATTTCATAACCGTTCAGTACGATATCATATGCATCCGCCATGACCTTCTCAGGTGAAGTCTTCAACAGTTCTTCATCAGCCTTGACCGGGCTGGTAAAAGGATGATGAGCCGCATTGTAACGGCCTTCCTCTTCATCGTATTCAAGCAGCGGCCACTCAACAATCCAGGCAAACGCAATCTTGGAGGTGTCAATCAAGTTCAGTTCTTTCCCTAAATGATTTCTCAAAGAACCTAGAGCATCGTAGACAACCTTATCTTTATCTGCAACAAACAGCAGTAAATCACCGGCTTCAGCATTCATCTGAGTCAGTAAAGCTGACTGATCTGCTTCTTCAGAAAAGAATTTTGAAATTGGTCCGGTTAATCCTTCGCTGGTGACTTTCATCCAGGCCAGGCCTTTTGCTCCGTATATTTTAGCAATTGACTCCAGCTTATCGATATTTTTGCGTGAATATTGATCAGCTGCACCTTTAACAGTCAGTCCTTTTACCATGCCGCTATTTTCAACAGCTGACGAAAAGACTTTAAATTTTGAACTGCGGGCAATGTCATTTAAATCGACGAGTTCCATGTCAAAACGCAAGTCAGGCTTGTCGCTTCCGAATCTTTCAAGCGCTTCTTTATATGTCAGACGCGGGAAAGGAGCCGAAACTTCAATGCCTTTCACGTCCTTAACCAGCTTGACCAGCAGTTCTTCCATCACTGACTGAATTTCTTCTTTGTCAGAAAAGCTGGATTCAATATCAACTTGCGTAAACTCAGGCTGTCTGTCTCCACGTAAATCTTCATCTCTGAAACAGCGAACAATCTGATAATACTTGTCAAAACCGGAACTCATTAAGAGCTGCTTGAACAGTTGGGGTGACTGCGGCAAGGCAAAGAACTTACCCTGACTCATTCGTGCCGGTACCAGATAGTCTCTTGCGCCTTCAGGTGTTGATTTAGTCAGGTAAGGTGTTTCAATATCCAGATAGCCTTTGCTGTCCAGGAAATCTCTAAATGATTTCTTTACGGCGTGACGCAGTTTCATGTTTTCCTGCATCCGTGGACGTCTCAAATCAAGGTAGCGGTATTTCAGACGCAAGTCATCAGACACTTCACCCTTATCTGAAATATCAAAGACCGGTGTCTTGGATTCATTGATAATTACTGCTGAATCAGCAACTAGTTCCACTTCCCCCGTGTGCATATCAGGGTTTACTTGAGCTGCATCACGTGCAACCACTTTTCCGGTTACGGAAATAATATATTCCGAACGCATTTTTTCAGCCACTGCAAGGGCTTCTTCGCTTATCTGACCATTGAATACAACTTGAACAATGCCTTCACGGTCTCTGAGGTCAATGAAAATCATTCCTCCAAGGTCTCTTCTTTTCTGTACCCATCCTTTGACGGTTACTGTCTGTTCTTCAAATACTTTCGTTAGCTCTCCGCAGTATGCTGTTCTTTTCATGCTACTCTTCCTCTCTTTTCAAATCACTCTCAAGTTTATTAATAGTTCGTTCAAACTCACTGTACACGTCAGACAAAGCCACTTCACTCTGCACACCCGACTGTAAGTTCTTAACTTGTACTATCCCCTGTTCAATTTCATTATCTCCAAGTATAAAGACATAAGCAGCCTTCATTTTGTCAGCTGTTTTAAATTGTTTAGCAGGTTTTCTGTTCATGAATTCTCTTTCGACAGACTGTCCCTGCTGCCTCAAGTGGAAAGCCAGTTTGTTAGCTTCACTGTTCGCTTTCTCACCGATGGTCACTATATAGGCATCCAAAGGATTAGTATCGGGAAAACTGTAATTCATGTGATCTAATAGAAGAATCAGTCGTTCCAGTCCAAAACCAAAGCCGAATGCCGACGTTTCAGGTCCGCCTACTTCTTCAACTAAACCGTCGTAGCGTCCCCCGGCACAAATGGTCGCATTGGCGCCAAATTTAGGATTTGTCGTAATGATTTCAAATATCGTGTCATTGTAGTAATCCAGACCTCTGACCATATTCGTGTCAATCACGTAAGGAATCGATAAGTCTTCAAGCATATTTTTAACCATTTCAAAATGCTTTTGTGATTCATCGTCAAGGTAGTCAAGAATTGATGGGGCATCTTTTACAATTTCCTTGTCTTTCCGGTCTTTGCTGTCGAGTACTCTAAGAGGATTTTTATATAGACGCTCTTTAGAGTCCTGACTCAACTGATCAAAATACGGCTCTAGGTAGTCAATCAGCGCTGTTCTGTAATCTTGTCGTGACGAACTGCTTCCAAGTGAATTAATGACCAGTGTCAAATCATCAATGCCATATTGTCTGAATAAGTCCATAGCCAGAAGCATCGTTTCCACATCAGTAGAAGGGTTTTTACTTCCAAACACTTCTACCCCTAGCTGGTGGAACTGGCGCTGTCTACCGCTTTGTGGACGCTCATAACGGAACATCGGACCGATATAAAACAATTTAGTCGGCTTCTGGAATTCCGGACCGTACAATTTGTTTTCGACAAATGAACGGACAACCCCGGCAGTTCCTTCAGGTCTCAACGCAATATGGCGATTACCCTTATCAAAAAAATCATACATTTCTTTCGTTACAATATCGCTTGTTTCTCCAACCCCGCGCGCGAATAGCTCAAGCTGCTCAAACAGCGGCGTTCTAATTTCTTCAAAACGGTATTTTTTAAGTAAATTCAATGCTTTTTCTTCAATGTGCTGCCATTTCACTGTCTCATTTGGCAGTAAATCAGCTGTACCTTTTAACTTCTGGTAATTCATAATAAGTCCTCCACTCTTGTAAACGTTATTTAGTGCATAAAAAAAATCCCTTCCTACTCATAACGAATAGAAAAAGGACGTGTCAGGTATTCACGTGGTGCCACCTTAGTTTAGAAAGTCTCTTGACTTTCTCTCAACAGATTTAACGCTCTCGCGTGATAAGTTTCCTTATCATTCCTGTAAGGTGTCATTCAATCCAGTTGCTTCAGATCTCTTTCAGCCAGGGAGATCTATCTCTGAAAAGCCTTTTGATTTGCAGTCCTCATTGTGGATGTGTGTATTTAATTCTTCCTATAAGCTTACAAGAAAGATTTTTGAAAGTCAATACACCACTTTCATATGTAATCCCTTACATTTTAACGTTGAATTAAGAGGAGGAAAAGAAGTATAATAGAATATAAGAATGCGTCAGTGTTTTTAAAAAAAGATTGCTAAATTTGTCATAAAAGAAGTATAATTAAACAAACTAAATTATGGAGGTGAGTACATATTGAATTCTCTGGTAAATAGAAATCTGACTAAAAAAACTTTTCTTTTTATAATCATAGGCTTGCTCATGTTGATGATGGGTTCTTTAGCCGTGCTAGCCAATGAAAACAAAGTAACTGTGCTCGCCAGTACTCTCAATGTACGCTTTGGTCCCGGACTGTCGCACGAAATCCTTACTCAAGTCCATGAAGAAGATCAACTCACGATTTTAGGTGAAGAAAACCAGTGGTATAGGGTCCGTTCAGAGAATAATGAAATTGGATGGGTTGCCAGCTGGCTGGTTGAAAATGAAGAAGTCTCAGTTGACAATAGAATTGTAGGCAGGATTACGGCCAATGAAGTTAATGTAAGGCAGTTCTCTTCTACTGACTCAGCTGTGATCGGTACAGTATTTTTAAATGATGAATTCCAGATACTCTATTCAGAAAATGATTGGATACAGATACTTTACAATAACAGAGTCGCCTGGATACATGAGAATTATATTGAACGGACGAATGACAGTCTTCCTGAACAACAAGTAGAGCAGGATTCCGATAAAAAGCTGATAAAAGCCGGCATGAACCCGACTAATCTGCGAGCGGAACCTAACACAGATTCAGCTATTCTTGCAACATTAACCACACTGCAGGAGTTTACCGTTCTTGAAGAAGAAAATGAGTGGTATATGATTGAATTAGAAGACGGAACTCAAGCCTATATTGCAAGCTGGCTCACTGAACCTGCAGAAACTGTAGATCAACCCGTCGAACCGGATACATCATCAGCTTATGTAGCAACCCTTGCGGAGGCGACTATCGTAATTGATGCAGGACACGGAGGTAAGGACCCTGGGGCAGTGGCACCCGACGGATCATTTGTTGAAGCCGATATTGCACTCAGCACATCTCTACACTTGGCTAATCGCCTGCAGAACGCTGGAGCAAACGTCATCCTGACAAGAAGTGATGATACGTTTCTATCACTGAATGATCGCGTATACTACGCTCATCGAGCGCAGGCGGATGCGTTCATTAGTATTCATTATGATGCTGTAGAAATTCCAAATTCCATGAGCGGCACAACCACCTACTATCATTCTGAAACAGAGAAAGAACTCGCTGAATCAATTAACCATTTCTTAACACAAAACGGTCCCCTTAGAAACAACGGTGTCCGGCAAGCTGATTTCTTTGTACTGAGAAATAACGGTCAGAAAGCTGTGCTTCTTGAACTGGGTTATATGAATCATGATTTTGATATCAGTCTTATTAACACTGATCACTATCACCAGACCATTGCAGATGCTATATTCCAGGGTATGTCCGAGTACTTCAGACCCTGATTAGCTAATCAGATTTGCTTAAACTAGTCTATTCTTTTAAACTATCAAACAGTAAAAAATCCGGAATTCTCTAATTGAGAATTCCGGATTTTTCGCTTTATTTATTTTTTGAATCAATCATTATAGTGACAGGGCCGTCGTTCATTAACTGAACTTCCATGTGAGCTCCAAATGAGCCTGTTTCTACCGGCACATCCTGTTCTCTCAGATTTTCATTAAAATACTTATAGAGCTCGTCAGCTTTCTCTGGTTTTGCGGCTTTTGTAAAAGACGGTCGGTTTCCCTTTTTCGTATCAGCATGTAAAGTAAACTGAGAAATGGATAGAACCGCTCCGTGAACATCGTTTAAGGAAAGATTCATTTTCTCGTTATCGTCTTCAAAAATACGCATATTGGCAATTTTGCGCACCAGATAATCTGCATCTTCAGTCGTGTCTGCTTCCTCCACACCCAGTAGGACAACTAATCCTGTCCCAATTTGACCGGTTATTTCATTATCCACTTTTACACTTGCATCAGTCGTTCGCTGTATGACTGCTCTCACTTTAAAACTCCTGTTCAAAAATTATTTATGAGGTTATACGTTTAACTGAATAGACTTCAGGAACCGTTTTAACTTTATCGACTATTTGTTCCAGCTCTTTTAAGTTCTGAATGCCAATAGTCAACTTGATTATCGCAGTACCGTTCTTGTCAACTTTACCGTTAATATTACTCAGTTTATTTGTCTGAGAGTTTACAACTTGAAGTATTTCATTCAAGAAGCCGGATCGGTCATAGCCCTCAATTTGAAGTTCAGCATTGTATTCTTTTTTACTATCTGTTGATTCCCATTCCACATCAATCAGGCGATTTCGCTGATCTTCAGTACCTTGAATATTCGGACAGTCTTTCCGGTGGATGGATACTCCTCGTCCACGAGTTATATAGCCTACAATCTGATCTCCCGGCACTGGGTTACAGCATTTGCTTAGTCGTATAAGCAAGTTGTCTGCACCCTGTATAACAACTCCACCTTCATGGCGGATTTTCATTTTTTCAGGTTCTTTCTTGCCTTTCAGTTCAATATTGCCAGTCGTTTCATCAAGCTGGATTTGCTCTTTTTCTCTCTCTTTACGGGCTTTGTCTGTCAAACGATTAGCCACTGTCGCACTCTTGACTTCTCCGTATCCGATAGCGGCATACAAATCTTCATCATTGCTGTAGTTGAAGCGCTCAGCTACTTTTTTTACACTTTCTTTTTTTAGAATATCTTTCGGATTAAAGTCCATCTCAATCAATAATCTTTCGAGAGTGTCTTTTCCACGTTCAATATTCTTTTCTTTTTCCTGAGTTTTAAAGAAACGCTTGATTTTGTTTTTAGCTTTAGAGGTATTCACATAATTCAGCCAGTCTCGACTAGGGCCAAAGGAACTGGACGACGTCAGCATTTCAACAATGTCACCTGTTTTTAATTTATAGTTTAATGGCACAATTTTTCCGTTTACTTTTGCACCCATAGATTTATTTCCGACTTCTGTATGCACATGGTAGGCAAAATCCAGCGTACTTGAACCGGACGGCAGCTCCATGACATCACCTTTAGGACTGAACACATAGACTTTGTCTTTGAATATATCCTGTTTAATCGAGTCCATGAAGTCGCTGGCGTTACTAGATTCACTTTGAAGTTCCAGGATATCTCTGAACCAGGAAATATGCTGACTTAACTCATCGTTATCCAGATTTTTGGAAATCCCTTCTTTATAAGCCCAGTGGGCAGCTACCCCGTACTCGGCAATTTCATGCATTTTTTTCGTTCGAATCTGTACTTCCAGGGGAGTTGCATTCGGGCCAAGAACCGTCGTATGAAGAGACTGATACATGTTAGCTTTCGGCATCGCGATATAATCTTTAAAGCGACCAGGCATGGGCTTCCATCTGGTATGGATTGCCCCTAAGACAGCATAACAGTCTTTAATGGAATCAACGATAATTCGAATAGCAAGCAAGTCGTATATTTCAGTAAACTGCTTTTTCTGACTCTTCATTTTCTTGTATATTGAATAAATATGTTTTGGACGACCGGTAATCTGAGCCTCTATTTCAAGCTCGTCTACAGATATCTGAATAGCTTGTTTAGCATCTTCTATATACCTCTCCCGGTCTTCTCTACGTGAATTCATTAAATGAACGATACGATAATACTGTTGAGGGTTTAAATAGCGAAGTGACGTGTCTTCCAGTTCCCACTTCATTCGGTTAATACCGAGACGATCAGCAAGTGGTGCATAAATATCGAGTGTTTCTTTTGCTATTTCTCTCTGCTTTTCAGGCCGGTGATGTTTAAGTGTACGCATATTATGCAGTCGGTCTGCTAGCTTAACCAGAACTACACGTACATCTTGAGCCATCGCCAGCAGCATTTTACGGTGATTTTCTGCCTGATGTTCTTTTTTCGATCTGAACTTTAATTTCCCCAGTTTAGTTACACCATCTACGAGACTAGCCACTTCTGGAGAAAATAAATCAGATATCTGCTGATAGGTGTAGTCAGTATCTTCGACCACGTCATGTAAAAAACCTGTCGCAACAGTGACCGGATCCATACGAAGTTCAGCCAGTATTCCGGCAACCTGAACCGGATGCATGATATAGGATTCACCAGATTTTCTCATCTGACCGCTGTGAGCTTCATCAGCAAGGTCAAATGCTTTTTTTACAAAGGAAACATGTTCACTGTTCATATAAGTCAGACACAGTGCAATGACTTCCTGAGGGGTATAATCTTTATTTTGAGACACGTGTTTCACCTTCAATCTATAAGGGTCCTTAATTAGTTAATTAAATGATAAGAAAACCAGCACTCATTTAAGTGCTGGTCAGTCCATACTTTATTATATAGCTTTTCTGCAGATACTTCAACAATCCAAAATGACTGATTTAGTAAGATTCAGTCGCTTCTTTTCCTTCTACAATCGCTACGCCATTTGACGTTCCAATACGGGTTGCGCCAGCTTCAATCATTGCATGTGCATCCTCAATTGAACGAACGCCGCCTGAAGCTTTCACGCCCATTTTACTGCCCACTGTTTGTCGCATGAGTTTAATGTCTTCCACTGTAGCTCCACCAGTTGAAAATCCGGTTGATGTTTTCACAAAATCTGCTCCGGCACGTTTGGAAATTTCACAGGCTCTAACTTTTTCATTTTCGGTAAGCAAGCATGTTTCGATAATGACTTTAACAATAGCCTTGCCCTTGACTGCATCTACAACAGCTTTGATGTCATCATGAACAAGAGAAAAATCTTCACTCTTAACAGCACCAATATTGATTACCATATCAACTTCAACAGCGCCATCCTTAACAGCCTGTTTTGCCTCGTAGGCTTTCACATCAGATGTGTTGGCTCCCAGAGGGAAACCGATAACCGTACACGTATTCACATCAGAACCTTTCAGCATATCCGCCGTATATTTCACCCACATAGGCTGAATGCAAACCGCTTTAAAATCATATTTCTTTGCGTCCAGGCATGCTTTCTGAATGTCCAAATCAGTTGATTCGGGCTTAAGTACTGTATGATCTAAATATTTTTCGATTTTTTCCATTATATTTACACGTCCTTATTTTCTTTTTTTGAAATAATAGCTACCCAATCTTTCATCTGGTTAACCTGCAATATTTCAAAATTATTTTTTTTCAATTCTTTAATCACTTCATCTTTTTTGCTCTCGATGATTCCCGAGCATATAAACAGACCCTCATCGTTAAGATGGGCATAAGCATCCGGTACAAACGGAATAATAATTTCTGTAAGAATATTTGCTACAATGATGTCCGCTTTGTCAGCGATACCCTTAAGTAAGTTATTGGCCTTAACATCAATGGTTTCATCCAAATGGTTTAGCGCCATATTGTCTTTTGCCGACTTGACAGCTACTTCATCCAGGTCAAATGCTTTAATCGTTTCAGCTCCATAAAGGGCACTGACAATTGACAATACACCTGAGCCGGTCCCAACATCAAATACCGTATGACCTTTTCTGACTTGCGCTTCCAGTGCCTGAATACACAACTGGGTAGTTGGATGAGTGCCTGTTCCAAAAGCCAAGCCGGGATCAAGAAAACATACGCGTTCGTCTTGAAACTTCGGTTCATATTCTTCCCATTGAGGTACAATCGTCATGAAACGTGTAACGGCTACTGGAAAGTAATATTTCTTCCATGCAGTAGCCCATTCTTCTTCTTTGACGTCTACTACCTTCAGTGAATAGCCGCTGATTGACAGCCCGAAATCAGCCAATTCCGCTATTTTTGTCTTAAGATTTTCTTCAATAGCACTCAAGTCATCAAATTCGGTGAAATACCCCTTAATCAGCACCCCGTTTTCAGGAAAATCAGCTTCATTCAGTTCCCAAAGTGTATCATGGCCATACTCAGGAAGTTTCAGGAAATCATTTCTGTCAGTGACTGAAACCCCAGCTGACCCTAGTTCAGTGAAGATGGATGTAACTGCTTCTGAAGCTTCATTGCTGATTGTAACGCTAAACTCTTTCCACGCCGTCATACTCGTCATCCTTTTTAATTTTTTCGAAAAATGACAGGTCTTCTTCAAAATCCATCATCAGTTTTTCATCATCGTATCTACCGGTATCCTTCATCGTCTTAACTAATGTATCCACGTTGCTTTTATTCCAAATCAGTTTGTATTCTCCTGCAAAGTCATCGAGTAAAAACTCCCGCAATTCAACCATACCCTGTTTAGTCGTCAGATTTAGTTGTCTGAGGATCGCATCAACTAAACCTTTGTCTATACCTGCATTACTGTCAAAAGCAATGGCAGTCAGGTAATTTTGAGGCTTGACATGAGAATAAGCTGGGTCGTAAAAACAGATTACATCCTCAAACTGGACTTTGCCCGGTTCGTTATTCTGACCAAGGGAATCCTGGACCTGAATCGTCTCATCTGTTTCTACACCATATGTTATATAAATCTCTATCAGTTTTTTCTTGCTGTTTTTTACCAGACGCCATTTAAAGTTAGGCAATACCTCTTTCAGTTCTGAATCGATATAATTAGATAAGCTTTCAGTCATGGTAGCTCCTCCTCTAGTTTAACACAGCTTCCCAGCCGTAATCTATCTCAGTTTTTCCTTTTTTTCTTGATACATACGGATTTCCTTTGACACTGAACCGCAGTAATTCATCTGTCCATTTTCCTTTGTTCGGTATACCGATACGCGCCGTTTTTTCCACCATTACTGGCTTTTTTTTACGTTTAGGATCAATCATGACAGCCGGTTCATAGACACCAGTACCATTATCATCCATCGTTATGCCGAGAGCCTTTGCTAGCTTCCCCGGCCCGTTAGTCATTTCAATTCCCTTTTTTCCTCTTCTAATATTCTGGATGTCTTCGCCATCATGTGGTTCGATAGCCCGTATAAGAACCGCTTGTGGCTCGGAACTCGAGCGGGTAACGACATTGAATAGATGATGGGTGTGCATCCTGTAAACATAAATAGTTCCGGCATCTTGATACATCGACATCAGACGCGGTGTCTGCTTGCCGGCAAAAGTGTGGCATGCTTCGTCTACCTTGCCTAGATAGGCTTCTGTTTCGACAATCCAGCCGGAAGTCAGTTGTCCGTCCTTGTAACTGACCAGAAGACTGCCCAGTAAAGACTCCGCTATCTCTTCCGTAGTTAAACTTTTATCATTCAAGCAATTCATTATTCTCTTCATACACTCCTAATTATCTTCGTCTTCTTCAGTATCAGGTGAATAGTCTATCTGTATTTCAAGAACACGTCTATTACGGACTTGAGTCACTGTTACCTGCATATTATGATAGTTGAACTGATCCCCGTCTTCCGGAAACTGACCCAGTTCTTCTATAACAAATCCACTGACCGTATTGGATACGAAAGTAGACGATTCATTAATGCCAAACATATCAAACAGCTTATCAAGATTTACCGTGCCTTTCACCTTATACCGCTTGCCTTTAATTATTTCTTCAATTTCTTCTTCAATTATGTCATACTCGTCCCAAATTTCTCCGACAAGTTCTTCCAGTACATCTTCCATTGTAGCAATGCCGATTGTCCCACCGTGCTCATCAGTAACGATAGCCATATGCGTTTTCTTTAGCTGCATAGTTCTGAGAAGCTTAGATAAGTTCATTATCGGTGGCACAAACAATACCTCTTTTACAATAGCCAGTAAGGAAGGTTTCTTGCCGTCTATTCGTTTGGCTTTAAGGTAGCGGTTAAAATCCTTTTCGTGAAGAACACCGATGACATCGTCAATCGTATCATCATAAACAATCAGTCTGGAATAATTGTGTGTCATGAACAGTTCTTCAATTTCCTCATCCGTCGAGTCCAACTCACAGCCAACTACGTCTACTCGAGGCATCAAAATAGAAGAAACTTCCAGATCGTCAAACTCGATGGCCGATCTTACCAACTGATGCTCATGGTCTTCTATGCTTCCTCCGCTTTCCGCTTCATCAACAATCGAAAGCAACTCATCCTCACTGATAGTCTGATCTCCCTCAAAGTTGAATAATCTGTCCAGCATGATTTTCCACTTTTGAAGCAGCCAGAGAACCGGCCTGAACAGAAACATTAGAAAATGAAGAATTGGCGTTGCGTTCTTTGCCATTTGTTCACTTTTTTCTTTAGCTATTGTTTTCGGAGTAATTTCACCAAAGAGAAGTATAATAACTGTCATCACTATAGTGGCAAGAGTCGGGCCGTAAACGGGAAACCATCCGACAAACAAGAGTGTCGCGATTGCCGACATGGCAATGTTCACTATATTATTGCCTATTAAAATGGTAGACAGTACCGCATCAAAATTCTCTGCCAGTTTTAACGTCTTGCTTGATCGTTCATCTCCATTTTCCGCTTCGTTTTTAAGCCGAATACGGTTGGCCGACGTAAATGCCGTCTCAGAAGACGAGAAATAACCGGAAACCACCACTAAAATAACCAGTATTATAATACTCCTGAGGCTTTCATTATCCATTAACCTATCTCCCTGCTTTCATATAATGTCTTTTTAATTATAGCATATTCTTGTTAAATCTGAGACTATTACAATTATTGTGTTGTTTATTAAAAAAAAACTTTCCATCACTCCCAGTTATCCAGGAGTGACAGAAAGATTTATAGTTAGTCTGATTTATTCATCATCCAGGTTCAAGACACTCATGAAGGCTTCTTGCGGAATTTCCACGTTCCCGACGTTCTTCATGCGCTTTTTACCAGCTTTTTGCTTTTTAAGCAGTTTCTGACGACGGGTAACATCCCCACCGTATAGTTTGGCTGTAACGTCTTTTCGGTAAGCTTTAACAGTTGAACGGGAAATAATATTCTGACCAATTGCGGCTTGTATTGGAATCTCAAACTGCTGGCGCGGAATGGTCTGTTTCAGCTGTTCCACTACAGAACGACCTCGGCCATATGAAAAGTCCTTGTGCACGATGAAACTGAGTGCATCCACCTTCTCACCATGGATAAGAATATCCATTTTAACCAGGTTGCTGACGCGGTAGCCGGCTTCCTGATAATCAAGTGAGGCATAGCCTTTTGTGCTTGATTTCAGACGGTCAAAGAAGTCATAGACAATTTCAGATAACGGCATGTAGTACATCACGTTAACTCGAATATCATCCAGGTACTCCATCGTAATGAAATCGCCTCGTTTTTTCTGGGCAATCTCCATCACCGATCCTACGTAATCATTTGGAACAGTTATTGTCGCTTTTACATACGGCTCTTCCACTGACTCAATTTCCTGAGGTTCAGGCATGTCAGCCGGATTGGAAACAAGCACCATCTCACCGTCTGTTTTATTAATGTGATATATAACTGACGGAGCTGTGGTGATGAGTTCCAGATTAAATTCGCGCTCCAGACGCTCCTGAATAACATCCATATGAAGCATGCCTAAGAAGCCGCAACGGAAACCGAAGCCTAGGGCTTGAGATGTCTCTGCTTCATACTGTAAGGCTGCATCATTTAGCTGCAGGCGCTCCAATGCTTCACGCAAGTCTTCATAGCGTGCAGAGTCCGTCGGATACATACCACAGAATACCATCGGGTTCATTTGTCGGTAGCCGGGCAGAGCTTTGTCTGTCGGATTGTCAGCCAGTGTCAAGGTATCCCCCACTTGAGTATCCTTGACCGTCTTAATGTTAGCCGTGACGTAACCTACATCTCCAACCATTAATGAATCTCTTTCAATCGGTTTAGGTGAAAACACACCCACCTCGGTCACATCGAACGTTTTGCCGTTACTCATCAGCTTAATCGTGTCTCCCTTTTTAAGGGTTCCATCCATTACTCGAATATTCAGCACTACGCCTCTATATGAGTCATAAGCGGAGTCAAAAATAAGAGCTTTTAACGGATTGTCAATATCGCCTTGTGGAGCAGGCACCTTTTCAACAATCTGTTCAAGTATTTCTTCAATACCGATTCCGGTTTTAGCACTGGACAGAACGGCTTCACTGGCATCAAGACCGATAATGTCTTCTATTTCTTTTCGTACACGTTCCGGATCAGCTGCCGGTAAGTCTATTTTATTAATAATTGGAAGGATTTCCAGTTCATTATCCAAAGCAAGATAGACGTTTGCTAAGGTCTGTGCTTCTACTCCTTGAGCAGCATCAACGACCAGAACGGCTCCTTCACAGGCTGCCAGACTTCTTGACACCTCATAGGTAAAGTCGACGTGCCCTGGGGTATCAATCAGGTGAAGAATGTACTGTTCACCATTTTTAGCCGTATACAGAACTTCCACTGTATTTAATTTAATGGTAATGCCGCGTTCTCTTTCAAGATCCATCGAATCCAGAAGCTGTTCCTGCATTTCTCGATCTGCCACTGTATGAGTCAGCTGCAGAATTCTATCTGCTAAAGTGGACTTTCCGTGGTCAATATGAGCAATAATTGAAAAATTACGAATCTGTTTCTGACGTTCACGTGCTTGTTTTTTATCCATTGCTATTCTTTCCTCATTCCTCTTAAAAACATTCCTTACTATTATACCAACGATTAGAAAAGAGTACAATCACATCTGACTATTCATCTAATTAAGAAGTCTATTGTGAACAAAAACCGCTAATTTCTTGGGCATTACGGTTGATTTCACGAAAAAAGGGAAACAGCATAATCAATCGACTGCGTTTCCCTTTAGTTTATTTGTTTTTATCCTTAAATGCGTCTTTCACTTTCGAAAAAAAGGAGCTGTCACCTTGTTCCACCACTTCTTCATAATCACCGGCAGACGCAAATTGTCTTAGATGTTCTGCCTGCTCTTGAGTCAGTTCCTTAGGAATGACAACTTTCACTTTAATATGCTGATCGCCATTGCCAGTCCCTCTCAGTCGAGGCGCACCTTTTCCTTTTAATCGGAATGTCGTGCCCGGCTGCGTCCCAGCTGGAATTTTAAACTTCACTTTACCGTGGACTGTCGGTACTTCCAGTTCGTCTCCTAAAGTCGCCTGAACGACGTTTAAAGGCAGCTCATAGTATATTTCAGAGCCTCTTCTATCGAATATTTCGGAAGGCTTGACTCGGAATACAACATATAAATCACCGTATGGTCCGCCATTTACTCCGGCATCCCCTTGATTTTGAAGACGCATCTGGTTGCCGTCTTCTACACCTGCAGGAACTGTAACTTTTACAGAATTCTGCTTTTTAGAGTGACCTGAACCGTGACAGACTGTACATTTTTCTTTAATTTCCTGTCCAGAACCATTACACGTCGGACACGTCTGTTGTGTCATAACACGGCCGAATGGTGTATTTCTTTCCATGTTTACAGCACCGGCACCGTGACATTGTGAACATGTCTGAGGGCTAGTCCCGGGCTTTGCCCCAGAACCGTTACACGTTACACATTCTTCTTGTCTGTTGTAGCGTATGGTCGTTTCTTTACCAAAAATGGCTTCTTCAAACTCAAGGTCCATGACGTACTGAAGATCTTCACCTTGACGAGGAGCATTCGGG
The DNA here is from genome assembly GCA_007692455.1 of Alkalibacterium sp. Classification (GTDB taxonomy): domain Bacteria; phylum Bacillota; class Bacilli; order Lactobacillales; family Carnobacteriaceae_A; genus Alkalibacterium. Next base: position 328,160 of record RECC01000036.1, on the reverse strand, counting down.
CTGCGTCGGCGCGAACCGCCGCCTCCGAAGAACTGGTCAAATATATCTTCAAAGCCGCCTCCTCCGAAGCCACCTTGACCTCCGCCAAATCCGCCTCCAAAGCCACCGCCGGCTCCAAAGTTAGGATCAGTCGAAGCATGACCATACTGATCATAAGCTGCTCGTTTCTGTTCATCACTCAATACTTCATATGCTTCGGATATTTTCTTGAATTTTTCATCCGCATTGGGATCATCACTAATATCAGGGTGATGTTTTTTAGATAGTTTACGATACGCTTTTTTTATTTCCTCTTTAGAAGCGTCTTTCGACACTCCCAGCAGATCATAAAAATCTTCTTTCTGTGGCATAGTATTCCTCCATAACTAATCGAACTCTCGTGTTTTACTAAACTTATAGCCCAGTATACTGAAGCCTGCTAATAAATAGATGACCGAAAAAAGAAAGAAAGCACTTTTTCTTGTTGATGCTAAGTGCTTTCTTCTTGAGACTGTCTTACTTCAATTATTCTTCGTCGTCTACTTCTTCAAAATCAGCGTCGACTACATCATCAGAAGTAGTTGAGTCAGCCTGAGCTTCCCCTTCTGCACCTTCTGCTTCTGCTTGCTGAGCTGCAGCCTGTTCGTATAATTTCACAGACATTTCCTGAACGATTTCATTCAGTGCATCGCGCTTAGCTTTGATTTCTTCTGTGTCATCATTTTCCAGTGCCGCTTTCAGTTCATCACGAGCTTCTTCAGCTTTCTTGACATCTGCCTCATCAGCCTTGCCTTCTAGCTCTTTAAGGGTTTTGTCAATTTGGAATACTAGCTGATCTGCTTCGTTGCGCAGTTCAACTTCTTCCTTACGCTGTTTATCAGCTTCTGCATTCTCTTCTGCTTCTTTCACCATACGTTCAATTTCTTCATCAGACAAGCCGGATGATGATTTGATGGTAATTTTCTGTTCTTTACCTGTACCAAGATCTTTAGCAGACACATTTACAATACCGTTTTTGTCAATATCAAATGATACTTCAATTTGAGGAACACCACGTGGTGCAGGTGGAATATCCGTCAGCTGGAAACGGCCAAGAGTCTTGTTATCTTTAGCCATTGGGCGTTCACCTTGAAGAACGTGTACATCAACAGCAGGCTGGTTGTCTGCAGCCGTAGAGAAAACTTGAGATTTGCTTGTCGGGATTGTTGTATTACGGTCAATCAGCTTAGTAAATACAGCACCCATTGTTTCAATTCCTAGTGACAGAGGAGTAACGTCAAGTAAGACGATATCTTTCACTTCACCAGAGATAACACCGGCTTGAATAGCAGCTCCCATTGCAACCACTTCATCAGGGTTAACTGAACGGTTAGGATCTTTTGCAGTTTCAGCTTTAACAGCATCAACAACTGCCGGAATACGGGTAGATCCACCAACAAGAATAACTTCATCGATTTCATCTTTTGAAATACCGGCATCTTTAAGAGCCTGACGAACAGGGTTCTTCGTACGTTCAACCAAATCATCAGTCAGTTCGTCAAATTTTGCACGTGTTAATGTGACTTCCAAGTGAAGAGGACCTGATTCTCCTGCACTGATAAACGGCAGGCTGATTTGAGTTGAAGAAACACCTGACAAGTCTTTTTTCGCTTTTTCAGCAGCATCTTTCAGACGCTGAAGAGCCATTTTATCTTTACCTAAGTCTACGCCGTTTTCTTTCTTGAATTCAGCAACTAAATAGTCAATAATCTTGTCATCGAAGTCATCTCCACCTAAGTGGTTGTCTCCGGCAGTTGCCATAACTTCAAAGACACCGTCTCCTAGTTCTAAGATAGACACGTCGAATGTTCCGCCACCCAAGTCGAATACGAGGATTTTTTCATCTTTATCAACTTTGTCTAAACCGTATGCTAGTGATGCTGCTGTTGGTTCATTGACGATACGGTCAACTTCAAGACCGGCAATTTTACCTGCATCTTTAGTTGCCTGACGCTGAGAGTCATTAAAGTAAGCAGGAACGGTAATAACCGCATTGGTTACTTCATCGCCAAGGTAGTCTTCTGCATAAGCTTTTAAGTGTTGAAGAATATAAGCAGATACTTCCTGTGGTGAATATGATTTTCCTTCAGCTTCAACTTTATAGTCTGTACCAATGTGTCGTTTGATAGAGATAACAGTGTTCGGGTTAGTAATAGCCTGACGCTTAGCTACTTCCCCTACTTGAATTTCTCCATTTTTAAATGAAACAACAGAAGGTGTTGTGCGGTTACCCTCTTTGTTAGGAATAATTTTTGCTTCTCCGCCTTCAAGAACGGCTACTGCAGAGTTTGTTGTTCCTAAATCAATACCAATAACTTTACCCATATCTATATCACCTTTAACTTTCTAATTTTTTTATAGTGTAACTGAAACTTTTGCTGCGCGTAATACTCTATCATGCAATTTAAAGCCTTTTTCAAATACTTGAGCTACTTCATTGCTCTTCTGCCCTTCAGCAGCCGGTACTTGTGTATAAGCTTCGTGATAATTTGGATCAAACTGCTCACCGAGCGGATCAAATACTTCTATTCCCTCTTTATCAAATGCCTGAATTAAACTGGCATAGACCATTTCAATTCCTTTTTTAAGGTTTTTACCCGCTTCTGTATCGACTTCAATGCTTAACGCTCTTTCGATATTATCAATAGCAGGTAGAAGTTCTTTTGCAAGAGACTGTGCACTGTATTTCTGCAGATCTTCCCGGTCTCTCTGGTTTCTCTTTCTAATGTTAGCCAGTTCAGCCTGCAGTCGGATATACTTGTCGCTTACGTCATCAAGTTCCTTCTGCTTTTCTTCCAGAGCAGAAGCAGGAACCATTTCGGTTTCAACAGTCTCTTCGGTTTCCTCAGTCTCCTGATTTGACTGACTGTTTTCATTTACTTCTTCATTGGAATCATTAGTTAATTCCTGCTCTTCCTTTTCTTCCATGAATATCTTCCTCATTTCTTAATTAATCTAGATAGTAGTTCAGTAGTGTATGAGTCAATTGCTTTCTCAATACATCCAGAACACCAAAAGTCTCATCATAAGACATGCTCGTCGGGCCTAAAATGGCTAGAATACCGCTTCCGTGTCCGCTCACCTGATAGGTAGCAGTCACTAAGCTGAAGTTGTTGAATAAGTCATTATTCATTTCTTCACCTATCTTGACATCAAAATCACTTTGCATGTGATTTATCAGCACGTTTAAATCACCCTGATTTTCGAGTAGTTCGTATAGGGACTTGAGTTTCTTCTTATCCATATCCTCTGAGAAATCCAGCAAATTCATTTTACCAGATATATGATAGCGATCTTCTGCAGAGGCATTGAAAATAGATTCAATCGTCAAGAACATATCCGACGCATTGGCTGCATGTTTTCGAATAAGAAACGGAATATCTCTTTCAAGCTTTTTCGCTACTTCGTTTAAAGGAAGTCCAACTAAGTGGTGATTAAAGATATTTGTTACCTTCATCAAATCAGATTCTTTAATCGACTTCGGCAGACGAAAAACCTGATTTTCGATGGTTCCCTTATCCGTCTGAATAATCGCCATGACATGATTATCATTCAGTGCAAGCAGTCGAAATCCAGTCAGGCGACTAGATTCAGCTTTAGGCCCCAGTACAATAGCTGTGTAACTGGTTAGTTGCGACAGTAATTGTGCGGACTGATGCATTATATCATCCATTTGCTGAACCCTGCTGCCAAGCATTTCATTAATAAACTGAATTTTTTCGCTAGTCAGTTCTCTGGGTTTAACCAAATGATCGATATAATAACGGTATCCTCTCATGGATGGAATACGACCTGAAGAAGAATGAGTCTTTTGAATAAAACCTAAATGCTCCAGATAGCTCAGCTCGTTTCTGATTGTGGCAGAACTCGCGTCGATACTGGCTTCATTCATGATGGTTTTAGAACCGATAGGCTGACCCGTTGATGTATACAGTTGAATCAGACTATCCAGTATGGCAATCTGTCTCTTTGTTAACACGTGCATCACTCCTTGGCACTGAGAGAGAGATTAACTTTAAGGGTTTTCTCTTCATTAAATTAGCACTCGAATGAGTCGAGTGCTAACACATTTATAATTTATCAAATTGTACTCTCTCTGTCAACAATTAAACCTGATTTATTTTGACCTTTGACAAACTGTTTTTCGCATCAATTTCATCCTGGTCCAGTCTTTCGATGAGCTCATCAACAGAATTGAACTTAATTTCATCTCTGAGATAGTCGACCCACTTCACTACAACATCTTCACCATATATTTCTTCATTGTAGTCAAATAGGTGCACTTCGATTGAGTAACTGGGACGGTGTCCAAAGGTAGGGTTATAACCTATGGAAGCCATGCCATCATGCCATTGATTATTTACCTTCATTTTAACTGAATAAACGCCTCGCTTTGGTACCATTACATAAGGATGAGGGTAGATATTAGCAGTAGGGTAGCCTAAATCTCTGCCACGCGCGTCACCGTGAATGACAAAGCCACTGATTTCATATATATACCCCAGCAGTTTGTTGGCCTCATCCATTTTTCCTTCGCCGATGTAGCGTCTGATTCGTGTGGAACTGATTTTTTCGTGATCTTCGATTTTTTTATTGACTGTAATAATCTCAAAACGATTTTTGGCATAGTCGTGCAGATTATCCATATTGGCAACATGAGCTTTGCCATATGTATAATCAAATCCAGCCACTACAACTTTAGCGTTCCAGTCTACTATATACTGGTCGACAAACTCCTGTGGGGAGAGCCGTCCGAATTTAGATGTAAAATCCACTTCATAAAGGATATCTACTCCTAAATCCCTAATTATCTTTTCTTTACGGTCAAGAGGCGTCAAGTAAGATAGATTGTCTGGATCAAAGCTTCTATAGACAAATGCCGGATGCCGGTTAAAAGTCATCACAGCACATTTGATGTTTCGTTTTCTGGCTTCTTCGAGCCCTCTTCTAATAACAGCCTGGTGACCGCGATGCACGCCGTCAAAGAAACCAAGCACCAGCACAATATCTTCCTCATAAACGTCTTTCGGATCATAAGGATGGTGAATACGTATTATTTTCATTCTCTACACCTGCAATTCGTTCTTTAAAACTTTTATAGGTTTGATTAACTCTTCTTTTGTAGGGTGTTCGCCGTAAATTGCCACGGCCTGTCCCTTTAACATGAAAACGATTTTGTCCTGCGTGTCATTTAGATACTGGTTTTTTGGCAAACGAGAACCATGTCTGACCAATTCGTATTCTTCCTCGGAAAGCTCGTATGCATCCAGATTTTTTAATGCATGTTCCAGTGGAAATAACGTGTCTTCAACCATTCCTTCTTCCATCAGCAGTCTGACCTGGTCCAAAGTCAGGGCGTCGTTTCCAGTAAAGCCGCCACTGGCTTCTCTTGTGAGCTGGGACATGTGAGCCGGATAGCCCAGTTTGCTTCCCGCATCAACAGCCAGTGTTCTGACATAGGTCCCTTTTCCACATAAAACTTCAAAGGAGAAGGACACTGTCTTGTTTTCTTCATTAATTCGCAGGCCGGATAGTCGCTTAAACTCTTTAACCGTTACTTTTCGAGTTGGTCGTTCGACTTCTTTTCCTTCACGTGCATATTCATACAAACGTTTGCCGTTGACTTTGACAGCTGAATAGTACGGAGGCGTTTGGCTGATTTCACCTACGAAAGTAGCCAGGACGTCATCCACTGTTTTTTCATCAAGAGACTCTTCAACAGCCTTCCTGTCTATTACATCTCCGGTTGCATCTTCAGTAGAAGTGGCAATACCTAAAGTCACTTCTCCTTTATATACTTTATCCGAATCAACCATATATTCAATTACTTTTGTCGCTTTTCCGACTGCTACAGGAAGAACGCCGTCCACTGCCGGATCGAGTGTTCCAGAGTGACCGATTTTTTTAGTCTTCAAAATCTTTCTCAGCTTGTAGACTACATCATGGCTTGTCATGCCGGCTTCTTTCCATATTGGTAATATTCCTTCCATAATTCCCTCCAACTGAAGTCATTTAACTAATAGTATACATAAAAGAAAAGAGAATCAATGTATTGAAACAAAGATTCTCTTCTTTATACTTGATTACCCAACTATACCATAGAGAAGCTTATTCATCTTGGTCGTCTTTTATTTGATTGAGTAATGCATCTATTTTACTTCCATAAGCAACTGATTCATCGCGTTTGAAAGTCAGTTCCGGTGTTTTATACAAAGTCAGTCGATTACCCAGTTCTTTGCGAACAAGACCCGTAGCCTTATCCAATCCAAGTTGAGTGTCCTTGACTTTATCTTCTTCTTCAGCCAAAGTACTGTAAAAAATAGTCGCCTGCTGTAAGTCACCAGTCACATCTACTCCAGTTACAGTTACACCCTCTACTCGGGGATCTCTTACTCGTTTACGCAGAATATCCGTCACTTCTTTTTGAATTTCCTGAGATACTCTACCTACTCTATAATTCGGCATGGTATTCACCTGTCCTTCTATAAAAAATTATCGTTTAATTTCTACCATTTCAAATCCTTCAATAACGTCATCGACTTTGATGTCATTATAGCCTTCAATAGTCAAGCCACATTCATAACCCTTGCGGACTTCTTTAGCGTCATCTTTAAAGCGTTTCAGACTTGACAGTTCACCTTCATGCACCACTACACCATTTCTGACTAAGCGGATTGAACTGTTGCGTTTAATAACACCATCAGTGACGAAACAACCGGCAATCGTACCAATTTTAGAAACACTATACGTTTCTCTAACTTGGACTTGCCCGGTAACTTGTTCTTCAAATTCAGGATCAAGCATACCTGTCATTGCAGCTTCAATCTCATCAATTGCATCATAAATGACACGGTGAGTACGAATGTCCACTTCTTCTCTGTCTGCACTTTCGTTCGCCTGTATTGTAGGTCTGACATTAAAGCCAATTACAATAGCTGAACTGGCAGAAGCAAGAGTAATGTCACTCTCATTGATGGCTCCAACTCCAGTGTGAATAATGTTGATTTTAACGCCTTCTACTTCAATTTTCTCAAGACTTGCAGCAAGTGCTTCAACTGAACCTTGTACGTCGGCTTTAACAATAACGTTAACTGATTTCAGTTCGCCTTCTTCGAGGCTGTCAAACAAGTTCTCCAGGGTCACTTTATTCGTAGTTGAACGCTGTGCATCAACTGCAGCTGCAGCTCTAGCTTCCCCTACTTGTCTAGCAGTTTTTTCATCTTCGAAGACAACGAAGCGGTCACCAGCCTGAGGAGTATCATTCAGCCCTGTAATCTCAACAGGAGCAGAAGGTCCAGCTGACTTGACGCGTCGGCCTTTATCATTAGTCATCGTTCGGACACGACCAAACGTGTTTCCTACAACAACCGGTTCACCCTGGTGCAGTGTTCCTCCTTGAACAAGAAGAGTCGCAATAGGGCCTTTTGATTTGTCCAGACGGGCTTCAATAACGGTACCAATTGCTAAGCGCTTATTGTCTGCTTTAAATTCTTCAACTTCGGCAACTAAAAGAATCATTTCGAGCAGTTCATCCAGATTCTGATTAAATAGAGCTGAAATCTGCACGAAGATTGTATCGCCGCCCCAATCTTCAGGAACCAATCCATATTCGGTTAACTCCTGCATGACACGGTCAGGATTTGCTCCCGGCTTGTCAACTTTGTTTACCGCCACAATGATTGGCACTTCAGCCGCTTTGGCGTGATTGATCGCTTCAACAGTCTGAGGCATAACCCCGTCATCAGCTGCCACTACGATAATGGCAATATCGGTGATATCTGCACCACGTGCACGCATTGTAGTGAAGGCAGCGTGTCCTGGTGTGTCAAGGAAAGTAATAAGCTTACCGTTTTCTTCCACTTGGTACGCACCAATGTGCTGAGTAATACCGCCAGCTTCTCCTTCGGTTACGTTAGTCTCACGTAATGTATCCAGAAGGGTTGTTTTACCGTGGTCAACGTGTCCCATAATAGTTACAGTTGGTGGACGTGTCACCATATTTTCTTCTACCGGTTCCTGGTTAAAGAATGTATCGAAATCAGTCAAATCGACCTGAACTTTTTCTTCTGTATCAATTCCGTATTCTGCAGCCAAAAGTTCAATCGTTTCTTTGTCAAGTGACTGGTTCTGATTGGCTACGACACCCATCATAAACAGTTTTTTCACAATTTCTGCAGGCTCTCGGTGCAGTTTTTTGGCAAGTTCAACAATAGTCATGCCATCAGTATATTCCAGCACTTCCGGTAACTCTCTATGCTTACGCGGAGTTAAGGACGGTTGTGCTTTCTGCTGATTCTTTTTGCCTTTGCGTCTTCTTCCGCCAGGTCCACCATGGATACCACGGTGCTGTCTGGAATGACGTTTTTTCTTGTTGTCAAACTGCTGCTTTTGTTTTTCATCGGTTGTACGTTTTGGAACAGCTGCTGTACTTTTGTCCTGTGATTTGCTGGGCTTATTCGTTTTTGAAGTTGAATTGGTATTTGATTTAGTTATATTAGATTGTCCTTTACTGTCGTTCGATTTTTTGTTGCTGTTGTTTCTATTGTCAGCAGGCTTATTTTGTTTCTGCTGCTTGTTGCTGGTATCTCTGCGCTGATTTGCATTTGCTTTATCCGCAGGAGCTGATTTCTTCTGGTTTACCGGTGCCTGCTTTGGTTTCTCCTGAGCCTGCTTCACATTTTTTTGCGGTTGTGACTCAGTTTTTTTCTGTTCTTTAGCCGGTGCGGTTAACGCCTGCTTAAGTTTGGGAACGTCCCCGTCACTCATTGAAGACATGTGACTACTGTAGTTGATCCCCAGTCCCTTTGCTGCATCCAGAACTTTCTTGCTTGGCACATTATTTTCTTTAGCGAATTCATACACTCTTAATTTGCCCATTTAATCACCTTCCACTTCATTTTATAGCAATTTTTGAAGGGAATGCACAAAGCCTTTATCTAAAAGGGCGCATACTGTTCGTTCCTTCCCCAAAGCGTGAGAAATCTCTTCTCGAGAAAATGATGTGTCTATCACTACATCATAATACTCACACTTATTCAAAAATTGTTTTCTTGCATTATCACTGGCATCAGAAGCCAGTACAACCAGTTTGGCCTGACCTGAGCGGATTGCTTTGAGAACTAAAGATTCACCCGATGTTAACTGGCCTGCTCTTTGAGCCATCCCAATCAGATTTAAGGCACGCTGTTTATTGTTCATTTTCAATTTCCATTCTTGCTTTTCTATATTCTATATATTCCAGCAATTCATTGTAGAACTCTTCTTCAACTGACGCATTAAGTGCCTGGTTAACCATTTCTTTTTTTCTCGCTTTATTAACAAGGTCAGCATCTAACGAAATGTATGCTCCGCGGCCATTTTTCTTGCCGGTCGGATCAATAGAAACCTGTCCTTCCTTATCTCTGACAATCCGGACCATTTCTTTTTTAGGCTTCATTTCACCAGAAGCTATACATTTTCTCATTGGTATTTTACGCTTCTGCATTTTTACCCACCTTACCTGTTATGACTAGTCTTCGCTTTCGTCTTCTGAAAATGTGGCTTCATCAATTTCTTCGATTGTAGCATCGACAGCCTCTTCTTCACCACTATTGTCTCTTTCTTCGGCAAATTCTATTAAGTCTTCTGCCTCATCAGGATTCAATTCACCCGTCTGAAAGTCAGTATCCATAACTGGTTCTCCAGGCTGGTCATCAGTCTGACTGCCTGCTTCCGCAAAAACGGAGGCATCGTCTGTTGATGTTGTACCCTCATCATCCAGTTCCTCAACTGTTTCTTCTTCCTCAAACAAGGAGGGAGCATCTGTCAGCTGATCAACTTCTTGTTCTGCAGTTTCTTCGCCTTCATTCAAAGCATCGAAAAAGGAATCTTCTTCCAACTCTACTGCCTGCTCTTCCATTGCTTCCATGTCAGATTCGGATTTAATATCAATCTTGAATCCAGTCAGTTTTGCAGCTAGACGCACATTCTGTCCACGTTTACCAATAGCTAGTGACAGCTGGTAATCCGGCACGACAATGACGCATGAGTGCTGGTTTTTATCAAACTGAACATCGACAACTTGAGCGGGGTTCAACGCATTTTTAATAAATACAGCCGGATCTTTGTCCCATTCGACAATATCCATATTTTCGCCATTCAGTTCATTCACAATAGCTTGAACACGTGTCCCTTTAGGACCAACACAGGTTCCAACCGGGTCAACATTCTCATCTTTGGATGTCACCGCAATTTTAGAACGATCTCCTGCTTCTCTGGCAATTGAGACGATTTCGACAATCCCGTCGTAGATTTCAGGTACTTCCTGTTCAAACAGGCGCTTGATTAAATTAGGGTGCGTACGTGAAACAAATACTTGAGGACCCTTTGTTGAGTTCTCCACATTACTCACATAAACTTTTATGCGGTCATGAGTTGCATATGTCTCGTTTTCAATCTGATCTCTTTTAGACAAGACAGCTTCAACTTTTCCTAAATTAACATAGATAAATTTGCTGTCCTGACGTTCCACTGTCCCCGTCATCAAATCATCTGCGTAGGCAATGTATTCATTGTAAATAATTGATCTTTCCGCTTCACGCATACGCTGCATGATTACCTGTTTGGCAGTCTGAGCCGCAATACGACCGAAGTTCTTAGGTGTGACTTCAAACTTGATTTTGTCTCCTACTTCGTATGCTTTGTTTCTTTCTCTTGCTTCTTCCAGGCTTACCTCAAGCTGAGAGTCATATACATCTTCAACTACTTCTTTGACTTGGTTGACAGTAATATCACCATTTTCTTCATCAAAGATAACCTCTACGTTCTGAGATGTACCGTAATTTCGCTTGTAAGCAGATACGAGTGCCGCTTCCAATGCATCAATGACTATTTCTTTGGAAATGCCTTTTTCTTTTTCAAGTGTTTCAAGAGCGGCTGCTAATTCTTTACTCATTTTATGTCTCCTTTATTCGGTTTTCATGTAAATCAATTTAAAACTCAACTGCTAATCGGGCTTTAGTTACACGATTGCGAGGCAGTTCAATCATTTTCTTTCTGGCTTTTATCTGGACTTCCATCACAAGAGTTTCGCCATCGAAAGACTGCAAATGACCTTCATACATTTCCTGTCCGTCTATCTGCGCATTCAGTTTGACGTTTATATATTTGCCTACCGCTTTTTTGATGTCTTCATCCGAATTCAGCGGACGTTCAGCTCCCGGCGATGATACTTCCAGATAATAAGCATGTGGAATAGGGTCCGGCTCAATAGCATCCAGCTTTTCTCCAACTTTTTCACTGAAGACTGCACAGTCATCCAGGTCAACACCTTTATCTTTATCAATATACAATCGTAAAAACCAGTTCTTACCTTCTTTTACATATTCAACATCTACTAATTCATAACCCAGGTCTTCTGCAATAGGTTCAGTTAGTGATTTTACTTTATCTATAGTATTCAAATACAGTCACTCTCCTCTCAAATGAGTACGCACTTCTGCAGCATTCATCAAGGCTGTGAAAAAGAGTGAGCGGATTCGCTCACTCTTTACACGGTCTATCTCGCTCGATTCGTTACTTAGTGTACCATAATACCTGTCTTATAGCAACTTTAAGACATATAACCTATATATCAAATAAAGACAACTGGTTTTCGTCAGGAAGACCTTGCAAAGCATTGTTTGCGTCCAGATACTCCATAACCGTTTTGGACACTTTTCCTCTTCGAGAAAGATCCTCTTTAGATAAAAACGGCTCATCTTTTCTCGCATCAACTATGGCATTGGCCACGCTGCCACCAAGTGACGGAACAGCACGGAATGGAGCAATCAAGGCATTCTCTTCAATGGTGAAGTCAGAAGCATGTGACTTATAGAGATCAACCATTTTAAATGAATAGCCCCTTTCAACCATCTCGTTTGCAAGTTCCAGTACAGTCAGTAGGTTTTTGTCTTTCGCTGTTGCGTCCATTCCCTTTTCAGAGATTTCCTTCATGCGCGACTTGATAGCATCTTTCCCCTGACACATCGCTTCCAGATCAAAATCGCCTGCACGGATAGAAAAATACGCAGCGTAGTAATACAAAGGATAGTGTACTTTAAAGTAAGCCACTCTTAGAGCCATCAGCACATAGGCTGTGGCGTGGGCTTTAGGGAACATATACTTGATTTTCAGGCAGGAATCAATGTACCATTCCGGCACATCCTCTTCTCTCATCGCTGCCTGCCAGTCATCCGGTATGCCCCTGCCTTTTCTCACGTGTTCCATAATCTTAAAGGCTACATCATCTTCAAGTCCCTGATGCTGCAAATACACCATGATGTCATCTCGACAGCCGATTACTTCCGCAAGCGGTATGTTATGCAGACGAATCAGTTCTTCGGCATTCCCCAGCCATACATCAGTTCCGTGTGACAAACCGGATATCTGAAGCAGCTCGGCGAATGTGGTGGGTTTGGTCTGTTCCAGCATCTGTCGGACAAATCGCGTTCCAAACTCCGGTACGCCAAGCGTCCCTGTTTTAGATAAAATCTGATTTTCAGAAACACCCAGAACTTCTGTCCCACTGAAGAGCTTCATGACATCCGGATCATTCACTGGGATATCTAAAGGATTCAGTCCAGATAAATCTTGAAGCATGCGAATCATTGTCGGATCATCGTGACCCAGGATATCGAGCTTCAGTACGTTGTCATGAATCGAATGGAAATCAAAGTGTGTTGTCTTCCATTTCGATTCCTTATCATCTGCCGGAAATTGAATGGGAGAGAAATCATACACATCCATGTAGTCTGGTATAACAATAATCCCACCCGGGTGTTGGCCCGTTGTTCGCTTGACTCCAGTCAGACCTTTAGACAAGCGGTCCACTTCTGCCGAACGGTAATGAAGCTGGTGATCACGTTCGTATCCTTTTACATAACCGAATGCCGTCCGATCAGCGATAGTACCAATTGTACCTGCACGAAAGACATAATCTTCTCCGAACAGTTCTTTTGTATAGTGGTGAGCCGTTGCCTGGTATTCCCCAGAAAAGTTTAAATCAATATCGGGAACTTTATCCCCTTTGAAGCCTAAAAATGTTTCGAATGGAATATCATGTCCGTCACGGTATAAATCAGAACCGCAATTCGGACAAGCTTTATCCGGAAGGTCAAAGCCGGAACCGACTTCTCCTCCAGTAAAAAACTCGGAATATTTACAACTCTTGCAGCGGTAATGCGGCGGCATTGGATTAACTTCCGTTATTCCTGTCATTGTCGCCACAAAACTGGAACCGACGGACCCCCTGGAACCAACCAGGTAGCCGTCTTCGATACTCTTGTGCACCAGCTTTTGCGAGATGAGGTAGATAACCGAGAAGCCATTACCTATAATACTATCCAATTCTTTCTCCAGTCTTGCTTCAATTATTTCGGGTAATGGGTCGCCATAAAGACTGTGAGCCATGTCATAGCTCATCTGACGAATCTCTTCTTCGGCCCCTTCCATCTTAGGGGTGTACAGCTCCTTTTTCACAGGAGTAATGTCGTTGTCAATCACTTTGTTTAACTTATGCGGATTGTCTATTACCAGCTCTTGTGCCTTCTCTTGACCAAGGAAGGAAAAACTTTCCAGCATTTCATCTGTTGTCCGAAAGTGGACTGCCGGATTTTCTCTGTCGGATACCGAGGAAGAGTTTTGTGTTTCCAATAGAATGTCCCTATATACAGAATCTTCAGGATGAATATAATGCACATTCCCCGTCGCAATTACCGGGATATTCAGCTCTTCACCCAGCTTGATGATATTTTTTATAATGTCTTCCAGGTCCGATTCGTTTCTCACAAGTTCTCGGGCTATCAGGTCACTGTAGGCTTCCTTAGGCATGATCTCAAGATAGTCGTAATAGCCTGCTTTTTCTTTGGCCTCTTCATATCCTTTTTGCATCATCGCTTCAAAGACCTCTCCACTTGCACAGCCAGAGCCGACTAAAATACCCTCTCTGTATTTCTCAAGAAATGACCGAGGAAGTCTGGGAACTCGATAGAAATAATTAATCAGAGAACCGGAAATAATTTTGAATAAGTTTTTCAGACCGGCCTGTGAGCTGGCCCATAAGGTTACATGGCTAGGTCGGGAACGTTTATAAGCATCCCCGCCTCCCATGTACTGATTCAGTTCATCATGAAACTGAATATTGTATTCTTCCTGCGCTTTCTTAACAAAAATCCACAATAAATTCCCTGTGGTCTGCGCATCATAAATGGCCCGGTGATGCTGTTCGAGATTGACTTTAAATCGTTTGGCTAGCGTATTCAAACGATGGCTTTTAAATGACGGATTAATAAAGCGTGAAAATTCTAATGTATCGATAACTGGCAGTTTTGAAGCATCCAAGCCGTGCTTTTTATATGCCGTGTTCAAAAAGCCCATGTCAAATGAAGCATTGTGGGCAACCAGGATTGTGTCTTCGGTAAATGTCTTGAATAAACTCAGAACTTCCTTTTCGGTTTTCGAACCCCTGACCATATCATCAGTGATTCCTGTCAGCTGAACTGTCGTGTCCGACAAAGGATGACCGGGATCGATAAACTCCTGAAACTCTTCAATGACGTTTCCTTTATACAGTTTAACGCCTGCCAGCTCGATGATATTGTCATAGATTGCGGATAAGCCGGTAGTCTCCACGTCAAAGACCACATAGGTTGATTCATTTAAATTCAAATGTGCCTCATTGTAGGCGATGGGAACCCCGTCATCTACAAGGTTTGCTTCGAGTCCGTAAATGACTTTCACACCATGTTTTTCACCCGCGGAGTGCGCCTCGGGATAGGATTGTCCAACACCGTGGTCTGTTATCGCAATCGCTTCATGACCAAACTTTGCTGCCTGCTCAATCAGGTCGCCGGCAGCAGGTATGGCATCCATCTGGCTCATGTTGGTATGGGCATGCAGCTCAATACGTTTCTTTTCTCCTTCATAGCTGTCTTTTCTTTCATCATGAAAGGTCTGCATAATGTCCTGCACATTCATGACTAAATCTCTCATAAAGGTGTCTTCCTGAATGCTTCCCCGGACTTTGACCCACATCCCCGCTTTTATTGCCTCGAAAACTGCTTCATCCTGCTCATTATTGGAGAACCGCTTGCAGGTAAAAGACGACGTGTAGTCAGTAATTTTAAGAAGCAGCAATTTCCTTCCGGAGCGCAGCTCTCTTACTTCACTGTCGAAAACATAGCCTTCCAGCGTTACTCGTCTTTCTTCTTCAACGATACTGATCATCTGTGTGATCTCTTCGTTTGAAGCGATGGCACGCCCCAGCTTAATGGGACCGCTGTGGCCGGCCTGTCGGGAACTTTCCTTTTTCTTCTCAACTGATTCAAACAGTTTAGTGTATTCCTTAGCCAGCTGCTGATCATTTTCTTCTTTCTGGACCTTAAATTCATTCATTTTTGTTTCGCTGGCCTTCTGATCTACAAATGCATTTATCGAAAAGTTACTCGGGAAGCCAAACATTTGATATGCCCTCGAAATTTGAGGTAAAAATTCCTTATCATATTTTTCAAATGTCAGTTCCTGATCAATAGGAAAAACCCATCTATTCGCTTCTTTTCGAGGGAAATTTTCAGCAAGTGTCTGGTTGCATATGGGAGAATCTACCTCACTTAGCTGACAGGCCAGCTGCCAGTATGCCTTTACTTTTTCAGTTGACACTTGCGGCTCACTGGTCCGGATTACGACTGACACAGTTTTTATTGAATGAAAGGCTTTTTTTAGTGAATTGATTAATGCTAGATAGAGGCTGTAGGGCAGTATGTCTGAAAAGTTAAGGTGAATAACCCATTTCTTTTCGTTCTTATAGACTGTGACTGTTTCAACTTCTCCGTTTGCCAGCCATCTTTCATTTTCTTCAGTGATTGCCAAGTCAGCCTGCTTTAATAATGTTTGAAATAGTTCAGATTTATTTAAACTCAAGATACAGCCTTCTTTCTTTTACTATTAGTGCCCGTATAGAATAGAAAACTGAGACAAAAGTCTGCCTCAGTTTTATTGTTCATCCAATTAGGTTATTTTACGCATTTGTCAGAATATCAATGGTGTGAAATAATTCATCCACTCTGGCTTCAATCATTGACCCGGTTTTACGAATGTTCACTTCGACAATACCCTCGGAAGCTTTTTTACCGACTGTAATCTGTAGAGGAATCCCTATCAGTTCAGCATCCTTGAATTTAACACCCGGACGCTCATTGCGGTCATCAATCAAGACAGAATAGCCCTTCTTCTGAAGTTCGGTATACAACGTCTGAGCAGTCGTTCTCTGATCATCATTTTTCATCTGTACGGGAATAAGGTGCACATCAAATGGTGCTATAGTTGCTGGCCAGACCAGCCCTTTATCATCTGCGTACTGTTCGGCCACAGCTGAAAGCAGTCTGCTTACACCAATGCCGTAACTACCCATAATGACGGAAGTCTGTCTGCCATTATTATCAAGCACGGTAGCATTCATTGCATCGCTGTATCGTGTGCCCAGTTTGAAAATATGACCAATCTCAATTCCTTTTGTGAAATTAAGGCTGCCTTTTCCGTCCGGTGATGGATCGCCTTCTTTAACCATTCGTATGTCCGCATAAAGCGAGACCTGGAAGTCCTTTTCCGGCGTGACATTCATAAAGTGTTTGCCCACTTTGTTTGCTCCTGTAACGCCGTTTACGACGTCCTGAACATGTTTGTCCGCTACCACGGTAACGCTAGCATCCAGATTAACTGGGCCGGCATAGCCCGGAACTGTATGAAAGAGTGAGTTAATCTGTTCGTCTTCAGCAGGCACTACTTCTTCAGCTTCGACAGCCATTCTGAGTTTGACGTCATTCACTTCCTGGTCTCCACGAACAATTGCCATGACAGGTTTCTCTCCATCGGCGATATACAACACACTCTTTAAAATTTGCGCTTCTTTGACATTTAAGAACTCTGCAACTTGAGCAATCGTTGTGGTATCTGGTGTGTCAACTTCATTTATTTCAAGCTGAACATCAGTATTTGGGTATTTTTTATAAGGACTGCTTGCCATTTCCAGATTCGCTGCATAGTCACTTGAATCGGAATAGACAACTGTATCTTCACCTGAATCTGCCAGTGCCATAAATTCGACAGAGTCTTTTCCGCCCATTGCTCCGGCGTCACCAATGATTGAACGGAAATTCAGACCCATGCGCTCAAATGAATTCGTATACGCTTGTGCGATTTGATTGTAAGACTCATCCAGACTCTCATAGCTGTCATGGAAGGTATACGCATCTTTCATAATAAACTCTCTACCGCGCATCAGACCAAAACGTGGACGCTTTTCATCTCTGTACTTTGTCTGAAACTGATACAGCATTAAAGGCAGTTTTTTATAAGACTTGATTTCTTCACTAATCAGCTTGGCAAATGTCTCTTCATGAGTCGGTCCAAGGATAAAGTCCCGCTCGTGTCTGTCTTTCAGTTTGATTAAGTCTTCACCATATGTTTCGTAACGCCCGGACTCTTTCCATAAATCCGCAGGCAGGAGTGCCGGAAGCAGCATTTCTGATCCATCGATGGCATCCAACTCTTCGCGAATAATGGTCTTGATTTTTTCCATTACACGATTGGCCAATGGCAGATAACTATAAATGCCTGCTGAAATCTGTCTAATATAACCGGCTCTCAATAGCAGCTGGTGACTGATAACTTCCGCATCGTTCGGTACATCCCTAAGCGTAGGGGCAAATAATTTCGACTGTTTCATAATAAGTGCAATCTCCTTCGATAATTAATTTAAAAAGAATGTCTGTATATCGTTCCATGTAACCAGAAGCATGAGTATTAACAAGAAAAGAACACCAATTAACGTAATGTAGCCCTCTTTTTCCTGGCTGATCGGTCTTCCTCGTATCCCTTCAATAACATTGAGTAGAAGTTTTCCTCCGTCTAGAGCAGGAATAGGCAGAAGATTCATAATACCCAGGTTAACACTCAAAAATCCAATCCAGCTGATTAAACCAAAGGCCCCTGCCTGTACAACAGCTTCTGTCGTTGCGTAAATAGCAACGGGTCCTCCCAGTTGATCCACACTGAATCCGCCGGTAAAGAAGGACGCCAGCAGTGTGAAAATTTGCGTAACGATAAAGAGTGTTTCTGTAAAGCCAAATGTTAATTTAGAAGACAGACTGTCATCAATGTATGCTTGTATGCCGATTCGACCAATAGTCTGGGTTTCAACCTCAACTGCTTCAGGTTGAACTGTCTCTTCCATTATTTCACCGGTTTGTTTTTCAAATTCTAAAGTGATGTCTTCTCCCGGGTGCTGCTGAATTATAGTGACCATTTCATTCCATGAATCAACAGCTTCTCCATCAATAGACAGGACTCTGTCTCCCTGCTCAAGCTCTGCCTGTTCAGCTGGAGATCCTTCTTCTATTTCACCGATTAAAGGCTCCTGACTCGGTACACCACCCTGCATAAACGCGAGCACAGTAAAAGCGATAATAGCCAAGATGAAGTTATTCATGGGACCGGCAAAATTCGTCATCATACGGTTCCCCAGACTCGCACTTTGAAATTGACGGTCTTTTGGTGCAATCTGGAGTAACGTGCCATCTTTTTCAATCAGTAGAGCGTCTCTGTTAACTTTGAATACCTGATCCGTTTCTTCAAAACCAACACGACCTGCTATAAATAAATCATCGTCAAAATTAAATGAGGTCACTTCCAGGGGTATCGTATCCAGGTTGCCTTCTTTTGACTGCAAATCAATTTGCGATACCTTTTCATCCTCATCCAGTGTCAACTGTACAGACATACCGGGACGAATATCGGCTTCTTCTTCATAGCCGGCCATACGTACATAGCCGCCCACAGGTAAGAGTCTTATTGTATAAGTGGTTTCTCCTTTACGGTGATGAAAAATCTTCGGACCGAATCCTATCGCAAATTCTCTAACGAGGATTCCGGCTCTTTTTGCAAAATAAAAGTGTCCGAATTCGTGAATAATGACGATGATTCCGAATACGAGTGCAAAAGCTAATATAGTTTGTATCATAATAAGACTCCTTCATGCGTACTTTTCTTACAGCACACCAATTATAAATATAACGTTTAATACAAGCAGCATGCTGTCGAAACGGTCAAGTATGCCTCCGTGACCTGGCAGCAAATTGCCAGAATCTTTAATGTTGTACTCCCTCTTCAATTTGGACTCAATCAAATCACCCAGCTGGCCGGTAATTGAGAGACCAATCATGAATAGAAGGGTGAGAAAATAAGAAGCGTATAAGGGAAAAAACAATAGATAGACAGCACTGACGATTGTTGCGACTGCCGTCCCTCCAACTGCTCCTTCAACTGTTTTATTTGGCGAGACTGAGGGAGCGAGCTTCCGCTTCCCAATCTTACGCCCTACAAGGAATGCACCTGAATCAGTTGTCCATATTATTAGTAGCATTAGTATTAAAAAGGTCAGGCTTGTTGCTCTCAATTGAACAAAGGCGTAAAAGCCAATGCCAATATAAGTCATGAGATAGACGATTGAGGCAATGTGACTGATTTTAAAATCCGGTTTATTCAGCGCATAAATCAGTAAAGAAATGGCTGTCAGGCTGATTAGTTTAATGAGAACCTGACCCCCGAATATAAATACCAGTCTCTGGCTAAATATGAGGCCAGCTACTCCCAGACTGCTGATAATTGCCGGGAAGGAGTTCAGTTTTAATTTTTTCATTTGGATAAATTCCATTTGAGCTAGAATTGCCAGTACTGCCATGAGTAATTCCAGTGGCCATGAGCCAAACCACATAATAGGTATAAAAAACAGTAAAGCAATTACAGCAGTTGCAACTCGTTTAAACATAAAGTTTCCTCAACTTTCATCAATTAATTACAGCGCCCCGTATCGACGCTTTCTGTTTTTATAACTTAGAAGCGCTTCATCCAGCACATCACCGTCAAATTCGGGCCACAACAAGTCTGAAAAATAAAACTCACTGTAAGCATTCTGCCAGAGGAGAAAATTGCTCAACCGCTGTTCTCCGCTGCTTCGAATAAGTAAATCTACATTCTGATAAGGTGTTATAGTCTGAGTAAAAAGATAGTCTTCTACAGTCTGTTCAGTTATATCATCTGGTTTGAGGCTGCCTTCTAGAACCTTTTTACTGATAGCTTTAGTGGCGTGAACAATTTCAGATCGACTGCCGTAATTGAAAGCAAAATTCAAAACCATACCAGTGTTGTCTTTAGTCTCATCCATTGCCTTCTTAATTGCTTTTTTAGTTGAGGAAGGAACATTCTCTTCAAAACCAATCATATTAACTTTTACATTTCGTTCCTGTAGCTCAGGCACAAACTTGTCAAAAAAGCGTATCGGCAGCTGCATCAGAAAATGAACTTCCTGGGGAGGACGTTTCCAGTTTTCAGTCGAAAACGCATAAAGTGTCAGTACCTTGACTCCTCTGTCACTAGCCCGCATAGTCACGCGGCGTACAGCTTCCATGCCTTCTTCGTGTCCGTATTTTCTTGGTTTGTTTCTCTGTTCAGCCCACCGGCCATTGCCATCCATAATCATGGCAACATGATCGGGTATATTTAGTTCAAGATTCTTGGCCATAATATGAGGTGCGCGTGCACCATACCCTCCTAATATTAAGTCATCTCTTCTATTGTAGTAAAAAAAGACAGAAATTACCATAAAAATTACAAAGCCTTTAAGTATTTTAAATCGTTCTGTTTTTAGTCTCTTTTTTAATTTGCTATACTATAAGTGTGAACCGATTCTAAATGTTAATTTTATGTTAAGGAGGAACGTTTATATGAGACGTTTAAGAAAGTATATCTTAAGTATAGTTGTGACTTCAGTAGTCACTAAACTGGTGAATAAATATATTATCAGTAGACTGTAAATAAAAAAAGGAGAGCGGCTTGCCTCTTTAAGGAATCTAAATGCTGATTGACCTTAAAGAAAGACAGGCTGCTCTCCTTATTTATTTTAACCTTCCAGTATTTCTTTCTCTTTCTCTGCTGACAATTTATCAATCGCTGCCACACTGGCATTTGTCAGTTTCTGAACTTCTTCTTCATAGAAATGAACATCGTCTTTTGTCAATTCTTCATCTTTCTTGATTGAATCAATTGCATCACGACGAATGTTTCTAACAGAAATTTTAGCATTTTCTGCTTCCTTGCCAACTTGCTTGGCCACTTCTTTACGTCTCTCCTCTGTTAAAGCAGGAACAATCATACGAATAACATTGCCGTCATTTGCAGGTGGAATACCTAAATCTGCCTGGTTAATGGCCTTTTCAATTTCGCCCAGTGCTGTTTTATCAAACGGTGTAATTAGAAGTACACGCGGTTCAGGTACACTGATTTGAGCCAGCTGATTAAGTGGTGTTGGCGCACCGTAATAATCAACGTGGACACGGTTCAACAGGCTAGGATTTGCTCTTCCTGCTCTGATATTCCCCAATTCTCTTACATAAGCCTGTTCTGCTTTAATCATTCTGCTTTTTGTATCTTTTAAAATTGCCTCAGTCATTATTCTTCCTCCTAACAGTTGTTCCAATCGTATCACCTAAGGCGACACGTTTGATGTTTCCTTTTTTATTCAGATTGAATACCACTAATGGAATATCATTATCCATACTCAATGATGACGCAGTCGTGTCCATAACTTGGAGAGACTTATTGATGATATCCAGGTAAGTCAATTCTTCGTATTTAACAGCATTGGCATCAAGCTTTGGATCAGCTGAATAGACGCCGTCAACATTATTTTTAGCCATCATGATGACATCCGCATGCATTTCTGCAGCTCTTAGAGCAGCTGTCGTATCCGTTGAGAAATAGGGACTTCCCGTACCGCCGGCAAAAATGACGACGCGGCCTTTTTCAAGATGCCTAATGGCCTTTCTTCTGATGTAAGGTTCAGCTACTTGTCTCATTTCAATTGAAGTCTGTACACGTGTAGGGACGCCAACATTCTCCAGAGAGTCCTGAAGTGCCAGAGCATTCATGATTGTCGCAATCATGCCCATATAATCAGCCTGAGAACGTTCCATTCCCATTTCTGCTCCTACATGTCCGCGCCAGATATTTCCCCCACCGACAACAATGGCGATTTCAATTCCCAATGCGTGAACATCTTTAATCTCCTGGCAGATTTCCTGAATGGTAGGTGGCTGAATACCAAATCCAGTGTCACCTGCTAACGCTTCTCCACTTAATTTAAGTACTATACGCTTATACTTCGCTTCTTCCATAACTATTTTCCCTCCATCATTCATACGACACCATTTTACCATACAACCTCTTTGAGGTCATTATAAAATATAGCCTCTTACACTCTTCTATGGTTAAAATTGCTATAAAAAAAGCGGGGAAAAAGCCCCCGCTTTATAATATTATTTTTTACCTAACTGACTTTGAACTTCAGCAGCAAAATCTTCAGAACGTTTCTCAATTCCTTCTCCAACTTCATAACGGATGAAAGATTTCATTGACGCTCCTTTTTCTTTCAAGTACTCACCAACTGTTTTATCAGGATCTTTAACATATGGCTGATCTACAAGACTAACTTCAGCTAACCATTTGTTTAGACGGCCCTGTACCATTTTTTCAACGATATTAGCAGGTTTTCCTTCATTTTTTGCCTGTTCAGTCAACACACTCAATTCGTGGTCGCGTACTTCTTGAGACACTTCATCACGAGTAATGTATTTAGGATTGATTGCAGCAATGTGCATAGAAACATTACGTGCCACTTCAGCATCATCCGTTCCTTCAACAGTAGAAAGAACAGTAATGCGTCCGCCCATGTGCTCGTAGTCACCAAAAACATCGTTGTCAGTTTTTTCAACAACAGCAAAACGACGGAAAGTGATTTTCTCACCAATAGTCTGAGTTGCTTCTGTAATTGTATCTTGAATGCTTTCGCCATTCATATCCAGTGTCAATGCTTCTTCAACTGATGCAGGGTTGTTGTCTGCAACAGTTTTAGTAATGCCTTTAACCAGATTCTGGAATTTGTCATTTTTAGATACAAAGTCAGTTTCTGAATTGATTTCAGCAATCGCTGCAACGTTTCCGTCGATATGAACGTTTGCCAATCCTTCAGCTGCGATGCGGTCCGCTTTCTTAGCTGCTTTTGACACACCTTTTTCTCTCAGGTAGTCAACGGCTGCATCCATGTCTCCGTCAGTTTCAACAAGTGCTTTTTTAGCGTCCATCATTCCTACGCCTGTTTTGTCACGTAATTCTTTAACTTGAGCTGCTTTAATATTTGCCACTATTTAGTTCCTCCTTAGTAGAATAAAGTAATGAATCTAAATGAAATTACTCGTTGTCGCCTTCGACAACTTCTACGATTTCATCTAAAGAGTCAGATTTAGCTTCTTCTTCAAAGCCTTCTTCTCCTTGGTTTCCTTCAATAACAGCATCAGCCATTGTTTTAGTTAATAGTTTAACTGCACGAATAGCATCGTCGTTTGAAGGGATGATTACATCGATTTCATCTGGATCACAGTTTGTGTCTACCATAGCCACAATAGGAATGTTCAATTTTTGAGCTTCTTTAACTGCAATGTGCTCTTTTCTTGGGTCTACAACAAACAATACGTCAGGACGCTTAGGCATGTCTTTGATTCCGCCTAAGAATTTTTCCAGACGATCGCGTTCTTTAATTAAGATACCGACTTCTTTTTTAGGAAGGACGTCAAATGTTCCATCTTCTTCCATTTTTTCAATCTGTTTCAAACGCTTGATACGCTTCTGGATAGTATCCCAGTTTGTTAACGTTCCACCCAACCAACGGTGGTTGATGTAGTAAGCGCCAGCTCTTTGTGCTTCTTCTTTGATAGCATCCTGAGCTTGTTTTTTAGTTCCGACAAACAATACTGTTCCGCCGTCTTCTGCGATATCACGTACAAAGTTATACGCCTGGTCAATCAACTTAACAGTTTTCTGCAAGTCGATGATGTAGATACCGTTTCTTTCTGTAAAGATGTAAGGCTTCATTTTTGGGTTCCAGCGTCTTGTCTGGTGACCGAAATGTACACCTGATTCTAATAATTGTTTCATTGATACAACTGCCATTTGTCATTCCTCCATTTGGTTTTGTATTTTTCCTCCCACGGCTTCTACTGTCTGGACACTCCATGGCAACAGAGCACCATCCAAGACATCCACCGAAGTGTGAAATTAGTGCTTAATGCACCGCAGATAAGTATACTACACATAAGCAGATATTGCAACAGACATCTAAATAATTGTTGCGCTATTTTAGATTCTGTAGCATACTATAAACAGAATAACTAAAGGAAGTGTGTGCTAGTGTTTTATTCGTTTATTCGATTCATTGTCCGTCTGCTTGTATGGATTCTAAACGGCAGACCGGATGTTCAGGAAAAACAAAATCTGCCTGCCAATGAGAACTATATCCTAATCGCTCCTCACCGCTCATGGATTGACCCTGTCTTTCTTGTTCTGGCGGCGTCACCTAAACATTTTAGTTTTATGGCGAAAAAAGAACTGTTTAAATACCCGGTCTTCAACTGGTTGATTAAGAAAATGAACGCTTTTCCAGTCGATCGTCACAAGCCCGGTCCGAGTGCCATCAAGACCCCTGTGAAAATTTTAAAAGAAACCGACTTGGGTGTGGTTATTTTCCCGACCGGCACAAGGCACTCGACTGAATTAAAAGGCGGTGCCGTAACAATTGCCAAAATGAGCAAGAAACCGATTATTCCAGTTGTATATAAAGGCCCTTATACATTCAAAAGTCTAATCAAACGCGAAAAAGCCAGTGTGCGCTTCGGCAAGCCTTTTACAGTTGAACGCAAACTTGATGGCGTAGATGATATTAATGCGCATTATTCCAATCTAATTCAGGCTGAATTTGACCGCCTGGACAGTGAAATTTAAAAACTTATCCCTGGAGATTAAAAACTGTAGGGACTCAGAAAGTCAGACTTTCTGAGTCCCTACAGCAGCAATCTCTTAAGGATAAGTTTTTTTATGCTTGAAGCCCTATATTCTGAAGTTCGTACATATCTTTATATAAGCCGCCACTGGATATCAGCTCATCATGTGTTCCGCGTTCAACGATATGCCCTTTATCTAATACTAAAATCTGGTTGGCATCCCGAATCGTGGACAGTCGGTGTGCAATCGCTACGGTCGTTCGTCCTTGACGCATGCGTTCCAAACCTTCCTGAATAAGCGACTCTGTTTCAGTATCAATATTGGCTGTCGCTTCATCGAGAATCAGAATCTTTGGATCGCGTACGATTGTAGAAGCAAAGGATATCAGTTGTTTCTGGCCGCTTGAAAAGCTTGCTCCTCTTTCAACTACACGAGCATTATATTGCCCTGGTAAGTCTTCTATAAACTGATCAGCCTGAACAAAACGAGCTGCTTCGATAATTTCCCTATCAGTTATCGCCTTGTTCATTAAGCGAATATTATCTTTGATTGTTCCATAAAAAAGGAAGGAATCCTGCAGCACTAAACCAGTACGCTGTCGTAGTTCTCTGATAGGAAACTCTCTGATGGACTGGCCATCAATAAGCACCTCTCCTTTTTGAAATTCATAGAATCGCATTAGAACATTAATTATAGATGATTTTCCGCTTCCTGTATGGCCAACTAAAGCAACCGTTTCTCCAGGGTTTACGGTGAAGGAAATGTCATTCAAGACGTTATTCTCACCATCATAAGAGAAGGAAACATTTTTAAACTCAACTTTCCCATCCTTCACCTTGGCATTCGCGTCGTCTTTCTGTTCCGGTACATACTCTTCGTTGTCCATCACTGTCAAAATCCGACTACTGGATACCACTCCGTCCTGAAACAGACTTAAGCTGTCCATTAAACGTGTTAGCGGACGGAAGAAATCATTGGCATAGGAAGTGAATGCATAGATGATTCCGACTTCTATCGGACTGTTCAGCGCTTCAACACCGAAAATGGCCAATATTAGAACAACCGATAAGGTGTAGAGCATGTTGATAACCGGACTCAACAACAGAGCATTGATTCGAACCATTGAAAAACGAGAATCAAAGTATGATTTGTTCGTTTCTTCGAATTCTTTCTGAAGACGTCTTTCCTGTCTAAACTGCTTAATAACCGACATGCCGTTAATCGTTTCAGCCAGCTTAGTATTCAGAAGACTTAATTTTGATTTCATTTCTCTGTAGGTTCTTGAACTGTACACTTGATAGAAACGAATAACGAGCAGGAGGACCGGTGCAAAAATTAGAATCCACAAGGTCACAGTCACATCAAGTAAAAACATGGCGCCGAGTGAAATAACTACGCCAAAGACTCCCTGCATAATGGTCAGGAAAACATGCCAGAAATCCTTCATTGCTTCTGTATCATTTGTTGCGCGGGTAATAATCCAGCCCGTCGATGTCTGATCAAAGAAACGCATTCCCAAATTGTGCAGTTTCTTAAACAGATGAAATCGAATATTTTGAACTGTTTTCTCAGATGCCATATTGAAAATATACAGTTCAAAATACCATACTGTCATTCTCAAAATGGTCACACCTAAGTGCAGTCCAGCAAAGAAAAGAATAGTCTGTAGTGCAACTGCTCCGGCAGCTAAGTGGTCATCTATGAATATCTGAATGATTCTAGGAAGAGCAGCGTTGGTTACAGCCAATGCTATACTGAAAAATATTGCAAGGATAAACTGATTTCTATAGGGTGATGCAAAAGACAAAATCCGTTTAATGATTGTCATTTGTTCCTTAAAAGGAATGGATCGTCTTTTAGACAGTTCTTCCTGTTCCATTATTCATCTCCCCCTTCAATTTTTCTTTCAAGCTGCTGCTGCTCAAACATGTCTTTATACCAGCCATCTATTGCGAGCAGTGTGTTATGCGTGCCTCTTTCCACAATCTTCCCACTATCTATAACAATTATTTCTTCAGCGTGCATGACTGAGCTGATTCGGTGGGCTGCTATGATTGTAGTCTGTCCCGTTCTTATTTTTTTAAGTCCCGATAAGATGCTCTCTTCAGTTTTTGCATCAACTGCAGAAAGTGAATCGTCCAAAATCATTAATTCCGGATTGATTAAAATAGCTCTGGCAATCGATATACGCTGTTTCTGGCCACCTGATAAGGACACACCGCGTTCACCGACTTCTGTATCATACCCTTCCGGCAAATCGACGATATCGGCATGAATATCGGCAAGTTTAGCCGCCGCCTCCACTGCCTCCTGTGATAAGGACGGATCGGCAAAGCGAATATTCTCTCTTATAGTATTGGAAAATAGGTAATTGTCCTGAGGCACATACCCTACATGCTTCAATAAAGCATCCAGTGTATAATCACGTATATCATATCTTCCATACTCAATCTTCCCTTTGTAATCATCGTATTCTCTCAAGAGCAGTTTTAGAATCGTGGTTTTTCCAGCTCCTGTCTTCCCTACAATTCCTAGCGTTCCACCTGCTTCAAGTTTGAAATGAATTGAATTGAGCGCTTCCGTATTGTCATCAGGGTAGCGGAATGAATCGACCGCATAGTTCAGCTCTCCTGAGATTGGGGCGTCAATTGCTCCCTGACGTTCTTCAATTGAAGTGTCTTCGTTCAGCAAGTTCTCTATTCTGTCATAGCTCGCAGACCCACGTTCAATGATGTTAAATAAACGTCCGATGGCAAACATTGGCCAGACAAGCATCCCTATATAGTTGATAAAGGTGACGAAATCCCCGATTGATATTTCATTACCGCTGATTAATAAGCCCCCCACCAGTATAGTCAGGAAATACGAAATTCCCATGATAAAAGTGATGGTCGGATCGAAAAGCGAATCTATTTTATAAACTGATTTATTTTTCAGCACCACATTGTCTGTCTGTACAGAAAATTCTTCTATGTCCTCTTTTTCCTGACCAAACGTCTTAATGACTTTAATCCCCTGAATACTCTCCTGAACTTTATCATTCAACTGTGAAAAAGCTGCCTGTGCATCTCTGAAGCGTAGATGAAGTTTCCGTCCGAGCACCCGTGAGGCCAGCGCCAGAAATGGCAGAGGTATGATGGCAAGTAAGGTCAATCTCCAGTCAACAATGAATACCATGGCCAAAAGCGTAGTTAAACCGACACTTAAAGCGTCTGCCATAGTGAGAATTCCTCCACCCGCTACCATACGCAGACCTCTTAAGTCATTAGTGGCATGAGCCATCAAATCTCCTGTACGGTACTTCTGAAAAAATTGATTATCCATATTTGTAAAATGATCGTACAACTGTTTTCTCACAATTTGCTCCAGCTTCGCGGCATTTCCCCAAATGCGTACCCGCCACATATAACGCAGAACATATTGAAATACCGCCGTCGAGGCTAATATAAGCAGCCAAAAAGTCAGCGATTCCTGAGTTATAGTGTTGGTGTCTATCTCATCCACTACTATTCCTATAATCCTCGGCGGAATCAGCTGAAGAACAGCTACAATTAATAACCCGGCTACCCCTATCATGTAGGATTTTTTTTCCTGCTTGAAAAACCAGCTCAGTCTCTTGAATATCCCCATTATGCATTCTCCTATTTAAACTATCTATTGTGAAACTAAAAGTGACATATTGTCATATTGTGTTAAGTTAGAACGGACAGCGAAACACTGTCCGTTATCCTATCTATTTCTTTTTCTTTTTTGTGGATTTCTGCTGTGTTTTCATTTGATTCATCATCTGGTTAATTTTACGTTCAGAAGGTTTCTGACCCATTTGCAGCATCATCATACGCAGCATGTTTTCATCAATTGGGGGATTTTTCTCAAAGTAGTCCATCATGTATTTTCTCGCAATAAAGAAACCGCCTACGAGCCCACCGATTAATGCTAATATAATTAATGTAATTGCTAATCCTGTATTCAATACGTTCACTCCTCTCGTTCTCAAAAAAATTCTTATACACTCTTAAAACTGTTCACTGAACTATTTTACACAATAACAGCACAAAAATAAACCTATATTTACCAGATAGGAACAATACTTCCTATAATGATAGAAAAGGCCACCTGAGTGAGGTGACCTTTTCAGAGTTTAGTTTAAGTCATTAAGATAAATAAGTGTTTACGATATTTTCAGGAGTGAAGCCGTATGATTCAACAACAGCTTCTCCGTTACCACTCGCACCGAATTTATCAATGGCAAGAACTTTGCCATCGGTTCCAACGTATTTGTGCCAACCGAAAGAAGATCCCATTTCAATAGCCATTCTGTTTGTTACAGCTGATGGCAGAACTGACTCTTTATAGTCAGCTGACTGAAGCTCGAACAAATCGAAACTTGGCATGGACACCACTGAAACATCGTGTCCTTTTTCTTTAAGCTGCTTTTGTGCTTCAACTGCAATAGATACTTCCGAACCTGTCGCAATAAGAATTCCTTCTGGCTTATCATTTTCAGAAGGTGATAACACGTAAGCACCTTTTTTAACGTTGTTGCGGGCATTATCCTGCGTACCTTCCAGTACTGGCAGATTCTGACGAGTCAGCACCAGCATAGTGGGTCGGTCTGTAGAGGTTACAGCTACTTCCCAAGCTGCAGCGACTTCGTTACCGTCAGCCGGACGTAACACAGTCAAATTGTGCATACCTCTGAAGCTTGACAGCTGTTCTACAGGTTCGTGTGTTGGGCCATCTTCCCCAACTGCAATTGAATCATGTGTCATTACATAGATGGCAGGAATTTCAGACAATGCAGCCAGACGAACAGCTGGTCTCAAGTAATCTGTAAACACAAAGAATGTAGATACATAAGACTTGGTACCACCGTGAAGCAAGATACCATTAAGCGCTGCAGTCATTGCAAATTCACGTACACCATACCAGATATTGCGTCCTTCGTACTGACCAGCCTGGAAATCTTCGACACCGTCAATCATCGTTTTGTTTGATCCAGACAAGTCTGCAGAACCGCCCCAGAAGTTCGGAACGTTTTTAGCAATGGCATTCAGCACTTCACCACTCGTTGAGCGAGTTGCTGCGTCACTGTCACCAGCTGCGTATGATGGCAGATCTTTATCCCAATTTTCAGGTAATTTACCAGATAATGCTGAATCAAATTCATTAGCCAGATCTGAATTGTTTTTGCGGTAGTCTTCTACTAGGCTGTTCCATTCATCTTCAGCTTTCTGCCCTTTATCTCCAATTAACTCCTTGAAGCGATCAGACACTTCTTGTGGTACATAGAAGTCTTCGTTTTCCCAGCCGTAAGCCTTCTTGGCTGCTTCAACGCCTTCAGGCCCAAGAGGTGCACCGTGAACGTTGTGTGTACCGGCGTTTGTTGCTCCGAAGCCGATAATCGTCTTGATTTCAATCAGTGTCGGCTTGTCAGTTGATTGTTTCGCTTTCGTGATAGCTTCATCAATGGCTTCCATATCATTGCCATCTTCAACAAGGATATGCTCCCAGCCATAGGCTTCAAAACGTTTACCGACATCTTCTGTAAAGGCGTTGGATGTTGGACCATCCAGTTGAATATCGTTGGAATCATACAGCATAATCATTTTGCCTAATTTCAGGTGACCGGCCAATGAAGCAGCTTCCTGAGAAACACCTTCTTGAAGGTCGCCATCTCCACAAAGTGCATAAGTGTAATGATCCACTACATTATAGCTGTCTTTGTTATAAGTTGCTGACAGATGCGCTTCAGCCATTGCCATACCTACAGCATTTGCAATTCCCTGTCCTAAAGGACCAGTTGTCGCTTCGACACCATCAGTAATATGCACTTCAGGGTGACCTGGTGTGTTGCCACCTAATTGACGGAAATTTTTCAAATCGTCAATAGAAACATCATAACCAGATAAGTGAAGCAAGCTGTATAACAGCATTGAACCGTGTCCTGCTGATAAGACAAAGCGGTCTCTGTCAAACCATCTTGAGTTGCTTGGGTTTACTTTAAGGTGACGTGTCCACAATGTATAGGCCATTGGAGCCGCCCCCATTGGTAAGCCAGGGTGGCCTGAGTTAGCTTTCTGAACGCCGTCAATACTTAAAGTACGTATAGTATCTACAGCCATTTGATCTATTTTATCGAACAATGTATTCAACCCTCTCGTTTGTTTAAATTTTAAACTTACTTAATTATTATACTATTCTACCCGTTTTTATTCAATAAATACTGTCAATATAAAAATGAGTATTCCGTTAGTCTCTTCCGTGCAGACCCTTTTCTTTTTGAATATCTTTTACTTTATCCGGAGTGACGTCATTTCCATCAGGATCGACGACTTTCATGCCTTCAATCTGATTTTTCATTCCAGAACGAAATGCTTGGATGTATTCTTCTCTAAGGTTTTTCTGTTCTTCTTTTTCTTCTACACTTAATCCGTCATTGCGTTCTTTTCTCACTAACTCATTAATTCGGTCTAACTTTTTCTTTTCAAGCATAATTGCCTCCTAAACTTAATGTCCACTTTTCACTTACTAGATAATCATAACATTACTCATAAAAAAGTGATAGTACTAGTTTAAATGACATCTGTGTTTTATCGAACATCCGTTTGAATTAGCACTACTACTGTGCTATACTTGACTTATTAATAGAACGGTTGTTCCATTAAATAGAGGAAAGTGAGGGTTTTAGAATGACCACTAGAGGCCGAAAAGGTGAAAAGCAATTCGAAATTCTTCAGTATATATATGAACAAGCTAAAAAAAAGGGGTATCCCCCGACTGTCAGAGAAATAGGTGAAGCTACTGCCCTTTCATCCACTTCGACTGTTCACGGACATTTAGCACGACTTGAAAAAAATGGCTTTATTTTAAGAGATCCTTCCAAACCTAGAGCAATTGAGTTTACAAAAAACGGTCTGGACAAATTGGGAATTAACGAAGATGAAGATAAAATTCCATTACTGGGTGTAGTAACTGCCGGAGAACCTATACTGGCAGTAGAAGAAGCGACTGATTATTTCCCGATTCCTTCTGACCTGGAAATCGACAAAGGCAATCTGTTCATGCTGACTATTCGCGGTGACAGTATGATGAATGTCGGCATACTTGATGGCGACCAGGTCATCGTCCGCAAACAGGAAACAGCTAATAACGGTGACATTGTGATTGCAATGACTGATGAAGACGAAGCAACATGTAAACGATTCTTCAAAGAAAAAAATCATATACGTCTTCAGCCGGAAAATGACTCGATGGATCCTATTATTCTTTCAAACGTATCCATACTCGGTAAAGTCATTTCATTATACCGCAGTCATATTCTTTAAGAAACTGATTAGCGATAACACTCTAAACAAAGATAAAATAAGACGGTTCCTCTCAATGATAATTGGAGGAATCGTTTTTTTCTATGACAAGATAGTCTCTTAGTGAGAACACAGAAGCACCACTATTCTTAATCATAATCCTTTGTTTAACATAACACTATACCAATAGAGCATAAAAAAATCGCGTTTCACTTCAGCAAAGGCACTACTAAAAATGATAACACGATTTATTTATAAGCCTTTGGCAGAAAATCACTCTACTTTATACAGCACTTTAATCAACACTTAATAGGTCATTAAAGTGAAAATGTCATAGCCTTTGATTTTATCTCTACCCTTTAACTCTTTTAATTCTATAAAGAAAGCAGCACCCACTACTTCTCCACCCAATTTCTCAACGAGTTCAATGGTAGCAGCGATTGTCCCGCCGGTAGCGAGAAGGTCATCTGTAATTAATACTTTCTGTCCGGGTGTGATGGAATCTTTGTGGAGCTGCAGAACATCACTACCGTATTCCAGACCGTAACTTACTTCAATGGTTTCTCTCGGCAATTTTCCTTTTTTACGACAAGGTGAAAAACCGATACCCAGCTCATTGGCAACCGGACAGCCTACGATGAAGCCTCTCGCTTCAGGCCCTACAATCATTTCAGCGCCTTTTTCTCTGGCATACTTCACTATCTGGTTTGTTGCTTCTTTATAGGCTTCTCCGTTAGCCATTAAAGGAGAAATATCTCTAAAGATAATTCCTTTTTCAGGAAAATCGGGCACATCCGCTATAAAATTTTTAAAATCCATTTATAATCCTCCGTTATGAATAACACTATCACTAGTTTTATTTTTAAGGGCAGCCAGCAGCTCATTAAAGGAACTGTAAACCAGTTTTTCTTCCACTTCAATCTGGTTCAATCGTCTTTTATAAGTTTTCGTGTGTTCCAGACTTTTTTTACCTGGATTTTCAACGACGCTTAACTTCCCATCCTCTATTGTAACAAATTCATTCTCTAAAAACACCATTAACATAAACTTTACTATCTCTTTGTCAACTTTCAGCAGAGAAATGATCTCTCTTGTGTCTTTCTTCAGATTAATCTCCTGTTTCTTTAATAGCCATTTATATAATCGGGTGAACGTCTCTCGTTTAGGCATCCCTTTGAAATAATAGTCATGAGGTGCATATAAAAAGAGATAAATTTCCTGATTTTTAAACTCTTCAATCACATTAAAGAAGTCTGTCGTTTCATCAGGAATGTCAATAATATAGATAGTTTTACCATCCATTACCGGATCAATTGAAGAATCTTTACTGTACAACTGACTGGTCGCGCCTTCTATAATAGCAGCTTCCCATTTTTTGTAGTTTTTCTCACTGAAGAATAGATAATGAGCATTTTCCTGTTGGAAGACAGCCGAGTTCAGGCCAGACTTTCGCTTGTCAATGATAACAGGAGTATTCGTCTTGAAATCAATTCCCTGAAGCTGAACTTTCCGGTTGCCATTCCACTCGTTAATATCCAAATACCCCGCAACATCGAGTTGAGGCTGAGAGGTGAAAACCGGATTCCAGTCAGAGGCATTGAAAGCAATCATATCGATTTCTTTACCTGCTTTCGCAAGAACCGCTTTGAAATGATTCTGATTTGCTCCTATTACCCTTGACTGAACAGTCTTCATGTCAGATAACTTAAAGACGGGTTTTTTGTTGTCTTGACCAAACGGTCTCAAGAGTGCAATCTCTTCAACAAGCTTAACGGAGAGCTCCTCCCCTTCTGCTGTCGAATCAATCTCCAGTTCTTTTACTATAGTTTCTTCTCCAGCTAACCGTTCAGCTGACAGGTTGATTTCCTGACGAAATGTGTCAAAGTCTGAACTCTTCAGGCTCAATCCGCAAGCCATCTCATGTCCGCCGAAACTACTCAGCAGTTCTTTTGTCTGGTTCACGCAATCATATAGATTAAAACCAGGGATACTTCTTCCGGAACCTTTTATTTTATTTTCCTCGAGATTTTCTGTTAAAATCAGCGTCGGTTTACTGACTTTTTCAGCAATACGGCTGGCAACAATTCCTAAGACCCCTTCATGCCAGTCAGGATTCTTCATCACAACAACCTTATCACCATTATAGTTTGTCAGTTCGGCCATAGCCTGAGAGGTAATTGATTCAACTAATTCTTTGCGTTCTTCATTTTTCTGCAGAACGATTTCGCTTAGCTTTTCGGCTTCATTTTCATCAAATGTCTTGAGTAGTTCCACCACCATCGAGGCGTCTCCCAGACGTCCGACTGCATTTATAGGAGGCGATAATTTAAAGCCAATCGCTTCCTCATCAATGTCTTCGGGTTTCAGTGAGCTTTTCATTAGTAAGGCAAGTAGTCCTAAGCGATCTGTTTGTCTGATTAGTTTCAGTCCAAAATAAACTAGTGCTCTGTTTTCATCTGTGAGAGACACCAGGTCGGCAACCGTTCCAATCATGGCCAGCTCAATCAGTTCCTGGGGCATCTCCCCCAATAGTGCCTGTGCCACTTTCAAACTGACGCCTGCACCAGCCAGGTCCTTGAATGGATATTGGCCGTCGGGGTGCTTCGGGTGTACAATGCTGAAAGCTTTTGGAAGCTCAGCCGGACACTCATGGTGGTCAGTCACTATTACGTCGACACCCAGATTCTGTGCTTTCTCTATAGCTTCATGCCCAGCTATCCCATTATCTACGGTTATGATTAATTGCGTGCCCTCGTTAATCATCTGCTCAAAGGCTTCTACGTTTGGTCCGTAGCCTTCCTTGAATCGGTTAGGGATAAAGTAATTCACCCGTCCCCCAGACATTTCAATCGCTTCAAGCATAATGACCGTACTAGTCACACCATCCGCGTCGTAATCCCCATAGACTGTAATTAATTCGTTCTCTGCGATAGCCTGTTGAATTCGTTCAACTGATTTTTCCATATCAAACAGCAGGAATGGATCATGGAACCATTCAGCAGTTGGCTCTGTAAAGTTTTCAATTGCTGCTTTCGTATCCAACCCTCTACTTAAACATAATCGGACGAAGGTCTTTGAGCGATTTGTTTCTTCTGCTAATTTAGCGACATTACTTTCATCAAATTCTCTTGTTTTCCAGCGTGTATTACTTAGCACTCGGTTCACTCCTCATCAATTGCCTATCTAGTATAACAAAAAAAGACACAATAAAGAATGCTCTTTACTGTGCCTTATAAGGTCTTTGAACTATTAGTCCAGCAATTGAACGCCAATACCAATCAAACCAGGACCTGTATGAACACCTAATGCAGGACTAATCTGATCAAAGAAGAAATCTTCGAAGTTTGGCAGTTTTTCCTGCATTTCAAGACGAATTGCTTCGGCTTCTTTCAATGCTGTTTTTCCGCCATAAGCAATTGCTAAATTGTATTTTGTAGATGTTGACGCAAATTCTTCTACTAACTGCAAAGTTTTGCTTACCGATTTAGCTTTCCCTCTAACTTTAGCAACCGTGTGATAAATACCTTCCTCATTACAAGTAATGATAGGTTTAAGATTCATCATGCTGCCCACTACAGACTGAACCAGTCCGATTCTTCCGCCCTTTTGTAAGTACTCAAGAGTAGGTACATGGAAAAATACTGTTGCTTTTTCTTTACTTTTTTCCAGATTGGTTTTCAACGTATCCCAATCGACCCCTGCCGCTACCTGCTTGGCTGCTTCAACGACAGTAAAACCAGAGCCTATGCCGATATTTTTAGTATCGAGAACATAAATATCCAATCCTTCGAACTGTTCAGCTACGACACGAATCATATTGTTTGTACCACTTAAACCACTTGAAATGGTTACCACCATTACTTTTTCATAGCCTTCAGCTTTAATATCATCAAAGATACCTTTAATCATTTCACCATCGGGCAAAGAGGTTTTAGGAATTTCTTTTTCCATGCGTTCATAAACTTCTTCAGCAGTGATATCGACTTTATCGACATACTCACCGTCTTCAAATAATATTTTTAATGGAATAACTTTAACATCAAATTCATTTTTAACTGCTTCCGGCACATCTGAACCTGAATCAGTCAAAACAGCTATTTTCTGGTTATTCATATTACTATCCCCTACCTTTAAAGTTTATTTTAGCTTATCGTTTTTCTGAATGGGTGTTTCTTCTTTTTCACTGGACTTAGAACGTGTTTTGCGTTTTGAATCTTTCTGCTGTTTCTGATTTCGCTGATCTTTGTAAATTTTAAACGTCGACAATAATGTTGCTATAAGCGCTCCCAATAAAACAGAGCCAAAAATAATGACTATCAGCGGTAATTCAACTTCAGCAAAGCCGAAATTGATAGGAACCCTGTCCACATTCAGTACAGATAATATTGCTACTAGCAGGAATAAAACGATTGCACCAATCATGCTCCATTGTCTTTTCATCCACAAATCCCTCCATTAACCAACCATACTTTAAATTAAGAATACCATAATTACATTAGTAAATCATTAAATACCTTTATTTTTTGTTAAATGCGGTTCGGATGAAAAAATCACCAAATGCTGGGGCTATAGTATGAATTTTTGAGCCCACAGCTAACCTTTTTGGCAGATTGATTTCTCTTTTATTTGTTTCAATTGCTCTAATAGTCTTATTCACGACGTATTCGGAGGTCAGGACGACAGAACTAACATTATCCAGATATTCCCCGGACGGATCAAATTCATCAAAAAAAGCAGTGTCAACAGGACCGGGATTGATTGCTGTTACTTTGATATTATGAGGTTTCAGTTCCATCCTCAATGCATTGGTAAAACCGGTGACGGCAAATTTCGATGCAGAATATACCGCGGATTTAGGGGTAGCCACTTTTCCTGCAACAGATGCCACATTAACAATATGGCCCTTTTCAAACTGTCTCATATTTTTTCCAACTAATTGAGATAAGTACATGAGACCAAGAACATTGACTTGAAACATATTTTCAGCTTTTTTTATGTCATAATCCAGGAATGACTGGGTGTGCCCAAAACCGGCGTTGTTAATCAGAATATCTATATGAGAAAACTTAGACAAAAGATATGAGACAGCCTCATCAATAGCTTCAAGATCTGTCATATCTAGAGGATAAACCACTGCCTGAGCGTTATGCTCAGCGCGACAGCGGTCTCTTACCTGATTTAACTTTTCCATTCTACGTGCACTCAAAATCAGGATGGCTCCCTTTTGTGCAAGCTGATAAGCCAGCTCTTCTCCAATTCCTGATGATGCCCCTGTAATCCAAACGACTTTACCTTTAATGCTCGTCATACGCTCACTCTTCTTTCTTTAAGGGAATAGTCACTTCTGAAAAATCATTCATAACATAGGTTTTCGGAAAAATTTGACGTGCTTCTTTTTCCATCAGTTTACTGTCAGCATATAAATATCTGGCACTTATATGCGTAAGCAACAGTTTGGAAACATTCGCTTTCAGTGCTGTTTCAGCTGCATGAGAGCTGGTTGAGTGATTGTAGTTAACGGCAAGTTCCTGATCTTTATCCATAAATGTACTTTCATGCACCAGGACATCTGCGCCCTCAGCTAAGTCCACACTCTTTTCAGTTTTCAAGGTATCTCCAAGTATGGTTACGATTCTGCCTTTCTGACTGGGCCCGATAAACTCCTTACCGTTAATGACTCGGCCATCATCCAGCGTCACCTGTTCGCCACCTTTCAGTTTTCCAAATAAAGGACCGAAAGGCACCCCCGCTTTTAGAAGCTCGTCAGCCATTAATTCCCCTTCACGATCCTTTTCTCGGATTCTGAACCCGTATGAAGGTATACCGTGATTGAGTTTTTTTATGCTGACGATAAACTGATCATCTTCAAAAATAACACCCTCCCCAGAGAATTCCACAAAATTTATAGGGTATTTAAAATGCGACTGGGAGTATTTCATTGACATCTTTACATACTGCTTAATCCCCGGAGGACCATAAATGGTGAGAGGCGTAGTTCCCCCTTGAAAAGCTCGACTGCTTAGCAGTCCGGGCAACCCAAAAATGTGGTCCCCATGCATATGGGTAATGAATATTTTCTCGATTTTTCTCGGTTTCAGAGATGTTTCAAGTATCTGATGCTGGGTTGCTTCTCCGCAGTCAAATAACCAGATGCTGTTTCGTTCATCCAGCAACCTTAAAGCTATACTGGAGACGTTGCGATGTTTTGCAGGTACGCCTGAACCTGTTCCTAGAAATAATAAATCCATAAATCTATCCTTTGCAAAATTTATTCAACAAATTCAAATTCATACTCGTCAATTCTGACGGTGTCACCGTTTTTAGCACCTTTTCTTCTAAGGGCCTCATCAATTCCCATTCCTCTTAGCTGACGAGCAAAACGCATAACCGACTCATCAAACTGGAAATTGGTCATCTGGTGAAGTTTTTCGAGTTTATCACCCGAAAGCACCCATGTGCCATCAGGATCTCTAGTAATATGATAATCCTTGTCTTCTGGTACAAATTTGTATAGTACGCGTTCTTCCTGCTCAGTTTCTTCCTCATAAAGAGGGAATTCCGGAGTTGTTTTAAGCAGTTCAGCAGTTCGGCTCATTACGTGATTTAAACCTTTTCGAGTCAAAGCTGACACTTCAAAGATTTCCACATCTTCGTTGTTCTTCTGCATTGCTTCTTTAAATTCTCTTAGATTTTCTTCTGCATCTGGCATATCCATTTTATTTGCGACAACCAGCTGCGGTCGCTCTCTAAGTTTAAGGTCGTACTGTTCCAGTTCCTGATTAATTGTATAATAATCATCTACTGGGCTTCTACCTTCCACACCACTCATATCAATAACGTGAAGCAGAACTCTTGTCCGTTCTATATGTCTAAGAAATTCAATTCCTAAGCCGACACCTTGAGAGGCGCCTTCAATTAGTCCCGGCATATCTGCCAGAACAAAACTTTCGCCTTCTTCTGTCTGAACCATACCTAAGTTAGGTACTAAAGTGGTGAAGTGGTAAGCCCCTATCTTCGGTCTGGCTGAAGAGACAACACTGAGTAGTGTTGATTTTCCGACTGAAGGAAAACCTACAAGACCGACATCTGCCAGAACCTTCAATTCCAGTTCAACTTCCATTTCTCCTCCGGGTTCGCCGTTTTCAGCTATTTCCGGTGCGGGGTTTCTAGGGGAAGCAAAACGAATGTTTCCTCTTCCTCCTCTACCGCCTTTTACAATAACTGCCTGCTGATCGTGTTCAACGAGATCAGCCAGCAAACGGCCAGTTTCGGCTTCTTTTACTACAGTTCCAGGTGGTACTTTAACAAATAAATTCTTTGCACCTCGGCCATGCATACCTTTAGACATGCCGTTTTCACCATGCTCAGCTCTGAAATGTCGATTGTATCGAAAGTCCATCAGCGTTCTTAGGCCTTCGTCCACGACAAAAATAACGTCGCCTCCAAGACCACCATCACCGCCGGCCGGTCCACCATCTGGTACATATTTCTCTCTACGGAAAGCGACCATACCGTCTCCGCCTTTTCCTGCTCTAACATTCACTTTTACTTGATCTAAAAACATTGACACATTAAACCCTTCTTTCTATCACGTTCCACTTGCTTATCTCTTTTATTCTACACTAATTTACCACTGATATCTAATAACTTAAGCATATTGTTATATTAAATGGTCTCTTTTCTGTTTTAATGGGCTGACTACGTTACCTTTTAATATGAAGAACACCCTTTCAGTAATTAAGGATGCCCTTTTTAGTCAAATCAGTCCATTTAAAAAGAGTGTCTCATACGAGACACTCTTAAACTTTATAACTAATTTTTTTAGTAAAACTAATATTTCCCTCAGATACAAATTCATTCTCTATCCTGATTGGCAGACATTCCTGGAGTTTATTGAACTGCTTGATATATTGCTCTGTCTGTAGAGACACCATTTCATCGTAAGTTGTCTTTGCTTCTTCGATTTTCTCATCAGTATAGAGACGTTTCGGTTCGTCACTTATATGTTTGTAATGAATCAAATCAAATTTCTGCAGCACCGTCTCATCCTGCGTTAAGCTGAAATCGTAGACCAGCTGCTTTTTAGGACTGGGTCTCAGGCATCTCATTTCATCGAACAGTTCTTCTGTAAACCATGAATTCTTTTCATCAGGTCCTATAATGACGACATCTGATTTAGCCAGACGGTATAAAAGCTGAGATGAACTGATTTCATGAATATTTTTAATCCACGAGGACTGTTTGGTCAAACGTAGCCATCTTCTCAGTTCATTTACTGTATTTTGAGAATCATGTCCCCGGTTAACTACAGCCATGGAGCTGTACTGGGAACCGACAAAATATTTCATCACCTGATTGGTAAATTTATCATTGCCGATAATAAGATAGTGACTGGAATCAGTTTCTTTAATTGTCTCTTTTATTGAGCGTACTGCTTTCGATACATCACCTTGGAGTAAGGGTTTGATCTCTTCTTTTTCGCAGAGTGACAGAGAAAATTCTACTGATTTTTTAAATAAAGTGTACAATATCGTTCCTACTGTTTTTTCTTCAATTGATTTCATCAGTGCGTGGTCAATAATATCAATTGATTCAAACGTATGAGCTTCTGACACCTCTACATAACTGGAAACATTTAACAAGTGTTTAACGACATCATCATTAAATTTACTGTATGTTTCCAAGATAATTTCTTCAAGGGGCTTCTCTGTATAGTCAGATAAATATCGCAATAAATCACCGTGCTTAAATGACGCTTCGTCAACATATAAATAATACTCATTGCGGTTTTCCGTAACGAGCAGAACAACTTCACTGACACCGTCAAACTGGTAAATATCATTCAAATGCATTCTATAGGCAGTCTGATTTAGACTGTACTTGTGTATATCTTCTGAAGAGACGGTCTCCCTGTTCACTCCATACATTAACAGTTTCATGTCGTCTCATTCCCTGTATACGCTAAAATTTCTTCCCAGATTTCCGTCCTTCCTTCTCTGTTAAAGGAAGAAAATAACATCAGTTTATCTTCCGGGTCTAAATCCAGCGTCTTTTTAATAATACTTAAATGCTTATTGTACTGCGATGATTTAATCTTATCTGCTTTAGTTGCAACAACGATTACGGGTACATCATAGTATTTGAAAAAATCGTACATCTGACAGTCCTGTTCGGAAGGTTCGTGTCTAAAATCTACAAGTAGAATACCAAGGACAAGTTCTTCTCGCGAAGCAAAATAGTCACTCATCATATTGCCCCATTTATCCTGTTCAGCATTAGATACCTTCGCATACCCATATCCAGGTACGTCTACAAAAAACAATTCATGTTCAATATTGAAAAAATTTAATGTTCTAGTTTTACCGGGTTTACCTGACGTACGTGCTAGCTTCTTTCGGTTAACCATCGTATTAATAAAAGATGATTTCCCTACATTAGATCGACCGGCCAATACGATTTCTGGTAAACCATCATCTGGATATTGAGAAGGAGATACGGCACTAATTGTAATTTCAGCATAATTTATTCTATCGCTGTTCATATTTTTCTCCTCCATTGCATAATTTATCAATTGTTAGTATAGCATATCACAGAAATTTTTAAAGGCTAATATTAACAAAAGATGACAAAAAGGGTAGATTGTTACAAAAAAATGACTGATTTAGTCTCAATGTGTAACTATTGTCGAATAAGGAACACACTGTATTAACCCAGTGCTGTAACTTTCTTTAACTTTATATTTCCCCCGATGACACGTTGACTTCCATAGCAGATAGGGTATGAGAATCTGTTATGCAGAAACATATTTTTAATCAAAAAAGCCATTTGCCGCTAAGCAAATGGCTTTACTTTAATTATTAGCTGACTTTCTGACCATCTTCATCGTAAAATAGAGGATTCAGATTATTTTCTGCCGTTTCTTCTGTAATCACTACTTTTTTGATATCCGGACGGCTTGGGACTTCAAACATAATATCAAGCATAATACTTTCAATAATTGAGCGCAGTCCTCGAGCACCTGTATCTCTTTCAATCGCTTTTTTACCGATGCTTCTCAGAGCTTCCTCTTCAAAGTCCAGTTCAACATCATCTATTTCAAGCAGTTTCTTGTACTGCTTGACCAGAGAATTTTTCGGCTTGGTCAAGATTTCGATTAAGTCCTCTTCGTTCAATCTATCCAATACTGCCGTAATTGGCAGACGACCGATAAATTCAGGTATCAGACCGTACTTCAGCAAGTCTTCAGGGATAATCTGCTGCATGATGCTATGCTTTTCATCCGCTTCCTTACGCTTGCTTGAGGCTCCGAACCCAATGACTTTATCACCGAGACGATTTTTAACGATTGTTTCTATTCCATCAAAAGCTCCGCCAACGATGAATAATATATTCGTTGTATCTATTTGAATTAGTTCCTGATGCGGATGTTTGCGTCCGCCTTGTGGAGGAACACTCGCAGTCGTGCCTTCAAGTATTTTCAGCAAGGCCTGCTGAACACCTTCACCACTGACATCACGGGTAATGGAGACATTTTCAGACTTGCGTGCAATTTTATCTATCTCATCGACGTAGATAATTCCACGCTGAGCCAGTTCGACATCGTAATCCGCCGACTGAAGAAGTTTCAGTAGAATGTTTTCAACATCTTCACCTACATAACCGGCTTCCGTCAAGTTAGTCGCATCAGCAATAGCAAATGGGACATTAAGAATACGCGCCAGCGTCTGAGCTAGATACGTCTTACCTGATCCGGTTGGGCCAATCAGGCATATGTTACTTTTCTGCAGTTCAATATCATCTTCGGATTCTTCATCCAAATTATTTACTCGCTTGTAATGATTGTATACAGCTACGGATAGAGCTTTTTTAGCCGCTTCCTGACCTATGATATACTCATTCAGAATCGCTCTGATTTCATGAGGCTTAGGAACTTCCATATCACTGTCAAATGCCTGCTTATTAAATTCTTCTTCCATAATTTCCTGACATAAGTCTACGCATTCATTACAAATATATACTCCTGGACCAGCCACTATTTTTTTAACCTGCTCCTGAGATTTTCCACAGAATGAACAGGAAATATTACCTTTTTGTTCGTCATCATTAAACATGGGCACAGTCACCTCTTTTCGTTTTACTAAGTTTAATTTGTCTCATTTATGAAAAACGGGAATGCCAGTTGAGCATTCCCCTTTTTACATTTTTAAAAATTTACGCTTCTTCAGACTCTTCTTTTGCTTCTAGCGTTTCTTTTGCTGTAGACGTAATCAAGTCGATTGCTTTTTTAAGAGAAATGTCTCTGTTTAACAGGTCTGGAGAAAGAACGTTTCTAACCTGATCTTCAGGCATGTTGTACTGTCCAGCTAAATCAGAGATTTCTTTTTCAATATCTTCGTCTGTTGCTTTAAGATTTTCCTCTTCAACAATTGCTTCTAGCACAAGGTTTGTACGAACGTTGAATTCAGCTTCTCCTTCGAACTGCTTGTGCAGGTCTTCTTCAGAAGAGTTTGTCATCTGGTAGTACATTTCAGCAGAGATACCTTGCTGTTTCAAGTTGTTAAGGAACATATCCATTTGACGGTGAACTTCTTCGTGAGCCATTTCGTCTGGGATTTCTTCAATGTTTGCATTTTCAACAGCTTTACGGATAACTTCATCATCTCTAGCATCGTCCGCAGCTGTTTTCTTGCTTTCAGCTAATTCTTCACGAATTTTGTCTTCAAGCTCGCTTACAGTTTCAACATCTTCGTCAAGATCTTTAACGAATTCATCATCTAATTCAGGTAGCTCTTTCGCTTTAACTTCATGAACAGTTACTTTAAATACAGCTTCCTGTCCGGCTAAGTCATCTGAGTGATACTCTTCAGGGAAAGTAACCGTCACTTCTTTTTCGTCACCGGCTTTAGCGCCAACTAACTGTTCTTCGAAACCAGGGATAAATGAGTTTGACCCTATTTCTAATGAATGATTTTCGCCTTTTCCACCTTCAAAAGCTTCGCCATCTTTGAAGCCTTCATAGTCGATAACTACTGTATCGCCTTCTTCAGCAGCATCTTCCTTGATAGTCAGTTCTGCCATGCTTTCACGACGTCTCTTGATAGCTTCCTGTACTTCATCTTCTGTCAGGTCACGGTCTTGTTTAGCAACTTCAATGCCTTTGTATTCACCAAGCTCGACATCTGGCTTCAATGTTACTTCAGCAATCAGTTCCCAGTCCTGATCTTTTCCAACTGATTTAATATCGATGCTAGGCTGAGCTACTGGCTCAATACCCGCTTCGTCAAGAGCTTTTGGATAAGCTACTGGCAGTAAATCATTTAAAGT
Organism: Alkalibacterium sp.; assembly: GCA_007692455.1. GTDB lineage: Bacteria > Bacillota > Bacilli > Lactobacillales > Carnobacteriaceae_A > Alkalibacterium. The sequence continues at coordinate 283,608 of RECC01000036.1, read as the reverse complement.
ATCTTCATATAATGCAGCTTCTCCGTACATCTGGTTGAAGATGCGTCTTGGCACTCTTCCTTTACGGAATCCAGGTACATTTAAGCTTTTCTGAACTTTTTTAAATGTCTTATCTAAACCTTTATTTACTGTTTCTTTGTCAATAGTAAATTCTAAGCGACCCGTTGTCGGTCCTGTTTTTTCAAATGATGTTCCCATGAATGATTACCCTCCGAATTGAATTGTATTTTAAGCTACAGCAGTATTCTTTTAACGAAATTAAAAAAATACATACTTTCACGTTATTTTATTTAAACATACTTTCATATCATACAATATTTTAATGTTAATGTAAACTGATGTAGACTAATTCATTGCAGTTGTCGGTGAACTTTATCTATCCATTGAGAGATATAGTCTGATTTATTTTGCGACACTCCCTCTAATGACTGTGGGTCGCCGTCTATAGTGAAAGAGACTACTTTAACCCAGTCTATTGCGTCCTCTTCCTGCACAACCTCAGATATAAACGGAAAGAGATTAAGCAGTACCGTCATTAATTCATTGAGAACCAGTTCTCTAAGCGACGGATTCTGAGCACAATAATCATCAATTTTCTCAACAACGCTGACTAATACCGGATCATAATCAAAACGTTGACAGTCCGCAGGAACTACGCTCTTCGATTCACCAAACCAGCTGTAGCTGAATTCTTTTTCACTCTTACGTTCGACCAGAAGAGACAGATAGCCTGAGCGAGCTAACGGATGGACATAAGGATTTTGAAAAACTGAAGGAGCTGCCTTTTCAAGATTCTCTGTTTTTAAATTAGCCGCTTCATCAACCAGTTTAAACTGCTCATCCTGTGTGACAGCTGCCAGTGAAAACAGTTTTTTTACTAATGTGCTTTCATATTCAATCCGTTCTTTTTCTTTCTCATACTGCCTGTCAGTTAATTGATCATCCAGCTGAGACCAGTTGATGGCGTATTCTACTGTACTCTTACTGTTGTCATCAATATACTTACGGGCCTGAAGAAATTGATTTGACTGAATTAAGAGCTCCACCAAAAGAAGCAGTCGTTTTTCATTTTTTTCATAAAAAGCTAACTTTTCTTCAGCATATTCAAGCGCTTCTTTAATCTGACCATTGTGATACAGCGAGGACACGAGTAAAATATTCAGACTGTTTTCATCTTTAAGCTGATAGGCTTTCTTCAAATGCTCCGTAGCTTCTTCGTAGTTCCCTCTTTCAAGAGCACTCATCGCGAGCTGCATGTAGGTTCCGTAATTTTTCGGAAATTCAATCTGTTCTCCCATTTGGTTCACCTTCTTCTCTATGTAAGTGTACCAAAGTTTAAATGCATAGAACAGCCCAATTTAACTGCAAAATGAAGGAGTTTCTGCAGTTAACACTTGTCACATTTTAAGATGAACTCTATTTCATTACGCTGTTTTCCACTTATAAAATGAATTGATTGAACAGCTTCCTTGGCGTCAAAAAAGCAATAGGAAAGTATTCCCTACTGCTTTCTTTAGTATTTTCTGAACCGCTCATATCGTTCTGCAGTTAAACTGTCAGCTGATAATTTTGAAAGTTCATTAATTTTGGCTGTCATATCATCTTTCAACATCTGCAGTACCGTTTCTTTAGTTAACTCCCCATCTGGTCCGTTTTCCTTGATTACCTTTTCAACGATGCCCAGTTCTTTCAAATCTGCAGAGGTCAATCGCATCAGTTCGGCCGCTTCACCTGCTTTTTTTGAGTCCTTCCAAAGTATGGAGGCAAAACCTTCAGGAGATAGAATGGAATAAATGGAATGTTCCATCATCCATACTTCATCAGCCAAGGCCAAAGCCAAGGCGCCACCACTTCCACCTTCACCCATAATAATGGAAAGAATCGGCACTTTCAGGGCACTCATTTCAAAGAGGTTTCTGGCTATTGCCTCGCCTTGTCCACGCTCTTCAGCTTCTACTCCACAGTAGGCACCTGAAGTATTGATGAAATTGATAATAGGCCTGTTAAATTTTTCTGCCTGCTTCATTAGTCGAAGTGACTTTCTATATCCCTCCGGATGAGCTGAGCCGAAGTTGCTGTGCATGTTCTCTTCAATCGTTGTGCCTTTTTGATTACCGATAACTGTTACTGGTAATCCGTTCAGTCGTCCTACTCCGCCAACAATAGCCGGATCATCTGTAAATACTCTGTCCCCGTGGAGTTCAATAAAATCATCAATAACATGAGCGGTAATATCTTTCATATTGATTCGGTCTGTTTTTCTCGCTAATGATACAACTTCCATTACACGACTCATGTCTTGTCCCCCTTAACTTTATTGTCCGAGTAAGTATGCAGTGCCAGCAGCTGGCTGATGACCATGCGCATCTGGTTTCTTTCGACAATCTGATCGATAAAACCATTTTTGAGTACCGTCTCTGCCAATTGGAAATCATCCGGTAAGGATGCTTTAATCGTCTGTTCGATGACTCTTTTTCCGGCAAAACCGACTAATGCGCCGGGTTCAGCCAGTATAATATCTCCAAGCATGGCAAAACTCGCTGTTACTCCTCCAGTTGTCGGGTCAGTTAAAACAGTCAGGTAAAACAAACCTTTATCAGAATGGCGTTTTATTGCTGCACTGGTCTTCGCCATCTGCATCAGTGAAAAAATCCCCTCTTGCATTCGGGCTCCTCCAGATGCAGTAAACAGGACCACTGGCAGTGATTCTTCAGTCGCTCGTTCAAACAAACGGGTGATTTTCTCTCCAACTGCCTGCCCCATGCTCCCCATAATAAAATGGGAATCCATAATTCCTATTGCTGATTCCGTTCCTTGAAATGTAGCTTTTCCTGTTACGACTGCTTCTCTCAGTCCCGAACTGATTTGAACTTTCGCTATTTTCTCTTCATAGCCAGGAAATCCCAAAGGGTTTTCCCCTCTCACCGCTTCGTCCCATTCGTCAAAAGAATTCTGATCTATAGTCAGGGCAAGTCGTTCCTGGGCCCTTATTCTCAAGGCATAGTGACAGTGCGGACAGATTCTCTCCTGACCCATTGACCGGACATAGACTGACTGCTTACAGTTTGGACATTTTTCAAACATGCCATCTGGAACAGAGGGGCCGTTTTGTGATGTCGTTTTTTCCAGTGAAATATATGGTCGTTTCTTAAACAGTCTCATTCTCGGCCTCCTTTGCTGCTACCCAGTCCGGAATGATTACTTCGGTCAGTGTACCGGTTGTATACTCTCCTGATATGAAACGATCGTCAGACAATAAATCCAGCTGGAAATCCAGGTTTGTCTGAATGCCTTCAATGACCATCTCATTAAGGGCACGTTTCATTTTCATAATAGCATCATCCCTGGTATTTCCATGAGTAATTATTTTAGCAATCATCGAGTCGTAATGAGGAGGGATAAGTCCACCGGCAAACATAGCTGTATCCACTCGCAAGCCAAGGCCACCTGAGGGCAGATTCAAGTAAGTTAATTCCCCAGGCGAAGGTGCAAAATTAAAGAGCGGATTCTCTGCATTTATACGGCATTCAATCGCATGACCTTTAAATTCCACATCACTCTGTTTTATACCGAGCGGCTGATTATACGCAATTTTAATCATTTCCTTTATGATGTCAATTTGCGTAATCATTTCAGTAATAGGATGCTCCACCTGAATACGGGTGTTCATTTCCATGAAAAAGAAGTTCTCCTGAGCATCGACAAGAAATTCAATCGTACCAGCATTTTTATACCCTACGCCCTTGGCTGCTTTAACTGCGCTTTCACAAATACGCTCTCTTGTAACTGGAGATAAGGTATGACCGGGGGCCTCTTCAAGTATTTTCTGATGATTTCTCTGGAGTGAGCAATCTCTCTCTCCTAAATGAATAACTTCACCAAAATGATCAGCCAGTATTTGAACCTCAATATGCTTGGCAGGTGTAATTATCTTCTCAACATACATGCGGTCATCATTAAAGGCCGCTTTGGATTCAGACTTGGCCTGAAGGAATTGTGCCTCCAGATTCTCCTCTTCGAACACCATACGCATGCCTTTTCCTCCGCCACCAGCCACTGCTTTAATAATGACTGGAAGCCCGATGTCATCCACAATCTCAGTTAATTCTGAATAAGTAGTGATAGAGTGATCGCTTCCGGGTATTACCGGAACATTAGCATCTATCATCATTTTTCTAGCATTTGATTTGTTGCCCATCTCTTCGATTGTCTCTTTATCGGGACCAATAAACGTTATGTTTACTTCTTCACACATAGCCGCAAACAAGCTGTTTTCCGATAAGAAACCGAAACCTGGATGTATGGCCTCAGCTCCGGTCAGAACAGCTGCACTAAGAATGTTATGCATATTCAAATACGAATCTGATGCTTTTGGAGGACCAATGCAAACTGCCTCATCAGCCAGCTGCATGTGGAGCGCATCTTCATCTGCAGTAGAGTAAATGGCAACAGTTCTGATATTCAGTTCTCTACACGCTCTAATGATGCGTACGGCTATTTCACCTCTATTGGCTACTAATATTTTCTGAAACATGCCTAATCCTTCCTTAAAACAGTCTACTTAAATAATTATCGTCCGATGATAAAAGTCATTTCAACTTCACAGACTTTTTTACCATCAACATAAGCCACGCCTTTACCTATTCCGGCATACTCTTTTAGTTTAACAATATCCACTTTAAGTTCAAGAACATCTCCTGGAACTACCTTTTTTCTGAACTTGACTTTGTTCAATCCGCCAAGGTAGGCAGTCTGATTCTTAAACTGGTCGAGTTTAAGCAATGGAATTGATCCCGCTTGAGCTAAACTTTCTACAATCAAAACACCTGGCATAACCGGCTCTCCCGGGAAATGTCCCTGGAAAAACTCTTCGTTAATTGTAACATTTTTAATAGCCGTTACGTGTTCACCTGGAATCATTTCAGTCACTTTATCGATAAAATAAATAGGGTAGCGATTCGGAATCAGTTCCTGAATCTCTGCTATGTTCATAGTCGTCATTTTAAATCTCCTTTAATTTTACTTAATTTTCACTAACTGCTGATTAAACTCTACCGGCTGGCCATCTTCAACCAGTACATCAGCAACCATTCCGTCACGGTCACTTTTTATTTCGTTCATTACTTTCATAGCTTCAATAATGACCAGTGTCTGTCCTTTTTTCACTTCGTCGCCCACACTGATAAAAGGCGGGCTGTCCGGTGAAGAAGACAGGTAACTTGTACCCACTATAGGAGCAGTGATAACGTGATAATCATTCTCTTCTGCTGCCGTTTCTTTCTTCTTGTTGCCCGTCTTTTCCAATCCATCCGTGTCAGAACCAGATTCAGGTTCAGATACTTTTTTAAGAACGGGTTTTTCTTCATTATTTGGCTGATTTTCTGCAAACTTACGCTTGCTCATCTTTAATGAGATATCTTCGTTAATCATTTCAAAATCATATAGCGAGGAAGCGTCAATATGATCAATAAGCTCTTTTATCTGCTCGAAATTCATGCTTGTTCCTCCCACTTTTTAAAACAAGTGACTGCGTTGTGTCCTCCAAATCCTAAAGAGTTATTAAGACCATAAGTCAATTCCATCTCTCTAGCTGTATCTTTAATGTAATCCAGATCGCAAGCCTCATCCGGTGTCTTTATGTTAATTGTTGGAGGTAAGATTCCTTCCTGAAGTGCCTTGACAGTGACGATAGCTTCGATTGCTCCTGCACCACCAAGTAGATGGCCTGTCATACTCTTTGTACTTGAAATACCAACTTGTTTGGCTGCATCCTCACCAAGGGCCAACTTGATGGCTTCTGTTTCTGAGACATCATTAGCCGGGGTAGACGTACCGTGAGCATTAATATAGTTCACTTCTTCTGAACTGATTCCAGATTCTTCCATAGCCAGTTTCATAGCACGAGCTGCTCCAGATCCGTCCGGAGAAGGTGCTGTCATATGGAAGCTGTCCCCCGTGGCACCGTATCCGGTTATTTCACCGTAGATTTTCGCGTTACGATTAAGTGCTGATGTCAAGCTCTCTAGTACAAGAATACCTGCCCCTTCACCCATAACAAAACCGTGGCGATTCTTATCAAAGGGTGTTGATGCCGCATCCGGATCTTCACTTGTTGATAATGCATTCAGAGCTGCAAAACCGGACATGCCAATTTCATTAATACTGGCTTCAGATCCTCCGGCCAACATAGCATCGGCATAACCGTGCTTGATTGTACGGAACGCTTCACCAATTGAATTGTTTCCTGAAGCACAAGCGGTAACGATGGACAAGTTTGGTCCTTTCGCCCCCGTTGCAATAGAGATGTTTCCGGCCACCATGTTTCCAATAGCCATAGGTACGAAAAAGGGTGCAACTCTGTCCAGTCCTTTTTCATGCATTTTAATAATCTGGTCCTGCATGGCATTCAGTCCACCGATTCCAGAACCGACCATGACTCCCAGTCTTTCAGGATTCATTTCTTCCAGATTGATGCCACTGTCTTTCATGGCTTCCAGCGCTGCCGCTACACCATATTGAGAGAAGGGATCCATTCTTTTAGCTAACTTGCGGTCCATAAATGATTTAGCCTCAAACCCCTTTACTTCTCCCGCAACGTGAACATTAATTGCTTCACCGTCAAATTTGGTCAATGGTGCTATACCATTGGTTCCAGTTTTTATGCCTTCCCAGAATTCTTCAACTGAATTGCCCAGTGGTGTAATTGCGCCTAGACCAGTAATTACTACTCTTTCCATCATTATCCTCCTAGTATTATCCGTTCATAACCATTCCGCCATCTACGTGAAAAACTTGTCCCGTGATATAAGACTGAGTACTGATAAAGTGAACCATTTCAGCGACTTCTTCTGCTTTGCCTAATCTTTTCAAAGGAACAGACTCCAGCGCTTTCTCCTTTACCTCGTCCGTCAGACTTTCTGTCATATCAGACTCGATAAATCCTGGTGCAATGGCATTGACCATTACCCCTCTTGGAGCCAGCTCTTTAGCAATGGACTTGGTCAGTCCGATAACGCCAGCTTTACTGGCTGCATAATTTGACTGCCCAACATTTCCGACCACACCAACTACACTTGATAAATTGATAATATGACCAGACCGCTGTTTCAGCATGACTTTTGCCACTTCTTTTGTTGTATAAAAAGTACCTTTTAAATTAATATTCAAAGTAGAATCAAATTCTTCATCAGACATGCGAATAATCAAGTTGTCCCGTGTAATCCCGGCATTATTAACTAGAACATCAATTTTCTTAAACTGCTTCTTTGTTTCCTTGATCAGCTGTTTGGCAAAACCAGGTTCGCTGATATCCCCTGTTATTGGATAAGCAGTTCCTTCAAAGGAGTTAAAGTAATCCAGCAAGTCACTGGGTAATTCTTTGCGTCCATTGACCACCACATTGTGTCCTAACTTTAGAAAATGACTGGCAATTGCTTTTCCAATCCCTCGAGAACTCCCCGTTACTATAATAGTTTTTGTCTCCATACTATTTATCCCCCCTATCGATTCAACAGCTTTAGCAGCTGTTGTGGTTTTTCTATATTTTTTGGCTGGACACTTCTGTCAATCGCTTTAATGAATGACTTCAATGTTTTTCCTGGGCCGATTTCTATAAATGACTCTGCACCATCAGCAATCATCTGTCTGATCATTTGTTCAAATCGAACGGATGAAACCATCTGCTTCGTCAGCAGGTCTGGAATAGCTGAACTATCCGGATACTGCTGTGCTGTAACATTGGAATAAACTGGTTTTTTCATTGCAGAAAACTCAACTGACTTCAAGTGCTGAGCAAATTCTTCAGCAGCCGGCTCTAGCAACAGAGAATGAAACGGTCCGCTGACCTTCAATTCTACTACTTTTTTAGCTTCTGCTTTTGCAGCCAGATCAGCTACCCTATCTACCCCAGCTGCTGAACCTGATACAACCAGTTGGTTCGGTGTGTTGTAGTTTGCCAAGGCCACATAATGACTTTTGCTGACTTTCTCACATAGCTCTTCCACAGCAGATGCCTCCAAGCCGATAACAGCCGCCATTTTACCTTGACCATCCGGCACAGCGTTTTCCATCAAGGTTCCCCTTGTATGTACTAATTTAACGGCATCAGAAAAAGAAAGTGCCTCTCCCGACACTAGTGCGGTGTATTCACCCAGACTTAAGCCGGCAAGCATATCTGAGTGCAGGCCTTCTTCCAAAGCAACTTTTTCAATTGCATGAGATACCGTCAATATTGCAGGTTGAGTATAAGGTGTGAAATGAATTGCATTTTCATCTTCGAAGCAGATTTTCACCAAATCATGACCGATTGCATCACTGGCCTCTTCAAATGTTTCTCTTACTGCGGCATAAGAATCATAAAAATCCTTCCCCATACCCATATATTGCGCTCCCTGCCCACTAAATACGAATCCTGTTTTCACGTCTTACACCCTTCCTGATTGACTTAACTTTCTATCCAAGAGTAATACTTTGAATATCAAAGTATTACTCTAAATAAATAGCTTAAAAGCGTACTGGATTAGAAATCACTTGATTATATTCCTGCATCAATTCTGAAATGATTTCATCACAACTTTGTTCTTTGGACACTAAACCGGCAATCTGTCCAGACATGAAGGACCCTTTATCTTTGTCGCCTTCTACAACAGCTTTTTGCAAAGCGCCTTTTCCTAGTTCTTCAAGTCGGGAAAAGTCCGGTGATGGATCACTTGTAATAGCTTTTTCCACTTTTAAATATTCTTTTGTCAGCTTGTTACGCAAAACTCTCACCGGGTGACCGGTTATCATTCCAGTTACGACTGTATCGATATCTTTTGCCTTCAGTATTCTCTTTTTAAAATTATCATGAGCAATACTTTCGTGAGCAACGACAAAACGAGTGCCTAACTGAACTGCAGATGCTCCGAGATTAATAGCTGCCGCCATTCCTCTGCCATCTGCTATTCCGCCTGCAGCGATAACAGGAATGCTGACAGCATCCACAACTTGTGGCACTAGCGTCATCGTCGTTAGTTTACCAATATGTCCACCGGCTTCCATGCCTTCACATATTATCGCATCGGCACCGTCATTTTCCATACGTCTTGCCAGTGCTGTTGAGGCAACAACTGGGATGACCGTTATACCCGCTTCTTTAAATTTTTTCATATATTTACCTGGACTGCCGGCTCCGGTTGTCACTACTTTTATATTTTCTTCGCAGACAACATCCACAACCTCGTCTACATAAGGAGATAGAAGCAGTACATTAACTCCAAAGGGTTTATCAGTTAATCCCTTTGTTTCTTTAATAATTTCCCTAACATATTCACCTGGCTGATGACCTGCCCCTAACATGCCGAGACCTCCGGCATTTGACACAGCTGCTGCCAAGCTAGGTGTAGCTACCCATGACATCGCTCCTTGAATGATGGGATATTCAATGCCAACTTGCTCTAATAATGAATGATTCATCTAGGAGCTCCTTCCTTTTTTAAGCTTCGAGTTGAGTTTCTACATACTTAACTAAGTCATCAACAGTCGTCAGACCTTCTTCAGATTCAATCTTGATATCAAACTCATCTTCGATATCATTAATGATTTGGAATAAATCTAAGCTATCAGCTTCCAGTTCTTCTCTGAAGTTTGTTGAGCGTTGTACTTCACTTTCCTCTTTGTCTAACTGATCTACGATAATTTCCTGAATTTTTTCAAACGTTGTCATAATAATTTCCTCCATTTAATTTATTTCTAAGAGTAGCGTTCCCCAGGTTAGTCCCCCGCCGAATGCACTTAGAATTAGTTTTTGTTTTTTGTCGGTAAATAATTTATTCTGTTCATTTAGTTCATCCAATAATATTGGAATACTTGCAGCCGATGTATTTCCGTAATGTTGTATATTCATAGGAAATTTTTCTATCGGACATTTAATTTTCTTTGAAACACTTTCAATAATACGGGCATTAGCCTGATGCAGGATGAACTGATCAATATCGTCAACTGTTAACTTCTGATCAGCCATTACAGACTGGATACTCATTGGAATTGACTTGATAACAAAATTAAATATTTCTCTGCCATCCATAGTTAGAAAACCATTGGCTGTTTCACCTTCAAAAATGGGGTTTGAAACAGTCGACAGACCGGATACAAGCGCTTCTCCTCTAGTTCCATCTGTTTTCAAATCTTCTGATATGAAATGCTCTGTATCAGAATTTCGTTCAAGCATTACCCCGCCAGCCCCATCTCCAAATAATACAGCTGTCTTACGGTCATTCCAGTCCACTACTTTTGACATCACTTCTCCGCCAATTACCAGGGCATGAGAATGAGACATATGTCTAAGCATTTTTTCTGCAGCAGACAGCGCATAGATGAATCCGGAACAAGCTGCATTCAGGTCAAAAGCAACAGCATTCACTGCTCCCAGATGTGCCTGAACCTTACTGGCGACAGAAGGCGACTGGCTGTCTGGTGACATGGTCGCAACGATTATCAGACCAATATCTTCTACCCTGACTCCTCCATTACTGACAATCTTGTCAGCAGCCTTACTGCACAAGTCACTCGTTTCTTCACCAGTTGAGAGGTAACGGCTCTGTATGCCTGTGCGTTTCTTTATCCAGTCATCAGACGTATCCATCCATTCGGTAAGTTCCTGGTTAAGTACTCGTCGTTTAGGAATATAGCGGCCAGTTGAAAGTATTCTAATTTTAGCTAGATTATTCACTCCGGCAACTGCTCCTTTGTACGTTCAAGGAATCCATGAAGATTCACAAGGCCCTTCATTAAAAGCTCTGCCTCTGCTTCACTCATTTCCCGAATCGTTTCTCTCACCATATCACGGTGAAATTTGTCATGCAGTCGATAAAGCAGTCTGCCTTTTTTTGTTAAGGCAAGTTTAACGACGCGCCGATCTGTTTCACTCCGTACTCTGTTAACATAGTCTTTTCTAACCAGGTTATTTACAGATACGGTTAACGTTCCTACTGTAATGCCTAATTTTTTGGCTACCTCACTTGTAGTATGTTCCTGATACATTCCAATCGCATCAATCGTGTGCATTTCTTTTATTGAAACATCTTTAAATTGACTTGTCTGTAATGTGCGTTCCTCAATCATCAATACATCATTGAATATTGATACAAGGTAACTATTTATCTCATTTATCTGCGGCTCCACATCAGCTCCTCCTATTCAATTATTTTTGTTTGATTATCAAACTGTTTGACATTCAAAATATTAACTCACAATTTTACATGTGTCAAGAAAATTTCGTAAAAAAAAAGACAATCCACTTATTTGTGGTTCGTCTTTAAGTTTTTCAATCATCCATCTGGTTTTTAAATCCTTCAATATCTTTAAAGTTTACAACAGTTTTTTCTTCAACTAAATCATGCATGCGTTCTGCAGAATGAGTCCAGTTGATTCGAACAATGGCGCTGTTTGTCAGTAACTTTTCAATTGTTCCTTCCATTGGTTCATCGCGGAAGGAGAAAACAATTTCGTCTCCAACATCAGGCCTCAAATCTTCTTTAATCGACTCAATTATTTCGACTGCTTCTTTATAAGGCAAATCCAATAAATTAGCAATACGGGAGTTGCTGGCCCCTTTTCGAAGTTCAGTTTCCACTAATTGCTGGACTTCAGCTGTTATTTCTTCCTTAGCCACTTTCATCCCCTCAATTCTTCTTTAAATATTAAACTCCTTTAATCATTATACCATAAAAGGATAAATATAGCGAATTGAGGTTAATTAAGAATAATATTAATCCAATAAATCTACAGCTTTATATCCTACCTTTTTTAAGGTTTTCTGTAGATTTTTAATTTCTTCTTCAGTACACTCTTCGAACAATTCTGCTATTTTCATTGCATGTTTGGGGAAAACATCGTCCATCAACTGTTTTCCTTCATCCGTCAGCTCACAGAAGGTGACGCGTCGATCAAACTTGTCAGCAATACGGTTCACATAATTCTTTTCTTCCAGACGATCGACAACGTAGGTAATACTACTGGATGCCAGTAATATCTGCTTTCCAATCATCTGAATCGGCTGTCTGCCTTTATTATATAAGAGTTCAAGCACAGAAAATTCTGTAGCGTTTAATCCATATCTCGACATATCATTTTTTACAACTTTTTCGACACTGGAAGATGCCCTAAATAAAATCGTCAAGGCCTTTAATTCATTTTTATTATCACTCATCGAACTCACCACCATTTCAATTTTCTCTTACCACTATAAATGTGGCACCGGTTTTAAAAAACTTTCTTAAATCAGTATCAACTTCAATAAAATCCTAATGGCTATTTAAACTTCTCAGTTGCCATCTATGGATTTATGAAGATTCTGAAATAAACGACTATAATGATAGAGTGCTCTTATCTGAAAAAAACTGGCAAAAACAACAAGAAAAATGATGGTCGGCTCATTTAGCCTTGGAAAAAAGACTGCGAGAAACATCGTCAGGTAAAAAACAATGGTAGCAATTTTCCCATACCACTTGGCTCCATCAAGAGTAATATCTTTTTTGTATAATCGGATATTTTCAATAAACATATATGTTTCCTTAATAATGAACAAGAGTAGCAGTAAGCCAAATACCGGCCAGTTGAACATTAAAACTCCAGCTACAGCAATTTGAGTCAATTTATCCGCTATAGGATCCAGAAGCTGTCCTAATTTAGTGCCCTGATTGAAGCGACGCGCTATAAAACCGTCCAGTGCATCGGTAGCTCCGGAAACGACCAGCAGTCCTGTTGCAAAAGCATATTCTCTTTGAGTCTGAGCGTTGAGGTAAGCATAGGAAAAGAAAGGTATCAGCACCAGTCTAAAATAAGACATAATGTTAGGAATGGTAAACCAGTCTTTTTTATTCATAGATCGGCTTCCTTTCATAAAAGACCCCTGCCTTTAGCTCACAGACTGCACTCGGCTGCACACCTGCAGTTATCAGAAATACGGGTCTACGAAATATAACGCACTCTATTTCTACTGTACAAGTATACTCAAATATTATTTAAATAGCAATCAGGAATGAAAAAAGCCAGCTTATTATTATAACGTATTACGTAATAAGCTGACTTAATTTATTCAATTACCCCTATTTTCCTGCCTGTGGATTGGGATTGTCCGGATTGAAATTATCTTCATGATTTTCAGCACTGGAATCCGGATCGTCAATATCGACTCCAAATCCAGGTGCGTGCAGCTCTACATCATTTGACCCTTCACTATTCGGTTTTGAATCAGCTGATCTATTATCAGTTACGCCATGCTTCTCGTCTTTCTGGAGCACTACGTACCCTCCATTTCTTAACACATCATCATACAATTCTACAGTTTTTTCATCTAAACCATGATGGTTCAATGGCTTGTTTTCATCAAAATCGCTTTCCTTCACTGTTTCCACTTCTATTGGAACCATTGATTTCAAGTCGGACGCATGTGATTCAAGTGTAACAACAACTAAATTATTGGCATGAAATGTACCACTTTGAATATAATTTTCCAGCTCAGCTACAAGATCTTCCACATTCTGATGGGCTGTTACAAACTTCATTAAGTCTACCTCCTTTAGTATTTTACTTTATTATTTTACCAAAGCTTTATCAAACTGACCAATAAAGCAACTTAAAAAACTAAAAAGAGTATTGACTTATGACTGAATAGATTATATAATAAATTCTGTTGTTATAAAGTTCCGGTAGCTCAGCTGGATAGAGCATTCGCCTTCTAAGCGAACGGTCGGGGGTTCGAATCCCTCCCGGAACGTCATTAAAGCATTCCTTTCCTTTAATAGGACTGGATGCTTTTTTTGTATAAAAAATCCGGGAAAAAGAGAATTAATCTCTTTTTCCCGGATTTTTATTTGCTTAATATAAATGCAGGTAATGTTCTTTTTCCCACTTACTGACTTCTGCCTTGTATGAATCCCACTCCACCGTTTTTGATTTTACAAAATTAATGTAGATATGATTTCCTAAAGCCTCTTTGATTGTTTCATTACGTTTCAAAGCTTTTAATGCACTGTGAAGACTGGTCGGCAGTGATTTGATTGCCTGTTCTTCCAGTTCCACTTCATTCATGTCATAAATGTTATCGTTAGTCTCTTCGGGTGGTGTCATTTCATTTTTAATTCCGTCAAGTCCTGCTTTCAGCATAACTGCAAGCGCCAGATAAGGATTAGCCATCGGATCAACCGATCTAACCTCAAGACGTGTTGACAACCCTCTGGAAGCCGGTATTCTAATCATCGGTGTACGGTTACTGCATGACCAGGCAATATATACAGGTGCTTCATATCCCGGAACGAGGCGCTTGTAAGAATTTACCGTTGGATTAGTCAAGGCTGTGAAAGCCGGAGCATGGTGCAGTAAGCCGGCTAAGAACTGGTAGGCTTCTGTACTCAACTGTCTTTCATCTGTTTCATCATAGAATGCATTTTCTTCACCTTTAAATAAAGACATGTTACAGTGCATTCCTGATCCATTAATGCCAAACAATGGTTTGGCCATGAAGGTCGCATGCAGGCCATACTTTCTTGCAACAGTCTTGACGACCAGTTTAAACGTCTGGATATTGTCACACGCTTCTACTGCATCCGCATATTTCCAGTCAATTTCATGCTGACCAGGAGCAACTTCGTGGTGACTGGCTTCAATTTCAAACCCTAGATCTTCAAGTTCAAGCACGATATCACGTCGGCAGTTTTCGGCCAAATCAGTTGGAGCTAAATCGAAATAACCACCGCTGTCATTCAATTTTTCAGTAATTTCATCATTTTCATCTAATTTAAATAAGAAAAATTCCGGTTCTGGTCCTAGATTAAATGATGTAAAGCCCAATTCGCGCGCTTCATTCATCATTCTTTTTAGGTTGGTACGTGGATCTCCCAAGAAAGGTGTCCCATCAGGATTGGCAATATCACATATCAATCTTGCCACACGACCTTTTTTAGTAGAATCAGTTTCCCACGAAAAGACCAGCCAAGTTTCCAGATCTGGTATAAGGTACATATCCGATTCCTGAATTCTAACAAAACCCTCGATAGATGAACCATCAAACATCATTTTGCCATCCAGAACTTTATCGAGCTGACTGACTGGTACCTCGACATTCTTAACAACACCTAAGATATCGGTGAACATCAATCGTAAAAACCTCACATTTTTTTCTTTTACTTCCTGAAAGATTTCCTCTTTTGTAATTTTACTCATCATCTTTTCCCCCATCTATACCACTTCTATTTATACTTTCATTATCACTTATAACAAAAGCACTTCAGAATAATACCACTATAGAGTTAAATCGACAAGGGATACTAAACAACTTGTGGTTATGACTGGAAAATAGTTAATTATATAAAGTATTTACCCATCCTGGGCTTTCATTATTAAGCTGGCGATTGTTCGGGTTTACCAAAATATAGTACTACGCCTATTTTTTTATTTCGAAAAAACTGTCAGAATCTCAACAATAACAAATAGTTTACACCCTATTTTTACAGTAAAAAAACTGCTGCAGAGTTTTCTGCAGCAGTTCATGTCGATTTTAAAGGTTACTGAATTAATACAATTCAAAGTATCGATCAGTTTCCCATTGAGATACTGATTTGGCATAGTTATTCCAGTCAGAAACTTTAGCTGCCATAAATCGATCGAAAATGTGTTCACCTAATCCATCTTTAATCACTTCGTCCTCTTTTAACGCATTGATAGCTTCATTCAAATTCTTAGGCAGTGATTGAATGTTGTTTTCGTTACGTTCAATCTGGTCCATAGTGTAGATATTTCTATTCACTGGCTCTGGTGCGCTTTTCGCTTCAGCTATTCCTTTAAGTCCTGCCTTCAGGAGTACTGCCAGGGCAAGATACGGATTAGCTGTCGGATCCACACTTCTCAATTCAACACGTGTAGAGTTCCCTCTTGAAGCCGGCACCCTGATTAGAGGTGTTCTGTTCGTTCCAGACCAGGCAACGTATACTGGTGCTTCAAAGCCAGGTGTCAGACGCTTATAGGAGTTGACAATCGGGTTACAGACGGCTGTGTAAGCTTGCGCATGGTCCAGTAAACCAGCGATGAACTGATACGCCGTTAAGCTCAAGCCATCCTTAGAGTCTGCATCGAAAAAGGCATTTCCGTCATCATTAAACAAGGACATATTGAAGTGCATACCGGACCCACTAATTTCTTCAATTGGTTTCGGCATAAAGGTTGCGTGAAGTCCATGTTTTCTTGCCACTGTTTTAACAATAAGCTTGAATGTCTGGATATTGTCACATGCTTCTACAGCATCTGCATATTTCCAGTCGATTTCATGCTGACCAGGAGCAACTTCATGATGACTCGCTTCAATTTCAAAGCCTAATGCTTCAAGCTCAAGTACAATATCACGACGGCAATTTTCTGCTAAATCTGTAGGCGCTAGGTCAAAGTAGCCACCGTTGTCATTAAGCGTTTTGCTTGGTTTGCCATTTTCATCCAATTTAAATAGGAAAAATTCAGGTTCTGGACCTAAATTAAAGGCATTGAAACCTAAATCATCCATTTCTTTTAATACTCTCTTTAAGTTATTTCTCGGATCTCCTGCAAATGGGGAGCCGTCAGGCATATGAACATCACAGATAAATCGTGCTATTTTGCCGTTATTATTCTCCAGATTCCATGGGAAAATCAGCCAAGTATCTAAATCGGGATGCAGTTTCATATCACTCTGGTCAATTTCTACAAATCCGTCTATTGAAGATCCATCAAAAGCCATCTCATTATCCATTACTTTGTCCAGCTGGCTTATTGGCACTTCCACATTCTTTATGACTCCATCAATATCTGTAAACATCAGACGTAGAAATCTCACATTTTTTTCTTCTGCTTCCTTTTTAATTGTACTCTTAATATCTGTGGACATTGTCCATTCATCATCCTTCTTTTTGCCTTTAAGGCTTATTTTTTACACATTTAAGCGTACTAACTTCCTAACCATATGTCAAATGAGAGGCCTTATAAACTGCCTGTACTTAAAACTACTATAGTCAACTATTCTCAGATAATATGTTATGTACATAAAAAAAGTCGAGATCAATTGATCTCGACTAAATAAAAGCTTTCACTTTTTATTTTACAGCATCTTTCAATGCTTTACCCGCTTTAAATGCAGGTACTTTGCTTGCAGGGATCTGGATTTCTTCCCCAGTTTGAGGATTGCGTCCTTTACGTGCAGCACGGTCACGTACTTCAAAGTTACCAAAGCCAATTACTTGAACTTTTTCACCTTCAGCAAGTGTTTCCTTGATTGTTTCAAAAACCGCTTCTACTGCTGCAGTTGCATCTTTTTTAGTAAGATCAGCGGAAGCTGCTACTTTTTCGATTAATTCTGCTTTATTTGCCATCGTATTCTTTCACCTCCTCAAAAGAAGATCGATTCGAGTCAACAATAAGTATATTAACACGATATCTTACACCATTCTTTTGTAATTAAACATAATGGGTGAAATAGTCTAAACTTGACATTTCAATTAAAAAGATACCATAGAATCGTTGATACTGCAATGCTTTTGTGCAAACTATTAATGAAATAGCTCATTATCATCAGCTAAGATGTTTTTAAACTCACTTCGTTAATCTTATTTTCGTTTTCGCGGAATAATCCTAATCGGTGTACCTTCAAAATTAAACGTCGCTCTGAATCTATTTTCGAGGAATCGTGCATATGAGAAGTGCATTAATTCCGGGTCATTTACGAAAATAACAAAAGTGGGAGGAGAAACAGCTACCTGGGTAGCGTAATAAATTTTCAGTCTTCTTCCTTTATCAGTAGGCGTTGGATTCGTGGCTACAGCATCCATCACCACGTCATTAAGAATTGATGACTGAATACGCAGATTACGGTTCATAAATACTTCTTCAATCTTATCTGGAAGCAAATGGAGGCGTTTCTTGGTCAAAGCTGAAACAAATACGACTGGTGCATAACTTAAATACTGAAATTCATCTCGAATGTCCAGCTCAAACTCTTTCATCGTGTTTGTTTCTTTTTCTACGGTATCCCATTTATTGACTACAAGAATAATACCTTTACCTGCTTCGTGAGCATAGCCGAATACACGCTTATCCTGTTCTCTAATACCCTCTTCGGCATTGATGACACACAAGACTATGTCAGAGCGTTCAATCGCTCTCATGGCCCTTAATACACTGTATTTTTCCGTATCTTCGTAAACCTTGCCTTTTTTCCGCATACCCGCAGTGTCAATCATGACAAAGTCTCTTCCATCCTGAGTTTCAAAACGCGTATCGACGGCTTCTCTTGTTGTTCCGGCAATTTCCGACACTATTACACGTTCTTCACCAATGATGGCATTGACAAGGCTGGATTTACCTACATTAGGTCGGCCGATTAGACTGAATTTAATAGTAGATTCATCATATTCCTCTTCGACTTCTTCTGGAAACTCCTTGATAACTGCATCCAGGACATCACCCAGTCCCAGACCATGGGAGCCGGAAATAGGATACGGAGTACCAAGACCTAAGGAATAGAATTCATAGATTTCGTTACGTGTTTCCGGGTTATCAGCTTTATTGACAGCCAAAATAACCGGTTTCCCAGATTTAAAGAGAATTGGTGCCACTTGCTCATCTTCGTTTGTTACGCCCTCTTTTACACTTGTTATCATTATTATAACATCGGCCTCTTCAATCGCAATCTGAGCCTGATATCGGATTTGAGCATTGAGCGGTTCGTTTTCCATTGTAATTCCACCCGTATCTATGAGTGAAAATTCTTTACCTAACCATTCGGCGTCGGCGTAAATCCGATCTCTCGTCACACCTGATGTATCCTCCACTATCGAGATACGTTCACCTACTACTCGGTTAAATATTGTTGATTTTCCAACGTTTGGTCTTCCGACAATTGCTACTGTTGGTTTAGTCATTCATGCACCTTCTTTCGAACTTGTGGTTTTTGAAACAGTGACACCCAACTAAAACAGGTGCGAGCCCTGTTTTAGTTGGGTGCGGTAAGATACAAATATACCTTTAAACTGGTTCAGTTATTCTTCGTCGTCATTATTCATGAAACTGGATAACTGATCGCCAATCTGGTCACCTAAAGTAAAGGCTCCGTCTTCCTCATCATCTCTAAGAGACGGCTGCTTAACAGAAGGCTTGTCTTCTTGCTTTTTATTAGGCTCTTCTTTAGATTTCTGATTTGATTCATTATCGTCAGTTAGTGCCTTGATACTTAAAGAAATACGTTCTTCCGAAGGATTGACACTCAGTACTTTAACATCGATTTCTTCATCTTTAGCTACTACTTCATGCGGTGTTTCAACATGCTTGTGTGCCATTTCGGAAATATGCACAAGACCTTCAACGCCTGGTTTGACTTCAACAAATGCTCCAAAGTCAGTAACGCGTTTAACAGTCCCTTTTGTAACAGTTCCTGGTGCAAGTTCCTCTTCGATATTATCCCAAGGTCCTGGTAATGTATCCTTAATTGATAGAGAAATACGTTCCTGCTCTTTATCAACTTTAAGAACCTTAACGTCGACTTTATCTCCTTTGGATAACTTGTCTTTTGGATGATCAATACGCTCGTGTGCAATTTCAGAAATATGCACCAGACCGTCTACACCACCAACATTGACAAAAGCACCAAAGTTAGTCAAACGGACAACTTCACCAGATACTACCGAACCTTCTTCGAGGTTATCAAGCGCTTCTTCTCGTTCAGCTGCATG
Organism: Alkalibacterium sp.; assembly: GCA_007692455.1. Taxonomy (GTDB): domain Bacteria; phylum Bacillota; class Bacilli; order Lactobacillales; family Carnobacteriaceae_A; genus Alkalibacterium. The sequence goes on along the minus strand of RECC01000036.1, from coordinate 263,881 downwards.
TTCTTTTTCAAGCAATACTTTACGTGATAAAATAAGCTGACGTTCATTCGGATCGATTTCGATAATCTTGAACTCGTAAGTTTGTCCTTCAAACTGATTCAAGTCGCTGACAAATGACGTATCCATTTGTGAAGCAGGAACGAATCCTCTTACACCAAGGTCTACTGTCAATCCACCTTTTACGACTTTAGATACAGGGGCTTCAATTACTTCGTTATTGTTGTATTTATCCTGAAGCTCTTCCCATATTTTTCTCTGATCAACACGTTTCTTGGAAAGTATGAAACTTCCCTGTTCTTTATCTTTAATGTCTCTTAATACGACTACATCAATGACATCGCCAACTGTGACGATATCAGATGGGTGGTCGAAGCGTTCGCCAGCTAATTCTCTAGGCGGAATAATTCCTTCTTGACCGCCACCTAGCCCGACAATAACTTGTTTTTCATTGTCTATTGCAAGAACTTCGCCTTTTACTAAATCACCAGGTGTAATATCTACTACGTCTCTCATGACATCTGACATTGATTCTGCCTGATCTCCAGCCACTCCAGGCTGAACGTCTGCATCCTCATTATCAGCTAATACATCTTCTGGAGAAGTATCAGCTGGTGAATTCACCTGAACCTGCTCATTGGCAGTTTCAACGGCTTCTTCATTAGTCACTTCTTCGTTTTCAACATTATTACTATTTTCTTTTTCTGTCATCTTTGTCTGCCTCCCAATACCAAAAATTCCTACACAATAATTGTACCGAATATGAATTTTAATTTCCACTAAAACATATTCACTCTTTTTTGGGTCTTTACTTCAACTTAGTACTAATCAAATTTTCAATCGTTTTAACCACTTCATCGATGGATAATTTAGTTGTATCAATTCTTACAGCATCATCTGCCTGCTTAAGTGGAGACGTGTCCCGAGTTGAGTCTTTATAGTCTCTTTCGGCAATGTCCTTTTTTAACTGTTCGAGATCTGAAAATATGCCTTTGCTTTTGTTTTCCTTGTGTCTTCTTTCAGCACGTTCTTTAACACTCGCAACTAGAAAGATTTTTAAATCAGAATCCGGTAGAACGACTGTTCCAATATCTCGACCGTCCATAACGACTCCATTATTTTGCGCCATTTTCTGTTGTCTTTTTACCAGTTCAGAACGGACTCTTGCATGAGCCGCAACAATCGAAACGGTGTTAGTTACATTATTTTGCCTGATATCTTCAGTCACTTCTTTTCCATCAATGAAAACCCGCTGACCATCTTCTGTTTTTTCAAAAGAAATAATCGTGTTTTCAAGAAGTTCAAGCAGTGCTTTTTCATCCTTTATATTAACATGATCTTTTAACGCTTTATAGGTGAGCGCTCTGTACATCGCACCTGTATCCACGTAAATCAGATTTAAATCAGCGGCTATTCTTTTGGCCACTGTACTTTTGCCGGACGAAGCCGGACCATCAATCGCTATTGTTAGGCTCTCATTTGACATTCTACTCACACTTTCATTATTCATAGATTATTTTACTTTCAGTTTCTGGCCGATAAAGACTGTTTCATCGCTTAAACCATTCAACTGCATCAACTCTTCAGTACTCATACCATTATTTAGAGCAATCCGGTACATGTTTTCCCCTGCACTGACAGTATGATAGCTGGCTTCCGTATTTGATTCAGTCTGCTCAACAGTCTGTTCAGGTTCAGGTTCAGGTTCAGGCTCTGGATCTGGTTCTGGTTCTGGCTGCGATACAGTTTCGGTTACTTCCTCGCTTGACCCAGATTCATTTTGATCTGTAGTTTCCTGAGAAGACGCTGCCTGAGATTGACCAAGGTCAGTCGTTTCTTCCGGCTCTGAAACTAGTTCCGGCTCTTCTGACTCCGGTTCAGCTTCTTCAGTCTCCTCTTCCTCTTCTTGCTCTTCCTCTTCTTCTTCTTCTTCTTCTATTTCATCATCTTCATCTTCATCTTCGACTACAACGACTTGTTCAACAGAAGGTGAGGATGGGCTTTCAGATAAATCTTCTCTATTTAAAAACCAAGCGTATGCTGATATAGGTAAAATAATTAATAATGCCAAGAATATAACAGTAACTGTTAATATAGGAGAAATCCCCTGCTCTTTTTCCCGTTTAGCTTTTCTGGACATCGGTTCATCTTCGGTCAGATCCGCTTCTTCATCAAAACGCTTTGACCAAAGTTCCTCCATAGAATCCCGATCTTTTCTACTCATAGTCATACTCCTTTCAATCCATTCAAATGTTATTATATCACAGAACTAGCTTGTTTAAAGCCAGTGTTTATAAATTAAATAACATTTTTATCTGATTGTACCAATTTTGTTCATTACTCCACTGACTAGCATCCTTAAGTGTTTCGGAAAAAGGAACTATCAAATCTTTTGTACAATTCGAACAGCATCCATGTTTACGCTGTTCAACGGATTCATTAAAATAATTCAGAAGATTTTCTCTCAGACAGTTTGTAGATTGTGCGTAGTCAATTAAAGTCTTTAATTGACTAGACTTATTGTCGAGGCGTTCCTGAATTAGATTATTTGCCTGAGTATATGAAAGCCTCTGCTTGATAAAATAACTGGCTAGGTGAGCTTTGTGATCGTCTTCAAAATCCTTAAGCTTATGCTCATTTTTGTATGCAAAAGCGAGTTCGTCAGTCGTAGGCAGACTGTCCTCCTGAAGTCGTCTTTGTATATATTCGTCGCCTGCTTCGTAAAGCAAACAGGCCATTCCCCCTTCTCCGTCTCTGCTGCATCTGCCAATTTCCTGAAGATACATTTCAGGACTGGATGGGAGGTGATAGTGGATGACGAAGCGAATATCAGCTTTATCAATTCCCATACCGAACGCACTGGTTGCACAGATTATCTGAAGTCGATTGTGGATGAACTGTGACTGTGTCTTCCGCTTGTCGCTGGGAGACAAGTCACTGTGATAACTTTCAGCTGTTAGATTTAATTCACTTCTGATTAAAGCAGCGATTTTATCAGCTTTCTTTTTGCTTGAAAAATAAACGATACCTGAACCTGACAGCTGACTTACCATTTCAAGCAAACGAGTATCTTTGTCTTTTTCTACTCTCATAACTCTTAGTTGAATGTCAGGTCGATCGACTGAATACACTATCTCTTTTAAACGTGAACCGATACCTAAACTTGAAATTATTTCTTTTCTAACTTTACTGACGGCAGTGGCAGTCAGAGCCATGGTTAACGGATTTCCGAGTACAGAGCGAATTTCTCCTAGCTTGAGATAATCCGGTCTGAAATCCATCCCCCAGTGAGAAATACAATGTGCTTCATCAACAACCAGTAGAGTCACTGACAGACTTTTTAACCTTTCCACTACCTGATTCTGTTGAAGCATTTCGGGTGAAGTGAAAATAAACTTGTAGTCATCTAGTCGCTTAAGCGTCTGTTTTTTCTCTTTATAAGACATAAAGCTGTTTAAGGCGACAACTGATTTCTCGCCATTTTTTTTCATGTTGTCCACTTGATCTTCCATCAAGGATAATAATGGTGTCACGATAAGTGTATGCCCGGATTTCAGATAAGATGGCAGCTGATAGCAAAGTGTTTTTCCTGTTCCTGTAGGAAGCATGACTAAGGAATGACAGCCATTAACAGCTGCTTCAACAGCTTCTTCCTGTCCCGGTCTAAAAGAGTCGAAACCAAATTTAGCCTGCAGAACATTAAACATTTCTTCTTTTACGTCTTCAGTCATTTACTTGATCGCATCCTTTCAATCTCAATCAGACGATACCAGAAAAATTCACATTCCTGTAATGCCAACCTTGCTTCTTTATAGGACAAAGAGGGATTCAATTCAAATAGACCGTTAAGATCACGGTAAACCTCTTCCGGAATAAAGAAACTAGATTGCAGCTTCTGCGTTACCAGTACTATCTCTAGTATATGTTCCTTGACTGTATTCAGCTTGATTTTGCGTTTTGCTGAGATAGCTTTAATAGTCCATTTTTTATTTATCAATTCTAAAGTGACCGCTGCACTTTGACTTAAGCCATTATTGTTCGCCTGGTGAACCTCCTTAATCAAAGAGCCGATGAGAGAGTCGGAATTATAATGAGTGGAAATCATCAGATGCATCAGATGATTCATAACTATAGACAGCTCAACAGCAGATAAGTCATATTTCTCCGATAACTGTCTGTTCGTTAGTCCTTCTTTATTGAAACCCACCAGCTGATCAATTAACAGATAGCGATACACTTCCGGCAAATCATGCATATAAGCAGTGAATTCTTCAGCCCATAATTTTCTTAGTTCTCTTACAGATTTCCCTTGATTTTTCAACCAATATTTGACTCTTAGCTGCTCTTCTTTATTGCTGCTGTAAGGAATATAACGGCTATTTTCAAAAGCTATTTCGGAAAGTACTTGAGAGACAAATACAAACCAGCCCCAGAAGACTTTTCGTGTCTGTGAAAACTCTAGAGATGACACCTCAGTAAATATGGTGTTTTCCTCAAGGAATTTCTCTCTTCTGTACTCCCCTTGAGTAGTACCAGTATAGAGACCCTCTGTTTCCTGCAGGTATTTTTTTTCAACCAATTTATGTAATATGCTTTCCCATTCATCCAGATGTACGTCATATTCAGCATTAAACAAAGCCTGAAGCCGATTTTTTTCAGCTAAGAACAAATTTGAAGGCGTTCTTTTTCCTGCACTGATTAATATCAGCTGATTCATTTTTACAGATGTCTGTTCAGAAATTAGATAGTTAATATAGTCCATCAATAATGTTTTGTCCATACAATCACCTATTCTTGACAAAATAATCTTCTTAAAAACACTTTACACTATTTTATTAAAAAACATAAGGTTCTCACTAAAGAAATAGCACGTTGTATAAAAAAAGTGTGTGCCATTATCGGCACACACTTAAAATCTATACGTTTTATCTAAGAATTATTCATGACATAGCTGGTGTCTTTTTTACGGTTCAGTTTCTTTCTCGTTTTATCCAGCCATGGTTTCAGCTTGGCAAATGCGAGGAAGAAAGCTGTGGCTACTATCGGACCTTTAATAAAGTTGAATGGAACGATGGCAAAAAGTAAATATGTTCTCATAGGTCCTACATCAAAGCCCATTACAGCCATATAAGCAGGTGCTATGACCAACCAGTTAATCAGAGCCATCATCAGAGTAAGGCTGGTGCTGGCTATTGCAGTTGACACTAGCTTGTCTTTCAGTGAAAGACCTTTTTTACTGATATAGAGGTATAGCGGCAGGGTGAATGATATAGAAGCAATAAATGCGGCCGTGTCCCCAATTGGGAAGCCCATTTCTCCGCCTTTCTGGGCATAAGAGAGCAATGACCGTATAAAGGCGATAGCAATACCTGCCAGAGGGCCATATACATACATACCGAACAGAACAGCCAGATCACTGAAATCAATCTTCAGAAAAGGTGCTACCGGTAGTACAGGAAATGAGAACATGGAAATAACCCATGCTAGTGAAGCGAGCATTGCAATACCCACTAATCGTTTTGTCTTGTTACTTGTCATAATAAATCCTCCTGGAAGGATTCATCCTACTTAGGGTGAACTTTTCTGCGATACTATTCAATTTGCTTTCTGTGTGAGAAATGAGGTCAAAAAAGCTCTGCTTGCACCCCACTTCAGGTCACAAACAGAGCAAAAAGACAGAATTGTATTCGGTCAAAAGCTCCATCTTCTTTATCCAGACTATACTGTCGGTACTGGAATTTAACCAGTTCAGCAACTTGCGTCGCTCGTGGACTATACCACCGGTAGGGAATTGCACCCTGCCCCTGAAGATGAATCATATAATTTTTAATTTCATAGTTAGTATAATCAATTATGCTTGTCTTGTCAAGATGATTTGTTCGTTTATGCACAATGTTTATTTACTCTGTTTCAGCCTTCTTGGGGATATGAATGATAAAAGAAGCACCTTTGTGTAATTTTGATTCAACCTCAACATAGCCACCATGTGCTTCTATGATATTTTGCACAAGGGATAAGCCGATGCCTGTTCCATTAGTATTATAAGAATAGTTATTCCGGGATTTGTCCGCCTTAAAGAACCGATCAAATATAAACGGCAGATCGTCTTCCGGAATCCCAGTACCCGTATCTTTAACAATCATAACTACTTCATCCAATTCCTCTTCGTTCAGCAACTGAAGGGAGACGACTTTTTCGTCTTTGTCAGTCATACTGGTATGTCTGATGGCATTGTTAATTAGATTAACGAAAACCTGATCCATTTTATCTCTATCCATAGTTAAATTGACAGTGTCTTTCGTAAGGTCAAGTTGAAGAGACACTTCGGCTTCATTAGCCATTTTGTCAAAGCGGAACAGCAGGCTCCTCAAATATTTATTTACATTCACTTCTGTTTTCTGTAATTCGATATAACCGGCTTCCATCCTTGATAAATCAAGCATTTCATTCACCATACGGCTCATTCTTTGAGATTCATCTCTAATAATGCTGGCCATTTCTTTTTTCTCTTCAACACTTTCAGCAATATCGTCCAGTATGGCTTCACTGTATCCCTGAACCATAACCAAAGGCGTGCGCAATTCGTGCGAAATATTATTGATGAAATCCACACGCATTTTATCGAGTCTGTGTTCTTTGGTCAGGTCTTTAGTAGATACCAGAACACCCCTCAAATCATTCGTGTAATCGTCTGTCAGAGGAAGAATAGTCACATCGTGGTAGGATTCTTCCATTTCAATAGTAAATTCTTGAATAGTATTTGTTTCAATCACTTCATCCAATTTATTTTCAAGGTCTACAAACTCTTTCTCATCTGCGAAATTAGCCTTATCAATCTGATATTGGGTTAAAAATAAATCCCCAACAGGATTGGACAGCAAGAGTGTCAAGTCAGAGTCGTAATACAAAATACCTGTTTCAATATTATCCATAATATGCGCTAGAAGTTCTTTTTCCTGTTTGACAACCGTGCGATTTGTTTCGAGGGAATGACCCATTTTATTCATGGCCATAGCCAGTTCAGACAAGTCATCTCTTCCGGATATCGGCAATTGATGGCTGAAATCATCCCGGGCAAAATCAAAGGCAATATTAGTCATGGCATTTATCGGTTCAGATATATTTTTCTTTAAGTAATTATAGTAGTAAGCAGCTATAAGCATATGTAAGACAACTAAAGCACCTATTACATAGGCCATACGGCGTTCAATCATAATCAAATAAGAGAGGTCAGCATAGGAGTAAAGAAGCAGTTGATCTCCCTCATATTCTGCCGGCTGCACGTGAAACACATACGGGATATTGTATCTTAACGTATCGTCTCGATCTGTCCGAATATCTGTGGGCTCTGTCACATCAAAATTCTCCAAAATATCCGGTTTATTCTCCATTATCTCCAGGACATCGTCTGAAAACGGGTAAATCCACTCCTGGTTTCCTTCATTCAATAAAGCAAAATGAATGCTTGAGTGCAAATTATTTATCGGTTCAATATTCTCTACTAAAAAATGTGGATCCCCTATAGCCAGGCGCTCCACATTAATTATTATTTCTTCAAAGTCATTCAACATATTATCTTTAATTTGCTGAGAATAAAACACACCATAAAATACAGTAGTGGCTATGAAAGAGAATAGAGTAATCCCGAATGTAATCAGCCATATTCTTATTGCGACTACATTTAGTTTCATTCCTTTTACTCCTCTTCTTCGTGAGGATATGAATTAAGTTTGTATCCTAATCCCCAGACTGTTTCAATCATTTTAGCTGCAATGTCAGATTCTTTCTTAAGTTTTTCTCTAAGTCTTTTAACGTGAGTGTCTACTGTACGCAAATCTCCGAAGAATTCATACTTCCATACTTCACGCAGCAGCTGCTCTCTCCCGAAAATCTGATCCGGTGCCGACATCAGATAATGCAGCAGGTCATATTCTTTCGGTGTCAGATTTACTGCCTTACCATCTGCAGTTACCCTTCTCGAGTCGTTATCGATTTCTAGATGCGGAAGCTTCAACGTATCGGTTACTTCGGCATTGCCGCCTGAAGCCCCTGAGCCTGATTTGGTTCGTTTTATAATGGCCGCAACACGCAGGACTATTTCACGCGGACTAAATGGTTTCACAATGTAATCATCTACACCGGCTTCAAACCCTTGAATACGGTTTAATTCTTCGCCTTTGGCCGTCAGCATCATGATTGGCGTGTCTTTTTCTTTTCTGATTTCTTCAGCAACTTCAACGCCATCCATCTCCGGCATCATAACATCCAGAAGAATAAGATCATAGTCATTTTCCATTGCCATCTCGAGTGCCTGCTGGCCATTCTCAGCTTCGTCTATACTGTAATCAGCTTTTTCAAGATACATTTTTAATAAGCGTCTGATTCTATCTTCATCATCCACTACTAATAATTTTTTTTCGTTTTCCTGAACCTTTTCATCCGTCACTTTAAGACACTCCTCTAAATCATAGTAGGTTGTTATTTGCATATTATGTCTGTCATTAAACTATCTTGCTTTTAATTATAACTAAAGACTGCCCATACTTCCAACAATTTAGTTTTTAAGCGTTAATATGCTATTAATCATCTACTAGGAGTTTTAGTTTACTGACTTCAAAGCCCTTCAATTCACGCCATTCACCTGACTGAAGTCCGTCGGTTGTCAAAAAGGCGTATTTTTCACGAGTCAGTTTTTCTACTGGAAAGCCGACAGACATCAACATTTTCTTAACCTGATGATTTTTGCCTTCATGAATAGTCAATTCAACAAGACTTGTTTTACTTGTAGGATTGATATCCAAAATTCGTGCTTTAGCCGGCTGGGTCTTATAATCGTCAATGACCACACCTTTTTCAAGCGTTTTGATGGCTTTTTTATCAATAAGACCAGTAACTTTTGCAACATAGGTTTTCTCGACTCCGTACGTGGGATGAGTCAGCTTATTAGTCAGTTCTCCATCATTGGTAAGCAAAATCACTCCCGTTGTATCGTAATCAAGCCTGCCTACTGGATAAATTCTTTGCTCGACAGATGGAAAAAAATCTACTACTGTTTTTCTTCCCTTGGGGTCTACCGCACTTGAAATAACCCCTCTTGGTTTATTCAAGAGGAAATAAAGTGTCTGTTCCTGTGTAATCGGAATACTGTCCACTTCAATTGTATCGTTTTTTGAAACGTTCAATCCCATTTCTGTGACCACTTCACCGTTAACTTTTACGCGACCTTCTTTAATTAGTTTTTCAGAGGCTCTTCTAGACGCAATTCCTGCATGAGCCATTACTTTCTGTAAACGTTCCATTAGTTAATTTCCTCCAAATAATGTGAAGCTCTTATTAAAATTCTGTAATATCATCAAACAAACTCTGGCTTGTCAGTTCTTCTTCAACTTCCAATTCTGGTAATTCAGTCAAATCATTCAGACCGAAATAATCAAGAAAGTACTCGGTCGTTCCATATAAAACCGGCTTGCCAGGGGCATCCAGTCTACCGATTTCCTGGATTAACTGTCTTAATTTTAATTTTTGAAGACTGGAGGACAACTGAACTCCTCTAATTTCCTCAATCTCCATTCGTGTTATGGGCTGTTTGTACGCGATGACAGCCAAGGTCTCAATCGACGCCTTGCTAAGTTGCTTGCTTAATGGTGATTGAGCATATAATTGAATAAGTGGTGAAAATGATTTTTTTGTAACTAAACGTACATTGTCCGCTGTTTCAATCAATGTCAGACCGGAGTTCTCATCCGCTTCGTATTTACTCTTTAATTTATCCAAAGAGACACTGACATGATCCGCAGTAGAGCGGGTCAGTTGAGCTAGCTCCTCCAGCTTCAGTCCTTCTTCACCTGCTATAAATAACAATGCCTCATACGCAGCTAATTCTTTCATACTAGATAGACCCTTTCATTAAGCACTCACTGAGCTTAAGTATATTTCGCCGAAACTTTCAAACTGCTCAATTAACAGTTTATTTTCTTTAATCAACTCGAGCACCGCCAAAAACGTAACAATAAACTCTTTCTTTGTCGGTATATTCAGCAGTGTTCTAAAAGAGATTCTTCTTCGTTGTTTACTGAATTTACTTTCCAGCCAGGCGATTTTTTCGCTGATGGTTACTTCTTCCAATTCAATTGTGTTCGGCTTCGGTTCAAGCCATTCTTTTTTCTTCAGTAGCTCTCCGAAAGCTCCGATCAGATCTTCTATAGCAAGTTCGCCTTCAGCTAAAGGAACGGCCTGCTGGTAATGAGTCAGATCAGAATGATTTTTTGAAAAATAGTCTTCTCTGGCTTTTCTGTTTTCTGACAATTTCTGAGAAGCATACTTAAATTTCCGGTACTCCAAAAGCTTCTGTTGAAGTGTTTCTAAAGAGTCTTCTTCAACTTCAAAAGCTTCACTCTCTTCTTCCCATTCTTCATTTCTTGGGAGAAGCAGCTGACTTTTTATGGACATCAGCGTCGCTGCCATAACTAAATATTCTCCCGCAACGTCCAGCTGCAGAAACTGCATGGCACGAATATAACTTAAATACTGGTCTGTGATGTCTTTAATCGGAATATCATAAATATCAATTTCAAATTTATTAATCAGATGTAAAAGCAAATCTAAAGGACCTTCAAAAATCTCTAAATTGACTTGCCATTTCTCATTCATCATCATTCCTACTTTTTAAGGTTTTTCTGTCTCTCTCTGCCATTTAGTGATAAGAGAGGCTGTTTCCAGTGTCCCTACAATTCTCTTAGGTGAACATGTCTTATTTAGTGCATCAAGCATACTGTAAGCCATACCTTCATCACGATAGGACGGGTTAATCGCTATATGTCTAAGGAGAATAATTTCATCCTCTTCTTCAATGCCAATAACACCAGCCAAGTCTCCAGTTTCCTGACTCTTCCATAAAAACAACTGTCTGTTTTCTTCCTGATCATACCATTGCATTTCATTGGTCAATCGACTGGTTTCTTTAAGATCGGGTACATAAGACAGCAGGCCCATGGTGATTTTCTGATAATCCGGTTTATATCTAATGAGCATGTGCAGCCCTCCTATTATTTCGTCCTGTCAGCATGACTGATTTCTAAATTAAGATAGTCATCATACGTTTCTCTTCTAATGGCCAGTGAATCTTCACCATTTTCCAGAAAAACGACCGCTGGGCGTGGGAGCCTGTTATAATTACTTGCCATTGAATAGCCATATGCCCCTGTGCTGAAAACAGCTAAAATATCACTTTGGTTGATCTCAGGCAACTCGATATCCCAAATCAGCATATCGCCACTTTCACACGCCTTGCCTGCAACTGATACCTTTTCAACAGAGTCATCATTTACCCTGTTCGCTAATACACCCGTGTAAGTCGCCTGATATAAAGCAGGACGAATGTTGTCGGCCATTCCACCGTCAACAGAAATATATTTTCTGACCTCTGGAATCTCTTTTTCTGTTCCGACTGTATAGAGAGTCGTTCCAGCTTCTCCTACTATACTTCTTCCAGGTTCAATCCAAATCTCCGGCAGCTCAAGATTCAGTTCATTTGAAGATTTTTTTACAGCAGTCATAATGGCTTCTGCAAATACACTCAAGGATAATGGTGCGTCGTTTTCAACATAACGAATACCGAACCCTCCACCTACATTTAACACTTCCAGATTAAACTGATAGGTTGAACGCCATTCATCTGCTTTTTTCATCAGTTTATCTATAACAGCTTCATACCCGCTTACTTCAAATATTTGGGAACCGATATGAGCATGGAGACCAATCGCATTAATGTAAGTTGACGACATAAGTCGCTCTATGACCTTTTCGACCTGGCCGGAAGCCAAATCAAAACCAAATTTGGAATCCTCCTGCCCTGTTGAAATGTAGTCATGCGTGTGCGCATGAATACCCGGAGTCACTCTAATCAGCACATTGATGTTTTTTTGAAGCTGTTCAGTGATTTCTTCCAGCATAGTCAGTTCAATAAAATTGTCTAGTACTATACAACCAATACCATTAGCAATGGCTTCTCTCAATTCGCGGGAAGATTTGTTATTGCCGTGGAAATGAATTCTGTCCGCAGGAAACCCAGCTTTTAGTGCCAGATACAGCTCTCCACCTGAGACTACATCAAGAGATACATCTTCACCTGCCAGTCTTTCATACAAGGCAAGAGAAGAAAATGCTTTACTGGCATACGCTACTTGGGTCTTTTTTTCATAACATTTAAAGGCATCTTTAAACGACCGGATTTTATTTAAAACCAGATCAATATCGTATACGTAAAGAGGCGTTCCGTATTTCTCAGCAAGTGCGACAGTATCTACTCCGTTTATCTTCAGATGATTTTCTTCACTGATGGTCATGCCATCCATCAATCTTTTATTGAAATCTGTACTAGTCATTTTATCCCACATTTCTATTATTGAGTTATTACTATTATAATTATTCAACTATCTGAAAGAATCATTCATGACTATCATACCTACATCTCAGTTAAAAATCAAACCTTGATTTATTAGCTGAGTATCAGACAGATTTCATTGAATACCTTTACTAATTCCAAAAAAAGAGAATGTTTCAAATGCACTCTTTGAAACATCCTCGAAGGTTATTTATTATTAATTATCAAGCTTGAATTTACATTTTTTCTATAAGCGTCTTGACTAAAGATTTAAATGATTCACGGACACGAGTCGTTACTTCAACTACTTCATCATGGTTCAGACTTTCCTGCAAGCCTGCAGCAAAGTTTGTAATGCATGAAATACCTGCGACTTTTAGTCCTGCATGTCTTGCAACGATGACTTCGGGTACAGTTGACATCCCGACTGCATCGCCACCTAAGGTTCTAATCATGCGAACTTCAGCTGGTGTTTCATAGGTCGGTCCCGCCAAGCCAAGGTAGACGCCTTTTTGAACAGACAGGCCGTTTTCTTCACCCGCAGCTTCAATAAGAGACTGGTAACCTTTATCATACGCTTCACTCATATCTGTAAATCGTGGACCCAAATCATTGTTATTTGGTCCAAGCAATGGATTGTCACTCGTCAAGTTGATGTGATCAGTAATAATCATCAAGTCTCCCGGTGTGAAGTTTTCATTCACTCCTCCTGCAGCATTGGTTACCACCAATGAGCTGACACCCAAAGCTTTCATGACTCTAACTGGAAATGTTACTTCTTTGAGCGAATAACCTTCATAGTAATGAAAGCGCCCCTGCATGGCCAGTACTTTTTTACCGCCTAAATCACCATATACCAGCTTTCCTGCATGCCCTTCTACAGTTGATACCGGAAACCCCGGGATATTCTCATACGCTACTTCTATCGTATCAGTTGCCTCATCTGCCAATTCACCTAAGCCTGATCCAAGAATCAGTCCTATTTGAGGTGTCTGCATTCCTTTATCCTTCAGAAATGAAGCTGCTTTCTCTACCGCTTCTAAATAATTTGTATTCATAGTGTGTTCTCCTTTAATATCAGTCATTATTTTAGTAAATCCAGGAAACTCTCACCAAAACCAGTTTTCTTCACCCCGAAGTTGTCGGCAATGGTTGCACTGATGTCAGCAAAATAACCTTGAGGCAATTCTTTAGACTCTTTGAGTTTAGGTCCAGTAACTAATAGTGGGACATACTCTCTGGTATGATCGGTACCTGGTTGAGTAGGGTCGTTCCCATGGTCGGCAGTTATCATAAGAAGATCATCTTCTTGCAGAGCGTCGAGCAGTTCTGGAATCCGTGCATCAAATTCTTCCAAGGCTTCCTTGTAGCCCACGACATCTCTTCTATGCCCAAACAAGGCGTCGAAATCAACGAGGTTGGTGAAACTCAGACCATTGAAGTCTCTTTTCATTACATCAATCAGTTTATCTACACCATCCATATTGGACTCGGTACGAACAGAATCGGTAATACCCTGACCATTAAAAATATCATTGATTTTACCAATTGCAATAACGTCTTTGCCGCCCTCCTCAAGGTAATCCAGTACTGTGTCCCCAAACGGATCCAGTGCATAGTCATGTCGGTTGCTTGTACGCTTGAATTTGCCAGGTTCTCCAACATATGGACGGGCTATAATTCGGCCAATCATGTACGGCTCTTCTTTGGTAATTTCTCTGACATACTCACAAATTGAATACAGTTCATCAAGAGGAATAATGTCTTCATGTGCAGCTATCTGTAAAACAGGGTCCGCAGAAGTATAAACTATTAAATCACCTGTTTCCATCTGATGTTCACCAAATTCATCAATTATTTCTGTACCTGAAGCCGGGCGGTTGGCTACAATTTTTCTGCCTGTGTGTGTTTCGATTTTATCAATCAGCTCTTCTGGAAAACCGTCAGGAAATACGCGAAATGGTGTCTGAATGTTTAAACCAGTTATTTCCCAGTGACCTGTCATCGTATCTTTGCCTACCGATACTTCTTCCAGTTTAGTGTAGTACCCTTTCGTATCATCGACAGGGTCGACACCCTTAATTGGTGCAATATTCCCAAGACCAAGCGACTGCAGGTTAGGGATGGACAGTCCTGCTTCCTCAGCGATGTGACCAAGTGTATTCGAACCTTCGTCATTAAATTCCTTTGCATCAGGCGCTTCGCCTATACCAACAGAATCCATGACCAGTAAGTGTATCCGTTTAAATGACATGTTTTTTCCTCCTTGTGAGTCTTTCTTTCAGAATAAATCAGCCGTCATAAAAAAGCAAGAAAACCGTTGTTCCTTGCCTTTTAATTTAAGCATATTGTTAGTCAATTTTAAGAATCAGGCTCTTGGGTGAAACTGTGAGTAGACATCTTTCAGGCGGTGCTTGGTAATATGAGTGTATATTTGTGTTGTAGAGATATTGGAATGACCCAGCAGTTCTTGTACCACTCTCAAGTCTGCACCATTTTCGAGCAAGTGTGTAGCAAAGGAGTGTCTCAAAGTATGCGGAGTAATGGAAGACTGTATACCTGCTTCACGGGAAAGCTGCTTCAGCTTTTTCCAGACTCCCTGCCTCGATAAGGGTCTGCCTCTTGAATTGAGAAAAATCACTGTCGTGTCTTTTTCAGATTTATTTAGCAGGTGAGGTCGGGCATGATTCATATAATAATCAAGCCAGTATGTACCCAGCTCCCCAATGGGTATCAGGCGTTCTTTATTGCCTTTACCGACAACCTGGATGAGTTTCATTGAGAGGTGTACTTCTTCGGTCGTTAAATCTATCAGCTCAGATATGCGCAGACCTGTAGCGTACAACACTTCTATAATAGCCCGATCTCTAATTCCTAAAGGCTTTGTAGTATCCGGGGAATTCAGTAAAACTTCAACCTGATCCATCGAAATGATTTTTGGTAAGGTATCCGACTTTTTTGGCGTCTGCACATACAACATGGGGTCTTCTTTAGTGTAGCCTTCCTGTTTCAAAAACTGATGAAATTTACGTAGGCTCGAAAACTCGCGGATAATGGTGTTGTCTGATTTTTTTGATTTTCGTTCATCACTAAAGAAAGAGAGAAGAATATAGCGGTCAATCTCCTCCCAATCCTTTATAGAATATTTTTCTAGGTAATTCAAGTAATGAGTGATGTCCCGTTTATAACTTTCAACTGTGTTGAGCGAGAGACCTTTTTCAATTTTTAAAAATACTAAATAATCTTCAAGAGCTGTATGATTCAGCATAGTTATCCCTCACTGCCCTCTTGTTTTGCAATGCAGTTTTTACACAAGCCATGAAAGGTCAAACGGTGATCCTTAACTTTGAATTTATATTCTCTTTCAATTTCCAGTTCAATTTCAAACAGCATATCCTGTTTAACCTCTTCAATTGAACCGCACTTCAGACAAAGGAGGTGGTGATGCTGATGCTTCTGATCACTCATATTCAAATCGTAACGGGCGATACCGTCCTGAAAGGTTAATTTATTAATTATCTGAAGTTCAGTCAGAATTTCCAGCGTTCGGTAAACCGTTGCCAGACCAATACCTGCATTTTTAGCTTTAACAAGCAGATAAATTTCTTCTGCACTTAGATGATCTTTTTCTTTTTCAAGTAAAACTTCAACAGTCAGTTCTCTCTGTGGAGTCAGCTTGAATCCAGCCTCGTGGAGTTTCTGTTTAATTGTCTTGAAAGAGGAATCTAGTTTTTTCATAAAGAACTCCTTAAGATTAGATTGGTTATCATCTATCAATGATAGGTTATACTCTTCATTAGAATAAGTATAAAATAATCATTAAAAAGACTCAACCTTATTTCTCTTCATCTTCAGGATTTTTAATTAAAAATGTTCCCGTTTCATCCTGACTCACCCAGCCCTGTTTCATCAATCTACCAACAGCTCGCTTGAACTGTCCCTTGCTGATTCCAAACTGGAGCTTGATATCTTCAGGATTGGTTTTATTGTGATAAGGGATTTTATGATTTTCAGAACGCTTCAAAACTTCAAGAAGCATAAGGGAATCTTCTTCCATTACTTCGTGCGCTCTCGGTTTCATTGAAGCGTACAACACACCGTCTTCTCTAAGACCAATTACTCTGGCTGAGATAGTCTCACCTAGCCGAGGCTCTTTCTCTCTTTCGCTTGGGTGTATAAAAAGAATGTGCTTGTCTTCAGTAAGTGCATATGTGCCGCTTTTTTTCAAAGAAAAGGTGACACCGGTGAAATCCGAATTGTGCATGTCTTTCGTTCCTTCTACAAAATCCTGGAAGAACTGTTCTTCATCAGCTGGTTTCGCCCAGATTCGGTCTTTTTTATCAACTGAAATAGTGACAAAAACCTTATTGCCTTCTTTTGGCCATAATCGTCCTTCGGCAGGTAAATCGTCCATAGATAGGACTATATCTTTATCCGGCCAGTTTACATCAACAAACACACCTAATCTGTGATTGACTTTGACTACTTCTCCCCAGCCATAATGGTTCGGTCTGATGTCCGGTATATCTGTTATGAATACCAGTTGGTCATTTTTATCTGTGTAGGCAAATCCATTTAAGACATCCCCTATTTCAGCATCCACTTCAGAGAGCACTTTATAAGTTAAGCCATTTTTCTGTACAAACAGCTGCTTGTCATTTTTATCTGTAACGATGGCTGTCAGTTCAGCCGCTAAATTTGTATTCATATCTGTCTCCTTTACTTTATAAAAAATGAGATAACGATTTTCTAGAAGTTCGCAGGGACTGCTGATTTTTAACAGAGTGTCCGAATCCTATCAATCATTATCTCATCTTCTTGCTATCATAATTTTAATATAGATTTAAATTAAATGGCAGTTGTTGCTCCGCGGTAAATAATTCCACGTCTAGCATCAACAGTAATTAATTCATTCTGTTCGATTAGTTCAGTTGCATTTTCGGCAGAAACAATAACTGGAATACCCATCGCTATACCAATAACAGCTGCGTGAGATGTCAAGCCACCTTGTTCTACTACAATAGCTGCAGATTTTTCAATTGCAGGCAGATAGTCTTTATCAGTGTTTTTAACCACTAAAATGCCGCCTTCGATTGCTTTTTCCATTGCTTCTTCAGCAGAAGAAGCAACGACAGCTTTACCGATAACTGATTCAGAACCGACACCTTGTCCGTTTGTCAGTTTGGATCCAATTAATTGAATCTTCATAACGTTTGTAGTTCCTCTTTCACCAACTGGAACTCCAGCAGTAATAAGAATCAGATCGCCTTCTTTTGCGTAGCCTATTTCAACAGTTTTCTGAGTAGCAAGATTGAACATATCGTCTGTTGACGTTGGTTTTTCAGATACAGTCGGCTGTACACCCCACTGTAAAGCCAATCCACGAGCAGTTTCTTCGCTGAAAGTAACAGCTAGAATGTCTGCTTTCGGACGGAACTTAGAAATCATACGAGCTGTATGTCCTGATTCGGTTGCCGCTACGATTGTAGAAATATTCAGATTCTTAGCTGTGTGTCCAACTGCCTGACCGATTGCTTCAGTCATATCGTTTTGATCATAAGCTTTCAAAGCAAATGCATCCTGGTTAACTAATGCTGATTCCGTACGAATCGCAATATTATACATAGTTTGAACAGATTCAACCGGGTAATCTCCAGCTGCTGTTTCACCTGAAAGCATAATTGCGTCTGTACCGTCAAAAATGGCATTGGCAACGTCGGAAGCTTCCGCACGAGTCGGACGTGGGTTTGCCTGCATGGAGTCCAGCATCTGTGTTGCAGTGATAACCGGCTTACCTGCATCGTTACATAATTTAATCATGCGTTTTTGAACAATCGGCACGTCCTCAGTTGGAATTTCAACTCCCAAATCACCACGAGCGACCATTAAGCCGTTTGAAATAGCTAGAATTTCTTCCAGGTTATCTACGCCTTCCTGGTTTTCAATTTTAGGAATAATCTGTACATGCATTTTGTCCTGCTTTTCAAGAATTTCAGTAATTTCTAAAACATCAGATGCACGTCTGACGAAAGATGCTGCAATATAGTCCACTCCGTTATCTAAACCGAACTGGATATCAGATCTGTCTTTGTCTGTCAGACCCGGCAAGTTAACAGATACACCAGGAACGTTAACACCTTTTTTGTTTTTAAGAATACCAGTATTTTGAGCAGTTGTTACGATATCTTCATTATCACGATCGATATCTGTAACAAGGAGGTTAATAAGACCATCATCCAACAAGATACTTGAACCTGGAGTAACATCATTAATCAATTCCTTGTAGGTAACTGAAAAACGTTCTTTCGTTCCTTCAACTTCGTTCATGGAAATGCGAACAGTGTCACCTTTGGTGATGGTGATTTTTCCATCTTTCATGTTGTTGGTACGAATTTCAGGACCTTTAGTATCCAGCATAATTCCGACCATTTTACCTGTCTGTTCTGATGCTTTACGGATATTTACAATACGATTCATGTGCTCTTCATGGTCACCATGAGAGAAATTCAAACGGGCTACATTCATGCCGGCTTCAATTAACTTGACAAGCGTATCTAAGGATTCACTTGCGGGACCAATGGTACAAACTATTTTAGTTTTCTTCATTTTGATATAACACTCCTATAATTTAGTATAGTTTTAATACAAATAACACCTTACTGAGCTCTTTATCTGGAAAAAGTACTAATTGGATATTTCTTGATTTAATTTGTATAAATCGAGATTTGGTGTATGTGTCATATTGTCTAATGTTTCGACAATATCTCTTACAATAATCTTCTCATTCTTTATTGCCATACAAACTCCGCCTTGACCATCTTTCAATGTGTCAACAGCCTTTGCACCAAACTGAGAGGCAAGTACTCTGTCTCGTGCAGTAGGTGAACCACCTCTTTGCACGTGTCCCAGCACGGTTACTCTGACATGGAAGTTGTCAATGGCATCCAGCTTTTCAGCAAATTCATTGCCGTCCATTACACCTTCTGCAAGAATAATGATGCTGTGTTTTTTACCTTTTTCTCTGCCGTCCCTGATATTTTCAGCAACTTCAGTAATATCAAATCCCTTCTCAGGAATAATGATCTGCTCAGCTCCACTGGCTACTCCTGTCCAGAGAGCAATGTCACCGGCATCTCGACCCATTACTTCAATTACAAAGGTACGAACGTGAGACGTTGCCGTATCTCTAATTCTGTCAAGTGCATCCAGAACAGTATTGATAGTCGTATCAAATCCAATAGTGTAGTCAGTCCCAGGAATATCGTTATCAATTGTTCCAGGTATGCCTACACAAGGAAAACCGCGTTTAGTCAAGGCGTAAGCTCCACGATATGAACCGTCACCCCCAATTACAACTAACCCTTCAATACCAAAGCGCTTCAGTTGTTCAATTCCCTTTAGCTGGCCTTCTTCTGTGGCAAACTGAGGGTATCTGGCAGAATATAAAAACGTTCCACCTCTTTGAATCATGTCACCTACGTCACGACGATTTAATTTTCTGATATCTCCGGCAACCAATCCTGCAAAACCATAGTTAACTCCATACACTTCCATACCTTCATGAAGTGCTTTTCTCACTACAGCTCTAATGGCAGCATTCATACCCGGAGCATCGCCTCCGCTTGTCAGTACTCCAATTCTTTTCATTATAATCCACCTTCAATGCATTTTTCTTCATTTTCCTGTCTGTTTAATTAGGACAGGAATATGTAATCCATCCAGATAAAGAATACGCAAAAACGTACAGAAGCTATTTTACACTAAAACCTGACATATTTACATACATTTATTATCTTATCATTAATTGAGACAAAAGTCTTCGGTTAAGCTGATATTAAAGCTAATTTCTATTATTTTTCAGAATTACATTTTTTTCTCCTAATGCTTTATTAAGTTCTGCGAGACATTTATCTGTTGGATCAGTATAAAATTGTTCTTTTAATGTCTCTTTTCGCTTAGTTACTGAATCGTACACAATGACAGGCACTGTGCCTTTAAATTTTTGAAGAACAGACAAGGTGCTTTTTAATTTATCCTGATTGTTGTTAAGGTGATCGATTTTCAAAAATAGACGTCTGTGCTCTTCTCGTTTATCAGAGACTTCTTTAATATAATTAACCAAAATATTTAACTGGTCTTTTTTCCATTCTGCCTTGCCGTTAATTAGAATAACCGATTCTTCCATACAGTACTTACTGAACTTACGGTAATTTTCAGGGAACAAAACCGCAGCAGCTTCTCCAGATGAATCCGAGACAGTGACAAACGCCATTGGTTCCCCACGTTTAGTTTGAATTTTTTTAATTGATTCAACCTTTACAACATAATCTGAGACACGCTTATTATCTGATTCCATCAGAAACTGTGTAGCAAAGTCTGCGTACTGCTCTGTAGGATGGCCAGAAAGATAGAACCCAGTGGATTCAAATTCCTGGCGAAGCTTTTCTTTTGAAGAGAGAGAAGGCTGAACTTCCGTTCGTGGGGCAAGCGATTCAAACAACTCGACATTGCCGTTACTCATAGAAATGCTGTCTAAAACAGGCTCAAGTGAGTGCAGCATTGTGTTTCTGTTGTCAGGAAAATCATCAAGAGACCCCGATTGAATTAATGGTACTAAAAGGCTGCTTTTTCTCCACCGCTGGTCTATTCGTGAAACCAGGTTAATCAAATCTGTATAGCGGCCATTTTGTCTACGTTCCGAAAGGAGGTCACGTATAAAGTCTTTACGCAGCCCTTTAACACTATCCAACCCAAAAACAATAGCCCCTTCTGAGACAGAAAAATTTTCGAAACTTTCATTAATGGAAGGTGGTCTCAATATAATCGACTGCTTTTTGGCTTCAAGTATATACTTTCTTACCTTTTCTTTATTATTAGTAGATTCTCGCAATAACGATACATAGAACGATGCCGGGAAATGCACTTTAAAATAAGCCAGCTGGAACGCCAGTTTGGAGTAAGACACCGCATGAGAACGATTAAAGCCGTAGTTGGCAAAGCGCTCAATGAGATTATAAATTTCAGTAGCTACTTCTTCGGTATACCCTCTTTGTTTGGCACCTGCAACAAATTGGTTGCGCCCTGCATCTATCTCTTTCTTAATCTTCTTGGAAATTGCTCTTCTTAATATATCAGCTTCAGAAAGTGAATAGCCCGCTATCTTGGAAGCGACTTTCATAACTTGCTCCTGATAAACAATAATACCATTAGTTACCGAGAGGATATCTTTCAAATCAGGATGCAGATATTCAATGGGTTCCCTACCTTTTTTTCTGGCAATGAAAGTATCGATTTGTTCCATTGGTCCTGGACGATACAGGGCGTTAACAGCTACAATATCTTCAAAATTGTCTGGTTCCAGTTTTTTCAGAACTCTCTTTATCCCCGGAGATTCAAACTGAAAAATACCGTTCGTATTACCTAGTCTGAACAATTTTATAGTCTGGGAGTCTGACAAGAGAATCTTATCCAGTTTTTCTTCAATAGTTCCCTTTAATTCCTTAGTGTATTTAAGACAATTCGCTAGTATAGTCAGATTTTTTAAACCTAAAAAGTCCATTTTCAACAGTCCGACTTTTTCAACATCACCCATAGTGTATTGAGTAAGCGGCATAACGCCGCTTCCCTCCTGAAGAGGTGTCAGATCAGTCAACTTGTTTCTGGAAATAACCACCCCAGCCGCATGTGTTGAGACATGACGAGGTAATCCCTCAATGCTGACGGCAATAGAAAATATCTGACGATTTAAGTCATTCTCTTGAATCAGATTCTTCAGCTCAGTAGAAGAACTATAAGCCTCCTTCAAGGTAATACCCGGTTGACTTGGAATGGCGGCTGACCATCTTTTAAGCTCCTCCGTAGACAAGCCGAGTGTTCTGCCTGTATCTCTTATTGCCATTTTTGCTGCAAATGTACCAAATGTTGCAATTTGGGCCACATGATCCTTTCCGTACTTTTTAAATACATAGTTCAGAATCATTTCTCTCTTGTCATCTGGAAAATCCAAATCAATATCCGGCAAGGTAAATCTTTCTTCATTTAAAAAGCGGTCAAAAAGTAAATCGTATTCGATGGGATCAACATCCGTGATACGAAGTACATATGATACCAATGAACCTGCTGCTGATCCTCGTCCCGACCCGGTGACGATATTCTGCTTGTGTGCGTAGTCCATCAAATCCCAGACTATCAAGAAATAATCAGCAAACCCCATCTTATTGATGACGGATAGTTCTTTAGTCAGTCGTTCAGTATATGCCTCTGGCGGGTCTTTTATCTTATTGTTTAACCATTCATGCGCAATTTCCTCGAGATACTTTTCAGAAGAGACACCACCTGGTTTAGGAAACTCCGGCAATACGGACTCCCAGGAAAATTCTATGTTCATTTTCTCTGCTAATTCTGCCGTCTTTTTAATTCCCTTAGACAGCTGCTTTTCTTCATAAAAGCTCTCTACCCCATTGCTGTGTTTCAGACTATAATCAACCTGATTATCAGAGACATGGTCTGTATCCAGTTTCTCCTGATTTTCAATGGCATTCAAAACCTTGATGGCTGACTTGTCTTTTTTATCTAAATAATAAACAGGTTCGCTGACGAGGTAGTCGATATTCAAGGTTTCTAGTAATTCGAGCACAATACCTATTTCTTCAGACTTGTCCTGTTCCCATCTTATACCAACAAAGAAGTCATCAAAAATAGCATTACAGTTTTTAAGAACCGCGAGAATATTTTCGTTACGATTGACCAGAAGCCCCCATAATTCTTCTTGCTCACAAACTGGCAATACGGCTGCAAGGCTTTCCTGAAAAGGTTTTATATCTTCTACAGAGAGGTTTACCTTGTTAAGCATTTTATCTGTTGAGAGACTCATGAGAGACTGAAAGCCGATTTTATTTTTAGCCAATAATACCATTTCCAGTGGATTGGAAAAGCTTTCTGTCTCATCCAATTCAACAGTCATCCCCAAAATTGGTTTGATATTATTTTCTTTAGCTTTTTCATAAAATTCAATTGCACCGTAAAGTACATTATAATCGGTCAGTGCAATTGCTTTGTATCCCATTTTCTTTGCCTGATCAATTAAGGAAGAAATTGACACAGTGCTTTTTAACAAGGAATACGAGCTGATAACTTGAAGAGGAACGTAGGTCATATTTTTCACCTTCCAATAAGGTTTGAATTATTTAAAGCAAAAAGAAACTCTCGCTGATGCCAGAATCGTTTGCCCAGCACCTTTGAGAGTTTTAACTATCTAATTCCTAATGCAATTCGAGCATATCGGCTCATTCTAGAAGTGTCCCAAGCTGGATACCAGACTAATTTGACATCTGTTTCGGTGATTTCAGGTACAGTCTTCACAGCATTTAAAATATCTTCTGTAATAACGTCAGCTAACGGGCAGCCCATCGTTGTGAGTGTAATTTTTACTTCACAGTACCCACCATTAAAGACATTGACCTCATATACTAATCCCAAGTTGACAATATCAATTCCTAATTCCGGATCGATGACTAGCTCCAAAGCCTGCATAATACGATTTTTTATATCTTCTAATTCTTCTTCTGTCCAAGCGGTTGATTCATTACTCATACTGTTCCCTCCTTATACATCTCCTATTCTAACATATTTACATGTATGATTTTACTTAAATATTAAACAATTCATGTCATTACTATAGTAATTTACAGACAAAATATACTTTTAAGAAGTCATTTGTTATACTATTGAAAGATGATTAATAAGTAAAGAATAGGAGAAAACTTATGAATAAGAAACTGATTGCACTGGATCTGGATGGCACGACGCTGAACGACCAGTCAGAAATTTCGAACGAAACAAAAAGTGTTTTGGCTAACCTGCGTCGAAAAGGACATATAGTGTCCATTGTTACAGGTAGACCATACAGAAACAGTTATTACTACTATGATGAACTTAAACTCGATACCCCTATAGTCAATTTTAATGGAGCCTGGTGCCATATTCCTTCTCAGCTTGACTGGTCTCACAACTATCATAAAACACTTAGTAAAGAGCTGGCATTATCCATGTTATCCTTGAAATCCAATCCTGAAGTTCAGCTAATTGCCGCCGAATCACAGCGTTCTATTTATATAGAAGGCGAATATATCCCTTACCCTGATTTTTTCCCGGAAGGCATTCAAGTCAGCAAACAGCTGCGCCCGGAAATTCTTACTGAAGACCCAACTTCCGTCGGCGTATTTACGACCACTCGGGATTATCAGCCGTATATTGAACAGAAAATTATTGAACAGTATGATGGAGCAGTTGAAGTGCGTATGTGGGGAGGAGATACCCCCTGCCTTGAAGTTGTAGCTGCAGGAGTACAGAAAGCTCTTGGCCTTGAACGTATTGCCTCTTATTACGGTATTGACCGAAAAGATATTTTAGCATTTGGCGATCAGGAAAATGATTATGAAATGATACAGTATGCTGGACATGGCGTTGTCATGGCAAATGGTATACAGTCTCTCAAAAATATCGCGGATGATATTACCGCAGTCACCAACCATGAACATGGTGTAGCGAACTATCTTTCACGTTATTTCTCACTTTAACATAATATCTGAATGGAATGTACAGGCATTAAGTAGACTTTCGCCTAGCAGTTCAAATATTTCTATTTTATAAGGCTTAACACTTAAGCTACTTAATAATCTCCGCTAAAAAAGAAGTGAGTCGGCTATCAGGCCGACTCACTTCTTTTATCTTACTTATCATCCAGTATTAGTTCTTCAGTCGCAATTTTAGCAGAAGTCAGGACAATCGGTACACCTGCTCCGGGATGTGTACTGCTTCCAGTGAAGTATAAATTTTCCACATTTTTCGGTTTTGCCTGAGGTCTGAAATGATTACTCTGTGTCAAAGTAGGTCTTAAACCGAAAGTAGCGCCATTGTATGCATTAAACTTTTTCTCAAAGTCATTAGGAGTCGTGTAGCTTTCGGATATAATATCTTCTTCTATCGTTTCAAAGCCTTCTATTGTTTTTAATTTATTTAGAACCTGACTGCGGTAGTGACTGACTGTCTCATCATTCCACTCATATTGTGAAGTAGATAAATCAGAAACAGGTATAAGGATGTAAAGACCATCTTTGCCTTCTGGAGCAAGAGATTCATCCATTTTCGACGCAATATACACATAAAAAGAGGCTTTATCCAGCAATTTGCCCTCAAAAATGTCCTCCAAGTTTTTGTCAAGATCCTGAGAAAAGACAAAATTGTGCACATTATCCACTTTATCATATTTCTTATCCATTCCCAGGTACATGACCAGACACGAACAGGAATACTTCATGCTGTCAATCTTCTTGTCAGTATACTTTCCTTTAGCTTTGGTGTCTTTAACCAAATTTTTCATTGCATACGGAAAATCCGCATTGCACATGACGTAATCAGAAAGTATTTTTTCTCCATTCAGCTTGATCCCAGTCGCTTTTTTACCTTCAATAACTATTTCATCAATTTCAGTGTTGTATTCAATTTTTCCTCCCAATTCAAGAAACAGCTTTTCCATTGAACTGGCCATTGTATACATGCCACCTTTAATAAACCATATTCCATATAAGTATTCAATCATTGGGATAATAGTATACAGGGATGGACCATTGGCAGGTGATATACCGACATATAGCGTTTGGAAACTCAATATCTGCTGCAGACGTTTGTCTTTAACGTATTTTCCGATTGAATGATTCGCACTGTCAAACGTTTTTAATTTTAAAGCTTGCTTAATCATAAAGGGATTATAAAAATCTGAGGCATGCCGAAAAGGTCTTTGTATAAAGTATTTTTTTGCAACTATAAAACGCTCATAAATATCTTTTAAGTATGCTAAAAAACCAATGACATCTTCCTCTCCAAGCCCCTCAAGGTGCTCTACCAATTTAACTAAATCAGAAGAGACGTCAATTTTCTCATTTTCAAAATATGCTGAATACATCGGGTCCAGTCGTTCCATAGGAATGTAATCATCAGGGTTTCTGCCTGCCAGCTCAAACACTTCTCTGTATAGCTCCGGCATCATAACAATGCTGGGTCCCACATCGAAAGTGAAACCATCTTTTTTCAGCTGATGCATTTTACCACCAGCCATTTTTTCTTTTTCATAAATGGTAACCTGATATCCTGCGTTCTGAAGTCGAATGGCACTGGCTAAACCAGCAACACCTGCTCCAATGACACTAACTGATTTGCTCATACTTCCCCTGCTTTCATTATTTTTTATTTAGTACGCCGTCTTTCATGATATAGACGGAATCACAATAATCTGTAAGACGTTCATCATGGGTAACCATTATAGTAGCCTTTTTCTTTTTCTTAGTTTCTCTGGCTAGAATCTCTACAACTTCAAATGCTCGGTCCGTATCCAAACTGGCTGTCGGTTCATCTGCCAAAATAACGGAAGGGTCATGATAAAGCGCACGTGCAATTGCTGCTCGCTGACGTTCCCCTCCTGATAGATCACCAGGGTACTTATCCTGCAATTCTTCGATTTTAAGATCACTCAAAAGCGATTCAACTTGCTTGATATCGAATTTTTCTTTGTTAATCTTATTAACGAGCTGGAGCTGATTTTTAACCGTAAGAAAAGGGATTAAATTGGAAGCCTGAAGTATAAAACCGATTTCCCTGAACCGCTTCTTGGCCCGCTCTTTTTCCGCAAGTTCACTGAACTGTTCATCATTAATATATACTTTTCCTTTTGAAGGCGTCTGTAATCCACCAATAATGGTCAGAAATGTGCTTTTACCTGATCCACTCGGTCCAATAATCGATACAAACTCCCCTTCTTCTACTGAAAAGTTTGTCGTCTTTAATGCTTCTATTTTCTTTCTTCCATCATCGAAGGATTTAGTTACATCTTTTAATTCTATTAGTTTCATACGTCTATCTCCTAATCTATTGCCTCAAGCGGGTCAATTTTAACTACTGTTCTAACCGAGAAAAAGGCCCCCAGTAAAGCAACTACAATCAATAAGGTTGTAATCGATACAAAAAACAAGCCGTTATTTTGAAAAGGAACTGCATTAGGCAGTGCTAAGCCTGTACCAAGTGTCAGCCCCAATCCAGTCAATACGCCAATTGTACTCAACAAGAATGTCTGTCCGACTACTGATTTTCCAATGTATGTTGATGAAATCCCCTGAGCTTTCATGACTCCAAGCATTGAAGATTTTTGTAGTGTCAGTACATAGATGAAAATCCCGATAATCATCGCAGCAATAAGGACTAAAAAGCCTATCATTAAACCAAAAGTAAGAACTTGAGCGTTATAGCCCGGTAAGTTACTGATAAATTCATTTATTTCATATAATTCCAAATCATCAGTCCCTATAGAGACTTCCTCCAGAGTATCATCAGCGGTGCGTACAACTATTGCACTGATAATTTCTTCTTCCCGTTCCCCAAAACCACTAGCTCGAATATGCTGGTAAGTCTCATGATCAGTATAGAGAACCGGAGCAACGTTAAACTTGGAATTTTCTGTAAAACCTACCAGAGTGACTGTTGTATCCATTCCAGCAAGAGACAGTTCATCTCCAATCTCATAGCCTTCTTCTTCCTTAAGACTCAAATCCCCGACTACTTCGTTGGCATCGGAAAACATATCTCCATCTGTAATTTCAGGGGTTATGAATTCATCTCCATCAATACCAAAAAAAGTGACATTGATTTTACTGTCATCATCAGTCTCCTCTTCCAGCTGAATAACACTGCTGGCAATACCTAAGCTGGCTGTCTCTTCTGCATCCACTTCATCCATCTGATCTTTCGGAAACATAGACATATTAATATTTAAATTCGACTCATCAGCCAGGATGATACCTGTAGCGTCCCATTTATCGATGCTTGTCCTATTTTCCTGAGCCAGTCCATAAGCTAGACCGGTAAGGAAAAATACGAGGTAAGAGATTAAGACCACTACACCAATGATTAAGGCAAAGCGAGTCTTAGAGTATTTAATTTCTTTCCATGCTAAAAACATACTGATTCCTTCTATCTTTAGTATTTTTAATTCGAATTATATTGTGAAACACTCACACGAGTTACTTTTCCATAATACTCTATTTTTAAGATAACTACAATTATTTTAAACCAAAAAAATCGGCTAAAGAGAGTTAAATCTCTTTAGCCGATTGAGCGATTTTTGAGCGAAACTAGATAGTCAAATCTTTAATTAATTGAACTAATTTATTCTGTTGCACGATCTTCATCAATCAAGTACCATGTGTGGATTCCTGCTCCATCAGTATCTGGATCAACTCCAAATCCGATATCGTAAGCTCCTACACGGTTATTAACTGGGAAGACTTCGTTACGGAATAGTGTTGGAATAATTGGTAATTCTTCCATGAAGTATTCCTGCCAATCTCTAAATACCTCTGCACGCCATTCAGTGTCAAATCCTTCTTCGCTAAGCATATCTTCCATAAAGGCATCATTTTCTTCGGACGCCCAACGAGTATAGTTGAATGGTGCGTAACGAGAATATAATCCATCTGGAGTTGGATCAGTACCTGTTCCCCAAGCTCCTTGGTAGATGTCGATATTTGGATCATCTGCTTCTACACGGTCATAGAATGAGTTAAACTCATGTAGACGGCCGTCAAGCAGTTGTACATTCAATCCTATGTTTCTCCATGACTGCATATAGTATTCAGAAATCGGTTCAGCCACATCTCCACCAGACATTGATGCAAAGTTAATAACTAACTCTTCACCTTCTGGTGTTTCACGCCAGCCGTCGCCATTTGTATCTTCATATCCTGCTTCGTCCAGTAACTCCATAGCACGTTCAGGATCATATGGGTATCCTTCTAAATCATCTGCATGGTAGTCAGCAAAGTTAGGAATGATTGGTGATGTTGCACGGCTACGTAATCCTTGGTAGAAACGTGCACCAACAGCATCGTTATCCATAGCGTATGCCATTGCCTGTCTTAAGTTTTTGTTAGCCATTTTAGCATCAGGGTTTGGAACGTTCTGAGGCTGGTCAATGTCGTCGCCTTCAGTTACCCATTCACCTAATTTAAATCCGATATACGTATAGGCGTTTTCTCCACGACCCAATACTGTATATCCTGGAATATTTTCAAAGTTTTCGTATTGATCCGTTGGCATGCTTAAGAATAAATCAAACTGGTGATTTTCCATAGCTGCTACAGCTGTTGAACTTGGTACTGTTTCAAGTTCTAAACGCTCAATATTTGGAGTGCCTCTGTAGTAATCTTCAAATCTTGAGTAAGATACAGATTCACCTGGTACAATGTTGTCCACTTTAAACGGACCGAATCCAATTGGATTTTCACGAATTTCAGGTGCTGATTCCAATTCTGAAACTGGAATATCCTCTAAATAGTGACGTGGCGCAGCGTATGACCAGATTCCGCCACCTGCTTGAAGCATTTGTACTCCAACAGACTCATATTCAATTTCAAGTGTTAAATCATCAACAACAGTGATTCCTTCAATGCTGTCAGCTTCTCCAGCTTTGTATGCTTCCATACCTATGATGTTTTGCATATCTGAAGAATAACGTACACCAGGATAGTCCGGGTGACCGATAATTTCGTGAGTAAATGCGATATCATCAGCTGTTACCTGTTCACCATCGTGCCATAGAACGCCGTCTTGAAGTGTAATCGTTACGACATTTGTGTCTTGGTCTACGTCAACAGTAGCTGCACCTGAATCATCGAATTGGAAGTTCTCGTCAGAACCGATTAAAGTTCCCATAGTATAACCCATTACGATGGCATCAGGATTACCACTGTATAATTCCCAACTGAAAATACCTGTAAACGGAGAATCAGATACATATCCGATACTCATTGTACCGCCATCTATAGGTTCACCTTCGTTTTCTACGCGTGTTTCGAATTCGATTGGTTGAGGCTCGTCACTAGCTGCTTCGTCGTTTCCGTTATCGTCACCGTCAACATCATCTACTTCTTCTTCAGAAGCCCCGTTATCGTCTACCCCGTTACCATCAGTCGTATCACCATTGTCGCCATTCCCACAGGCTGCCAAGATGAACGCTACTGCAGCAGTACTCGCAAGCATGCTGTATTTTTTCTTGTTTGACATAGTTTTTCTCCCCTTCTCTTATCCTAATCTTTGTTTAGCGTCTGCTGAACGTTGAAGCGCTCGACCGACGTAGTTTATACACAACACCAACACTAAAATAAGTGTCGAAGCCGGTAACCAAACCCAAGCTCTATTCTCCAGAATATCTGGATTGGTGGCATAGGAAACTAACGTCCCCAAACTTGGTGTGCCGGTCGGTAAACCGAATCCCAAGTATGTTAACCCTGTTTCTAAGCCGATACTGCCTGCAAAGCTCAACGTCAAGTTGACGATGATCAGTGAACTTATGTTAGGCATCATTTCTCGAAGCATGATAACCAGTGAAGGTGTCCCCATTGTTCTTGATGCACTGATGAAATCCAGACGACCAACTGTTAAAGCCCGGCCCCTAATGAATCTTGCTGGACCATGCCAGTTGAACACTATCAGAATCAATGCAAAAGTAACTACATTGTAGTTCGGTACAATTGTAACGAAAATAATGATAATCATTAACTGAGGTAATATCATAATAAAATCAATAATACGCATAAGAATATTATCTACTAATCCTGCATAGTAAGCTGCTAAAATACCAACTACAATACCGATAGCACTTGTAACAACTGTTACTGACCATCCAAGTATTATAGAATTTCTTGCTCCAATAACGAGTAAGCCAAAGATATCTCGACCAGCTGAATCCGTTCCTAAAATATACCTCGTCCCTTCATGAACAGGATCTTCACTCATAGACATTGGTGGTAAATAGGAATCCCATAAGCTGACAGTTGTAACTGCAGCTTGGTCTACAACAAAGGACCAGATAAACACTGTGAGTAATATCACAATTAATAGAATCAGTGAAAGCAGAGCTAGTTTATCCTTCATGAATTCACGAGCAATTACTTTAACTCCCATAGGCGGAGAAGACGCGGCCATGTCATCTGACAAAACTGCAGCTTCTGCATCTTGATTTGCTGCCATAAGATTTATTCATTCCCTTCTAAAATAAACATTCAATTAATCAATTCGAATTCTTGGATCTACAGCCATCAAGGTTAAATCTGAGATTAAAGTTCCTATCAAACCTAAGAATCCATAGAACAATACGAGCACAAAGATAACACTGTAATCACGCGTATTGATTGACTGGAGGAATAAAAATCCCATGCCACGGTAACTGAAAATTTGTTCGATAAAGATAGATCCCATAAACAAACTTACAACCGTGAAACCGAAGCCTGAAGCAATGGGTAGTGATGCGTTTCTAAAGATATGCTTTGTATAAACTTTTTGAATCGGCACACCCTTAGAGCGCGCAGTTTTTACATAGTCAGAAACTTTTGCATCTATTATTTCACTTCTTAAATATTGAATAATTGAAGTCGTACCCAGTATTGCAGTCGTAATGGAAGGAAGCAGCAAGTGGTACAGCCTGCTTGTCCATATTTCCCAAGTCGTGTTTGCATTAATGCTGACAGAACCTCTGGATGGGAACCAGTTCAGATTATATCCAAATATCCATACCATAAGTAGTGCAAGAACGAATATCGGAACTGCGAAACTGACAAAGTTATATACCAAGATACTTTTATCCAACACAGATTCATTGTATCTACCAGCAAGGATACCTAATGGCAGTCCAATTGCATAAGTTAATATAATCGACATCAGCGATAAACGAATAGTATTTCCCATGCGTCCGCCAATAACGGCAACTACCGGCTGCTGATAATTAAAGCTTCTACCGAAGTCTCCCTGCAGTGCATCTCCAACCCATCTTACGTAACGGACAGGTAAAGGATCGTTCAGGCCAAAAGCTTGTCTTTGTGCTTCAAGTTGTGCAGGATCCAAGTTCGGGTCAATCATTCCTGTGAATGGATCCCCCGGCATGAAATCTGCAATTATGAAAATTAAAATGCTCAAAATTAAAATTTGAGGAATCATCAAAAGTAAACGTCTGATTATTGTTTTCCACATTTTAACGTTCCCCTCCTGTTTTCACTTTCTCATTTTGCAGTGACGCATTAGGTTCTTCTGGCTTCAAGGCAACAAGATGGTTGTCTCCAAACTCTTGAAGATCGTATACTCGACCATCCGGGTCATAGTATTCCGTTTCCTGCGCGTCATATTCAGCTTCAACTCTTTGTCTTTCAACTTTATGTGCTGCTCTAGTCGTCGGATCCATATCAGGAATAGCTGATAATAGACGTTTAGTATATATATGCTGAGGGTTGTTATAAACGGCATTCTTCGATCCCTGCTCAACAAAGCGTCCTTTGTGCATTATAGCTATATCGTCAGACATGTGTTGGACCACACCTAAATCATGTGAGATGAATAAATAACTCAAATTGTATTCTTTCTGAATACGTCTCATGAAGTTAAGTACTTGTGCCTGTACCGACAAGTCCAGTGCAGAGGTCGGCTCATCAGCAATAATCAGTTTCGGATCACTGGCTACCGCTCGTGCTACACCAATACGCTGTCTTTGCCCTCCTGAGAATTCATGAGGGTATTTGTACATAGCTTCCGCGTTCATACCGACAATTTCCAGCAAATCAACAACTTTGCGTTTGACTTCTTCCGGAGTGTAGTCAAAATAGTTACGCATCGGTTCAGCTACTACATCAAGAATACGTTTTTTCGGATTCATGGAAGACGTAGCATCCTGAAAGATCATCTGTACATCTTTGTTATAGGCAGCGTACTTTTTCTGGCGGCTTCTTGCTCGATTGGTAACTAACTGGTCTTCGTAATAGATATCGCCTGAAGTAGCTTTTTCAAGACCGATAATCGTTTTACCAATTGTTGTTTTTCCTGAACCTGATTCGCCAACTAAGCCGTAAGTTTTACCACTTTCAATGGATAAATTAATGCCATCAACCGCTTTAACGTAATCTTGAATAGTGTTAAGGACACCACCTCTAATCGGATAATGAACCTTTAAATCTTTTACTTCGATAAATCCCATTTTATTTCTCCTCCCCTTCAAAGTGGAAATGCTTCCAGCATGTACATCTCACTTTGTGGTTTGGACTCACTTCATGTAAAACTGGATCTTCTTCATGTGCTTCTTCTTTTATCCAAGGAATTCTCGGTGCAAATCGGCAGCCTTTCCTCGGGAGTTTCTGTAAGGATGGTACTGTTCCGTGAATAACATGCAGCTCGTCATCATCAGCTTCCAATTCATGTGGTATCGAATTCAGCAGAGAACGTGTATACGGATGAAGCGGGTTGGCAAACAATTCTTCAACTGTCGCTTCCTCAACTACTTGTCCGGCATACATAACTGCAACTCTGTCAGCCGTTTCAGCAACGACTCCCAAATCGTGTGTTATAAGTATAATACCTGACCCTGTTTCATCTTGAATGTCCACCATCAGGTCCAAAATCTGAGCTTGAATCGTTACATCCAGGGCAGTAGTCGGTTCATCAGCAATAATGATAGGTGGCTTGTTAGCCAGAGCAATCGCTATCACTACCCTTTGTCTCATCCCTCCGGATAGTTCATGAGGATAAGCCTTCATAATCATTTCAGGACGCGGAATTCCTACCTGGTTCAATAGTTCAAGTACTCTTTCTTTACGCTGTTCTTCATTTAAATCTGAATGATACTCTAAAGATTCAGATATCTGATTAAAAATCGTCATTAATGGATTCAATGATCCCAATGGATCCTGAAAAATCATTCCAATGTCGTTACCTCTAATACGGTTGTACAACTTCTCATTTAAATCAAGCAAGTTAAGGTCTTTGTAAAGAACTTCTCCCTTGATTTGAGTATTTTTCGGATCATGTAATCCCATAATTGATGTTGCTAACGTCGATTTTCCACAGCCGGATTCTCCAACAATTGCTAAAATCTCGTTATTTTTTAATGTTAATGAAACACCATCAACAGCATTATGATAAACTTCTCCAAATCTAAACCCTGTTTCTAAGTTGTTAACCTCTAACAAACTACGTTCGACGGCCACTACTTAACCTCCTATACTATTCTTCCCGGAAAACCGAAAAGATTATCAAACTTTCATCAGTTTCTAATTAAAAGCTTAATAATATAAATCGAATTATACATGTATTTTCTTATAATATCAATACTCTTTTTTAATTTTATAACAATCAGTTAAATTTTACAACTAATTTTTTAATACTTTTCTCATCTTTTAACAACTAGAATATAACTGGTACTAATTAAGAATTTGCTTCGATATAATCTACAGCTTTACCTACTGTAGTAATCTGTTCTGCATCTTCATCAGAAATCTCTTTACCAAAGGTATCTTCAAGTTCCATGACCAATTCAACTATATCTAAAGAATCGGCACCTAAATCATCTTTGAATGTGGTGTCGCGAGTGATCTTGTCTTCATCTACTCCCAGTCGCTCCACTATTATATTCTTAACTTTTTCAAATGTTTCCTGTTCACTCATTTTTTCCGCTCCTTTGATTTAACTTCTGGACGTTTAATCATAGTTTGATTAGTTAATTATTAAAATATCATTTGATTAACAAAAGTAATTGTATCGTATAATGTTAAAAATTTCTATGCTTTTTCAGTAATTTACAAAAAAGCGTCATATATTACAGCCTATTTCTGCTCTTCACCTTCAAAATGGTGAATCAGTTCTTCCAGAAGCTTTGTTTCCAACATACCTTTAATTTGCTTGATGGTATGATAAACGGGTTCAGCTGTTGCCGAACCATGCGTTTTGATAACTGGTGCCTTCAGCCCAAACAATACAGCCCCTCCGTATTTAGAGTAGTCAAGCAAGTCTTTGACTTCTTTTAAACTATCTTTAAGAAGCAGACCACCTACTTTGGCTTTAATGCCATTCTCCATTATGGTTCCTTTTATGACACTCATCAAGGATAAGGCCGTTCCTTCAATAGTCTTCAAGACTGCATTGCCGGTAAAACCGTCAGTAACAACTACATCTGCCACACCATTGAGTAAATCCCTGGCTTCTACATTTCCGATAAAATTAATCGCCTGATTTTCCTTGAGCATTGCGTACGCTGCCTTAGAGAGTTCATTTCCTTTATTTTCTTCCGTTCCGTTATTTAAAAGACCCACAGTCGGTTGAGCTATTCCCTGAACTTTTTTAGAGTAATATGACCCGAGAGTAGCATACTGATTTATATTCAAGGGTTTACTATCCGCATTCGCGCCGACATCTATCATATTAAAAACTTCTCTCTCGGTTGACAGTGAGGGAAAAGTAGCCAGCAGGCCTGGACGGTCTATTCCTTTCATTCGTCCAATGATTAACGTACCGGCAGCAAGCAATGCCCCTGTATTTCCTGCAGAAAACAATGCATGGTTCTCCTTGTTTTTCACCGAATAGGCTGCCTTTACCATCGAAGATTCTTTCTTTCTACGAATAGATTTAACCGGATCATCATCACTCTTGATGACTTCTTCAGCGTGAACGATTTCAATATTATCATAAGATTCTTTCAATACTTCTCTGATTTTTTGCTCGTTACCATACAGGACCAAGGTCACTTCTTTAAATTCTTTAGCAGCTTTCACACACCCTTTAACAATTTCATCCGGTGCGTGGTCCCCACCCATAGCATCTACTGCAATTCTCACTTGTCATTCCTCCTAAAAATACTATTAATCTAAAAATGTTTCATTTACGTTAATTATACCTGTTTCTTTTCTCAGTAAATCATAAGACTCATTAGTCAGAAATTCTGCTGTATTCAGCAGTTCGATAGCCTGCTGTCGGGCTTCTTCCAGTATATGTCGGTCATTTACTATATCAGCAACCTTAAATTCGGGAAGACCTGACTGTTTGGAACCGAACATGTCTCCGGGTCCTCTCATCTCCAGATCTTTTTCGCTCAAGGCAAAGCCGTCAGATGTTTCGGCGATTACTTTCATTCGTTCTGCACCTTTTTCTCCCTTAGGATTGGCAATTAGTATACAGTAGGATTCATCCAACCCTCTTCCGACTCGTCCTCTTAGCTGATGCAGCTGGGCAAGCCCGAACCGGTCGGCATCATGGATAATCATCAGTGTAGCATTAGGAACGTTGACCCCCACTTCGATTACAGTCGTGGATACCAGTACGTTCAACTGATTAGCCTGAAAGGCTGACATCACTTCATCCTTATCAACCGGGGACATTTTACCGTGTAACAAGCCTACTTTGACGTCAGCCCCCATTGATTCCTGATAGAGCCGATGCAATGCCGTAACATTTTCAAGATCCAATGTCTCTGATTCTTCAATCAGCGGACTGATGATGTAGACCTGTCTTTCTTTAAGTACCTCTTTCTTGGCAAACTCAATTATTCTTTCCAAATACTTCGGTCTGACCCAATAGGTTGCCACTTTTTTTCGACCTTCCGGCATCTCATCAATTATGGACACATCCATTTCTCCATAAGCTGTTATCGAGAGTGTTCTGGGGATAGGTGTGGCGGTCATAAACAACACATCAGGGTTGTGCCCTTTTTCTCTCAGTTTTTTTCTCTGGTTTACACCAAAGCGGTGCTGCTCATCGGTTATGACTAGGGCCAGTGAATGGTAAATGACATCATCCTGAATTAGCGCATGAGTTCCCACAATACAATCAATCTTGCCATCCTTTAACTCCTGTAAAATCCGCTTTTTTTCTTTAGGCTTCGTTGAGCCTGTCAGTAACTCGATATTTAAAAAGCTCTCATCAAACATCTGGCTTAAAGACTGTTTATGCTGCTGGGCAAGTATTTCTGTCGGTGCCATGAAAGCCGTCTGCTTTCCGTCTGTCTTAGCTGCTAAGATAGCCGCTGCAGCAACCACTGTTTTACCACTACCAACATCTCCCTGGATTAACCTAAAAGTTTGAGAAGGTAACTTTAAATCACGGCACACTTCATTAACTACTCTCTTTTGAGCGTCAGTTAAAGTAAACGGAAGAGTTTCAAAAAATCCTTTTAAGCTTTCTACATTATAATTGATACTGCTACCGCTTTGACTATTTTTTTGCTGAGATTTTCGCCAGCCCAATTTCAGCTGGTAATAAAAGAATTCTCTAAATATGAGTGATTCTCTGGCTTCTTCCAGAATACGGTCGTCATTAGAAAAATGCATAGCCTGGACAGCCTCCTTAAAAGGCATCAGACCATTTCGCTCCAGCAAGTTCTCGGGCATCGGATCAATTAGGTCATCCTGGTAAATTTCCCAAGCCTGCTTGATCATTTTGATTAAAGTTGACTGTCTGATTTTTTTAGTTGTATGATAAATCGCTTCCCTGCTACTGTTGTCCAAGTCACTCGACAGAATTTTCATGCCGCTTAATGCTTTTCTGTTACCGTCCCATTTACCGAAGACCTTTAAATTGCTTCCTGCTGATATTTGTTTCTGCAGAAAAGGCTGATTAAAAAACGTCACACTGACTATGACATGGTCGCAATTTAAGCGGAATGTTAAGCGGCTCTTTTTGCGGCCAAAATAAGTCAGCACACCATCTGAGAGGGCTGTACCCTCAAGAACTACTTTTTCATTATCTTCTATCTCTTCAATGGACTTAACTGACAAGTCCTCATACCGGAAAGGAAAATGAGTCAGCAAGTCATATATTGTCTGAATACCGAGTTCCTTCAGTGCTTCAACTCTTTTTTCCCCTACACCGGAAAGAACTGTTACCGAGTCGTAAATGTTCGCCCTCACTACCTCTCTCCTCTCCATTAAAAAAGGAATAGAGGAAACAACAGAATGACAAGTCGTTTCTCCTATTCCTCTCCTAAACTCTTATTCCACTGAAATCAGGTAAGGATAAACCGGCTGATCTCCTGTGTGAATCTCAACTTCCAGGTCAGAATGATTTTCCTCAATATAATCTGCAATTCTTTGAGCTTCTTCCTCGCTGCCGTCTTCACCAATCAGTAAAGTCACAATTTCACTTTCTTCATCAAGCATGCGTTTTACTGTTTCCAGTGTAACGGTGTATAAATCGGATTCGGTTACTTTAATTTCACCATCAATAATACCCATATAATTATCTTTCTTAATTTCCAAACCATTTATTTCAGTATCTCTCACAGCGAACGTTACTTGACCGGATTTAACCAGTTCAAGTTCATCTGTCATCGATGCCTTATTTGTATCCAAATCAAGTGCTGGATTGTAGCCTAACATAGCCGTCAGACCCTGTTGAATTGTTCGCGTTTCAACAACCGCAGCATTATCTTCAATAACCTCAACTGCTTGTTCAGCTGCCATGAAGATGTTTTTGTTGTTTGGCAGTACAATATAGTTTTTAGCAGGTACACTTTCCATTGCTTTCACAATGTCTTCTGTACTAGGATTCATCGTCTGTCCGCCTTGAAGCACACAATCGACTCCCAGACTTTCAAACAATTCTTTCAAGCCTTCTCCCGGTGCAATGGCTACAACTGCGAAATCTTTTTTCGAAACTTTCTTTTCTTCCGAATGAGACAGCTCAGAATGTTGTTCACGCATATTGTCGACTTTAATCTTCATTAAAGATCCGAATTTCTGTCCGTAATTCATGACTTCTCCCGGTCTTTCAGTATGCACGTGCACTTTAATAACTTCTTCGTCAGCAACTACTAGCAGTGAATCTCCTAATTTGTCGAGGTAATTACGAAACGCTTCATAATCAAATTCCTCTTCGACTGTTTCACCCTCGCCGATACGCACCATAATTTCAGTACAGTAACCATAAGTAATGTCTTCAGTATTAACGTGTTCATGCACACCACTTCGGTGATGTTCAGCACGTACCAGTTCTTCCAGCTCATGTTCTTCTTCAGCCGGTTCCTCTCCTGTTAAAGAAGATAAGAATCCTTCATAAATATAAACAAGGCCCTGACCGCCACTGTCGACTACTCCAACTTCTTTCAGGATGGGCAGTAAGTCCGGTGTTTTTTTCAGTGACTTTTTGGAAGCATCCAGCACTGTTTCCATAATAGCAACGACATTGTCAGTTTCTTCCGCTTTTTTCAATCCGGCTTTAGCTGATTGACGCGCCACAGTCAGGATAGTTCCTTCAACTGGTTTCATTACTGCATTATAAGCAGTGTCTACACCCGCCTGAAAAGCTTCTGCCAAATCTTTGGCTGCAACTTCTTCTTTGCCCTCCAGAGCTTTAGAGAATCCTCTAAAGAGCTGAGAGAGAATAACACCTGAGTTACCGCGTGCTCCCATCAGCAAACCTTTTGCCAGTGACTGAGCTACTTCTCCCATGTGATCACTAGAAGAGTCCTTTACAGCAGCAGATCCACTTGTAAATGATAGATTCATATTAGTTCCAGTATCGCCATCCGGTACTGGAAAAACATTTAATGAGTTAACGTATTCAGTATGTTCATCAAGGCGATTTCTACCGAGGATCACCATATCCCTAAATTTCTTTGCATTTAATTTCTTAACATCCACTTTTCCATTATCCTCCTTTGTCACCGTAAAATAAGTGACTATGGCTTACATCTCGTTTTGAACTCTGACACCTTGAACAAACACATTAACTGATTGCGTCACAATGCCTAAATCATTTTCGAGCTGGTATCTTACACGTTCCTGTACATTTTTTGAAACTTCAGTAATTTTAGTGCCATAGCTGACGATTATATACACGTCAACGGCAATTTCGCCTTCTTCCTGACGAATGACAACGCCTCTGGAAAAATTCTCTCGATTAAGTATTTCATTCAGACCGTCTCTAACATGCTTTCGACTGGCCATTCCGACAATGCCGAAGATTTCTGTAGCTGCTCCTCCAACAACAGTAGAAATAACATCATTTGACATTTCGATTGTTCCAAATTCATTATTCATTTGAACACTCATCCTCTTTCCCCTTCCCACACTGAATTATAATTAAGTTAAAAAGGTTTCTTTGATATTCAAACATATTTTAGCATAACGCACTCAATAAAAAAAGACAAGTACGAGCTGAACCTGCCTTAGGGTACTGATTAATCAAACGATTACACTAATTATTATCCTACTTATCAGTATACACTGTTTGCAGCTCTTTTTATAGAAGAAATGTAAAATCCTCTTACTGATTCCGTGTTGTAGCGGGTGTCTGCGGTAATGTTTTTCACTAATCAGTGTAAAGGTAATTCCCTTGAAAGATTCCAAAAAAAACTTGCTACATCCGATTATTTATGCTATCTTATATAAGTATGATTTAGCTTCGATAGATGAGGCTATGCACGAAGGAGGAGAAAAAATGGCTAAAGAATGTTTTGTAACTGGACGTAAAGCTAGAAGCGGAAACAACCGCTCACACGCTAACAACAAATCAAAACGTCGCTTCGCTGCGAATTTACAAAAAGTTCGTATCATGGTTGATGGAAAACCTAAAAAAGTATGGGTATCTGCCCGCGCTTTAAAATCAGGAAAAGTTGAGCGTGTATAATACAAAAAAATCGTAGACCTGCAGATGTTAAGTAATTAACATCTGCAGGTCTTTTTTGCTTATGTAAAAATTAGTATAAATCGATCTATTTATTCCTTAAAATCTTTAACCTGTCAGCTTTGGATTGAAGCCTATAATCAAAAACCACACTCTCAAATGTTACGTAGTGTGATTTCAGTCGTTTTACATACCCCTTTATTGCAGAACTCAGTTCAATCTTTAGAGAATAGATCATCTCGGTACTGTTTGGTCTGATATCTGTTAATAACACTAATCAGTTTTGACTCTTCTTTTACAGATAATGGAACCAGCTTGACCCCGTACTTAGTGTAACGATCCTCTTCTCCATTTTTTCTCACAATACAGCCTTTAAGTTCAAAGTCCTCATCTTCCAGATTAAACTTAAAGGTATAGGTAAGAAATTCAGATATCATGAATTTTTCTCTGCTTACAAATGACAGACCATTGCCACTGATATTTCTTAAAGTAACCTTATAGACCCTGTCTTGTTCTGCAGGCAAAATCAGTGTCGCCTCTTTGAACCCCTTAATCCTGCATCGGAAAAACTTTCTTCTATTAATCATGTCCATACCTCTATTCATTATCTAAAATAGTTTTTATGTATTCGTATCATTTATTATTTATTATAGTTTAACATAATATATATCGTTCGAAATAGTAATTTTTCGAATTGAGATGTTGTTTATGATGATTATCGACTCATCATTGTCTCTCTTTTATACTTAAGTAAGGAAAAAAGCAATGATACACTCCTAATATAGACGAGTGTTCATTGCTTGTTACATTGAAAATTGACTCTTTCAGTTTCTTGGTTAGGATTATTCATCTTCATTTATTGAACGAGCAGTGTGTCGCTCAGTCTTTACTTTGAATGAAGGCTATTATCCCAGAGTCAAAAGTCAACTCGGCAGTATCAGTCACAAATTCGTTGCTGACTAAAGCGGCCGGATAGCTATAATCAACCTTGTTAAGCTGATATTTAAACCCTTCATTCAGAGACAGCTGTTCAAGAGGCGTCATTCCAATCACTGAACAGTACGTTTTGTTCTGGTCCTTGTGGATAACATAAGATCCTGGCAGGAAATAACAAATTTTATTGGTTTTATTGATAAACTCGATTTTAGGCAGGATATTTTTAAATCTCGGCTGCAACGGAATCATAAGTGTACTCATCAAATGATCCAGACGCCCACCTGACCAGCCATATATAACGACTTTTTCAGGTTCAAATAGCCTCATAGCATAAACTAGACTCAGCTCTGCATCTGTATCATCTTTATCAGGGTCAACCTCAATAATTTCTTCAGCGTATTTTTTTATCTCATGTTTTTCAATGTCAGATATCGAATCGAAATCCCCGATTACCAGGTCTGACTTATACCCTTTTTCAGCTAAGTAAAGGGCACCTCTATCCACGCCAATATAATAATCCTTTTGATTCTTAGGTGGCCAGGCTTTCTGTTCATCCGGACTTCCCAGCATAATATGAACGGTACCCATCTACTTCACCGACTGTTTCAGCTTACTGATCTGTTCTCCTGCATTGCTTGCTCCATATACATAAGAGCCGGCTACTAATACCGTAGCACCTGCTTCTAAACATACTTTTGCAGTTTCGTCGTTTATTCCTCCATCAACTTCTATCTCATAATTCCAACCGTTATCGTCTTTTAATGTATTCAACTCTTTTATTTTACTTACTGTTTCACTTATAAATGACTGACCGCCAAAACCAGGGTTCACTGTCATAACGAGTACAAGATCAACCAGTCCGAGAACTTCAGATATCGCTGACACAGGTGTGGCTGGATTAATCACAATACCCGCTTTCATTTCATGTGATCGTATCATCTGAATTGTCCGGTGGGCATGGGCTGTACTTTCAATATGAAAAGAGATAATATCTGCTCCAGCGTCTGCAAAGTCCTTCACATAATTTTCCGGATTTTCCACCATCAGGTGACAGTCCAGTGTCAAAGCTGTATGAGGCCTGATTGATTTAACAATGGGTGCTCCAAAAGATAAGTTCGGAACAAAATGTCCATCCATGGTGTCAATGTGAACCCAGTCTGCCCCACCAGATTCAATCTTTTTTATTTCATTTTTTAATTGCGCAAAATCGGCACTTAAAATTGACGGTGCAATCTTCATTATTTATCCCCTTTCTTTTTTCCATACTTTGGTTTTCTATTTTCTATCTCTTTCATTATTGAAAGATAGTTGTCATATCGAAACTCTGCAACAGTGCCATTCTCAACAGCCTCTTTTACCGCACAGTTCGGCTCGTTATTGTGAAGACAGCCGCTAAACCTGCAGTCTTTGCCTGTTTCCCAAATTTCAGGAAAACATTCTGGCAACTCCTGTATGGTCAATTCTTCAAATTGAATGGCGCTGAAGCCCGGTGTATCGGCTATGAGTCCTCCAAGAAGTTCTACCAGTTCAACATGACGGGTTGTATGCCGGCCTCGACCAAGTGACTTTGATGTTTCACCAATTTTCAGCTGAAGATCTGGATTGATTTTATTCAGAAGTGTTGATTTCCCTGCCCCTGACTGACCCAGAAACACACCTAGTCTCTGATCGGCTAACTTGCCGAACGTCTCTATTATTTCTTCCGAAGAAAGTATTTCCCCTCTTTCCGGTAGAATAATGGTATAGCCGATTGCTTCATAAACCTTTATCTTATTTTTCATTTCTGTATATTCTTCGTCTGTTACGATATCTGTTTTGGTGACATATA
Source organism: Alkalibacterium sp. (assembly GCA_007692455.1). Lineage (GTDB taxonomy): Bacteria > Bacillota > Bacilli > Lactobacillales > Carnobacteriaceae_A > Alkalibacterium. The sequence goes on along the minus strand of RECC01000036.1, from coordinate 220,259 downwards.
TTATCGGAGTAATTGCATACTGTTCAAGGGATACAAGATAACGATCCAGCAAAGAAGTAGAGAAGTCCGGATCCTTAGCAGACATAATAACAAAACCGATGTCCACATTTGCAACTGACGGTCTCTTGAGTTCATTTTTCCTCGGAAAAATCTCTTCAAGTGTTCCTTCTTCTTTAGTCTCATAAGTGAACGCTACTTTATCTCCAACTAGTGGCGATTCTTTTCTTTTTCTGAAAATACCTCTAGGTCTAGTCTGGAAAATTTCACCCTCATCCGTTTTTATATAATAAAACCCACTCAATGCTTTTACAATTCGTCCCTTGTTCAAAATATGACTGCCTCCTTAATCATTTGGACTGATGCCTGTCTCTTCTTTAATAATTTCTCCGTCTCTGACCACTCTGAAACTGGCTGTCTCTCCTTCTTCAACCACAAAAGTGATAATCTCGGGAGTCCGTTCGAATATATCAAACACACGATAAGGTTCATCAAAACTATTTTCTGCATCGTCTACATAGATTTCAATCTCATTCGGAACTAAGGTAGTTTCCTCGTCTGAACCATTCTCCTGTTCTTCATCAGAGTCGCTATCGTTTTCATCATCTTCATCAGTTTCCTCGTCTCTCGGCTCGTATTCGATAATAATGCCTCTGTCAAAGGAAATCATTTCTGTTTCTTCCGGCCCTTCAGAAAAGACTACTGATATTCTTGAACCAGGAAAAACAGTCGTTCCTGCTTCTGGAGACTGTCTTGCAACTTGTCCAGCAGGTATGGATTCGTGTGTTTCCTGAGTAATGGTAACAGATAGATTTAATTCATCGGCATATTCCTCAACACCTGTAGACGAATAACCAGTCAAGTTACGTAAAGCAAATCCTTCAGGTCCGGAACTGACAATCAGTGTTATTGAGGATTGACTTGGTATTACCTCGTCTCCTGCTGTGATACTCTGGGACACGACATTCCCTTCAGCTATATCACTGCTGAAAGATTCCTCCCGCTCCACACTGAGACCTAATTCAGTCAGTTCAGCACGTGCATCTTCGAAGGAATAGTTTGTATAATCATCAAGCGTAATTCTTTCTTCCCCCAGACTGACATACAGATTGACGGTTGCATTCTCTCGAAGCACGGCATCACTAGAAGGGTTTGTACGTATGACATGACCTTCTTCTATTTCTTCATGATGAAGTTCATTAATTTGTCCTGTTTCCAGATTAAGAGCTTCCAGCTCAGTTACTGCTTCTTCCAGACTAAGCCCCATTAAATCAGGAACATTCACTTCACGCGGTCGGGTCATACTGAAAATAACTAAACTGATAATTAAAAACAGCAGTAAAAATATAACGGCTAGCAGACCTTTTTTTCTGCTCTTTCGGGTATTCCCAGCTTTTTTTCTGTTATCAGCTTCATTGTTTGGTTTTTCAACTTTAGCTGCAGCGGCAACTGGTGCAACCGGTTTTGTATCCTCTGATATCGGTTGGATCATACGGGTTTCTTCATTATCATCTGAGAGAGGAACAAACTTTTCTTCGTTTGCCCGTTCTGCAGATAATGCCGTCTGCAAATCCCGTTTCATTTCAACAACAGACTGATACCGGTGCTTAGGTTCTTTCGCCGTGGCTTTAAGAACAACATTTTCCAGAGGCTGCGGAAGAGAAGCATCTTTTTCTTTCAGTGAAGGCATGTCATTCTGGAAATGCTTCAAGGCGATTGAAACAGCTGATTCTCCATCAAAAGGTACTTCTCCGGAAAGCAGTTCATATAATAAGATTCCCAGTGAATAAATGTCTGACTGTTTAGTTGCCATACTACCTCTAGCCTGTTCAGGTGAAATATAGTGTACAGATCCGAGCAATGAGTTGGTCTGTGTGATAGAATTTTCACTCAGTGCCACAGCTATGCCGAAATCTGTAATCTTCACTTTTTCATCGTGATCAATTAGGATATTTTGAGGCTTCAGGTCTCTATGGATAATGTTATGATTATGGGCATATTCAACCGCATCCAAAATCTGACTCATGATAGTAATGCTCTTTTTATAAGGAATAGGGTGATTCAGTCGGATAAATTCCTTTAGATCAAAGCCTTCCACATATTCCATGACAATGTAAGGGGTATCTTCTTCACCCACATCCACAACATTGACGATATTCTGATGAGTCAACTCTGTTGTAGACAGGGCTTCTCTTTTAAATCGTCTGATGCTGGCTTCATCATTATGAAAGTTATACTGCATCAGCTTTACTGCAACATTTCGCTCTAGAATTAAATCTTCTGCCAGGTAAACATGCGCCATTCCCCCGGAGCCAATTTCCTTAAGTATTTTATATCGGTTACTTATTCTCTGTCCTGGTATCACTCACTATTCCTCCTTTCCTTTTATTACGGAAGCATCAGTTTCAATTAAGCAAACCGTAATGTTGTCTGTCGAGCCATTATTCAAGGCGGACTCAGTCAGCTTTTCTGCCTTGCTTTCGAGAGTATCATTCATCGCCACTATTGTTTTCATTTCTTCATTTGATAACCCATTTGACAAGCCATCCGAACAGAGAAGAATTAGATCAGTCGGATTCTTTTTCAATCCAAAAAAATCAACAGTTACTTTGTCGAACACACCCAATGAACGTGTCAGCATATGACGCTGACTATGCGTTTTTGCTTCTTCTGCTGTAATCTGACCGCTTAGTCGCAGCTCATTTGCAAATGAATGGTCCGTCGTAATTAAGTTGAATTCCTCGGAAGCGGATTTCCACTGATAGGCCCTACTGTCTCCTATATTTCCGATAACTATTTCATCATCTAAAAAAGCAGCTGTAACCAGCGTGGTCCCCATTCCCTGAAGATCACTATATGTTTTTGATACACGGTATATCCTCTGATTTTCAATGTTTATCTGACTGGTCAGCCATTGACGGGTTTCTTCAGCTGTTTCGAAAGCTGTTTTCGTCCACTCGTTACCTAGTTGCAGCACCGCCATTTCACTTGCGATATCGCCTGCTTTATGACCGCCCATCCCGTCACATAACACTGCCAGCAGATGGTTTTTCTCATTATAAAACAATTCAACATAATCTTGATTCGTTGACCGTAATCCTATATGTGTCTGTTTAAAAGTATTCATTAGTTTCACTCCACAATTTGCTATGTAAAAGCTGATAGGTAATCAGCTCTATTACTTATTATCACTTGTTTTTCTTAGACTTGCAATAAAAAATCCATCTGTGCCATGTAAATGAGGATATAAATGCAGATATCCTTCATCGGACAGTTTCAGTTTATCGTTGGTCAACTGAACAGGCTCCACTATAAAGTTCTTATTCTCTTCAAGGAAAGAGCGGACGACTTCGTCATTTTCCTTTTTTGTTATTGTGCAAGTGCTGTAAATCATACGACCCTCTTCTTTTAAGAGAGGCGCTACACTGTTTAAAATATCCAACTGCACTTTCTGCAGTGAATAAATATCTTTTAAGGACTTCTGGTAACGAATATCCGGCTTTCTTCTCATCAATCCAAGGCCTGAACAGGGTGCATCCACTAAGATTTTGTCAAATGTCTGATCCGGAAAGCTGTCAGCACTTTTGCGTGCATCCATCGCTCTAACCTCTATCAGATCGTCGACACGAAGGCGCTCAGCGTTTTCCAAGACTTTATCGAGCTTATTTTCATGCAAATCAAGAGCAACTACCTCACCCCACTGGTCTTTATCAAGATAAGAAGCCATATGGGTTGTCTTGCCCCCAGGAGCGGCACAGGCATCTAAAATAACATCGGATGGCTTTATCTGCATCGCTTCAGCAACCAGCATGGAACTTTCGTCTTGTATAGTAATGATACCATCTTTGAATAAGTCAGACTTAACGGGCAGACCGTTCTCACAAATCAGGCCGTATTTAGACACCAGGCTTTTCGAAACACCGAAGCCCTCATCTTCCAATTGGGCTATAACAGCTTCCATAGATTTGAGTGATGTATTCACTCTCAAACTAAGTTTAGAACGTGTCGAAAGTGACTTAATAATTTTTTCAGTCTCCTCTTTTCCGACTTCGTCAACCAGCAGTTCGATAATCCACAGAGGATAACTGTACTGAACCGACATCTTTTCAACAGGATCTTTAATGTCAGCAGCTGACCTTACCCCGTCACGGTCAATTTTCCTCAGTACGCCATTAACGAAGCCCGATACACCTCTGTGTCCACGTAATTTAGCTATTTTAACTGCTTCATCAACCACTGCGTGGGTCGGTACTTTATCCAGCATGGTCATCTGGTAAAGTGAGATACGCAGGAGCTGTCTAACCCACGAATCAATTTTCTTCTGTTTTTTAATAAAAGGTTCCAGCTGATAATCCAGTTTGAGCTTGTTCTGGATCACGCCATAAACCAGTTCAGTCAGCAGGCCGATGTTTTCCGGTGATAAATTCTGTTCCTTAACCGTTTCATTTAACAGCAGATTGCTGAAGGACTGATTCTTCTCAACTTTCTCAAGAATCTGTACAGCAAAAAGCCGACTATTCTGATTGTCTGTCTTCAAATTTTACCCCTTCTTCCAGATGATTACGCGCGCCTTGAAGATAGTCGGTAATCGTCATCTTAGGTTTGCCGAACGGTTGAACTTCAATTAATTTTAATGCTGTATTGCCTGCACACTGTACCCACATCTGATCCTTACTCAACTTGATCAGTGTTCCAGGTTCACTCGCACTCGTATTTTCTAAAGATTCAGCAAACCAGATTTTAAATCGTTTGCCGTTGAGAACCGTATAAGCACCAGGGAAAGGGTTCAGTCCGCGTACCTTGTTTGCAATTTGTTCAGCCGGTTTAGTCCAGTCAATTTTTTCCTGTTCTGGGCTTATCATCGGAGCAACTGTTACGTTTTCCTCCTGCTGAGAAACGGGCTGAATCGTTTCATTAAATATATCCGGCAGAGTCTCCATCAGCAAATCTCGTCCCAGTAGACTCAATTTGTCAAATAAGGTTCCGACAGTATCTTCAGGAAGAATCGACAGCGAACGCTGACTGATAATATCGCCAGCATCCATTTCTTTTTCCATGTACATGATAGTGACTCCTGTTTCCTCATCGCCATTTATCAGTGCATAATGAATAGGCGCTGCTCCCCTGTACTTCGGCAGCAGTGAAGCATGAACATTTATGGCCTTGTATGTTGGTGCCTTGAGTAGAACAGTCGGAACATACTGTCCGTAGGCAGCCGTTACTATAAGATCCGGTTCACTTTCAAGTATAGTCTGCAGTTCCTCGGAGCCTGAGAGTTTCTCCGGCTGCAATACCGGTATACCGGACTCTACGGCTCTTTTCTTGACCGGCGGCGGAGTCAGCTTCTTTTTTCGGCCTACTTTTCTGTCTGGCTGAGTGACAACCAAAATGACTTCTACTTCATTATTATTTATTAAACTGTCTAAAATGGGTACTGAGAACTGAGGTGTTCCCATGAATACAATTTTCTTCATACTATCCCTCGCTTTAAATGAAATCCATTGGCTGATAATCAATTGAAATAAACAGCCCTTTAGCCTGTTCTTTCTGGGTGGTCATTAACAATTCGTGGCATCTCTCGATGAGATGTTCTTCTCTTTTATACTTAATCAATGTCTGAAAATGATAGCGATTGTGTGTGCGGGCAATAGATTTAGGCGTAGGACCTAAAATAATAGCCTGGTCACTCAATGCAGGTTTTAAAAATTGAATAAATTCATTTATTTTCTTAGCCGCCGTCATTTCGTTTGTGTGACTCACCGACAGTTTAATCAGGAAAAAATACGGGCTGTACTCGCTTAGGTGTCTCAGCTGCATTTCCTTTTTATAAAAGCTGTCGTAGTCATGCCTTTTTGCCAGTTGAATAGCATAGTGATCCGGATTAAATGACTGGACAACCACTTCTCCCGGCTTCTCTCCACGCCCCGAACGCCCACTCACTTGAGTCAGGAGCTGAAAGGTCTTTTCTGAAGATCTGAAATCCGGTAAGCCTAAAGACGTATCGGCATTGATGACTCCGACAAGCGTCACATTCGGAAAATCAAGTCCTTTCGCAATCATCTGAGTTCCCAGAAGAATATCCGCTTTTTTCTCCTCGAATTTCTTGAATAATTTTTGGTGCGCCCCTTTTTTTCTTGTAGTATCAACATCCATACGGATAATACGCGCTTCGGGGATGAGCTCTTTAAGTTCTTCTTCCACTTTTTGAGTGCCCGTTCCGTAATACCTGATTGATGAACTCTGGCATTTTGGACAGGTACGCGGAATACCTTCTTCATGACCGCAGTAATGGCATTTCATCGTCTTGGAATCCATATGCAGTGTCTGGGAAATATCACAATTAGGACATTCCAGGACATAGCCGCAGTCTCGGCATAATACAAAGGACGAGTAGCCACGACGATTCAGCAGCAGCACAGACTGCTCCTGCTTTTTCAGGCGGTCTTCCAATTTTTGTTTCAGGGCAGCCGAAAAGGAAGAGGCGTTTCCTTCTTTCGCCTCATCCGTCATATCGACAACTTCTACTGGTGGCATACTCGCTTTATTTGCCCGACTGGTCAATTCAAGCAGCGTATAAACACCCTTAGTAGCTCTGGCTCTCGACTCGAGAGAGGGTGTCGCACTACCTAAGATAACTGGACAGTTGTGATACTGTCCGCGCATAATGGCGATGTCTCGGGCATGATATTTCGGAAATTCTTCCTGCTTGTAGGTCGTTTCATGCTCTTCATCAATAATAATTAGACCAATTGACTTGAGTGGGGCAAAAATACTGGATCGTGCACCTACCACAACCCTAGCTTCCTCCTGCTCAATTTTGCGCCATTCATCGTATTTTTCGCCGTCAGACAATCCACTATGCAGGACCGCTACCTGGCTTCCGAATCGTCCCTTGAACCGCTCGACCATCTGAGGGGTCAATGCAATTTCAGGAACAAGCATTAAGGCCCCTTCCTTTTTATCTATTACTTCTGATATTGTCTGCAGATATACTTCTGTCTTGCCACTACCAGTTACACCCTTCAGGAGATAGACCTGGTGTTTGTCCTTTTGAATTGCCTCATTAATCTCTTTAAAGGCATGGGTCTGGTCAGGTGTCAAGCTCAGGTGACTTGTTTCATCGAATGTAATATCTTTAAAGGGATCACGCTTAATTTCTTTTTCGAAAATTTTGAGCCAGCCCTTTTGTTCTCCGGCATTAATTTGAGTCGTACTTACCCCTTCAGCCTTCAATTCTGCGATTGCCTTCGCATCAGTTTCGTTAATTGCCTGCAGTAGACTGAGCAGTAGTTTCTGCTTGCTCGCATTGGATGGTAATGCCTCTTTCTCCTCCTCCAGCTGTTCGAAACTGAAGAGTGGGCTGACCATTCTTACTTTTTTTACAGTCGTTCGATCATTTACCTCATAAGTAATTTCTACCTTTTCCTCTTTTTCCAGTTGTAGAATGGTATCGAGGGCATCCTTTTTCTCTGCTTCTTCCCAGCTCATTTCATTTTTGCCGTTAAATAAATCAAATAATACAGCCTCCTCCACTTCGTCAATGAGGTGAATGGTTTTGGTATAGCGGGCTTTCATAACCGCCGGGAGCATGGTCTGATAACATTTGATTCGGAAGCTGAAGGTTAAATAAGCCATTTTCTGTCCAAGTTCAATCAGTTCATCATTCAGAACCGGTTTGCTGTCCATTAGTGAATCAATCTGCTTCAAATCTCCGCTAAATTCTGCATTGTCTTTCACGGCTACTACAAATCCCTGTACCTTTCTAGATCCACGACCAAAGGGAACGATTACGCGCATCCCGACTTTCAGAAAATGACGATACTTTTCAGGTACTAGATAAGAATAGGGCTGATTAGTCTGCAGAGTAGGAACATCTACTATTACATCTGCAAGTAGAGGCATTAGATTTCTCCTCTCAATTATAATACTCGATAAGCCAGTTAATGATTTCACGAGCTATTTTACTTTTTTCCTGTAGAGAGATGACTTTTGGTTCATCTGTATGTGACACTAAGGTGACTTCATTGGAATCAACATTAAATCCTCGGTCTGTTTTGCCCACATCATTGGCTACAATTAAATCAGCATGTTTAGCTGTCAGTTTTTCTTTTGCATACTCAATAATATTATCAGTTTCAGCTGCAAAGCCAATCAGGCACTGCTGAGGAGCTTTTATTCTACCCATTTCCATTAAAATATCAGGATTTTTCTTAAGTTCTAATGTCAGCTCGTTCTGTTTCTTCATCTTTTTTTTCTCCACATTTTTCGGAGAGTAATCCGAGACAGCTGCTGCCATGACAAGAGCATCGGCTTCCTTAAATAGGGTATGCACTTCATTGTACATTTCGGCTGCTGACTCTACAGCTAGTCTTTCAATATATCCCGGAGTCTCAAGTTGACTTGTGGTAATCAGCTTGACAGTCGCTCCCTGTCTCCAGGCGGCTTCTGCCAATGCATGGCCCATTTTTCCTGATGAATCATTAGAAATGAAGCGTACCGGATCTATTCTTTCCTTAGTACCGCCTGCAGTGATAATAATTGTTTTTCCTTTTAACGGGAGACGCATATCCTGATCTCTCATGGCTAGCTTCAGCTCATCGAGAATTCGTGTTTTTTCCGGAAAGCGTCCTTCTCCCTCGTAGCCTTCTGCCAGAAATCCTTTGTCAGGCGTCATAACATAATGTCCTCTGTTTTTCAGCTTTTCAATATTTTCCTGGGTCACAGTGTTTTTATACATGTTGGCATTCATTGCCGGGACGATAAAGACTGGTGCCGTAGTAGCCAACAGTGCTGACGTGACAAAGTTATCTGCTAGACCGGCTGATAATTTGGCAATCGTGTTTGCAGAGGCAGGTGCAACTAATGCGAGGTCAGACCAGTCAGCAATATTGATATGATTGACCACTTCAGGATCATTTTCCTCAAATGTATTTAAATAGATAAAATGTCTGGATAAAACCTGGAAGGTTAACGGAGAAACAAATTCACAGGCAGAGGGCGTCATGGCTACACGCACTTCTGCCCCATTTTTTATCAGTTCCCGCATTAAATCAACCACTTTATAAACTGCTATGCCACCGGTTACATACAAGGCAATTTTCTTTCCTTTAAACATAAGCCACCTCTTCAGTCATTTTACTTATTTTACCAATAAACATCTACAATGTCTTCAGCATCTTCAGATGTTTTGACAACTAGAAAAAACCTCTGTACCTGAACAGTTAAAGTATTTCACTTTAACTGTTCCCGCGAACAGAGGCTGCTTTTTATTTGGATAAACTATCTGGGTCTATTACTAAGTCTCCTGATTTAATTTCTTCAAGAGCTTTTCCGACATTTTTCTTGCTCTGATAACTGTCCAGCATTTGCGCTGACGGGCTGTCGTGAAGAACTTTAGCACGTTTTGCTGCTAAAATAACTAGTGAGTATTTTGAATCAATCTTTTTTAATAAATCATCCTGTGAAGGGTATAAAAGCATTACTCCATCTCCTCTATTAATTCTGCATATTCTTTTAGATTACGTGTAACCTTTAGATGTTCGCTCTCAATAATATTTCTAATTTTTCGCGCAGCGTTCTCGACTGTATCATTCTCGACAACGTAATCATAGTATTGTATCAACTTTAATTCTTCAGCTGCTTTATGCATGCGCTTTTCAATCATTTCGTCGCTGTCTGTACCTCGATTGACGATACGTGATTTCAGTTCATCCAAGTCAGGTGGTGACAGAAAAATAAAGATTCCTTCCGGCATTTTTTCTCTAACCTTTAATGCGCCCTGTACTTCAATTTCAAGAAACACGTCTCTGCCCTCGTCCAAAGTCTTATTGACGTATTCTAGCGGTGTTCCGTAATAATTGCCTACATACTCAGCGTATTCCAGCAGGCCGTCTTCTTCAATCAACTTTTCGAATGCTTCTTTTGATCTGAAAAAATAGTCGACGCCTTCAACTTCGCCTTCACGCATCCTGCGTGTAGTCATTGAAATGGAATAATCAAATTCATTGGAATAATTCTCGAAAATAGCTTTTCTGACAGTCCCTTTTCCGACACCTGAAGGTCCAGATAAGACTATCAATAATCCTCTATCGTTCATCTGTACTTCCTTCCCAACACAATCTCTCCTTGAAAACTTATCCTCAATTCTACCATATTTGAAACTAAAAGAGAAATCAAATTTTATAAGAATTACTGCATCTTAATTCTGAGATATCTAATATAAAGAGCCAGAGCAAAGGGAAATGGTCTGGTACGGATGAAAAAGCGGTAAAGAGGATGATTCCAATTAATTACGTCTTCTTCTATTTGATCTGAAATTTCAATAACCAGTCGACGATTGGAAATAAAAGGCAACGTTTCAAAGAACTCTTCTGTCCATTCTTTTCCACTTAATGTATAGACTGGTTTCAATTCCTCTATAGGCTCAGCAAACTGTTCCTTCTTGAGCTTGTCTACTCGGTAGAGTAATTTCCGCTGATAATCTAATAGTGAATACACTTTATCAGGTCTCATATTAAATAATTTTCCAGTTAGTTCTGTTAACGCTATAAGTAAATCCTTTTCTGTGATGGCTTTACCCCATCTAGTTGAAAGTTCTCTCAAGAGAAGCACCTGATGCCGTTCTTCTTCAATATAATGTGTTAAATTCTCAGACCGCTTACCTTCCAGCAGTTCATTAAGAATTAAATAAAATTGCCTGTTTTCTTCCTCTAATTTATCACGTTCAAAAGTATACCATAGCCCTGTATAGGTTTTTGGCTTGGCCAATTTCATTGTTTCCAGGTACCCGAGCTTTATGTTTATCTCAGTTCTGTTTTTATCGAACAGGAGCATCTCGCCAAGTGGCCATTTTGTCTGAATCCATAGTGCTTCACTATCTTCTATTCGATAATCATACTTAATAAGTCCCGGCCCTTTAATGTCGACGATTATAATTTGCTCAGGGTTTTTATCCAAAGCCATATTGACAGGTATATTATTGATATAGCCCCCATCTACATAAGGTGTGCCGTCGATTGTTTTCATTTGAACAGCTGGAAACATTGCTGAACTGGCAATTAAATAGTCATTCAATTTACCATATGCAATATCTTCAAGAAAGAAATACTCTATTTTTCTCTTTTTAAAATTAGTAGTCGATAAACCGAAAGTAATCGGACTTTTTCGAATTTCCAGTTCGTCATTTAAATAATGGTGAATCAATTGCTCCAATGGTTTGGAACTCACACCTTTATTTCGAATAATTTTTATCAGGAATCCTGTCATTGTCCTTCTGTAATCTCTAAAACTCTCAATTTCCAGAGGCACCTTAATGTCGAAAATATTGTCTGTTTCTATTCTCTTCCACATCTTTTCAGCTTCTTCTAGATTGCCTAGGATGTACAAAGCCCCATTTAGGGCTCCTACAGATGTTCCAGTCACTATATCAGGATAGAAGGCTAATTCGTCCAAAGCCTTCCATACACCAATTTCAAATGAGCCTCTAGCTCCCCCTCCACCAAAGACCAGTGCCCTTTTTTTATCCGATGAATCGAAGAAATGCTCAGCCATAGATTAACCACCCTTCTCATATAACCAGTATAACTAATCCCCTCTGTGGTATAAAGCAGGATGGCTAAAAAATAGAAGGGCAAGCCCTTCAGCTCAACCCTTCTATCTTCTATAAACTACTTAATGACCCATATCCTTGACTTTCATCAGACGAGTAATGGCTGAACGTTCACTTTCATCCAGCTTCATCTGAATAAAGTAAATCGTTTCTTCCAATTGAGGAATCGTCATATATTCAAGCGCGTTTACTCTTCGTCTAGTCTTTTCAATTTCATTGGCCATCAACTGACATGTCTTCTCGATTTCTGCCAGTTCAAGCATAGCCGGCATGACATCAACCAGATAGTCAAATGTCAAGTCCAGTTCGCCATTTGAGTTTAAATACCCATAACTGATGTCACTTGAACCGCCCTGTCCGTCCTCATAATGAAAGTTCATCTGAGGGACACGAACACTCATGATGTTCTTGCGATCAATGTTTAAAGACACGCTTCGGCTAGGAACAGCCATCAGTTCTTCTATATAGTTTTCATGTAACAGAGATTTGGCCATAGCGAATGACTGCATGGCTTTTTCAAGTTTTTCTTCAACTTCAATTCTCAGTTCATTGTTTTTTCTAATCAGCAATATGAACTGACGCATCAGCTCATCCTGCTTGTCTTTCAATAATTTGTGCCCTCTGGAGGCGAGATTCATTCTTTTCTTGAGTTTCGCCAGTTCCATACGAGTGGGGTTGACATCTAATTTGGCCATTTACCTCACTCTCCCTTTGGCATGTATTTGTCAAGCATATCATCTTTAATACGTTTCAGTTCACCACGAGGCAATACTTTCAGCAGGTCCCACCCTAAATCAAGTGTTTCCTGAATGGTTCGCTTAGTATAATTCCCCTGGTTGACATACTCTTTCTCAAACTTATTCGTGAATTCAACGTAACTTCTATCCGCATCTGAAAGTGCAGCTTCACCAAGAACAGCAGATAATTCCTTCGCTTCTTTACCCTGTGCATAGGCTGAGAAAATCTGGTTCATGGTAGGTGCGTGATCTTCTCTCGTTTTTCCTTCGCCAGTTCCTTTATCTTTTAATCGTGACAAGGAAGGCAGTACATCTATTGGAGGCTGATATCCCTGGTTATAGAGTTCTCTTGACAGAATAATCTGTCCCTCAGTAATGTATCCGGTCAAATCGGGAATTGGATGCGTAATATCGTCTTCAGGCATAGTTAGAATTGGAATCTGAGTAACCGATCCATTCGTTCCTTCAAGACGTCCGGCACGCTCGTATAAGGTTGCCAGGTTTGTATACAAGTAACCCGGGTACCCACGTCGTCCAGGAACTTCACGTCTGGCAGCCGATATTTCACGCAGGGCTTCAGCATAGTTTGTCATGTCTGTCATAATAACCAGTACATGCATATCCTTTTCAAAAGCCAGGTATTCAGCAGCTGTCAAGGCCATTCTTGGCGTAGCGATTCGTTCAATAGCCGGATCATCCGCTAAGTTAATGAATACTACTGAACGGTCAATCGCGCCAGTTTCTTTAAAGTCATTCATAAAATACTCGGCTTCTTCAAATGTAATTCCGATGGCAGCGAATACTACAGCAAACTTCTCATCTGCATTGGTAACACTGGCTTGACGGGCTATCTGAGCTGCCAATTCTTTGTGAGGCAGTCCAGAACCAGAAAATACTGGTAATTTTTGTCCACGAACCAAGGTATTTAAGTGGTCAATTGTTGAGATACCTGTCTGAATAAATTCATCGGGATAGTCTCGTGAGATGGGGTTGATGGCCATACCATTAATATCCAGACTTTTTTCCGGAATTAGATTTGGTCCACCGTCGTTTACACGGCCCATACCATCAAATGTACGACCAATCATATCTTCAGAAACATCTAACGATAAAGGTTTCCCAAGGAAACGAACTTTCGTGTCCTGAAGGTTAATACCGGTAGAGCCTTCAAATAACTGAACAACAGCTTTGTCGCCATTAATTTCCAGGACCTGACCTCTTCTGCGTTCACCGGTCTGCATTTCGATATCAACCAGTTCATCGAATTTAACACCTTCAACACCTTCAACGGTCATCAGCGGACCTACAACTTCTGTTACTGTTTTATATTCCTTAAGCATCTGATTCTACACCACCTTTCTCAAGTACAGTTTGGATGTCACTCTTCGTTTTAGTTCGGATTTCCTGAATTTTAACCAGTTCTTCTTCGCTGATATACTTCATGCGTCCAATACGCTCTCTGATATCTTCAGTTCCTTCAATGATTTCATCATAGTAAGAACCAAGATCCATCGCTCTGATACTTTGTTCTTCAAAATACAATATCGTCTGCATCATTTCATATTGTTTGTTTCGTGAAGTATAGGTATCCACATCATCGAAGGCATTCTGCTGAAGATAATCTTCTCTCAGCATACGAGCAACAACAAGCTTCAAGCGGTCTTTTTCGGATAGGGATTCCACACCGACCAGACGCACAATTTCCTGCAGTTCTGATTCGTCCTGTAGGAGAGCTTTAGCATGGGTAACCATACCATCCCAGTCAACATCCAGCTTTTTACCAACATATTTGTTCATGTCATTGCTGTATAGTGAATAGGAATTCAACCAGTTGATCGATGGGAAGTGACGTCGCTGAGCCAGTGAACTGTCCAGTCCCCAGAATACTTTAGCTACGCGCAGTGTGTTTTGCGTAACCGGCTCAGATGTATCTCCTCCTGGAGGGGATACCGCTCCAATCGCCGTAATGCTTCCTAAACGTTCAGTCGAACCAAGAGTAACAACTTTACCTGCACGTTCATAGTATTCCGCTAAACGTGAACCTAGGTAAGCAGGATACCCTTCATCCCCCGGCATTTCTTCTAAACGGCCGGACATTTCACGAAGAGCTTCCGCCCATCTTGAAGTTGAATCAGCCATAATGGCTACTGAATAGCCCATATCTCTGAAGTACTCTGCAATGGTAATACCTGTATAGATTGAGGCTTCACGAGCCGCAACAGGCATGTTGGATGTGTTTGCAATTAAAATTGTTCTCGCCATGATTGATTCGCCGGTATTCGGGTCAATCAGTTCAGGGAACTCGTTAATTACATCCGTCATTTCATTTCCGCGTTCTCCACAACCAACGTAAACAACTAAATCAACATCAGCCCATTTTGCTATTTGGTGCTGAACAACTGTTTTGCCCGCTCCAAATGGTCCGGGTACTGCAGCTGCTCCACCTTTAGCTACTGGAAATAGCGTATCAATAACACGTTGACCAGTGATTAGTGGTTCTTCAGGGTTCAGTTTAGTCTTAATCGGACGTCCACGACGAACAGGCCATTTTTGCATCATAGTTAGTTCTTTATCGCCATTCTCTGTTTCCAGAACATATAACGGCTCTTCAATAGTAAAGGTTCCATTGGAAATGGACTTTATTTTACCTTTCATTCCGAATGGGACCATAATGCGGTGTTCGATAACATTCGTTTCCTGAACAGTTCCAACTATATCTCCAGCGCTTACTTCAGTTCCGGCTTCCACTTCTGCTGTGAACTCCCATTTCTTATCACGATTTAAAGGTGCAATCGTCATACCTCTTTCAAGGAAGTTGCTGTTGGTCATTTCCATAAATTCATCCAAAGGTCTCTGGATGCCATCAAACATCTGTGAAATCATACCAGGTGCCAGCTCAACAGATAGTGCTTCTCCGGTTGTTTCTACATCTTCTCCAGGGCCGACCATCGATGTTTCTTCATATACCTGAATTGATGCTACATCATCTCTCATCTCAATTATTTCACCGATCAAACCTAAACGTCCGACACGGCAGATATCTTGTATGTTAGCCGATTCCATGCCACTTGCAGTAACCAGTGGTCCGGAAACACTCACAATTGTTCCTTTACTCAAATTCGTACCCTCCTATAAAATATTTTGACCCACAGCTTTCTCGACATTTTCTTGCACGCGCTTTTTACCTATTCCGCGTGACCCTGCATGATTAGGGATCAAAATGATGGCAGGTTTCATTTTAGCGTCGTAACGCTTAATTGTTTCTGGAATCATCTCTGCCAGCTGTTCTGTCAGATAAATTACTCCGTAATTCTTGTCAGCTAGGTTGTCGATAATACGTCGCGTCTCTTTAGCTTCGGATGCAAAGAATACTGAGAAACCTATCATTTTAAAAGCAAGAACAGAGTCTTTGTCGCCTACAACTCCTATTTTACTTGGCATAGTTCAATCGCATCCTTTCTCTTATAGCTTCCTGAGACACACCGTTTTCTTTTCCAGACAAGATAAGGCGCAGATTTTTCACTTCAATTTCCTTAGCATAAATATATGCCAGGACCGGCATGGGGCCAAAAGATTTCAGATGAGCATCGCGCATCTTTTCCATATAGGCATTATCCGTTACGAAGTCAACTTTGACTGTAGAAAATTCTCCTGACTCTTTATCGAATGCTTGTTCCAAAAGCTTACGGTAATCTGTCGTTCTAAAATAATTCAAAGCATACTGGTGTCCGTTTTCTGCTATTTCCAGCAAGTCACTCTTTGGAATAGAACCAGAACTAGAGAGCACTGTATACAGGAAGTTTCTTGTCTTCCCTTGCTTCATCCCACGAATCAGTGTAGATAAGTTGTTATAATCAATAAAGGTTTCAACCAGTTCAGGAATATCGTCTTCCCCCGTCTGATCAGCCAACAGCCTCAGATGCGTGAAATAACGTCTGTCAAGAATGATATCCACTGCCTGAACATTCTGGTACTGGTTGTAATCCTCAAGCACTTCATTAATGGATTTCATGTATTCTTCCGACAGTTCTTCCGACTCCCCTGTCCGAACCGCCTGTCGGAGTTCAGAGATAGGGTATCTGCCAATTGGTATCAGCAAGTGGTCAAGTTCCTGCTCAGTAAATTCTTCTTTAAATAGCACCTTTAAATTATGGTAAGCGTATCTCAATCCTGTCAGTTCAATCAGCTCTTTGTTAGGAACGATTTTAAATAATTCTTCAAAAGTCTGATTCAATTCATGCATAAACATAGAGTCGTAATCTTTATCTTCTTTGATTCTGTCAACATCATTACGGTAAGGCGTTTCCCGAAGAACATTTACTGCCTCATCAAAAGTGGCAGCAGAAAGCATTCTTTCAAATTGAGCTCGAGTGAGGAGATCATTCTCGTAAATACGTATGAGAACATTACTTGATCCATATACGGCATCTTTCATTATCATTCTCCTCCCTAAAATAATTCTTTTGAAATTTCCGGTAAAATATCCATTCTTGCATCATCAACTAAGTTACTGAACAAGAAGTTATAATCAATCCCATCTTTTTCAATAACAAAGCCTGACTCATTAGCTACTGTTTCTTCAGAAATTCGAACAGTCAGCTTCTTGTCGGATAAGGCGTTTACCCAACTTTTATCAAATGCAGCTGTAGATTTAGCGCCTAACTTCATAGTCACTGCACTGGACTCGTCAAACTGATTCAATACACCAAGTGTAAAGGCCTTAAAGTCCGCTTCATTCAAATTATCGAGTTTGCTGTTTGCTTCTTCAAAGACAGCATGTAATATTCTCTGCTTTGCGGCAAGCACTTCATTTCTTCTTTTTATCTCCAGCGTGTTTTTCTTAATGGTATAGCGCTGGTCAGATTTACTTTTAATTTCTTCTTTTAAACGGAGACGCTTCTGTACCTCTTCCGCTTCAAAAGCCTGAAGTTCGTCTTCAGCTTGTTTTTTTGTTTTTTCAATTTCTTCTCGCATAGCCGCTTTTTCTTTTTCGACTACCCGTTCAGTTAATAGTTTCAAGTCCGCCATGGTTTCCCTCCTGTTCAGAGTGTTAAAAAATGAAACAAAGGAATTCAACTGATGTAATTAAAGACAAACAGTCTATACATGTTAGCTAAATTCCTTTCAATCATTAATTACATAAAGATAATCATCATCAAGGAAATAACGAAACCTAAGATAGCGTACGTTTCAACCATAGCTGAGAAAATAATCCCTTTTGTTGTATGTTCTGGTTTCTGAGCTAAAATCTGCATAGCTGCAACTGATACACGGCCCTGCAATGTACCTGATGTCAGACCGGTGAATCCAACTGGTAAACCAACCATCAAGTAGTACCATCCTGTTGAAACATCCAAAGTTGTTGTCAAGTTAATAATAATAAGCAGACCGATAACGAAACCGTACAGTCCCTGTGTAGCCGGAAGCATCTGAAGAACCAGTGCAAGACCGAACTTTTCCGGTTGCTCTTTTGTTAAGGCAGCCGCAGCTTCACCTGCTGAACCCACACCTCTTGACGATCCGATACCTGATAAAATAACAGCCAGTGCTACACCAATTGCTCCAAAAACAAATCCTAAATTATCTCCAAAAAACAGTTCAAAGTTACTCATTATATTATTCCTCCATTAATTGTAATTTTTATAGTTTATAAATTAATTATTGTCTTCCATCCACACATGCTTTTCAAGTGCCTTGAGTGGCGTCAGAGGTTTTCCTCCACCTTCGTAAAATTTACCGAAGAATTCAACATACTGCAGTCGAGATGTGTGCACGTAAGCACTCAGGAATGTCAGTGCGATGTTTAATGTGTGCAGGGCGATGATTATAAGTATACCAACCGAAAAACGTGCAATCGGAGGCAGGAAACCGATAATCATATTAAACGCCATGGCAATATTCGCACTCGCTACACCTAAAGCCATCAATCGAGTATAACTGACAATATCTCCGACATAACCGGAAATTCCATAAAGATTATATGCTCCCAGTCCCAAACCTAAAGCTTTGTTTGAGCTGGATACAGCAGAAACGACTAAAATACCTAACGCATTTAGAGCAACTAAGCCAATTCCTATTTGAGACAGAAGAGGCATTTCCAGGACGAGACTTCCACCTGTCCACAGAATAAAGCCTATCAGCATGAGGAACCATGCATAACCATCCACATAGGACGAAGCTCTCTGGCCTTGACGACTCTTAAGCAGTCCATTCAGTACTAAACCATACAGCAGCTGAATTAATCCGAGAATAACGGATAAAGCCATTATTTCAAGGACATCATCCTGTAGTGAGAACACCTGAATAGGCAGCTCAATCCCGAAAAAGCTACCGAAAAACAGTCCGAATGCCATTGTAGGATATGATAAAGTATGAAGAAACTTAATGAAGTTTCCAGCAGAACCTTCAATATTAAATGATTTCAATGCAAAGAGTGTGACGCCGAACAGTAATAGCCCGTATCCCAGATCAGCACTCATCATACCGAAGAAAATCATGAAGAACGGCATCATCAGCGGTGTTGGATCCGCACCATTGTATTTAGGGAAACTGAACATTTCCGTAATCATTTCAAAAGGCTTGACCAGTTTATTGTTTTTAAGTACGACCGGTACTTCTTCGTACTCCTTCATCAATATGTCATCCGTTAAAATCGCTACGGCATCTTCCCCTACCGACTGATTAATATTAGCTTTTAAGTTAGAGACTTTTTCTTCTTCAACCCAGCCAGTCAATAAGAAAAGGTGAGCACTGTCAACCAGCAAGTCGTGTGCTGTTTCTCGTGCTGACAGATTATAATAGTACTCCTCTGCCAGTTCAAGGTTGCGGTATTCTGTCTTCCATTTTTTCAAATCCTTGATTACAGCCTGTTTCTCTTCTTTCAGCTCTTTTTGAGCATTCAGATTCTTGTACAGTGCATCTTCAGGTAGAACATCAAACGGATAATCCAATTCTCTAAAACTATATTGGCCAGTCAGTTGATTGAAGTTGTGTTTTTCTTCTTTAGGAAGGATAATCAGATACGCAATTTCATCACTTCGGCGAAAAATTTCATCAAAATATATCTTGCCATTTTCTTTGAAATTTTCTACCAGAGGTGCCGCATGTTCTTTGTCAACCGAACCAACTGAAACGTGCATCAGCCTGAATGAGTCAGCTTCTTCAGGGTGAAAGCTCAGCCCGCGCCATTTTCTTAAGAATGACTCTTCCTGGTTTAATTCTTTCAGCTGTTCATCCATCTTGTTCAGCTGTTTTTCTTTAGCTGATACTTTTTCCAGGAGTTCTTCAATTTCCGCTCCTTCAACATGGGTTTCCAAAGCTTCTAAAGTAAAGATTTCCCTTTTCGCCTTGAGCCTTTCAATCAGTCCCGGCCGTTCCACATAATTTTTCAGAAAGTTGTGAGAGTACTCTATATCCTGAAGAGTGGCTTGCCTGTCCGACTGTGAAGTTTCTGCATCAGACATGTCGAATTCTTCAAATAGTTCGTCTTCAAGCTTTCCTTTTAAAGGAATAATTTCAAGACTCTGCATTTCCTGAACACTTTTTAAAATGCTCTCTTTATTATGGTGTTCTGATAATAAAGTAAGCTTTTTCATTTTAGCTATGGCCATATCGACGCAATACCTCCTCTGCTACTCGATTGGCTAAAACTTCTTTCTTCGATTCAAAGGATTCATTAAACCGTTGAACCTCAGATTCAACCTGCTTCTCGAATGTTTTTTCGTCTTCTGAAAGCAATTGGTTCACCTCTTCATCCTGTTCTTTCTGATAAGAGGAAAGCTGCTGATCTGTCTGTTCTTTAACCTTTTCTATCTGAGCGTCTTTGTCTTCCTTTATTTCTTTTATTTGTCTGTTGGTATTTTCCCGTAATTCTTCGACCCGTGCTTCAGCTTCTTTAACATAATTGATAGCTTCACGATTCATTTTTCTCCCCCTTTCAACAAAAAAGGCGCAGCTAACAAGCTTTCTTCTCGCCCTAGAAGAAATCATCCTTGAAAGCTCACGCCCAACCGTATTTCTATAATTGATATACTAACATGATTTATAATAGCATACTCTCAAAATTAGTGTCAACTTGAATATCTCAGGATAACACGCTTTCTGTCGGACGACGGTCATTATAATTATTCTCGTTTTTCACCATAACTGAATACTGCCAGGGATCCGAAACCGGTATGTGCTGCTACAGTTGGGCCATAACTTGATACAATAATTTCTGGTGCATTAATTCTCTCTTTTATTTGTTCCTTGATATAGGCTGCTTCTTCCGGTACGCCTACATGTCCAATGAAGATTGGATGTTTGTCTTCTTCCTTAATATGTTTAACCGTCTGATCAATTAGATAATTAATAGACTTTTTTCTGCCTCTCACTTTTGCTACAGGTATTAGTTTTCCTTCAGGATTCATCACAATAATAGGCTTGACACTTAGTAAGGAACCTACAGTAGCTGCTGTTGCAGATATACGTCCCCCTCGCTGAAGGTGCTTTATGTCATCCACAGTCACCCATGAGTGGTAATTCAATTTGTTTTCTTCTACCCAGTTAATTAATTCTTCTTTTGTAAAGCCTTCTTCTTTTCTTACTGCTGCTTCATATACCAGCAGTCCCTCTCCAAGACTAGCCGCTTTAGTGTCAATAATGGTCAGGTCAACATTCTCATACTCATCTTCAAGCATGCTTTTCGCCTGCAGCGCATTATTAAACGATCCAGTCAACGCTGATGAGAATGCCAGGTAAACCGCAGGTATGCCTTTATCTACATACTGCTTGAATTTCTCAATATAAGAGTGAACATTAACTTGAGAGGTAGTCGCTGTCTCACCATTTTTTAAACGCTGAAAAAAAGATGTTTTATTAAACGTTTTTCCCATGTCATCAACAAGGTCTTCTCCACTAATGTTAATAGTAAAATTTACAATATCTAAATTATACTTTTCTACTAGCTCTAACGGTAAATCACTGCAAGAATCTGTTATTAACTGATAGTCCATATATATACCACTCCTTTTCATGATTACCTTCTCATTATACTTATTAAATAAAGAAATAGAAATACAATCGATGAGTTTTTTAAAACTATTTGACGAATGAATGTTCGTTCGGTATACTAAAGGTAACATATGTTCGGGGAGGCAAACATGAGTAAATTAGCGAGTGAAAAACAAAGTATACTTCAGGTGTTCAAAAGAGGATATGGCTCTTTATTTACAGAGTTCTCTCGAGTCCAGCCTCAAATGCCTAAAGACCAGCTCCAGTATTTTCTTAAACAGGCTGTTAAGAATAAACGAAAGATTATCATCCAGGTAAATCCAACCACTCATTCTCAGCAGATAAACGAATACATGGGAACAGCAGAATTCTCTCCCTATTCCACTCAAATCATACTAAAGACTTATTCCAACCGTACAACTTATCTTTTGAATGCAAAAGATATCAGGCATATCAGACTTGCCTAATCAAAAAACTCTTCAGGAAGTAATTCTTCCTGAAGAGTTTTTTTATCTTCTTTTATGACTCGAAGGGTCGAGTCTTTTTTCCAGCCAGGCTAGTACTAAATCGGCTGTAACAGCCATCAAGGCTGTCGGAATGGCACCCGCCAATATTATGGCGCCACCTTCTGAGGCATTAACCCCGCGTTGAATAATATCACCTAATCCTCCGGCACCAATAAATGTACCAATCGCTGTGACACCTATTGCTACGACTAATGCATTTCTCAGACCTGCCATGATAACAGATAATGCCATAGGCAATTCAACCTTGTAGGTCAGTTGCCATCTGGTCATCCCCATGCCTTTAGCAGCATCCATCAGTGCATTGTCTACATTTTTTACGCCCGCGTAGGTATTTTTGATTATCGGCAGCAGCGAATATAAAAATACCGTAATGATAACCGTATTGACTCCAATACCAAATCCTAACATCAGTAAGGAGAGCATAGCCAGCGAAGGGATCGTTTGAATAACATTCGCAGCTCCTACTACCCAGTCGGCCAGCTTACTGTGTCTGGCGATATAAAACCCTATGGGTATAGCAACGATTGCTGCAAACAAAACCCCGTAAATCGATATCAGGAAATGTCTAAGAAACTGCTCCCACAGGTAAGATCCATTCTGCTGAACATAATAGATCAGCTGCTGCAGCGTATTCATTTGAGTTAATTCATCAAGTCCTTCTATATTAAGCATACTACTCACCCCCTACTGGTTCAAGATATGGTTCACTGTCTTCAAAAAAGTTATTCGCTTCTAAAAATTCACGTGCTACTGTAGCGGGTTCCAATAAATACTCATCTGCAATATAATTCATTTCCTGCATCATGTCAGTATCAATCGCTCCCTCTAATTTTGCTAAAATATCATCTAAAATCGGATGTTCTTCGAGAATTTCAAAAGGAACAGACGGGCTGGCATCATATGGAGGGAAGAAATTCAAGTCATCTTCTAAAAGCACCAAGTCATAGCTGGCAATTCTCCCATCAGTGGAGTAGCCTAATACTACATCCATATCTCCAGACTGTACAGCATCATATACAAGGCCTACCTGCATTGGGTACACTGTCTCGAAATCAAACTGGTATGTGTCAAGAAAAGCCCGGTATCCGTCTCCTTCTCGCTCCATCCAGGAGTTGTCTACCCCAGCAGTTAACTCTTCTGCAATGGATTCTAAATCACTTACATTGACTAAATCGTGTTCTTCTGCCAATTCTTGAGTGACTAAAAAAGCATAGGTGTTCTCGAAACCATAGGACGGATAATATTTAATGTTAAATTGTTCTTCAAATCCATCTGTAACAGCCTCTCTAGCTTCATCAGGATCAGTGATGGGATCCATCCCCAGCTCTCCTGTCAGTGCGGTACCTGTATAACTGACAGCTGCAACATCTGCGTCCCCTTGAACGATTGCCTGATTCACCATCGTAGATGAACCGAGGTTCTGAATGACATCAGCATTAATTTCTGAATAGTGGTTGACCATTCCCTGAACAATGTAGCCTAATATAACCATTTCAGTTGAAGATTGTGTAGCTATACGGATATTGCCTTCCTCTGTCAAACCCGCTCCCAGACCGGGAAGAGAACAGGCTGTCATGAATACTGCTGTAGATGCCAAAGCGGCAACTTTTACTCTTTTTTTCAATCTCATTATTATCAGCCTTTCTCCTATTCTGTGATTTGATTTCTAGGTGTGACTTTCTTTTCTACTTGTCCTAATACAAAATCGACCAGCAATGCCAAAATCGTAACTGGGATAGTCCCGCCTATAATCAATTCAGGAATATATAAATTCAAACCGTTAAATATGAAGTCTCCCAGACCTCCTGCTCCAATATATGAGGCTAGGGCTGCCCAAGCAATAACGTACGTACCTGACAAGCGGATACCGGCCATTATAACGGGGGCTGCCTGTGGAAGCTCAACTTTTTTGATTAACTGAAACTCTGTCATCCCCATACCCCTGGCCGCATCGACCAAATCGGGGTTTACTTTTCTCATCCCAGTATAAGTGTTTCTCAATATAGGGAGTAAGGAGTAAATGAAAAGTGCGATTATAGCTGGGAAACGTCCAATTCCAAATATAGGAATCATTAATGCCAGCAAAGCTAATGAAGGAATCGTCTGCAATATTGATGCTACTCCTATAAATCCTGTGGCCAATTTTTCAGTACGTGTCAATAAAATTCCTAAGGGAACTGCCACGACTACTCCTAATCCTAATGCAACCATCGAAATATATAAGTGTTCCCAAATCAAGCGCATCATTTGAGAGCCATAATTGTTAAAAAACTCTACCATTATCTTTCCTCCTATTCAGTTTCTTTCAGTTCTGTCTTCTCAAGAGGAATGCTTTCGACCTCTTCATCATCGCCCCAGATTGTGTCATAGACGATGTCAACTAATGAGGCTCTAGTGACCAGACCTTCTAATATACCGTCTTCATTAACCACAGGAATATTCTTGTAACCACGCTTAAGCATTTTATCGGCCACACTGCTTAATAAGGTTCCTGATTTGACGTAGTAGACGTATTTCATAATTTCCTGAACGGTCATTGCTTTTTGGCGATTTTTATTGATCGCTTCGAAGTCGACAACACCCTGCAGGACATAATCACTATCCGTTACAAATAAAGTATCTACTCTATTATCACGCATGACTCGAATAGCATCTCCTAATGTCGTATCTTGAGTAACTGTGATTGGTTTCTTAACCATCACCTGATCAACTGTCTGCATGGTTGAACGCTGCTGCAGTCGGTCTTCACCAAGGAAGCTTTCGACAAATTCGTTTGCGGGGTTAGCCAGTATGTTATCAGGTGTATCATACTGTATGATTTTTCCTTCTGACATGATGGCAATTTTATCAGCCAATTTGAGTGCTTCATCCATATCGTGTGTGACAAAAACAACAGTACGTCCCATTTCTTCCTGCAAGTGCTTAACTAACTCCTGTAAAGCGTCACGCGTAATCGGATCAAGTGCACCGAATGGTTCATCCATTAATATGATATCCTGATTGGCGGCAAGAGCTCTTATAACACCTATTCGCTGTTGCTGTCCTCCTGAAAGTTCCTGAGGGTAACGATCCAGAAACTCGGTTCCCATGTCTACTCGATCGAGCAGTCTCTCCGCTGTCTCGCGCATTTTCTCTTTTTCCCATTTAAGCAGTTTTGGAACCATCACAATATTTTCGTAGACAGTCATATGCGGCATTAAGCCGGTCTGCTGAATAACGTAACCGATTCTTCTTCTCAACTCGACTGCGTTCTCATCTTTTATATTTGTTCCATCAATCGAAATCTCTCCTGAAGTTGAATCAATCATACGGTTAATCATTCTCATAGTGGTCGTCTTACCGCTCCCTGAGGTTCCGATAAGCACCACAAATTCACCTTCATTAATAGTTAGGGAAATATCATCAACCGCCTTAGTCCCGTCTTCATATACTTTTGATACATTTTTAAATTCAATCATATTCTCTTCTCCTTTACTGTTATCTTAATTTGTTTTGATACAGGTTTTGATCTTTCTCACAAAAAAGCTGTATGAAAATAATAAAAGGGTTACTTCACCTAATCTCATCCATACAGACTTAATTCACAAATGTTTATTTTCTTCGCAAGGGAAAAATAAACTTTATTCTCCCCTGCACGATATAGTTTCTTAGGTCAAATATATGCATTTACATCTACATAAAGATACAATATTCTAGGTACTCTATTATTATTACAGAAAGATTACTGAATTGCAAATGATTAGAAATAAGGCGATTAAAGGCTACACCGAGCCAATGTACAGGCTTACATTTTTTTGCATATATAATTATTTTTTAAAAGTTTACATGCTAATTCCATGCAAAAAACTGCAATATCATATGTCAGAAGAACTCTGTCCTAATAACGATACTGCAGTCATTTTATTAATAGTTATAATATCGGAGAAAAGAGTCTGCTTATCTGCCTTCTCATTTTTTCCTTTTTCCCAATACTGCGGATCATCTCTTTAGTCAATATATGTGACGATTTGCAATCTTTTTTAAAAAGTTGAACCTGTTTTTGCGCAAGCAGCTGATCGTAAATAAAGGCAGTAACTTCAAAATTCAATCGAAAGCTTCTAATGTCAAAATTAGCAGTACCGATTGATAAAAGTTCACCATCAATGACTATTGTTTTTGAATGAAGAAATCCTTTATCGTATACAAAGACCTGGGCACCCAAGTCTATCAGCTCAGCGACAAAACTCAAGGTAGCACGATAGATTAATGGGTGGTCGGGCTTGTTCGGTATCATCACTTTCACATCGATTCCGGACATTATAGCGATTTTTATCGTTTCCATCAGTGCTTCATCTGGAATAAAGTAAGGAGTCTGGATGTAAATTGATTTTTTTGCCATGCTGATCATTTTGATAAAACCCTTTTTAATGGCTTCTGAATCACCATCTGGACCACTGGAAACAATCTGTACATGGCTTTTTCCGTTTCCGTGACAATACGGGTAATAGTTTTCAGAATAGACGAGTGAGTGATCGTTAACCGCCGCATTCCAGTCCATGAAAAATCGGCTCTGCAGGGTTTTCACAGCATCTCCTTCGATTCTCAAATGGGTATCTCTCCAGTAACCCATATTTTCATACAGCCCGAGATAGTCGTTACCGATGTTGAATCCGCCGGTATAGCCGACTTTCCCATCCAGAACAGCAATTTTCCGATGCATTCTAAAATTGGTCCGCAGGTTGACTGGGATTATACCAGGTCCGAAAAAGGGTTTAGCCACACCTCCCAGTTCCTGTAGACGATCAAAAAAACCTTTACTCATAGCTCTCGCACCGGCAGGTTCATATAAAATCTTAACCTTTACACCGTGGGCAGCCCTTTCTTCAAGGGCACTCAAGACCTTAAGGCCGGCATCGTCCATCCGAAAAATGAAATAGATCATATGAATATGATCTTGCGCTTTTCTAATATCACTAATCAGCTGATAAAATTTATCTTCACCATCATCGATAATTGATAAATCATTGCCTTCTGTCAACGGAGCATGGTTGGTTTCAAGGAGCAAACTGATCAGTTCATGCGGTTTACCTTGATGGAAAGTCTCCGGAATTGACAGAACATCTGACTTAATCCGTTTCTTTTGAGACTCAACAAGTTGAGGCAAGCTAATTTCCTCCAGAATCTGCTGATCAAAAATAGAAACTTGTGACAATTTTCTGCCTAGGAACATAAACGCAATAATCCCAATACCCGGGAATAGTATAAGGATAAGCAGCCAGGCCCAGATAGAAGCTATGTCTCGTCTTTCTTCATTAAAAACTATGTAATAAGCTAGTGCTGTATTAAGTATTATGATTGCGATAGCGATAGCAGTCACTATTCTCATGGTCTTCTCCTTTATAGTCAGTCATTACAGTTCACAGCAAAAGAGGAATTACTGCCCACTGTACTATTCAAATCTTCTTGATGAACAACCCGGACACGCTAAGTGTTAACATTGACTCTATTAAATAATTTTAGGTGAACGACCTTAGACGCATCTGCACCTTGTCGTCCACCTATCGAGTCATTTATACTATAATTCTCTTATAAAATTGGAGAAAAGAGTCTGCTGAACTGCTGCTTGAATATTTCCCACTTAGAATAATCAGCAATCATTTCTTTTGTCAGTAAGTAAGAATCAACTATATCTTTCCTAAATAATTCCACTTGTTTTTTTGCTAAATAACGATCATAAATAAAGGCATTGACTTCAAAATTCAGTCGGAAACTTCGGATATCAAAATTAGCTGTCCCAATAGAGACAATCTCTCCGTCTATAACGATAGTTTTTGAATGAAGAAACCCATTGTCATAAATATAGACCTCCGCTCCACTGCTGATCAGTTCTTCAGCATAGCTGAGTGTCGCCCGGTAAATAAAGGGGTGATCCGGTTTATTGGGAATCATAACTTTGACGTCAATACCGGATAAAATAGCTACTTTAATTGTTTCCATTAAGGCTTCGTCAGGAATAAAGTAAGGCGTCTGAATGTAGACAGATTCTTTAGCCATACTAATCATTTTAATAAAACCTTTCTTAATGGCATGTACTTCATCATCCGGTCCGCTGGAAACTATCTGCATATCAGTAGATCCTTTCAAAGAAGAGAAAGGGAAATAGGCTTCTTTGTAGTCCACAGTTCTGTCTTTGGCAGAAGCGTTCCAGTCCATCAAGAAGCGTGTCTGCAGGGAAAGAACCCCGTTTCCTTCAATCCTCAGGTGAGTGTCTCTCCAGTAGCCCATGTCTTCATACAAGCCCAGATAGTCATCTCCAACGTTAAACCCACCTGTATAACCCACTTCACCATCAATAACGACTATTTTTCGGTGATTCCTATAATTAAGTCTAAGGTTTATCAGGAAAAAACGTGAGCCAATGAACGGTTCTGCGTCTCCCCCGCATGATCTTAAGCGATCAAAGAAATGTTTGCCCAGTACCCTGGCTCCAACCGGATCATAAAGGACTTTGACTTCAACACCCTGCTTCGCTTTTTCCTCAAGTGCATTAAGCAGTCGTAGTCCAATTTCATCACCTCTAAAGATATAATATGTGACATGAACATGATGTTGAGCTTTATTGATATCTTCAATGAGTCTCTCGAATTTTTCTGTCCCATCAGAAATAATTTCCACTTTATTGCCTTTAGTCAGGACAGCTTCGTTACTTTCCAGAAACAAGCGGACCATTTCAAATGTCTTGTCCTGATAAGCTGACTCAGGTACATCAAGATTCTCTGATTCAATCAGCTTCTTCTGGGACTCGACTAATTGAGGCATTCCAATTTTTTCCTGACTTTGCAGATCAAATATTGACTCGCGTGATATTTTTCTTCCCAAAAATAGATAAATGATGAAACCGAAACCCGGCAACAGAATGATAACCAGCAGCCAGGCCCAGATAGCTGCTATGTCTCTTTCTTTTTCTTTAAATACTGTAAAAACAGCTAATGCCGAGTTTAAGAAAATAAACCCCCAAAATAGTGAACTTACAATTGACATGACTATCTTCCTTACTCCATCGAGGATTATTTCTTTAAGTTTACATTAGCTTTTGCCAATCTGTCCACTAAGTTTGACTGAAACAGTTATTTAGTTTTAGGAATAAATAGAAGTGGAGACCGTTTGTAAAGCATGAGAAGCACAACTGCCGTTACAAATGCTGTTGAAATCATGCTTAAGCCATTCATCACAAGTGAAAAAGCAAAGGCATTGAATCCCCAAAGTGCATAGTCCCCCCAGAATATCCAGCCGGCAATAAAATGCCAGAAATACCTTCCCAAAGCTCCGGCAAAAACTGCAAGAATCAAATAGATAGTCACTTTTTTTCTTGCATTAAACTGAATACCGGTAATAATTTCTTTCGAATAAAATCCAGCTAAACCAATACTCGCATACGTAATCGTGTACTCAATAATAACTTGATAGACATTCAGCATATATACTGAACCGGTGACAAAATGCAGCGATCCCCAAAGGAATCCGGCAAAGACTCCCGGTCCCAACCCTCTTCTAATTGCATAAAATGTTAATGGAATCATACCGAGCGATACGCTGTAGGATGAGCCTATCCCTGATGGAATCCAGGAGAGTACCATTGCCAGTGCAGCAAAGAGCGTCCCTTCCAGATAAATTCTCAACTTCTTGTTCTGCATAAAAAAACTCCTCCTCTAGTTTTTACTGAACTAGGGAGGAGACAACAAGACACACTGAGAGCATGCAAAGATTTCATGCTGCATTAGTCTTAAGTTAAGTACTCTTCCTACGCACGTATGAACGTACAGGTTCAAAGGGTCTGAACTTTAAGTTCACTCTCAGCCAATTACATTGACTCCCCTAGTACAGTATCTGATAGTTATACTACCATATTAAATTATTTTTTAAAACGTCGGTTTTGATTAACTTCCATAATAACTGGCAGAATAATCGGTCTTCTTTTCGTTTTTCTGAATAAATGAGTATTCAGTCCTTCACGAATGTCCTGTTTGATGGAGCCCCAGTCAAAGTCATTATGCTTCAAGTTCTTCTTGACTATATTTCTGACAATATCGGTTGACTCATTAATCAAGTCCTGACTCTCTTTTACAAAGACAAAACCTCTAGTAACTATGTGCGGATCGGAAACAATTTTCTGTTTCTTTCTATCAATCGTTACAACAGCTACGAAAATACCATCTTCTGAAAGAAGTCTTCTGTCTCTCAAGACTATATTTCCAATATCTCCGATGCCTATGCCGTCAATTAGCGTGTTATCAGCAGGTACCTGTCCACTCTGGGTCATTTTTCCTTTAGAATAACTGACTACATCACCGTTACTTAAAATGAAGATATTCGGATACGGAATGCCGGTTTCATTAGCTAGACCAGCATGAGCGGCCAGCATACGATACTCTCCTTGAATTGGGATGAAATAAGTCGGTTTCAGCAGGTTAATCAACAGCTGCAGGTCGTTAGGCGTTGCATGCCCTGAAGCTTTTACATTGCTTGATAATTTAACAACTGATGCTCCGGCTCTATAAATCAAATTCTCTGTTTCTGCTACCATAACTTCCATTGCAGTAGAAGGGCTTGTTGCAATGAATACAAGATCCCCATCTTTTATATTAACTTGATCATGATTTTGAGTGGCCATTCTGTTCAAAGTCTTAATCGGCTCACCAGCTGAACCTGTTTCTAAAATAAGAATCTCATCATCGTCATATTTATTTATTGTGTCTACTGGAACAATCAGATCATCATCCGGTAGTGTCAGCTTGTCCAACTCCATTGCAATGGTCAAAATATCTTCCAGGTTTTTACCTGTGATAAAGACCTTTCTGCCTGAACGATGAGCAGCATTCAAAACCTGCTGAATTCTTAAGATATTACTGGCTACTGCAGCTACAATGATACGGCTGCTTGTTTCCTGAAAAATATCAAGAACTTCTTCCTGAACTTTCTTTTCCGATACATTCTCGACTTGACTTTCGGCTTCCCCAGAGTCACTTAAAACAGCCAGAACACCTTCTTTACCCAAATCTGCCAGCTGAGACAAATCCGTATGGTACATGTCCTGGGCACTCTGATCAAACTTGAAGTTACCTGTGTACACAATATTACCTTCAGGTGTGTGCACGGCTATACCCATGGAATCAGGTATAGTATGAGTTGTGCGGAAAAACTTGACAGTTGTTCCATTGAAATCAATTTCAGTATGCTCGTCAATCACATGAAAGTCCTCAAATGATGGATTGAAACTTGATTTCTCTACAAAAAGCTTGGCCAATGCTATGGTTAATTCTGAACCAAATACAGGCACCTGAAATGTATCTAAAAAGTACGGCAATGCACCAATTGCATCTTCGTGTCCGTGTGTAAGAAACACACCGGCTATTCTGTCTTTATTTTCTTCCAAGTATGTGAAATCTGGTATAACTGCATCGATTCCAAACAGTTCATCCTCGGGATAAATCAGTCCGCAATCCAGGACAAAAATATCCTCTCCAGATTCAACTACATACAAGTTCTTTCCGTTCTCTCTTACTCCTCCAAGAGGAATAATTCTAATATTACTCACTATTTTTTCCACCTCTAATACGCTTTTACAAAGCATTTTATTTATAGTATTTTTCACCTATGTAACTGCCCGTTCATTAGTTTACTTCATTTAGTATAGCACAGATATAGGCAAATGCCTACTTATCCGGTATACTGACCCTAGCTGTATTTAAACAATTGGAGGTTACTATGTCATCTCAAAACAAACTATTCGAACTGATTAAAATGAATTATCCACACCAACACTCAATCGATTATTATGCAGAAAAACTCTTACTTTCCAAAGGAGAAATCATTGGGCTTCTTCAGGAACTGGTCGACTTGCACTATCCTCTGAACTTTTCTAATAATACTGTTACATTAACCGTTCCTATGATTAGTCAGTCTAAAATACAATCGCTGCTCTCAGAATGGAGGCTACCCTATTCTTCCTTGTTTTTCCCCCGTATTCCGTCAACTAATTCAAAAGCACTGACTGATATTTCTGAGTTTTCAGACCGGACTGTTCTTTTAACTGACTATCAGTATAAGGGAAAAGGGCGATTAGGACGCGAATGGCAGTCGCCCATTGGTTCTGCAGTAACGCTCTCATTAATTCTAAAACCTGTAATATCAGGTGAACAGGCAGTTTTGTTTACCCAACTTACCGCTGCAGCGCTCGTACAGGCATTAAAGCCTTATGTTTCAGCCGAAATAAAATGGCCTAACGATATCATAGTAGGGAACAAGAAGATAGCAGGTATCTTAACTGAAACCTCTTTTAACGGTAGCCAATTAGAAGGCATAGTGGTTGGTGTGGGTATTAATACCTCCCTATCCAAAAACGATATAAGCAGCAGCCTCGCTGAGAAGGCTACCTCTTTGCTCATTGAAACGGGTATGCACATTGATCCGAACCAGATTGTCACTGAGTTTATCCGGTCTTTTGAAGTGTTTTACAGAGAGTGGCAACTGACTAATGACAGTTCAGACTTTATCACTTTATGCAAGAAAGCGTCGGTTTTGATTGGGAAGGAAATTATTGTCCGAACTGGTGAAAGCGCCAGGCTGGCTCATGTCAGAGACATCAATTCTTTGGGCGAACTTATTGTGCAATACACTGATGATGAAAGCTTGACTCCTTTGAGAACCCTTGATTTTTCTATACGAGGACTAAGCTCATATATTTAAACAAAAACTGAAACCCCCTTAGCGCCGGTTGCCGGAACTAAGGGGGTTTCTATTTATTTATTATTCCTGTTCGGAATTATCATTACCGTTTAAAACGGCTTTTCGGGACAAGTTTACGCGTCCTCTGTCGTCAATTTCAGTAACTTTTACATCCAGAGTATCTCCAACAGAAAATTCTTTGGCTACATCTTTAATGTATTTGTCAGATAATTCAGATACGTGAACCAAACCATCTGTACCTTTGATGATTTCAACAAACGCACCGAATTTTTCTATACGCTTAATGGTACCTGTATAGACTTTGCCGATTTCAACTTCTTCAGTCAGTTCTTCAATAATTTCAATTGCTCGCTTGATAGCTTCAGCATCCTGTCCGTAAATTGATACATTTCCTTCTTCATCAATATCAATTTTGACGTTTGTTTCGTCTATGATGCTGTTAATCGTTTCTCCACCTTTACCGATAACCACTTTAATCTGGTCAGGCTTGATTTTAATGGATTCGATTTTAGGAGCATACTTGCTTAATTCCTTGCGCGGCTCGCTAAGTGCGCCTTGAAGATTATCAATGATTTCCAGACGGGCTTGCTTAGCCTGAACTAAAGCTTCCTCCAGAATTTCTCTCGTGATACCTTCAATCTTAATATCCATTTGAAGAGCAGTAATCCCTTCACGTGTTCCTGCAACTTTAAAGTCCATATCGCCAAGGTGATCTTCAAGGCCCTGAATATCAGTTAGAACTGTATAATTGTCTCCCTCCATAACCAGACCCATTGCAATACCACCAACAGGAGCTTTAATTGGCACACCGGCGTCCATCAATGCTAAAGAACCGGCAGAAATGCTGGCCTGTGAAGAAGAACCGTTAGATTCTAATACTTCAGATACAAGTCTTATAGTGTAAGGGAATGTCTCTTCATCCGGAATAATATAAGACAATGCACGTTCACCCAATGCTCCGTGACCAATCTCGCGGCGCCCAGGACCTCTGACAGGACCTGTTTCACCGACTGAAAACTGCGGAAAATTGTAGTGATGGATAAATCGTTTGCTGTCTTCGCTGCCCAATCCATCGATAATCTGATGTTCATTCAATGGGCCTAAAGTAGCCACCGTCATAGCCTGGGTCTGTCCTCGAGTGAACAATCCGGAGCCATGCACGCGCGGCAGTAAACCTACTTCAGAATCCAGCGAACGGATTTCATCCACTTTACGGCCATCAGGTCGGGTGTTTTCTTCTGTAATTAATCGACGAACTTCGTCTTTCTCCATGCCGTCTAAAATAGACTTCACGTCTTTTAACACTTCATTCAGGTTTGGAGAATCCTGGTGCTCATCTTCATAGGCTTCAGTAATAGCCTGCTTGAGTGCACTTGTTTTTTCTGCTCTTTCCTGTTTGTCAAATGTCTGAATCGCTTCTTTCATCTGATCATTATATTTAGATACAATTTCATTTTTCAATTCTTCTTCAGGCAACAGAAGAGTGACTTCCATTTTTTCCTGGCCAACAGCTTTAACGATTTCTTCCTGGAAAGCACACAATTCCTTAATGGCTTCGTGTCCGAAAAGAAGGGCTTCAAGCATGTCTTCTTCAGAGACTTGATCTGCCCCACTCTCAACCATGTTTATAGCTTCCTTGGTTCCAGCTACAGTCAATTCAATATCTGATTCTGCAGTCTGTTCTTCTGTTGGGTTAATAATAAGTTCACCGTTTACACGACCGACATTAACTCCTGCAATCGGACCGTTAAATGGAATGTCTGAAATACACAGCGCTAAGGAAGAGCCAAACATTGCAGACATTTCTGGTGAATTATCTGGATCAACAGACATGACTGTATTAAAGATTTGAACATCGTTTCTGAATCCTTCCGCAAACATTGGACGAAGCGGACGGTCAATCAGACGCGCTGTCAATGTTGCATTTTCAGAAGGTCGTCCTTCACGTTTGATGAATCCTCCAGGTATTTTACCTACGGAATACATTTTTTCTTCGTATACGACCATTAGCGGGAAAAATGGCATACTGCTCGGCTTTTTGCTTCCAACAGCTGTCGATAAGACCACCGTATCCTCGTATCTTACCAGCACAGCTCCATTTGCTTGCTTAGCCATCTGGCCAACCTCAGCTGTCAGGGTTCTTCCGCCTAATTGCGTTGTGAAAACTTGTTTATTTGACATAGTATTCTCCTTTGTTTTCAGTGAGCTCAACCTACTAAACAAAGGCCAGCAGTTCATAAGTGAACTGCTCGCGTTTGTATAGTAGACAATCAAGCTCCTGAATAGTTTATTATAAAGAAAGCGAGATTCCTAGGAATCCCGCTTCAAATAGTCCAGTTTACCGGCCGATACTTCTGTTCTTCATGCATAAGTTTGCTGAAAAAAGCAGAGGCGTTTAACCGAATTAACGACGTAAACCAAGTCTTTTAATTAATTCACGGTAACGGGTAATGTCCTTGTTACGTAAATATGCTAAAAGGTTACGACGGTGACCAATTTTTTTCATTAGTCCGCGCATTGAATGAAAATCTTTCTTGTGTGTTTTAGCGTGTTCATTCAATTCGTTGATTTCAGCAGTTAATACTGCAATTTGCACTTCTGGAGAACCAGTGTCTCCTTCGTGGCGTGCATAATCAGTGATAATCTGTTGTTTTTCTTCTTTTGATACAGCCATTTTTTCCACCTCTTTCCTTAGTATGACTCCTGTTACTGAGTAAGCGCTGGTGAAGCGACAAACCAAGTAAAGGTCTTATGCCAAATCCCTTCAGCACTGTTTAAATGGTACAGGATTATTGAATAAAAATCAAGCCTCATGACCAATTTTCAGGACTGTCTTTCCATTTTTCTAAAGCAGCCAAATCCTCCTGTTCGATGTGACCGGAAGCTAGAGCAGCCTTAATCAGACTGGAATAATCCGTAACGGTATGATAGTCAATAGTCAGATCAGTAAACGCACTCTTGCCTAAAGGTAATTCGTAAGTGAAGATAGCCGCAACACCGAGTACATCTGCGCCTTCCCCTTTTGCCACATTCACAGCATCTATAACACTTTGTCCCGTAGAAATCAGGTCTTCTATCACAACAATTTTTGCGCCAGTATTAAATGTCCCTTCAATTTGCTTACCGGTCCCATGTTTTTTTGCTTCACTGCGAATATATATCATCGGCAGGTTCAGTCTTTCCGCTACCCAAGCGGCGTGCGGAATTCCCGCTGTAGCGGTACCCGCTATAACTTCAGCCTGTGGATAGTGTGTCTCAATGATATCTACAAGATCTGTAACAATCTGATTTCTGACTTCAGGGAAACTCATTGTCAGTCTGTTGTCACAGTAAATAGGACTCTTCAGTCCACTTGTCCATGTGTACGGATTTTTCGGTCTTATGTTGACCGCACCGATTCTTAACAGTTCCTTCGATATAAATTCTTTGCGTTTCATTTACTTATCCCCTTCCCATTGGCGCAATACTTCTAAGTATGATTGAACAGGGTCTGCAGCCTGTGTAATGGAGCGACCTACAACAATATGAGTGGAACCCAGTTCGCGAGCTCGCTCTGGAGTTGCCACACGCTTCTGGTCGTGTGCATTTTTCGGATTCAAACGAATTCCGGGTGTAACACGTAAAAAAGATTCTCCAAGGCTTTCTCCTATGCTCTCTGCTTCATATGTAGAGCATACCACACCATCTGCCTGAGCGTCACGTGCCAGTCCGGCATAATGGAGCACACTATCGTGTATGGTATCAACAGAACGCTGCTCATCTCTAAGCATTTCTTCTGTGGTGGATGTCAATTGCGTAACGGCAATCAGCAAAGGTTTTTGTTGATTAGGACCTGTGCCTTTATCCAGACCTTCTCTGGCTTCCTCCATCATTACCTTCCCCCCAGCAGCGTGCATATTAATCATGTCAACGCCTAAACCGGCGATGCCTGTCATAGCTTTTTTGACAGTGGTCGGAATATCATGCAATTTGATATCTAAAAACACATCATGCCCTGCTTCTTTAAGTGAATAAATAATTGCAGGACCCTGCTGATAAAAAAGTTCCATCCCTACTTTTAGATTTAACTGTGTATCGGCAAACAGTTTTAAGAATTGTGTCACTTCTTTTTCAGTGGAAAAATCTAATGCAACTATCGGCTTGTTATCCATTTACTCTGCCTTCTTTCACTTCTTGTATGAGTTCTTCAATCGAGCTGATTTTCAGTTCCCGCATACGTTCAGGTAAATCAGCGATGATTTCGTTCATTGCTAAAGGGTTTTTATACGTAGCTGTACCCACCGCTACAGCAGATGCGCCTGCAAGCAGCATCTGAATGACGTCATCGGCTGACTGTACTCCACCCATTCCAATGACAGGAATGCTAACTGCCTGAGAAACTTGGTATACCATACGAATCGCAATGGGGAAAATGCCTTCTCCCGATAGGCCGCCCATCGTATTTCCAAGTACAGGTTTTTTACTCACTACATCAATTTTCATGCTTAATACTGTATTAATCAGACTGATTCCATCTGCTCCACCAGCTTCTGCTGCTTTAGCAATCTCTACAATATCAGTGACGTTGGGCGTCAATTTTACGTAAACAGGTACATCTACTTTCTGTTTGACGTTTCTGGTTATCCGTTCAACACTTTCCGGCTTGACTCCGAATGTTAAGCCACCTTCTTTAACATTTGGACAAGAAAGATTCAGTTCCAGCGCGCTGATAATATTTGACTGACTTAGTTTCTCAGCTACCTCCACGAATTCATCCTCAGTTTCGCCAGCTACACTGCCAATAACCGGTGTAGAATAATTAGCAAGCTGGGGCAGTTTATCTGCCACCACAGCATCCACACCAGGATTTTTAAGTCCCACAGCATTCATCGCCCCATTTTTTAGTGAATAGAACCTAGGTGCCTCATTTCCGGTTCGTGCCTTTTTTGTCGTAGATTTTAATACCATTGCTCCAAGGTTATTGTAATCGAATAAATCTAGATACAGTTCACCAAAACCAAAGGTGCCGCTTGCCGGCATGACAGGATTTGACATCTGTAATCCTGGTAAAGACACTGCTAATTGAGTCATTTAATTTCCTCCATTTAATATAATCAATGCTGCCTATAATGCAGCAGTTAAAAAGGTTTTAGATTCCAGTACGCTTATAATGGCCGAGACAGTATCCAGAGATGTCATCAGCGGAATGCCTTTTTCAATGGATGCCTTTCGAATGGAAAAGCCATCATGCATGGCATCGACATTTTTGCCCATCGTATTGACTACCAAATCTACTTGGTTAGATTGAATGGTGTCCAGTATCGTGTGCTCCCTGCCTTCACCTGCTTTTTGAACAGACTCAGCTGGAATGTCAGCTCTTGTGAATGCGGCTGCTGTACCTTCTGTAGCAACTATGAGATAGCCGATTTCATAAAAGCGTCTAGCAAGTTCAACGGCTTCCTGTTTATCTTCATCAGCGACTGTAAAGAGCACTTTGCCATGATCTGGAAGATGCATGTCACTGGCTTCAAAGGCTTTATAGAGAGCTTTTTCAAGTGTAGTGTCACTTCCCATTACTTCACCAGTGGATTTCATTTCAGGTCCTAATGTAGCATCTACCTTGTGCAGTTTAGAAAAACTGAACACCGGGGCTTTGACATGCACCATCTCAGGTGTCTTAAACAAGCCGGAATCATACCCCTGATCAGCAATCGATTGACCCAATATGGCTCTGGTGGCAACCTGTGCCATCGGAATGCCTGTCACTTTACTTAAGAAAGGAAGTGTACGGCTCGCCCTGGGATTTACTTCAATGACATATACCGTTTCGTCATGAACAACGAACTGTATGTTCATAAGTCCTAAACAGTTGAGGCCCATACATAATTTATGTGTATACTCCACAATTGTATCAATAGTGTTTTGAGACAGATGCTGAGGAGGATAGACAGCCATGGAATCGCCGGAATGGACACCCGACCGTTCAATGTGCTCCATGATACCCGGAATAAGAACAGTCTCTCCATCACAGATGGCATCAACTTCAACTTCTGCTCCTATCAGGTAGCGGTCAATCAGTACAGGATGTTCTGACGAAATTTTTACAGCATCAGTCATGTACCGGGATAAATCTTTAGAGTTGTCCACTATCTGCATACCCCTGCCCCCTAACACATAACTCGGCCGAACGAGTACAGGATACCCTATCCTTTCTGCAATCATCAGTGCTTCGCTTTCATTGGTGGCTGTGCTTCCTTCCGGTTGAAGAATGCTCATTTCATTTAATGCTTTTTCAAAGGCATTACGGTTTTCTGCCCGATCCAGATCTTCTACGGTGGTCCCCAATATACTGACACCTAACTTTTCAAGTGGCTCAGCAAGATTAATGGCGGTCTGCCCACCAAACTGAACGATTACTCCTTTTGGTTTTTCATGCTTGATGACAGTCATGACATCTTCCACTGTCAACGGTTCAAAGTAAAGCTTGTCGGAAATCGAAAAATCAGTTGAAACTGTCTCCGGGTTATTATTCATAATAATCGCTTCATAACCTGCTTCTTGAATTGCTTTAACCGAGTGAACTGTTGCATAGTCAAACTCTACTCCCTGACCGATTCGTATGGGACCGGACCCCAAAACAAGAATCGACTCTTTCTCAGTCACGATACTCTCTTGCTCTTCTTCATACGTACTGTAAAAATAGGGAGTTGACGATTCGAACTCCGCTGCACAGGTATCGACCGTTTTGAAAACAGGCTGTATATTCATTTCTTCTCGAATACCTGCTATCTTCTCTTCCGTTGTTTCCCATAAACCTGCAATGGCAGCATCAGAAAAGCCGTACTGCTTGGCATAGAGAAGTTGATCACTATTTCCTCTATCTATTTTTAACTGCTCTTCAATTTCAACAATATGCAGTAGCTTATCTAAAAAGAAAAGGTCTATTTTAGTCAGCTCCGCCAATTCTTCAATTGGAAAATCTCTGCGAATCGCTTCAATCAAATAAAACAAACGATCATCCTGAGCTTTTACTGTTTTAGCAATCAACTGATCGTCATCCAGTGTCTTTAAAGCAGTTAATTCTAAATGACTGACGCCTATTTCCAGTGAGCGTACAGCTTTCAACAGGCTTTCTTCAATAGTTCGGCCGATAGCCATGACTTCTCCAGTTGCTTTCATCTGAGTGGTCAATGTTCTGTCTCCTGATTCGAACTTGTCAAACGGCCATCTCGGGATCTTGGCGACCACGTAATCAAGGGCAGGCTCAAATTGAGCGTAGGTGGTTTCCGTGACTGGGTTTTTCATCTCATCCAGGGTGAGACCAATCGCTATTTTGGCTGCCAGTTTTGCAATCGGATAACCAGTAGCCTTACTGGCCAAGGCTGAAGACCTGCTTACTCTTGGGTTCACTTCAATGATGAAATAATTAAAACTATTCGGATCTAAAGCAAGCTGGACATTACAGCCCCCTTCTATTTTCAGTGCTCGAATAATTTTCAAGGAGGCATCTCTCAACATCTGGTATTCTTTGTCAGTCAGTGTCTGACTTGGAGCCATGACAATTGAATCACCAGTATGAATACCGACAGGATCTATATTTTCCATATTACAGACGACCATTGCGTTATCCTCATGATCTCTCATCACTTCGTACTCAATTTCCTTGTAACCCGCAATACTGCGTTCCACAAGACACTGATTAGAAGGGGATAATTTTATACCGTTAGCCACGATTTCTCTCAATTCTCTTTCGTTGTCACATAAACCACCGCCTGTCCCACCCATCGTAAAGGCAGGGCGTACAATCAAGGGATAACCAATTTCATCTGCAAAAGTTACAGCTTCTTCCACAGTATGAATAATATCGCTGTCCGGTACGGGTTCATTGAGTTCACGCATCAGCTCACGGAATAAATCCCGGTCTTCAGCCTGATTAATAGCAGATAATTTTGTTCCAAGCAGTTCGATACCCAACTCGTCAAGTATGCCAGCCGCATCCAGCTGAATCGCCATATTTAATCCCATCTGTCCACCCAAAGTTGGAAGTATTGCGTCTGGTCGCTCTTTACGCAATATTTTGGAAATGAATTCCAGTGTCA
Source organism: Alkalibacterium sp. (assembly GCA_007692455.1). Lineage (GTDB taxonomy): Bacteria > Bacillota > Bacilli > Lactobacillales > Carnobacteriaceae_A > Alkalibacterium. The sequence goes on along the minus strand of RECC01000036.1, from coordinate 179,596 downwards.
GTGGTTCAATATAAACTTTATCTGCAATTTCCTTGTCTGTCATAATTGTTGCTGGATTGGAATTGACCAGGACTACTTCGTATCCTTCTTCTCTCAGTGCCAGGCATGCTTGAGTGCCTGCATAGTCGAACTCTGCAGCCTGACCAATAATAATTGGTCCAGATCCGATAACTAAGATTCTTTTTATATCTGTTCTTCTAGGCATCTTTGTTTTCCACCTTCCAGGCATCCATTAATTCTATAAATTGATCAAACAGTCCCGCTCCATCATGGGGGCCGGGCGCAGCATCAGGATGATACTGAACACTGAAGACAGGATGGTGCCGATGTCTCAGCCCCTCAACTGTCCCATCATTAATTTCGACATGCGTTATCATTAGCTCTTCTTTATTCACTGATTCATCTGAAACAGCATAGCCGTGGTTTTGTGAAGTGAAATCGATTTTACCGGTGGCGATTTCTCTGACTGGATGGTTAAAGCCCCTGTGTCCGAATGTCATCTTGTATGTTTCTGCACCATTTGCCAGTGCAATCAGTTGATGACCCAGACAAATTCCAAAAATAGGGACGTGCTTTTGAAGCTCTCTCACCATTTCATGCGCCTGAGGCAAGTCCTTCGGGTCCCCGGGACCGTTAGTCAGCATGACTCCATCGGGTTTCAAATTCAGAATTGTTTCAGCCTTTGTGTCATGAGGCAGTACGGTCACATGGCATTCCCTTTTATTCAGCTCATGCAAAATACTGTGCTTCAGACCATAATCCACTACGACGACCTTCCGTCCATTTTGAGGACTGACATAAGGACGCGTAGTAGATACTTGTTCAACCTGATTCACAGGAAGCTTTGCTTGAGACAACTGATATGTAATGTCCTCAATCGATCGTGTATCATCAGTTAAAATAGCTTTCATTGCTCCATGTTCCCTAATTACTCTAGTCAGTCTTCTCGTATCCACCCCAGTCAGTCCAGGGATATCTTTTTCTTTAAGAAATTCGTCAAGATTCATTTGGCTTCTCCAGTTAGACGGTCTTCTCGCAAATTCTTTAACGATAACCGCTCTTGTTGTAGGAAAAATCGATTCGTAGTCATCCCGATTGATTCCTGCATTTCCGATGAGCGGAAAGGTGAAAGTCAGTAACTGTCCGTTGTAAGACTGGTCAGTTATAGACTCCTGGTAGCCTGTCATACCTGTGTTAAATACAACTTCTCCAATTGTTTCTCTAGGCGAACCGAAACCGTAGCCTTTAAATACAGTGCCATCTTCTAGTACTAGCAGTCTCTTTCTCATTTGCTTTCCTCCTGATAAATTAGCTGTCCATCCACTATCGTGAAAACCGTTGACCCTTTCACCTTCCATCCTAGAAAAGGTGTATTGGACGATTTTGAGCGAAAATCCTCTTTTCTTATTTCCGTTTCATTATCTAAATCAAAGCAAGCCAAATCTGCCGGAGAACCAGCTTGAAGTTTACCTTCTGCAAAACTAAAAATTCTTGCAGGATGAGTCGTCAGACTGTCGATTAACTGACTCAAGGTTAACTTCCCACTCTCAACCAAATGAGTATATAACAACGAGAAGGCTGTCTCGCTTCCAACAATTCCAAATGGTGAATCTATCATCGACCCACTTTTTTCAGCGTCACTGTGGGGTGCATGATCCGTGGCTATCATATCGATAGTTCCCTCAATTAAGCCTTCAAGCAAAGCTTCCTGATCATCTCTGCCTCTGAGGGGAGGATTCATTTTGTACTGGCTCGTATCCCCCGGAATATCATCCTCACACAGCAGCAAGTGGTGCGGTGATACTTCGGCTGTGACATTTATCCCGGCTTTTTTCGCATCTCTAATGACTCTTACGCTTTCTTTGGAAGATACGTGACACACATGATAGTGTACCCCTGTATCTTCTGCCAGCAGCACATCTCTTGCTATTTGAGTAGACTCGGTCAGCTGAAGCATGCCCGGTAAATTCAGCTCCTTATTTCTTGAACCTTCGTGCATTACCCCGCCTTCGAATAGAAGCGAATCGTCTTCAGTGTGCGCAACAATCGTTGAATCCAGTAATGCGGCCTGTTGCATTGCTTTGTACATTGTTCCTGCAGTCTGAACGCCGACTCCGTCATTTGTAAAGGCAAACGCGCCTGCCTCCAGCAGTGCTTTCTGATTGGTCAGTTCATCAGATGTCAGCCCTTTAGTAATTGGTACGTATTGCTTTACTTTTATACATGCCTCTTCTGAAATAATTTTCATAATTCTTTCCAGATTCTCGACTGTATCAGGTTCGGGATTGACGTTTGGCATTGCACAGATTGTCGTAAAACCACCTCTTGCCGCTGCCTCAGCTCCTGTTTTTATTGTTTCTTTGTATTCATATCCTGGTTCTCTCAGGTGAACATGAACATCAATCAAACCTGGTGTTACCAGCCTTCCTCTTGCATCAATCACTCTATCAGCGTTCTTTTTTATTATTGGCTGCACTTCACTAATCATGTTTTTTTCGATATAAATATCCGTTACTTGAGTCTGCTGATTTTCGTTTATAATTGAGGCATTTTTTATCAGTAGTGACATCTCTAAATTCTCCCCTTTATCTGTGCTTTAAGACTGAATCAATAATAGCTATTCGAGCATAGACACCATTTTCCATTTGTGTAACAATTCTGGAGCGCCCGCATTCCACTAAACTGTCTTCTATTTCTACTCCTCTGTTAACAGGCGCTGGATGCATAATAATGGCTGACTGTTTCATCCTGGCTTCACGTTCAAATGTAATGCCATATTTTTGGAGATAGGTGTTTTTGGAAAAACGATTATCAGAGTCAGTATGTCTTTCGTGTTGAACTCTCAACAGCATCATGACATCTACTTTATCAATCAGTTTATCAATCGAGGAATATGTCCCGTACTCTTCAAAGGACGGATCGTACCATTCCTGAGGACCGGTAAAATAAATTGTAGCTCCTAAGCGCTTGAGAATCTGCATATTGCTGTTGGCTACTCTGGAGTGAGTAAGGTCACCAGCTATCGCTATCTCAAGATTTTCAAACGATCCGTATTCTTCATAAATAGTCATTAAATCCAGCAAAGACTGACTCGGATGCTGACCCGCTCCGTCTCCTCCATTAACAATCGAACAGTTTATATGCTCACTGTCAATTAGTTTTGTGTAATAAGCTTCTTCGCTGTGTCGTATGACGACAAGATCCACTCCGATAGCTTGAAGCGTTAGAACAGTATCGTACAAACTCTCACCTTTTTTCACACTGCTCATCGACGGTTGAAAATCGAGCACTTGCATGCCCATTCGTCGTTCTGCCATTTCGAAACTTTTGTGGGTACGGGTACTCTGTTCAAAAAAACAGTTGATTGCATATTTATCGGCATAGGATGGGAAATGACCCTGGCGTTTAAAATCAACCGCTGTTTTGATCATATTCATAATTTCATGATTATCGTACTGTTCCAACGACACAAAATGATGCAATTTCTTCGCTTGTACTAAAGTCATAAGACCTCTCCTTTGTGATGTCTAAAGTATTTATCTCATTATCCTAATTGACTGTAAAAAAAGACCCGGTACCGTTAAGGCACAAGGTCTGGTGGGCAAGACAAAATTAAACAGATTGTTTGAATCCAAGTAAAAGTGAGTGTTCTGCTGCTGACTGAACTGCTCAGCAGCTCCGCACTTAACTCATCTTCCCATTCCAATCTATTTCTGTCATTTCCAGCGACCTTTCGTGTCTCACGGGACACTCTTAAAGTTCACTTATAAGTTATTATGGAGTTTTGATTATAGTAACCTGATCTGCTTCATCCGTCTCTTTTAAAGAGACCTGAATGGTTTCTTCTCGGGAAGTGGGAATATTTTTCCCTACAAAATCTGCCCTTATCGGCAATTCTCTATTCCCGCGATCAATTAATACAGCAAGGAGAATTTTATCGGGTCTTCCCAGATCTATGATGGCGTCAAGCGCTGCTCGGATAGTCCGTCCAGTATAGAGTACGTCATCAACAATAACGACTTTTTTCCCTTTTATTGCAGGAGTGTGAGATAATGTTGACTGTTTTTCATCCGCTCCATCTTCTCTATCATCTCTATATAAGGAAATATCGAGTTCAAGCACATCAACTGTCTGTCCTTCCAGCTGACCAATTCGCTGAGCTATGCGGTGAGCCAGAAACACCCCTCTTGTTTTTATTCCTGCAAGTATCAGGTCTTCTACACCTTTGTTTTTTTCAATTATTTCATAAGTAATACGCGTGAGGGCTCTTTCAATAGCCGCCTCGTTCACTACTTCAATCTTGGATGACTTCTGCATGCTTACTCCTCCTACTGTTTTTGACAAATCTGTACTCTAGTTACGTTAAGCTGAAACCGATATTTTCCGCTTGTTTATTGATTAGATTCCATAAAAAAAGCACTCTTATCCTTCTAAGATAAGAGTGCTGCCGATTATAACATTTAGGCAAAACAGGCAAACGATACAGTCCACCCATTAGCGAATCTGTTCGTACTCACAGGTACGTCAAAAGATTCTGCTTCTCCTTCTTAGCCTCACGGGACTATCTTTTAAAGGAATACTATTCAACTAAAATAACTCTAAAGGTTTCAAAAAGAAAAGTCAACGTAATAATTCTATTTTTTGGAATATTTTGCCTTGAGCTCCATCACGACATCTCTTAAATCAGCTGCTTTTTCAAATTCCAGATTCTTCGCAGCTTCTTTCATCTCCAGCTCCATTGTTTCAATCAGTTCGTTACGTTCTTCACGTGACAACTGTTTGATTGTCTCTTCTGACAATTCCTTCTCTTCGTCCTCAACGACCGAAGAAATTTTAATCAAGTCTCGGACAGCCTTTTTGATAGTTGTCGGTGTGATGTCATGCTTTTCGTTATATTCCTTCTGAATAGTACGTCTACGTTCTGTTTCATCAATGGCTTTTTTCATCGAATCAGTAATGCGGTCCGCATACATAATAACACGACCCTGCTCATTTCGAGCGGCTCGACCGCTGGTCTGAATCAGGGAGCGGGCACTTCTTAAGAAGCCTTCCTTGTCTGCATCCAGTATAGCTACCAGCGAAACTTCAGGTACATCCAGTCCCTCTCTAAGCAGATTGATACCAATAAGTACATCGTATTTGCCGACTCGCAAATCACGGATAATCTGTGTTCGTTCCAACGTCTTAACATCACTGTGCAAGTACTGCACCTTGATGCCAATTTCCTTCAGATAGTCCGTCAGGTCTTCCGACATTTTCTTTGTTAGCGTGGTGATAAAGACACGCTCATTTTTTTCGATTCGCTTGTTTATTTCATCAATTAAATCATCAATCTGACCTTTGATCGGTCTCACTTCAATAATCGGATCCAGCAATCCGGTTGGACGGATAATCTGCTCCACAATCTGACTCGAGCGGTCCATTTCATAATCTGCCGGCGTAGCTGATATATAATTAATTTGAGGAACACGTTCCTCAAATTCCTCTAATCTGAGAGGTCTGTTGTCCAGAGCACTGGGTAAGCGGAAACCATGATCTATCAGCTGCTGTTTTCTTGCACGGTCCCCGTTGTACATTCCTCTTATCTGAGGCATGGTAATATGCGATTCATCAATGATGAACAGGGAATCTTTGGGAAAGAAGTCCAATAAGGTATACGGCGATTCTCCCGGTTTTCTCCCATCCATGTGGCGTGAATAGTTCTCAATACCTGAACAGTAACCCATCTCCATCAGCATCTCGATATCATAATTCGTACGCTGCTCAAGCCGCTGTGCCTCCAGCAGTTTATTGTCTCTGTGAAGTTCTTCGAGTCTGATTTTCAATTCCGCCTGAATGGAATCAATCGCTGAGCGCGTCTGTTCATCGTTTGAGACAAAGTGAGTGGCCGGAAAGACTGCAACAAATGATAAATCCGCCTTGACTTCGCCCGTCAATACATCCACTTCTCTGATTCGGTCTATTTCATCGCCAAAAAACTCCACCCGAACCGCTTCGCTTTCACGGGAGGCTAAGAATATCTCAACAATGTCACCGCGAACGCGGAATCGGCCACGCTGGAAATCAATATCATTACGTTCAAACTGCATCTCAACCAGTCGTCTGAGAAGAGCCTCGCGGGTAATTTCCATTCCTGTTCGCAGAGACAGGACATGTTCTCTATAGTCTTCCGGATTGACGAGTCCGTATATACAGGAGACTGAGGCCACTACGATGACGTCTCTTCTTTCGAGCAGAGAACTGGTAGCTGAGTGCCTGAGCTTATCTATTTCATCATTAATGCTCGCATCTTTTTCTATAAAGGTATCGGTCGATGGAACATAGGCTTCAGGCTGGTAATAATCATAGTAACTGACAAAGTATTCAACCGCGTTATCCGGAAAGAATTCCTTGAACTCAGTATAGAGCTGACCGGCAAGTGTTTTATTATGTGCCATAACCAGGGTCGGTTTATTTACCTGCTGTATGACATTGGACATAGTAAAGGTCTTACCGGTTCCCGTCGCTCCTAAAAGGACCTGCTCTTTCTGCCCTTCATTAATCCCTTTAACCAGTTTTTTTATAGCTTCAGGCTGATCGCCACTTGGTTTGTATAATGATTTCAGATTAAAAGACTCTTGAGCCATTGCTTTTCTCCTTTTACCGTTTTACTTAGTTTATCATAAAAAAAGTATCCTCATAGACTGTAGGGTCTTAGAGAATACTTTAATCGAAATTATGCTAATTTTTTGCTTAAACGAGACTTGTCTCTAGCAGCTTTGTTTTCGTGGATATGACCTTTTGAAGCAGCTTTGTCGATAGCTTTAACAGCTTCAACATATAACTCCTGCGCATTGTCATCATTATTTTTTACAGCAGCTAAAAAGTTTTTCTTGGCAGTTCTCATTGAAGTAACTTGGCCTTGATTGTTTTGTCTCTTTTTAACGTCTTGTCTCTGTCTTTTGATTGTTTGAATCATATTTGGCATAGGTAAACACTCCTTATTTCATTTTAATCTACTGGTTAAATTGTGGTGTCATAAAAACGCCTACGATAATAACCATAACGGTTGATTTCTTCAACATTCCCCATTTTACAACATCTGGAATCTATTATCAATGAAAACTTTCATATCAAAAAAAATAACGTCACAGATTTGCAAATTGCCAAATAAATAATTCTACCTGCAGTTCGGGATTTATTTTTCCTGTTTTCACTTCATAATCAGCTGTTATCAGTAAGTGATGAGCCTGGGATAAGGCAGACTGCGAGAATAGCTTTTCCTTCTGACCAGCCAGTTTCACTCTATATGGATGCACTTTCAGTATAGAAGCAATATCTGACTGCTGGTAACCTTTACTTTTCAATATTTTAACTTGAATCAGTAGCCTGAACTGACTGATCATCAGGGCCAGTATTTTTATCGGATCCTCCTTTTGCGTAAGCAGATCCTGATATAATTCAATTGCTTCTTTTACATTTTTATTAAGCAGTCTTTCGTTCAAATCAAAAATGTTCTGTTCAAGAGATTTCGATACCAGTTTTTGAACCGATTCACCTGTGATCACGCTCTCTCCATATAGATAGGTGGTCAGTTTTTCGGCTTCTCTCATTGCCAATGATAAATTATAATCAGTCAGACGAAGAAGCAGTTCCAGCGATTCGTTGTCAATTTTAAATCCTTTATTAGTAAAAAAATCCTGGATATATTTTTTGGTTTCTTGTCCAGATGCAGGATTCGCTTCAATAGTTTCTGCGGACTTCATCATAGTTTTGGTAATTTTCTTGCGTTTATCCAGCTTTTCATATGGTGCAATAAAAATCAGAATGGAAAAGTCAGAAGGATTACTAACGTAGGATTCCAGCTTCTCTATATTATGTGTTATTCCAGCCGGTGCTTTTTTTCCGCTAAAAATATAACTGTCATGCACAAAAAGTAGTTTCTGCTGTCCAAAAAAAGGGAAACTTTCCGCTTCGTGAATGACATCATCAATCGGGGTGTCATTTAAATTAAAGTGAATGATATTATTTGGATCTTCGTCGTCTTGTTTCATTCGTTCGTTAAAAGCAGCTAATAGCCTTTCAAGAAGCAACTCTTCTGTTCCCCAGATTAGGTAGCATCGTTTCAGCTCTTCTTTTTTGATTGCCTTGACTGTTTTATCTACTGTCTTCATTCATAATCTCCTCGTGAAGAATTTGTCCAGAATTTCTGTCTGTATATGTTCACCCATTCATCTAAAAGTCTGTAGTCTGAAAACTTATAGTGAATACTTCCATGATAATCTGTCCGGAAGGTTTCAACAGAGTTTTCTTTTAGTCTGAGCAGTACTTCGTCTTGAGGGTGATTGTATCGGTTATTTCGTCCTGCTGAAATGAGTGCATAGTCAGGCTTGGTATGTTCAACAAACTCTGCTGTAGTTGAACTGGCACTCCCATGGTGGGCAACCTTGAGTACATCTGTCTTTAAGTTGGGGTAGTCCCGTTGAATCTGTGCTTCTCGCTCCGACTCTATATCTCCAGTGAACATCCATACAAGTTTACCATACTTCCCAAGCAGTACAATAGACTGGTTATTGATATTATCTTGATCCTTCAAACTGTCCTTGAGACCTACCAGCCTGTTAGACAAACTGAATCCTGTCGACTGATCAATAACCTGAAGCACTGTATCCTCCATATCCATTCGATTCAGCTGCTCGTGAAAAGCAGAATCCCCTAGAGTTTCAATAGTTCCTGCAATGTTGACGACTGGAATAATTTCAGCCATATTTGCCAGTTCCCCATAGTGATCATAGTGTAGATGCGTTATAAGTACGGTGTCAATCTTTTTAATTCCCATACTTTTTACGAAAGGCGCCAGTATGTGGCTGCCTAAAGAATACTGATTCTCCTTCCGCTCCCACTCTTCAAGCTCTCTCCAGGAAACCAGACCACCAGTATCTATTAAGGTCACATCCCTGCTGAAGGGTTCTTTAATTAAAATAGCATCGCCTTGTCCGACATCAATAATGACAATTTCTCCAAAGGGTGTAATTCTATTCGAAAAAGCAAGCAGACAAAACAGAACTATGTATATGCAGATAGTTCTTCGGCTAAACCGTTTTTCCAGATTAAGCAGTAGCAGGACCAAAACTATCCCCCAGATTATCATTACCGTTGTATTCAGACGACCAGATACAAAAACTAAGGATGCTGTACTTTCAATCGAATAGGTGACATTTTCCATCATCCTGATTAGTTCTCCGATCAACTGATCGAACATTTGAAATATTGCCGTATTTAAAATGAATGGCGAGAGGATAAATAACATGATTAAGCCGGGTAACAGTATTAACGAGATGAAAGGTATATAAATACTGTTAAACAGCAGGGCTCCTAACGAAAATTCAAAGAAATGGAAACTTAAAACTGGAATAGAAGTAATAAATAGCAGCACATTTAAAACTGCATATTGCTGAACTTGCTTTAATGAATTAAAGAAAGGCTGACCCGAAAGCATAATAATCAAGAAGCTCAGCAGAAAACTAAGCTGAAAACCCACTGAAAAAATGACTACGGGACTTATAAAAAGCAGACTTAGTAGCGCAATACTCCAGCAGTCAAGGGTGTGAATAAATCTTTCCTTTATTGCATAGACACTTTTTACTCCATGCTGTACAGATGCCCGGTAGACACTGACACCCAAACCTGTAAAAACAGCGTAGAAAGCTAAAAAAACAATCTGAATTAATATACTGTTTTCACGCGTCACTCTCAACTTGAGTGCTGCTTTATTTAACCCACTTAAAAGTAAAGAGATATGTAAGCCAGAGATACTTAAAAGATGCATAAGCCCCAGATTTCTGAAAGCCTGGATAACTTCCTCTGACAGCGCACTCCTGTCCGCAAACAGAAGTGCGCGAATATATAAACTAGTAATAGGATTAAATACCGCATCACAGTATTTCAATGCTTTCATTCTTACGGAATCAAAAAAGTAGGTTCTATGATAGACTTTTGGAAGACTGTTCACCTCAGTAATGAAGTCAGCCTGAAGAATCTGTCTGACGTTTTGCTTATTTAAATAATCTTTATAATTAAATAGATTTTTATTAGTTGCTTCAAAAGGTTTCTTAAACTTTCCGTTCGTGACAATCATACTGGAGGGTTTACTTTCAAGTTCTTCCTTTTCATCCCGTGATGCAATGGTGTAATTAACGATTATTTTCCGTTTCGGCTCCTCTTCAAGCACCGTGCCTTGAAACCTTAACTGGTTTCCATCTACTTTCCAAGACGTCTGTTTGACTTCAATTACATAAGGAACATCGGATAGTTCAGGAAAAAGCTGAACATCCTGTTTGCTGACAATTTGGATGGTACTCACAGCGATTAAGAGCATGGATAGATAGGCAAGCGATTTATCCGCCCAGGTAGCCAGTTTAACTAGCAGAGCCAGACAAAGAATAAGCAGGCTCCATCTGTTTAATTGTATTGCCGTCACATAGAGCAGTAACAGAATGGCAGGAAAAACAAGTTTCCCTTTAATGTATGCTACTCATTTGCTTCAGGTTTATAAAACACAGTATCAATACTTTTGAAAAATTCAGAAGGAACAGATATTTTTTCGGTTTTTACATTGGCGCGCTTGAGTAGCTCAACAGCATATTCGTGGTTATGGTAATCTTCCAGATAGAAAATTTTATTAATACCACTTTGGATAAGTTGCTTTGTACACTGCAGGCAAGGGAAATGGGTCACATAAACATCTGCCCCTTCAGTTTCCACTCCGAATTTAGCACACTGCAAGAGTGCATTTGCTTCTGCATGGACTGTTCTGACACAGTGACCGTCAACAACATAACAGCCTTCATCAATGCAGTGAACATCTCCACTTACCGATCCATTGTAGCCGCCAGAAATGACTCGCTTGTCACGTACAATAGTCGCACCTACTGCCAATCTGCTACAGGTGCTTCGCATGGACAGCAGCATACTTTGAGACATGAAATACTGATTCCATGGAATTCGTTCATTCATAAATAATCTCTCCATTCAACTCAATAGATATTAATTAAAGTTTTAAATCAGTATACTAGAGCCAACCGGTTGATTCAATCATGTTTTCAGTTTACTGTTATCTGATTCTGAATTTTTTCTAGCGTTTTAAGTCCAATACCTGAAACTTCTGTCAATTCCTCTATGGTTTTAAATAACCCTTTAGTCTCTCTGTGTTCTATGATTGACTGAGCCTTTTGAGGACCAATACCATTTAATTCCAGCAATACTGTCATTTCTGCTGTATTAATGTTTATTAACTGCTCTGTCTGCTCTCCTGCTGCTTCCATACTTTTATAGGCTGATGTAATGCCTTCCTCTCCCTGATAGGGTACATAAATCAGCATTTCATCTGTAACATGCAGGGCAAAATTAACAGCATTAGCGTCAGCTTCTTTTGTTAAGCCTCCAGCTTTTTTTATGGCATTGTCTACTCTCTCTCCTTTTATAAGTTCATATACCCCAGGTGAAACAACAGCCCCTTTCACATCGACCATTAGAGGGAAAAATTCTGATTCAATTACCTGGATATTTTCATCCTCGTAGGTATTCATATCAAGCAGTGACTCCAAACTTACTTCTACAATTTCTTCTTCCAATCTGAGCTTATCAGTGGATCTATCAAAAAATAAGAAACCTGCACATAACACTGTCAGACAGATTACTATAATCGCCAACGGCAGTCTATACTCCTTAAGTCTTTCCACATGTTAATCCCCCTTTCTTTACTCTTAATTATAATATTATCCATTTACTCAAAAACTCACTTTTTCGCATAAAAAAAAGAGTAGAAAAATCTACTCTTAAAAATTAAACTATTTGACATATCTATAAACATGAAGTGTCATTACCTGTCTAAGTCATAAAGGTAACTAATAGCTTCACTGAAATGATTAACAGCGACAATTTCCATTTCCGTATCTATAGCTTCTGCAGTTTCCAGTGCGGTTTGATAGTTTGATTGAATGGCAGGATAGCTTAGCAGCAAATCGTCCTCGATAATATCATCAGGCACAAAAAATATATCTACACCTTCACGGTCTGCAGCAACCACCTTCTTATCTACTCCCCCGACTCGACCCACAACGCCCTGATCATTAATGGTGCCTGTTCCAGCTATTTTCAAATCGTTAAAGGGCTGGTCTGTAATCTGTGAGTAGACTTCAAGAGCAAAGAGCAAACCTGCTGAAGGGCCTCCAATATTGCCAGATCGGATTGATACTGTGGGGGTAGTCTCAACTAAAGAACGTGTTACAAGACTTATTCCGATACCAGGTTGACCCGTCTCTTCTAAAACAATAAGTTCTTCTTCTACTATCATCTCTTCAGAATCTCTTTCCACCGTCAGACGGATTGACTCTCCTTCCGCCTTACTACTGATTAAATCAACAAATTCTTCAGTATTTAAAAAGGAGTGCCCATTTACTTCTCGGATACCATCTCCAGTTTCAATTAAGCCCAGAAAATTTGACTGATTTGAAACATTCATGACATATACACCTCTATAATCAACGTCATGGGGTAAGTCAGCTTCACTGAAAGCTGCTGCTTTAGCCATATTGATGGAATTTTCCATATAGTAGCGCTGTAGTGTACGGTACTCAGAATAATCCTCAAATTGGCCTAGCAACTGATTTTCTCCAACACCGCTGTGAAAGGGCAAAAACTGAAACAAGGCAGTAAAGGGAGTAGCTCTAAAGAGTTCAATCGTGGTCAGCATGAGCTCTCCATTATTCTCTTCACTATTACCTTCAACTTCGACCATTGGTCCAATTGCTACTGCATTACCCGGTCGTTCGACATAATATGGAACAGGGAGAAAGAAAAACACATAGAGCAGCAAAGCTGCCAGCAGAATTGAGTAGAATCTTTTTTTATTCAATTATTCAGGCCACCTTTTCTTGACATGCTCAATCATTGCTTTCTCGACTGCAGCCGGCACCAGTTCGTCTATTTTCCCTTGATAATAGGCAATTTCTTTCACCATAGACGAACTGATTGAACGGTACTTTTCATCAGCTATCAAAAAGACAGTTTCTATAGACTGATTCTGGATTTTATTCAAGGTTGCCACATCGACTTCGAATTCCATATCCTTTACGGAGCGAATACCTCTGATAAGAACAGTAATTCCCAGCTTTTCAGCAAGTTTAACGGTCAAACCGTCGTGGGTCAGTATTCTTATGTTCGTGATGTTTTCATCTGCCAGAGTCTCTTCAATAAATCCTGCTCTTTCTTCAGCGGAAAACCAGTATTGTTTAGACGTACTGGCGCTGACCACCACTATAACTTCATCAAACAACAGTGAGGCGCGTTTCAGAATATTAATGTGCCCTTTTGTTACCGGGTCAAAACTTCCAACATACATTCCTTTATACATCCTGCAACGTCCTTTCAAACAAGGATAACTTTGTCTGCCCGTATATTTTTTCTTTGAATAGGATAAGTTGTGGATTGTCGCTAATCACTTCACTAAACTTGTCCGTTTCACAAACGATAATTGCGCCGTCATTCAATAAATCATTTTTAATCAAATCCTGCATAACTGAAGTAATCCCCTGGTCTGCATAAGGAGGATCGAGGAATACAAGGTCAAATTTAATTTCTTTACTGCTCAATTGACTGATTGCCGACTTATCCTTACTTTTCATGACAGTAAATTTACTCTCTTCTTTAGTCATTTTGATATTTTCACGTATAACAGCTATCGCCTGGGGATTCATATCAATCAGATACGCTTCGTCCATCCCTCTGGATACCGCTTCAATTCCTAAAGCGCCACTGCCTGCGAACAAATCCAATGCCTTGCCACCATCAAAGTAAGGACCGATCACTTGAAATAATGATTCTTTTATTTTATCCGTAGTGGGTCTCGTGCTGTTTCCTTTGACAGATTTTAAAGGTCTGCCTCCGTATTCACCTGAAATAACTCTCATATATGCCAGTCCTTCTTATTAAATAATGGTTTCAAAGAAATCCTTTTCTTCTTTTTTGGGATTCAACTGATCGACTTCATCCAGAATGCCTTCAAAAGTTTTCGGAATATCACACTGATGAGCATCTTCTACTTTCCTCACAAAGTGCAGTTTACCTATTGTTTTGGACAATTCTTCTCTTTCTTCCCTATTGACATAAAGAATGACGTAGTTCATGTTTTTAGACACATAATGCACTAATCCGTACCGTTTCAATTTATTAACATATTTTGTAGTGTAAAGCCAGATAACCATACCCACTCTACCGCTTAATTGCTCTGTCATTTTATCCACCTTCATTTGTTTTTTTCATTATAACAAAAAACTCCCTCAGTGTGAGGGAGTTTTCAAATCAATTAATTATTTTTTAGACGTATTGAATGCTTCAGAATAGACATCGTTCAAGTGTTTTTCCAACTGACTTAACATGATCTGTCCTTCTTCTTCATCAAGCATGCCCATAGCAGTAGCAAATTCTACTTTTTTAGAAAAGCCGAACATTTGAGTGTCGATTACTTCTTCGAAAGCCGGACAAGACACACAAAGGTGCTGCTGATTTTCAATGAGTGAAGTGATATGCTTGGCATCGTCTTCGAGAATATCTTTAGCCAGAGCTATTTGTAACTGATCCATAGGCAATCCAGTCTCCTTTATTATCGAATCACTATACTTTAATAAGTATATCATATAGAGATTGTGAATGAAACGCAATAGCTAAGAATTAATTATTTGATTTTTTTGCTGATTTTTCACGTAAGTTCTTATTTAAAATTTTCTTTCTCAGACGGATAGATTCCGGAGTAACTTCACAGTACTCGTCATCTGCCAGAAACTCAAGAGATTCTTCAAGTGTCATGATTCTTGGACGCTTGATAACATTGGTCTGATCCTTATTTGCAGAACGAATATTAGTCTTCTGTTTTTCTTTAGTTAAGTTAACAGCAAGGTCATTGTCTCTGTTATGCTGTCCAACAATCATACCTTCGTAAATTTCCGTTCCAGGCTCAAGGAAAATAACTCCACGGTCTTCAAGATTCATAATTCCATAGGTAGTGGCTACGCCATTTTCCATAGAAACGAGAGCACCATTACGTCTTTCACCGGTTTTACCACCAAGCATCGGTAAATACTGGTCAAATGTGTGATTTAGAATACCATAGCCCCTTGTCATTGAAAGGAATTCGTTAGTGAAGCCTATTAGACCTCTAGCTGGAGCAAGGAAAATGAGTCTAACCTGGCCATTACCAGTGTGAATCATATCCTGCATTTCAGCCTTACGGGTTCCAAGGTTCTCTATGACAGCTCCCATATATTCTTCAGGAGTATCAATCTGAACTCTTTCGAAAGGTTCAAATTTCTGTCCGTCAATTTCTTTAATGATTACAACTGGTCTGGAAACCTGCATTTCGTAACCTTCTCTTCTCATGTTTTCAATAAGAATAGACAAGTGCAGTTCTCCTCGACCAGATACAATCCATTCATCTGGAGATGCTGTTTGTTCAACTTTCAGAGACACGTCCGTCTGCAGCTGAAGCATCAGTCTTTCTTCAATCTTACGAGAAGTTACCCACTTCCCTTCTCTACCAGCAAATGGAGAGTTGTTGACCAGGAAAGTCATCTGAAGTGTTGGTTCATCGATATGCAAAATCGGTAGTGGGTCTATATGATCAACTGGGGTAACCGTTTCACCGACGAAAATATCTTCGAAGCCGGAAACCGCAATTAATTCTCCTGCTTTGGCTGACTGAATTTCCACACGATCCAATCCAAAGAATCCGAATAATTTTGTAACTCGGAAGTTTTTAGTGGTTCCATCTAGTTTACTTAAAGTAACATTGTCTCCAACTTTAATTTCTCCGCGGAAGACACGTCCGATACCAATACGGCCTACATAATCATTATAATCAAGCAGTGAAACCTGGAACTGTAACGGTTCATCACTGTTATCAACAGGAGCCGGGATTTCTTTCAGGATACTTTCAAATATCGGTTCCATTGTCTGCTGCTGACTGTCAAGGTCAACAGTGTAACTGCTGGTTCCATTTATAGCAGAAGCATAGATAACTGGGAATTCCAATTGTTCTTCGTCTGCATCCAGTTCGATTAACAGATCAAGTACTTCGTCTACAACTTCTTCCGGTCTGGCTGTCGGCTTGTCAATTTTGTTGACAACTACCAACGGACGGAGTTTCATTTCAAGTGCTTTTTTTAAGACAAAACGAGTTTGCGGCATTGTTCCTTCATATGCATCTACAACCAATACGACACCGTCTACCATTTTCATGATACGTTCTACTTCTCCACCGAAATCTGCGTGACCAGGTGTGTCAAGTATATTGATGCGGTGTTCTTTGTAGTTAACTGCTGTATTTTTAGCAAGAATGGTAATGCCACGTTCTTTTTCAATATCATTCGAATCCATGGCACGTTCACCCAATTCACCATGTGCTGATAAAGTATCTGACTGTTTCAGCAGTTCATCTACTAAAGTTGTTTTACCATGGTCAACGTGAGCTATTATAGCTATATTTCTAATATCATCTCTTCTATTCATTTAATTCCTCCGTTATTCTTTCCTCTGATTGTTAATACACAATCATCATTACATTAATTAAGTTTTCATGCTACTTTCATATTCTGTCATAAAAAAAACACTTATCCCTAAGAAAACTCAAAGATAAATGTTCCCCAGATATCCTGTCTTGTTGCAGTAAATATTATATCAGTAATGTACATGCTAATACAATGTTTTTTTATATTTCTTTGAGTAAGTCTACAATTTCACCATGCGCTTTATTAGTTGACAATAACAGATTGTTATTTGAAAGTAAGTCGAGTGAATTTCCATTAAAATCAGTCGCTGTGAGCCCTAGCTCCTTCATAAACACGATCCCCGGTGCGATATCCCATGGTTTCAAATTTGAAGCAAGGTATGCTACTACATTTCCTTTAACTACTTCTAACGTCTCCAAACCGGCAGACCCAAGCATTCTCACACCCAGACTTGACTCGGCAATAGCTTTCAAACCACTTGTATTATTCTTAATCATCAGTGCTGAACTGGAAGCTATCAAGCCTTCTGAAAGTGTTAAGTCTTGAGGTTTTTTTAGTTGTTTACCATTACAACTAACCCCTTTATTTTTAATTGCTGAATACAATTTGTTATCTGTTACGTCAAATACATAAGCAAGCTGGCCAATGCCATCATCGTATAACGCCAGCATTACGGCAAAGTTCTCCTGCTGCTTGACAAAATTCAAGGTGCCATCAATAGGGTCGATAATCCAGACTCTTCCTTCCAAAGAAGAAATCTCGTCTCCGAACCCTTCTTCTCCAACAATTTTATCTTCAGGGAAGTGCTCTCTAATGTTGGATACAAGTCTTTCTTCAATAAATTTATCCATTTCAGTGACTAGATCATTGTCAGCAGTTTTTTGTTCAACTTCCAGCACCTTATCTTTATTAGCTGCCAAATATTCTTTTATTTCGTAAAGCCATTTTTTTATCAGACTATCCAATTCTTCTATACTCATTTCTACTCCTCATTTCTTTCTCTCTACCTATAGTCTATATTATAAGAAGTAGAGAATTAAATCAAAAATCTATTTTATGTATGAAGAAAGACCTTTAGCTTACTGACTAAAGGTCTTTCTGTAAGTTAATTACATGTGGATTGGTAATCCTAACGCAGCTTCTGCAGCGTCCATCACAACTTCACTTAGTGAAGGGTGTCCATGAATAGTTAACGCAATGTCTTCTGCATTCATGCCACTTTCAACAGCTAAGGCAATTTCTGCAATGACGTCTGAGGCACTGATACCAGCTACCTGACCGCCGACAATTACATGATCGTCCTTAGTTGTTACCAGACGAACGAATCCTTCTGTCGCATTTAATGATAATGCTCGTCCATTTCCACCGAGTGGGAATTTAGTAACCTTAACATCCATTCCCTGTTCCTTAGCTTCGCTTTCAGTTAATCCAACTGAGGCAATTTCTGGATCAGTGAATGCTACAGCCGGAAGTGCACGGTAATCGACTGCAACTTTCTTGCCTGCGATAGCTTCTGCTGCAATTTTAGCTTCGTAACTTGCTTTGTGAGCAAGCGCAGGACCGGGAACTACATCTCCGATACCCCAGATGCTTGAAACGTTTGTACGGCCTTGGTTGTCCACTTTAATCAGACCACGTTCGCCCATTTCAACACCCGCCTGTTCAAGTCCGAGTTCATCCGTGTTCGGACGACGGCCCACGGTAACCAGTACATAATCCACATCAAGAGACTTTTCTTCTCCATCAGCTTCATATTTTACTGTTACTCCGTTGTCAGAAGCAACCGCTTCTTTAGCCATAGCATCTGTTACAATGTTCACGCCACGTGACTTGAAGTTTTTCTCAACCAGTTTGACCATATCTTTGTCAAAGCCGTTAAGAATTGATGGGAGACCTTCAAGGATAGTAATTTCTGTACCCAAGTTCGCATACACACCAGCTAATTCAGAACCGATGTATCCTCCACCAACAATTGCCATCTTCTCAGGAATTTCAGTCAAGCTTAGTGCACCAGTAGAGTCTAGTACACGATCACTGAACTTGAATCCTGGAATTTCAACTGGACGGCTTCCTGTAGCAACAATAGCGTTGTTAAACGAATAAGTTTGAGCATTGTCTTCACCCATAACGCGAAGTGTATTTTCATCTACGAAAAACGCTTCTCCATTAAGGATTTCAACTTTATTCTTTTTAAGCAAGCCTTCTACACCTTTTGTCAGTTTGGAAACAACCTGCTTGTTTTTCCATTCCTGAGTTTTAGCGAAATCGATTGTAACATTCTCAGATGATACACCGAAAGACGAAGAATCCAGAGAATCCTGATACTTATGACCGGCAGCGATTAATGCTTTAGATGGAATACATCCAACGTTCAAGCATACGCCCCCAATATATTCTTTCTCGACAATAGCAACTTTCTGTCCCATTTGAGCTGCACGAATTGCTGAAACATATCCGCCAGGTCCAGCACCAATTACTACTGTATCCAATTCAATTGCGAAATCTCCTACTACCATTTACGATTCACCTTATCCTTCCATTAATAATAATTCAGGATCTGCTAATAGACGCTTGAGTTCGTTCATAGCTTTCTGACCTGTTGCTCCATCAATTACACGGTGGTCAAAGACTAATGACAATGCAAGCATTGGAGCAGCAACTACTTCGCCTTCATCGTTAACGATTGCTTTTTTAGCAATACGGCCAACGCCTAAAATAGCAACTTCCGGGTGATTAATGATTGGTGTGAACCAACCGCCGCCGACAGAACCGATATTTGAAATTGAGATAGATCCGTCTGCCATGTCACTAGACTTCAATTTACCTTCGTGAGCTTTCGCTCCCAATTCTGAAATTTCTGATGCAATACTAAACATTGATTTCTTGTCAGCATCTGAAACAACTGGTACATATAGTCCCTGATCAGTATCTGCAGCAATACCAATGTTAAAGTAGTTTTTGTAAACAACTTCATCGGTTGTATCATCGATAGATGAGTTTAGTGCAGGGAATTTCTTCATTACTGAGATAATCGCCTTAACGACGTAAGGCAGGAATGTCAATTTAACATCCTGTTCTGCAGCAACCGTCTTGAATTTAGTACGGTGTTCCATCAATTTAGTTACATCAACTTCATCAAACAATGAAACTGAAGGGATTGTCAATGAACTGTTGACCATAGCTTTGGAAATAGCTTTACGTGTAGTAGACATTTTTTCTCTGGTTTCTTCATCAGAACGACCTGATTTAAACGGTTTAACGTTTGTAGAAACAGCAGATGATGTACCTGTAGATTCAGGAGCTGCTTTTTCTTCAGTCTTCTCTTCAGATGTTGAAGCAGCAGTTTCGCCTCCACCTTGCAGGAAGTTATCGATATCGTCTCGAGTTGTGCGACCGCCTTTTCCAGTAGCTTCAACTAAGCTGATATCTACATCTTTTTCACGTGCATATTGTCTAACTGACGGCATTGCCAACACACGCTTGTTTGGATCAGAAGTTTTGACGACATCTCCTGAAGCTTTCTCTTCTGAACCAGCAGGATCAGTTTCTTCTGTTCCAGCAGCTGCTTCTTCTGATGACATTTCGGATTCTGCTGATTCTTTTTCAGTATCAGTATCAGCGTCCTCTTCTTCACCACTTGCATCACCTTCTGCATCGATTTCTACAATTGGATCTCCTACAGAAGCAACAGTACCTGGTTCAACTAAGAATTTCTTGATTTTTCCATCAACTGGAGAAGCGAGCTCCTCAACTGATTTATCGTTTTGGATTTCTGCAATCGAATCGCCTTCTTCAACTGTGTCTCCTTCAGAAACTAACCAGCTAACGATTTCGCCTTCAGCCATACCTTCCCCAACATCAGGGAGTTTAAATGTAAAAGCCATTATTTTTCTTCCCTTCTATAATGATTTCATTTTAGAAATTACCTTTACTCAATAAGGAACAGTCTTTCTATTCTCTTATATCGAGTTAAAAAGAATGTTCCTTTTGAGTTTACGCTATACTTTTTTTAAAATTCAACTGTTTCTTTAATAGATTCAGTGATATCTTTAGCATTTGGCAGCCATACATTTTCAGCTTGACCAAATGGATACACTGTATCTGGAGAAGTCACAAATCCGATAGGTGCTTCAAGTGATAAAATAGCACGTTGTGAGACTTCAGAAATAACAGTATTCCCTACACCGGCCATGCGCTGTGCTTCCTGTACCATAACCATACGGCCTGTTTTTTCTACAGATTTTACAACTGTTTCATAATCAATTGGAGAAACAGTACGCAAGTCAACAACTTCAACGGATACGTTATCTTTTTCTAACTGTTCAGCTGCCTTCAGTGCTTCACGTACCATATAGCCATAAGCTACAACAGTAACGTCAGAACCTTCTTTAGCAACATTTGCTTTTCCTAGAGGAACAGTATACTGTTCTTCAGGAACTTCGTCACGGAAAGAACGGTAAAGCTTCATGTGCTCAAGGAAAACAACCGGATCTTCATCACGAATAGCTGAAGTCAGTAACCCTTTAGCATCGTAGGGGTTTGAAGGAATGACGACTTTCAGTCCTGGTGACTGAGCCATTAGTCCTTCTAAACTGTCTGCGTGCATTTCAGGCGTGTGTACTCCACCACCGAAAGGTGAACGAACAACTGCAGGCAAGTGCATTTTTCCGCCCATACGGTAGCTTGTACGAGCCATTTGTCCAACGATTGAATCCATTACTTCGAATACAAATCCGAAGAACTGAATTTCCATAACTGGACGGAAACCTTGAACAGCTAAACCGAATGCCATTCCACCGATACCAGATTCAGCAAGTGGAGTATCACTGACGCGATCTTCACCGTATTTATCGAAAAGTCCTTGAGTCGCACGGAAAACTCCGCCGTTTTTACCTACGTCTTCACCGAAAATCAAGACTTTTTCATCACGGGCCATTTCTTGATCAAGTGCTTCCGTGATTGCTTGAATCATTGTAAGATTCGCCATGATTATTTACTCTCCTTTGCTTCATATTTCTCAATCTGCTCAACAATATTCTGACCTGGCTCTTTGTGCATGTTTTTCAGGAAGTCTGAAATTTTCATCTTAGGTGCCTGATCTGCTTCTTTAGCAGCTTGTTTAATTTCTTCTTTAGTCTGTTCAATCAATTCTTCTTCCTGTTCAGTCGTCCATAGTCCTTTTTCTTCAAGGAATTTACGGAAACGAATCAGAGGATCTCTCTGTTCCCAGTAATCAAATGATTCCTGTTCACGGTAACGTGTTGGATCATCACCTGATGTTGAGTGAGGTCCGAAACGGGAAGTAATTGTTTCAATCAATACTGGACCATTTCCAGCAGCAGCCCAATCACGAGCCTGCTTAGTTACAGCATATACTGCCAACGGATCCATACCGTCAACCTGAACACCTGGAATTCCAGCTGCAGCAGCTTTCTGAGCCAATGTTGTAGCCATAGACTGCTTTTCACGAGGAGTAGAAATCGCATAGCCATTGTTCTGAATAAAGAAAACAATCGGCGCTTTGTAACGTCCGGCAAAGTTCATTCCTTCATATACATCACCCTGTGACGATCCGCCGTCACCAGTATATGTGAATGTAACTTCATCTTCTTTACCTGCCATTTTTTGTCCTACCGCGTTACCCATTCCCTGAATAAACTGAGCTCCAATAATGATTTGTGGTGGAATTGCGTTTAAATCATCCGGATAGTTGTTACCTTCCACGTGGCCACGAGACCATAGGAAAGCCTGAGATACTGGTAAGCCGTGTTGAATAAGTTGAGGGACATCTCTATATCCCGGGTATAACCAGTCCTGCTTTTTAAATGCAAAATGGCTGGCTAACTGAGAAGCTTCCTGCCCCATAGTTGGTGCGTAGAAACCTAGTCTTCCCTGACGTGCTAACGCCATTGAACGGTCGTGAAGTACACGAGACCATACCATTCTTCTCATTAATTCTACTAATTCATCGTCAGATAACTCGGGCATGATATCGTCATTAACAATATTCCCATCTTTATCTAAAATTTGAACCATCGGGAACGAAGCTTCAATAGAACTTAATAGTGCTTCGTAATCAACTGGTTGCTTTGCCATAGAATACCCATTCCTCTCTGTTTTATAATTCATTGCAACAGTTCAATTCTTCTGTTACATTTTACTACATTCCTTTTTAAATTTATCATGATTGTACACTAAATGCAAGCTAAACGGCTAGTCTGTTTTCTTCAAAAGTACTGATATAAAAGGAATCAGAGGCTATTGTGATGTTTAGAGCAATAGTGCTGTATTACTTGAATTAGATTTATATATTTAAATCAAGTCCTATTAAAGTAATACAGCGAAAAAAACTGTTATATAAAAGTCCGATTTTACTTGAACTTGTACTAATCAGCATTTATTTAGGAATTTCTTTGTGAAAAGAATAATTTGTTAGTATGAGAAGACTTTAACTTAATTAAATTTTTTAGGATGCGGCTTATAGAAAAAACTGTTAAAATAGATGAGACCATAACGAGGAGGAATACTATGATTACAATGAATGACGTTATAAGAGAAGGACATCCAACTTTGAGGCTGACTGCAGAGGCGCTCTCTTTTCCTCTTGATTCAAAAACAGCCAAATTAGCTGAAGATTTGCTGGAATTTTTAAAAAACAGTCAGGATCCTGAAACTGCTGAAGAATATGACCTGCGTCCGGGAGTCGGTATAGCTGCTCCACAGGTAGATCGATCCATCCGATTGATTGCTGTGCATGTCCCTTCCAGTGATGAAGAAAGTGAAGAACCTGAATTCAGTTCTGTGCTGGTCAATCCGAAGATACTCAGTCACTCCGTGCAACAAACCTGTCTGTCTGACGGAGAAGGCTGTCTTTCTGTGGACAGAGAAGTTCCTGGTATTGTTCCCCGTCATAAGCGTATAACTGTCGAGTACTATGATCTTGAGGGCAATAAACAGAAGAAAAGGCTCAGAGATTTTCCTGCTATCGTCGTTCAGCATGAGATTGATCATTTAAATGGTGTCATGTTCTATGATCGGATAGATGAGGATAATCCACTTGCTCTGCCAGATGGCATTGATGTACTAGGTGCCGCACCTTCAGAAGAGTAGACACAAAAAAAGTGCGGGGAATAACCCCCGCACTTTTTTATTGTTCTACTTTGATTACTTCTGCCGGATCGACTGGTTCTCTCATTTCTTTTCTCTTCTGCTGCTGATAATGTACGGCTTCAAGCAATGGAATCATAATGGCTGCTACAAAACCTCCAGCAAATCCATTGTTGTACAAATTGATTCCACCATGTAAGTAACCTGTATTTGATACAACACTTAAATGAAGTGCTCCAGCTAGTATACCTATCAGTGTTCCATATCTTCCGGCTATCGGCGCAATCGTCGTACCGAACAGTCCCGCAATAACTACCGATGTAGAGCTCATATCGTAATCATTCAGATAACCCATTAATGATACACCGATAAGAATAGGTAGTACATTTCTTATATGTTTACCGAAAGCACCAAAACCAACTACTGTAAGAATACCTCCTATAGCCGGACCATTGATTTCGCCACCATGAAACAGTACATAAAATGTGGAAATATAGCCAAGCAAAGCCATATTAATCAATGTGGCACTAAAGCCATTGGTTTTTAAAAAATCTGTTGATAATTGACCGGAATGCTTTAATAATGCTCCGTAATTATTTAAAGTCCAGGAATTTAAATATAATCCACCTATCAGCATTAAACTGAACAAAGTCATAAATATGATAGTAAACGCCTGATTATTACCGCTTGATATCATATTAACTGGTTCAACATTTCGACCCGTACTTCTTAGAAGAGAGGTAAACATCGTTCCAACTACCCCACTGGTAAAGCCGACATTGTAGACACTGAAACCTTTTGTAAAGCCAACAAAGTGCTTGGCAAGCGGTGGCAGTATGAATCCGGCAATGAAACCGAACAAATAGCCGTAAAATACACCCAAGGGGAACGAAAGGCCAATATTAAAAGTAATTTCGCTGACAAGGGGACCTAAAGCCGTCCCGAACAGTGCAGCGAGCAACGAACGCTCAGCTGGTACTTCAGTTACCTTAGCATATGCAAATGCTCCGAGCACGATTGGCATGGAGTTATACAGGTTCTTTCCGAAAAATGAAAAGGCCGCAACAGTAAATACTGCCGCGATAATTGGACCATTAACCTTAGCCTTCGTCATTCGGATGACTCCAATTGAATGTGCTGTCAGCAAAGCGGAATTAAATAGAGTGGCACCCACGTTCGAGAGTGCAAAATAATCGGTAGTGAGATTTGCAGGTGAAGTCAGAATAGTAATTTGACCTGTAATGATTTCCTGAGGAGTATTAAAGACAAAAGCAAGAGAGGCAAAAAAAATAGCAATACTCAGCAGAAACCCATACTTAATATTCTGGGAAATAACATTATACTGTGTAATATGCAGTTGATTTTCTGAAATCAAAAAATTTCCTCTTTTCTTTTAATGTCTGTTTAAGTAAATCTTAGTAATGGAGATAATCGGGCTCGAACCGACGACCTCTTCGCTGCCAGCGAAGCGCTCTCCCAACTGAGCTATATCCCCTTAACGGCACTTTATTATTATTACGTAAAGTAAGTAAAAAGTCTACCGTTTTTTGGAAAAAAAGGTATGGAAAACCTTTATTTTCACAGTTTTGACACAAAATTTCCGATTACTTTTAAATAAATGCCATATTCTTCAAGGCATTATAAATTCCGTCTTCACCGTTTTTGGAGGTGACAATATTCGCCACTCTTTTAACTTCATCCTCTGCATTTCCCATCGCGACACCTGTACCTACGTGCCTGATCATTTCGATATCATTAAAGCCATCACCGAAAGCAATAATATTCTGATTATCTACTCCAATATGCTGAGCTAATCGGGTAATTGTCTCATATTTCGATCCGTCTGCCGGCAGTACATCCACGCCAGCATCATGCCAGCGCACAAACCTGAACTGGCTGAATTTATTGTTCTCATACAACTCTGCCTCTTCTTTAGTATAAAATATGAGACACTGGACCAACGACTGACTCTTATAGTAGTCTTTATCAAAATCAGGAACTGGAAAACCGACATGGTGCATGCCATTTACCATTCTACTGTTGGGTTCACTGCTTCGTCTTCTTAAGTTATCCACCGTTTCGTAAATCATCTGGTGTCCGTTCTCATCTGCCATATTGATAAGCTGATTCAGTTCTTCCTTGTCCAATGAATTGGTGTAGATAGAATCATTCTGATAGTAAGCAGCAGCGCCATTACAGACAATATAGTTATTCACTCCCAGGTCTTTAATCACTTCCATAGCCATGGTGCGATTCCGACCGGTAGCAATTGCCACTTCATGATGCTCCATTAGACTAGTAACTGCGTTCCGAGTGCTTTCGGGTAAGTTTTTATTATCATCGAGTAATGTTCCATCAATATCAAAAACAAATAACTTTTTCTCAGCCATTTCATCACTTCCTTATATATTGTCTTCATCCAGTATAAATGAATTTGAATATTTCTCAATGTGAATATTCTGTCTGTCTTTCAATCGTCTGCTCATAAATTACCTTTCCTATACTTATTATTTTCATTATGGTAAAATAATTCTATCAGTGGACTGTGCCCACTATAAGGATCGGATAACATTACGTGAAAAAGTAATTAAGACTAGCACTGGATTTCAAAAATACAAGGAGATAAAAAATGAAACCAAATATAAAGAATAACGAAACGGCCGTGTATGCACTCGGTGGTTTGAATGAAGTTGGAAAGAACACATACGCTATACAGTTTCAGGATGAAATTATCATCATTGATGCCGGTATAAAATTCCCTGAGGATGACCTTTTAGGAATCGACTATGTTATACCTGATTACACCTACCTTATTGAGAACAAGGATAAAATAAAAGGTCTGTTTATTACACATGGCCACGAAGATCACGTTGGTGGCATACCGTTTTTACTAAAACAGATAAATATCCCGATTTACGCCAACAAACTGGCCCTTGCGCTGATTAGAAACAAACTGAATGAGCATAACCTGCTTCGTTCAGCTACTCTGCATGAAGTTGGCGAAGATTCTGTCATTAAATTCCGCAAAACAACCATCTCCTTCTTCCGAACCACTCACAGTGTGCCGGAGTCATATGGGATTGTTGTTAAGACACCTAATGGAAATATTGTCCAGACTGGAGATTTCAAGTTTGATTTTACTCCAGTAGGCGAACCGGCGAACCTTCATAAAATGGCTCAGATTGGAGAAGAAGGCGTATTGGCCCTTCTGTCCGACAGTACAAATGCTGAAGTTCCGAATTTCACTAAATCTGAGCAAGTTGTGGGTGAATCCATCCGCAATCTTCTTAAAAAGATTGATGGACGCATAATATTTGCTACCTTCGCTTCTAATATTTCAAGAGTCCAGCAAGTTGTAGAAGCTGCCAATAAAACCGGAAGAAAGATAGCGGTGTTCGGACGAAGTATGGTCACTGCCATGGAAACTGGTCAGGAATTAGGCTACATCAGAGCCGAAGAAGGTACATTTATTAAGGCAAATGAACTGAAACGCTATAAAGATAATGAAGTGCTCATACTCTGTACGGGGTCTCAAGGTGAACCGATGGCGGCACTGAGCCGAGTTGCAAACGGTACTCACCGTCAGATTTCAATACAGCCAGGCGATGCTGTTGTTTTCTCAAGCTCACCGATTCCCGGAAACACAGTTAGTGTCAATCGTGTCATTAACCAGCTGCTTGAAGCCGGTGCTAATGTAATCCACGGAAAAGTAAATAACATTCATACGTCTGGTCACGGTGGTCAGGAAGAACAGAAACTAATGCTTCAATTAATGAAGCCTAAGTATTTTGTGCCCATCCACGGGGAACACCGTATGCAGAGAATTCACTCAGGTCTTGCACAAAAAACTGGTGTGCCGGAAGAGAACTGTTTTGTACTGGATAATGGAGAAATTGTAGCCTTTACCGAAAATAGCGCCCGCAGAGCAGGAGAATTTGACGCTAAAGATGTATATATTGACGGAAGCGGAATTGGAGACATCGGGAACGTTGTCTTACGCGACCGTAAAACATTATCCGATAATGGACTGGTTGTTGTCGTGGCCACTATCGATACTAATAAGAAAGAAGTTCTGGCCGGACCTGATATCATTTCCAGAGGATTTATCTATATGAGAGAATCTGAAGAGCTGATACAAAATGCTCAAAAAGTTGCCTTCAAGAGTATTCAGAAGTCATTCGGTCACAAACAGATTAACGAATTTAAAATGAGAAATGACCTAATAGAAGACGTTAAGCAATTTCTATTTGCTGAAACTGAAAGAAAACCTATTATTCTCCCTGTCATCTTAACCAATTAACAGACAGGAATAAGTTTAAAGCAAACAAAAACGATTATCCCTGATTATTGGGATAATCGTTTTTTTGTTCGCTTTAAGCTAGCAGTCAATAATTCAAATTATCCGAGACTGGAACTGTTACTCGTCTTCGACCAGGTCGTGTCGAAACGCGTATATAGCCACTTGAGTCCGGTCCTCTACTTCCAATTTGGACAGTATGTTCGAAACGTGCGTTTTAACCGTTTTTAAAGTAATAAACAATTCATCTGCTATTTCCTGATTCGTGTAGCCTCTGGAAATTAACTGAACAACTTCGTTTTCACGGCTCGTCAATCGTTCATGCAGATATTCTCTGTCTTTGTGTTCTTTTTTTTCTTCAAGTATATTACTGACTTCTTCTTCGATGTAATTATCACCATTGAAGGTACTTCTGACTGCATCAGCAATTTCCTGAGCTGAAGAAGTTTTAAGTATATAGCCGCACGCCCCTGCCTGCATTGCTGGGAATACTTTCTCATCATCTATAAAGCTGGTAAGAATCATTATTTTCGCTTCCGGCCACTTGCTAATAATTTCTTCAGTTGCCTCGGTGCCATCCATAACTTCCATCACTAAATCCATCAAAATAATGTCCGGTTTCAATTCCAGAGCAAGATTAACCCCTTCTTTACCGTTTTCAGCTTCACCGACAATTCTAAAATCTTCCTGAATTGAGAAAAAGGAAGACAAACCAAGCCTCACCATCTGATGATCGTCTACAAGTAGTAAATTTATCATACATTCATCCTCCCGAATTATACGGGACAGATATTTCAATGCGTGTCCCTATATCTTTTAATGATATTATCTTGACATGACCACCCATGCCTTCAATTCTTTCTCTGATGTTATGTAAGCCGTAGCTGCCCGATTTTGATTCTGACACATTAAAACCTACACCGTCATCAATGATACTGAGCTGAATCAGCTCTTCCTGTTTTCTTAAATAAACTTCCAGCTCTTTTGCTTTCGCATGCCTCAGTACATTGGACAGAAGTTCCTGGATGATTCTAAAGAAATGATCTTCTATAACCTGGGAAAGAGTGATTGACTCTATTGTATAATGAATGGTGATTTCAGTTTTGGAAGACAGTTCTTTTAATAGCTGTTCTATCCCCTGTTTCAAGGATTTTCCATCAAGCTGGACAGGCCTCAAATGAAGCAGTAAGGCACGCATTTCAGTTTGCGAAGCATTTATAGCTTCTTCAACCATTTTAAGCTGCTTGACTACACTATCCGGGCAGTCTTTTATCTGATGATTGGCAGCTGACAGCAGCATGGATGCTGCAAACAACTGCTGACTGACCGAATCATGCAGTTCCCGGGCTATTCGCCGTCTTTCATTCTCAAGTATTTCTTCACGTGACTCCTCACTTATACCATTGGACTCCTGTGCGTATTTTAGAGCCTGATCTGCCATAAACATCAATTTTTCATGCAGCTTAATAAATTGTCTGTCTACATCTTCATTTATCTGCAGCGGGGTATCAAGAGAATACATATCCATGAAAATTGAAGCAGAATAATGCCCCTGACTCATCATCCGAAGGCCTTCTTCCACTTTCCGCAATTTCTTTTTTTCGAATGCTCTCAAATAGGCTACAGTCAGAATGGCAAGGCCCAGTGAAAATAATATCAGATAGAGAATAAGAGAGATGCCAATAAAGTTTGCCTGATATAAAGCAGTAATCCACTGGTTTTCTGCCAGCGATAGTAAGATGAACACAGAAATGAATAACAGAATAGACAAATAAAGAAAAAAATACCTGAAAAATACAGGAAGGGTTCGTTTCATAGATGAACCACCTCTATCTCACCCACTAATGTGCTGGTAACAATCTTCAGTTTTCTCATAGATGTGGAATAGTCGGAAGAATGCCATTTGACCGTTTCATTTTTCAATGTATATTCTTCTTTATCAATGACAAGTTTGCCCAGACCCATGCTTACATTTACAGATAGAGCGGTGTCACGGGGAACAATTATTTTAGTGTCACCCAGACCTTTACGTATTAAAATGATATTCTCTTTTTTAGGTAGTATTGTATTACCTAAGTCAAAAAATGTATCCCCTAATAACCTGATATAATTTTTATCCTCCCATTGGAAAATCTCTTTCCCAATAGAATCGTCTCCAAACCATTTGTTTCTCGAAAACTGCAAATCACTTGCATCATAATTATCCCAGTTTACACTGACATATTCTTTTTCCTGCCAATATTGTTTTTTCTTAAATAATGGATCTCTGACCGTTCTAGATAATCGACTGTTACTGTTAAACTCTACTACGAGAAAAACCCCGAGAATCGCCCAGAAAGCACTGGTAAAAAACAGAGACAGCAGCAGCAGACCTAATGCAGTCCACAAATAACCGGATTTTTTTTCTTCTTCCTGATCTGATCCTCTGTAAAGGATATAAGAAAATAAAGCACCAACTAAAAGCAGCAGTAAAAACAAATTATTGAAAATCTGATAAAATAACCAGACAAACAGAAGTATCATAGCTGTTCTATAGAGAGATGAATTCATGAGTGACACCTCCTTTGTTTATACTAATAGTATAGCTAATTACAAAGTTAATAGCACTAGTTGAAACGAAAAATCGGTCTCAGGAACTAGAAAAAGGTTAAAGAAGGATAAATTCCCTCTTTAACCTTTAACTTAAAATACGTTAGTAATTTCAACTTCCATGCTTCCGCCTGGTGTATCAATTGATACTTTCTCTCCAATTGTCTTACCCATAAGGGCCTGAGCGATTGGGGATTCGTTAGAAATCTTTCCTGAGAAGGGATCAGCTTCCGCTTTTCCGACAATGGTATACTCTTCTTCAATCCCATCGGGTAATTCTTTGAAGATTAC
Source organism: Alkalibacterium sp. (assembly GCA_007692455.1). Lineage (GTDB taxonomy): Bacteria > Bacillota > Bacilli > Lactobacillales > Carnobacteriaceae_A > Alkalibacterium. Next base: position 148,771 of record RECC01000036.1, on the reverse strand, counting down.
AGAACGGCCAAGTGTCACTTCTCCTTCTTTGGAGTTAGAACTGTCAATCAATTGAGCATTTTGAAGCATGTTTTCAATCGTGCTGATTCTTCCTTCTACAAAAGCCTGCTCATCTTTAGCAGATTCATATTCTGAATTCTCAGATAAATCGCCAAATCCTCGAGCAATCTTGATGCGTTCAACAACTTCTTTACGTTTAACTGATTTCAACTGTTTCAATTCATTTTCCAATTTTTCTTTACCTTCTAAAGTCATAGGATAAACTTTTTCTGTCATCAATATTTCCACCTCATTATTAGTAATTCGTAGTTTGTTAAAAATGTTAAAAAAAAATAAAATTTAGCTGGTTCCTAAATTCTTAATGGAACAAAGATACCATGAACATTTCATTAAGTAAAGCGTTTTTATAAATTAAGGATAATATATTACATTGCGCGCTCTTCGAAAATTGTATTAATCTTAGTTGTCATGAGATCAATGGCAACCTGATTTCTTCCACCCTCAGGAATAATAATATCTGCGTACTTTTTCGTCGGCTCAATAAATTGACTATGCATAGGCTTAACAACCTGGAGATACTGATCAATAACGTTATCAAGCGTTCTTCCGCGCTCTTCAATGTCCCTCTTTATGCGTCTGATAATTCGGATATCATCGTCTGTATCGACATATACCTTTATGTCCATTAAATCTCTTAATCGTGCATCTTCGAGAATAAGGATTCCTTCGAGAATAATGACGTCTTTTGGCATCTGAGCAATGGTTTCATTACTTCTAGTATGCTTTGTATAATCATACACCGGTTTTTCAATGCTTTCATAGTTCAGTAACTCGTTCAAATGGGAAATCAGTAATTCTGTATCAAATGCAAATGGGTGATCGTAATTAGTTTTCAGTCGTTCTTCAAAGCTCAAGTGATCCTGATTTTTGTAATACGAGTCCTGTTCAAGCATCATAATCGATTTGCCAGGGAAAAAGTTGTAAATTGACTGACTGACGCTGGTCTTCCCACTACCGGAACCTCCCGTCACACCTATAACAATTGGCTTGTGTCTTTCACTCATACTTCACTTTCCTCTCAAAATTATTCTATCAAGTTCTCAATAAAAGCACTGAGTCCAATTATGGACTCAATGCTTCTTTCTAGCGCAGGTATTCATTTTGGTATTCAAGATGCTGTTCGTATGTTTCAGAGAAATAGATGTTTCTTGTTGATAAATCTGCAAGAAAGAACATGTAATCTGTTTCCGCCGGATACATGCTGGCCCGAATCGATTCTTCATCCGGATTGTTCACCGGACCTGGCCCTAGTCCTCTATGTTCATACAAGTTATACGGCGAATCGACTTCCAGGTCATCATAAGTAATACGTTCCTGGTGTTGACCTAGCGCATAAGTCACGCTCACATCCGTCTGCAGCGGCATATCTATTTCCAGTCTATTATAGAAGACCCCTGAAATCAGCTCTCTGTCTTCATAAGTGATTCCTTCTCTTTCAATAAAAGAGGCCATAGTAAGAATGTCATGAACGGAGCTGTCCATTTCAGCTATTTCACCATAATACTCACTCATAACAGAGTCCATACGTGAAATCATTTGAGTGACAAGATTATCCAGACTGGTATCTTCAAAGTACTCATACGTTGCCGGGTAGAGATACCCTTCTAAAGTATAGAGCGTTTCGTCTTTATGCTCAATTGCTTCGGCAAGTAGTTCAGGAAACTCTTCATATTTTTCATCAAGAAAGTCGTCACTCTCAACTAGTTCAAAAAAATCATCCACAGAATAGTCAGTTTGATTGTCAATAACAATCGCCACTTGTTCGATTGTGTAGCCTTCAGGAATTGTCAATCGGCCAGTAGACTCCTCAGTAATGGGCGTCCCGCCTTCCTGCAGCATCCAGACAATTTCATCGGTAGACATTGAAGGAGAGAATAGGTAATAGCCTGCTTGAAAGCCCTCTTCACCGGTAAAACGCAAATGATAATTGAATACAAATGCACTTCTAATGATATTATTTTCTTCCAATATTCTAGCTATGTCTGTTCGCGATGAACCGATTGGAATCTCCACAGGTACATCCTCATTGCTTTCCGGTTCTAAAGGTTCCAAAGAAGTCGTATAGTAATGATAGCCGGATACTACAAGTATAATGACTAAAATAATTAATATAGAAACAATACTCAGAACTATTTTTCTTACGGCTTGAGTTGATTGTCTGTTGGGCATACACTGTCCATCCTTTTTCCGTTGAAGTTATCTCTATCATTATACACAAATAGCTCTATATGCGAAAGCACTATTTAATCTGTTAAAAAAGCAGTAGCTGTTCAAGAGCAGACTTCAAGGGCATACTTTTAAGTCCCATAAAAAAAAGACGGAAAACTACTCCGTCTTTTCTGTTAGATTTATTCTTCTTCACTAATGAAAGTGTTTAACACTTCTTCAATCATTTCCCATTCTTCGTCTGTTTCAATGGCACTTAATGTTCCTTCAAGACCACCATCTGATTCAGTGTAAGAAAATGCAGACAATTCAACCTCTTCTCCTTCACTCGTACCTGATGGGAAGACCAGTACATAAGACTTGTCGAAGTCCTCAGAGTCAAAGGTGAACAGTATTTCGTATAATTCTTCATTTCCTTCTTCGTCTATAATGGTAATGTAATCATGCTCATGCTCTTCTTCATTGTTATGGTCATGCTCGTGGTTATGATCTTTTGTCATTATAAAAACTCCTTGTGTAATAAATTATTTGTTTGACTGCTGATCGAGATAATTCTGAAGAATCATTACAGCCGCCAGTTTATCAATTACTTTTTTACGTTTTTTTCTGGATGTATTACCTTCTTCAATCAGCATCCGCGTTGCCTGCATTGTGGTCAGCCGTTCATCTTGAAAGATAACGGGAAGAGAAAAGAGGTCCTCGAGCTTTTTCCCATAAGAAAGCGAAATTTCAGCCCGATTTCCAATTGAACCATCCATATTTTTTGGTAGCCCAACGACTATCGATTCAACCTCGTATTCCTCAATCAGTTCTTTCAAACGGTCAAAACCAAGTTCCTCTCGTGCTTCGTTGATTTTTATCGTTTCAATTCCCTGGGCCGTCCAGCCAAACAAGTCACTTATTGCAACGCCTATTGTTTTAGAGCCGACATCCAGTCCCATTATCCGCATACTACTTTTCACTCTTTAAATAATGTGTAACCAGTTCTTCAAGTAATTCATCACGTTCATGACGCTTGATTAAGTTACGGGCATCATTGTGGCGTGGAATATAAGCAGGATCTCCAGATAAGAGATAGCCCACAATCTGATTAATCGGATTGTAGCCCTTTTCTTCCAGAGCTTTGTATACAAGTGTCAGTGTTTCTTCTACATTATGTTCGTCTATATTTTCTACGCTAAAACGAACGGTATGGTCATTTGAAGTCATAAGTCTGTTCCCTCCATACATTTTCCGTCAAAAACTTACTGTCTCATTGCGCAAGTTCAAGTTAGTTATATTTTACTAGAAAAGCAACGAAAGTACAATCTAATCTGAACATGATTTCCCTTTTTTAAAACGAAGAGACCAATAGAACGTCCTATAGTGACGTATCCAGATAAGTGTCTACGGCATCAAGAGCCTGCGGAAGCCCATCAGGATTTTTTCCGCCTGCCTGAGCAAAATCAGGTCGGCCGCCCCCGCCTCCTTTAACAAAAGGAGAAATGTGCTTAATGATATCTCCTGCCTTAAGCCCTTTTTCAATAGCTTCTTTATTCAGGGAAACAATTAGGTTAACTTTCTCGTCACCTCTAAGACCCAGTACCAGAATATCAGAAACTTTCAGCTGCTTCCATTTATCTGCGAGCTGTCTTAACTGATTCATATCTTTAGCTTTTATCTCCTCAGCAATATACGTGACACCTTTAACTGACTTAACTTGAGTAAAGACTTCGTCAGCCTGTGCATTGGCCAATTTCGCATGGAGTGATTCGTTTACCTGAGTAATTTCCTTTAATTCCTTCAGTAGTCCCTCAACTTTAAGCGGCACTTCATGAGGCGCCTGTACTTTCATCAATTTAGAAGCTTCTTTCAGGATGCGTAACTGGTCTTCCATCCACTTATATGCCCCTTCACTTGAACGGGCTGTAATACGTCTAACGCCAGCGCCTATACCTGCTTCAGAGGTAATCTTAAACAGGCCTATCTCTGCAGTGGTGTTCACATGTGTTCCCCCACAGAGCTCTTTGGAATAATCCCCAACCATAACCACTCTAACATTTTTACCATACTTTTCACCAAATAATGCCATGGCTCCCAGTTCTTTAGCTTTATCGATAGTTGTATTGAGTGTTTCTACCCTAAAGTTTTCCTGAATTTTTTCGTTAACACGCTCTTCCATATCTGCCAGTTCTTGTTCACTCACTTGTCCGAAATGAGTAAAATCAAAGCGGAGGTGGTCTTCTTCAACGAGTGAACCTGCCTGATTTGCATGATCTCCTAGAACGTCCTTCAATGCCTGATGCAGTAAATGAGTAGCTGTATGATTACGTTCAATCAGTCTTCTTCTTTTTCTATCAATGACTAGGGTGTAATCTGCATCTGATTTAAGTGGTTTTCTTACAGCAGCTTCATGAATGGACTGTCCGTCCGGTCCAGGCTTGACTGCAGTAATTTCTGCTACTACCGTCTGACTTTCATCAAGAATCAGTCCTGTGTCGCCAGCCTGTCCTCCTTTTTCAGCATAAAAAGGAGTGTAATCGAAGAGTACTTTCACATTGTCTCCTTCTGCAGCTTCCTGGACAAATTCCTCGTCCTTAATGATTCTTATAAGCTTGCTGACTGTTTCATCCTCTTCATAGCCAGTAAATTCGCTCTTAACTGAAAGGCTATTTAAAAGAGAAGATTGTACAGCCATTGATCCTTCTGCCTGACGAGCGGATCGTGCACGTTCTCTTTGTTTTTCCATTTCTTGGGAAAAACCGGCATAGTCTATCTCTATTGATTCTTCACTAACCAGTTCTTCAGTCAGTTCAACAGGGAAGCCGAATGTGTCATACAACTGGAAGACGTATTCGCCTGAGATGACACTCTGTGATGTCGCCTTCAGTTCTGCAATTATTTCATTAGCACGCTCGATACCGGCTGCCAGTGTTTCAAGGAAACGTTCTTCTTCATTTAAAATAACCTTTGCTGCAAACTCCTGCTTACTGCTCACTTCCGGATAGTGTTCCTTCATGATTTCAGCCACAACCGGAACTAATTCTGAAAGGAAAGGCTTCTCAATAGACAGTCTGCGTCCGTGCATCACACTTCTTCTAAGCAGTCGTCTTAGAACATAACCGCGACCTTCATTTGAAGGTAGAGCTCCGTCGCTTATAGCAAATGCCAAAGTTCTTACATGGTCAGCAATCACTTTGAAGCTCACTTTTTTCTCTTTATCTTCAGAGTAGCTGATGCCTGATTTTTCTTCAATTTTCTCAATAATTGGCATGAACAGATCTGTTTCAAAGTTAGTCGGTGCGTCCTGTATTATGGACAGAACTCTTTCGAGTCCCATTCCAGTATCAATATTTTTGTTCGGCAGTGGGTCATAAGAATGATCCGGCTTATGATTAAACTGCGAAAAGACTAAGTTCCAGATTTCGAGCCAGCGTTCATTCTCTCCTCCCGGATAGTTCTCTTCATGACCTTCAGGTAGGTCATTGTATTCTTCGCCGCGATCATAGAATATCTCCGAGTTCGGTCCGCACGGTCCTTCACCTATGTCCCAGAAGTTGCCTTCTTCTTTTACAATATGTGAAGCGTCAAGGCCAATAACATCTTTCCAGATAGAGTAGGCATCTTCATCATCAGGATAGACAGTAACGTACAATTTTTCTTCATCCATATCCATCCATTTTGGACTAGTCAGAAATTCCCAAGCCCATTCGATGGCTTCTTTTTTAAAGTAATCGCCGATTGAGAAGTTACCCAGCATTTCAAACAGAGTATGATGGCGTGCAGTGACTCCTACATTTTCAATATCATTGGTACGGATACTTTTTTGTGAACTGGCTATTCTTGGGTTTTCAGGTTTCACAGTCCCGTCAAAATACTTCTTCATCGTTGCTACACCGGAATTTATCCATAACAGTGTCGGATCTTCTACAGGAACCAGAGACGCGCTTTTTTCGATTTTATGTCCTTTTTCTTCAAAAAAATCTAAAAAGAGCTGTCTGAACTCACTACTTGATAATTGTTTCATTGTCATCATCCTATCTTATGTTTTTAGAAATCAAAAAAACTGAATAAATCGCTACATACAAGGACGTTCGTACGCGGTACCACCTTGTTTGCAACGACTTATTCAGTCAGTCATTACCTCTTCAGTCTTGTTAACGCCAAGAAACGGCATAATTTCTTATGCAGAGATAAAAGGGAGCACTTAAGGTCGACTGATGTTCTTTCACCGCAGGGAACATCTCTCTTTTTCTGTACCTTCAGTATGGCCTTTTATGGATGATAAAAGTATAGCGCAGTTTCACGCTGCAGTCAATCTTTAGAGGTGATTATTGGTTTCATTGTCATCGACAAGATCAGCTTCATCTGTCCATTCAGTTTCGTTATGAATGAAGTATTTACTCATAGAGAATCCTCTGCCTAGCACTTCGCTCGCAGGCATGGCCACGACAAACGCATCCGAATCGGCTTTGAGTACTACTTCCTTCAAGAGAGTGAACTCTCTTTCCTGAATAACAGCCATCAGCATATCTTTATCTGTATTGCCGTAGCCTCCTCTAATTCCCAGATTCGTAACACCTCTTTGCATGGTATGCAAAATTTCATCCCGAATATCTTGAGGACTGTCAGAAATGATAAAGACATTTTTATTCCGGTTGAATCCAAGCTGAACAAGGTCAATTGTTCTCGAAATAATGAATAAAGCTATCAGTGAATACATGACTGTTTCCACATCAAAAGCCAGCAAGGCAATCATGATAACAAAACCGTCTACAATCATGGTACTTAATCCCAACTGCAGGTGTAGAAACTGGTACAGAATTTGAACAATAATACTCGTACCGCCTGTTGAAGCTTTTGCTCGAAAGACAATACCTAATCCCAGACCAGTTATTCCTCCTCCAAATATGGCGGCCAAGAGTGGATCAAAGGTCGCTGCTGGAAAATGACCAATAAACATTAGAAAGAAAGGTAAAAGCAGGCTGCCCAGGATAGATTTATACCCCGCGGCCTTACCAAGCACAATAAATGATAAGATTAACAGAGGGATATTTATACTGTATTGGAAAATGGCCGGATCAAAGCCAAATAAATCGTTGGTGACAATAGATAATCCTGAAATGCCTCCAGAAACAATGTTGTTTGGAAGTAAAAAGACCTGAAAGGCTATGGCTGTAAGAAAAGATCCAAACACAATATAGACATAATCCACCGCACTTAATGTATATCGTTTAGCTACTTGTAACATACTTCTCCTCCTTCAAAATGATGCTTTTTCTTGTTTGTCCTTAATTATTGCAACTGGTCTATTCTAACACTTAAATTCCGACTAAAACAACCCGTTAAGCGGTAAAATTTTGTCAGTAGTTGTGACAAGTAGCCCTTTTATTATAAAAAAATTAAAGTATACTATACCTATACATATAAGGTGTGGTGATTGGATGGTATATTCTCATTATTTATTTATTGTTAATGAATATTCTCGAAAAGGTAGACATATTAAAGACAAACTAGAAACACTCATGCAGGCTTACCCTGTAACATACGAACTCGTCACGACTGACTACATAAAACATGCAGCAGAATTGTCCAGACAGTACTCAGAAACTATTTCAAATGATACTCTGATGATAGCTGTCGGAGGGGATGGCACATTAAACGAAGTTGTACAAGGTATATATGACTCGGGAAAGACACACCCCGTCGCCTACCTGCCTACAGGTTCAGGAAATGATTTTGCCCGTTCCCATGATTTATCCAAGTCTATTGAAATGTCTCTTAAACGTATTCTAGCTAATACATCTGCAAAAGAACTGGACGTACTAACTGGTGAAACTGATAATGAGCAGATGATAGCAGTGAATAGTATTGGATTTGGCTTAGATGGCATGGTCATATCTAAACTGGATGAGACTACGAACAAACAGACTATAGGTAAATTCTCCTATTTGATGTCTGTTCTTTCCGCTTATTTTTCACAGAAAGAATTTGCTCTCACACTTAAAAATGGGAGTGAAGTCATAACATTTGAGAAAGTACTTTTGGTTGTCTTTGCCAATCATAAGTTTTTTGGCGGAGGTATTCCTATACATCCCCTGGCGGATCCTAGCGACTCCTATATCGATGTAGTAGTATCGGAAAAAATCTCATTCCTGGAACTGCTCAACATTCTTTATCGTATATTGACTAACGAAAGCCACCTTTCTCATAAAAAAGTCCATTCCTACAGGTTCAAATCTTGTGAAGTTACTATTGACCCTCCTCAATTCGGTCAGCACGATGGGGAACTCATTAATCGAAACGTCAAGAGCATGACGCTGTCCACTGACAAGCAGCAATTCTGGATATAAAAAGAGCGTCCACTGATAATTTTTCAGTGGACGCTCTTTTTATGGCTTTATGCTTTCCATGCCAATCATAGGGTTAATTGTCTGAGACTGGACAAGATCAGGGGTCAGTCGATAAGCTTTTACTTGTGCTTTGGCCTCTGGTGCATTCATGACATTGGCACTCTCTGTTTCTTCTTCCTCACCAACAGTTTCTGTCAGCCTGTATCCTAATGTCGTCTGCCTTTTTACCGTATCCTCTATGATACTTTTTTCAAATGCTGCTCGCTCTCCACATAACAGCAAGGTCTTGCTCGCCCGTGTGATTGCGGTGTAGACGATGTCTTTTTTCAGCATCCTTCCATAGCCGAACACGATGGGCAGTATAACCATGTCGTATTCACTCCCCTGTGATTTATGAATTGAACAGCAATAGGCGAGTGTAATCTTGTTCCATTCATTTCGTCCATAATTCACTTCGGTGCCGTCAAAATCGATGACCAGTTCTTCTGTATTCAATTCAGATTCTTTTGAGGATATGATGCCGGTTATGACCCCCATATCTCCATTAAAGACCGAGCGTTCCGGTTCATTAATCAGCTGTAGTACTTTGTCGCCTATGCGGTACGTACTGTCTTGAAATGTGACTTCTTTTTGTCTTGAAGTTTTAGGGTTAAACAGTTCCTGCAGCAGTTTGTTCAGTTCATTAATCCCTGCAGGTCCTCTGTACATGGGAGCAAGCACCTGGATGTCCTGAGCCGTATATCCCTTTTCAATTGCTTTGGAGACAAGAAGACTCACTACATCCTGCACGCTGTTTGTTCGGCAGGAAAAAAAGTTCCGATCTGCCTTTTTCTCGTTAAAGTCTTCCGGAAGTCTACCTTGTTTCATTTCATGAGCCAGCTTTATTATGGAAGACTCTCCGGCTTGCCTATAAATTTCGGTTAATTCCTTGTATGGGAGCATATTACTCTCCAGCAAGTCCCTCAGCACTTGGCCTGGTCCTACCGAAGGCAACTGATCTTTATCACCAACTAATATGACCTTCATATCAGTACGGACAGCTTTAAACAATTGATAGGCCAGCCAAGTATCGACCATGGACATTTCATCTATAATAAGCAGTGAACCTTCAAGGGTCTTTTCCGTTTCCGGTAAATCATCTTCATCCTCTGTAGCCGTCAGACCAAGCAGACGATGAATGGTTGATGCAGGAAGACCGGTCGTTTCTTTCATTCTTTTGGCTGCACGACCAGTAGGAGCAGCCAATTGTACTGGGAATGGCTGACCGGAATAGTCCATCGGATTTAGACTCAGGTCATACAGTTCCGCATAAACCGCGACGATAACTTCGAGCACCGTTGTCTTGCCCGTTCCGGGACCACCGGTCAGTACAAATAGAGGTGATTTCAGTGCTTCGATTACCGCTTCCTTTTGCGATTCGCCCAACTTGAATCCTCGCTTTTTTTCAAACTGAGTAATTTTTTTCCGAATTTTCTTTTCTTCCGGTATTTTTTCCTCATTGGTAAGTAATCGGTCAATTGCATTTACAATACCCCATTCAGAAGCGAATAAAGACGGCAGGTAAAATCTATTTTCATCTTTTACAATACGGTTTTCCTGGACCAGTTCCAGTACTAAATCTGCAATTAAATCCGGTTCAATTAAAAAGGGACGACTTTTTTCAAGCACAGTTAGCGTCTGTTTCAGTAAATAATCTGCCGAAACATACGTATCTCCACTGCTCAGCGTCTTTTCTTCCAGTGCGTATATAACCCCCGCCTTAATACGTTGTGGGTTGTCTCCTTCAATTCCCATTTCTTCTGCAATAGCATCAGCCCGGTTAAATCCCACACCGTCGATTTCTTCAATTAGTATATAAGGGTTTTTCTGAATCGTACTCAGTGTGTGCCCTTCAAATCTCTGATAGACTTTATAAGCCAGCTGGTTCGAAAGTCCATAATTATTTAATGTGATAATGACTTTCTGCATACCCTGCTCTTTTTCAAGAACGGCTACCAGCTGTTCCTTCTTCTTGTCGTTCAGTCCGGGAATAGTGTCCAAAACTGAGTGATCTTCAATTATTTTATCGATACAGTCCATACCGAGATAGTCAACCACCGACTGAGCAGTCTTTTTTCCTATTCCTTTGAAGCGGGGACTCGAGAGATAGGTTATTATAGCCTCTTCACTGGAGGGTTTTTCCTTCATGTACTTAGTTGCAGTAAACTGCACACCGTATTTCGGGTGTTCAGTCCAGTTTCCCGAAAAGTGATACTGATCTCCCGTTTGAATCTGACCAAAATTTCCCGTAATCACTATTTCATCGTCATTCAATTCTTTATCTGTTTCATCGATTTTAACAAGCATAACTTTGTAAAAATTAGAAGGATTAGAATAGTAAATAGATAGAACTTCTCCGATAATGTAATGATTTTTTTCTTTAATGCCTTTTTCCACATTCCATCCTCCTTTGATGCACGTAAACTTTTCCCTTTTTTAAGATACTCTTCTGAAGTCTGTCGGAGACAAAAGGGTGTAACGCTTGAAATTTCTATTAAATGTTCTTAAGTTAGCAAAGCCGCAAAGCAAAGCTATTTCCTTGACAGATAGATCAGTCTGTTTGAGATGTTCAGCAGCCTGTGCGACTCGGTAACGATTTAGATATTCCGTAAAGGTGAGTTTAGTATACTGATAAAAAGTTTTCGACAAGTAGGCGTAATCATACTGTAAATTTTGAGCGACTGTCTTAAGTGAACAGTCTTCATTAAAATGTCTGTCTACATACAACAATATATTCTGAACAACTTTTCGTTTAGACGATATTGTTACTTCCTTGAAAGAAGTCGCATTTATTAAATCGTTGCAGTAGCTGTACAGCAAACTTTTCTGTGCATAAACGGACTCCAGGTTCTCAGGGCTTATATTTGAAACCACTGCCAGCTTATTATTCTCAGGTTCTTTATTCTTGTAATTGGAATAAAAGTGGCCAATCATTTCAGGTGAAAAAATGAGGACTTCACTTTTAGACGTCTCCGGTGTAGTCAGTTGATGCAGCTGGTTGGGAAAAACCAGCACAGCTTCTTTCGACTGGAGCGTATAGTTTTTTTCCTCAATAATTACGTTCATTACACCATCCAGCACATGAATAAATTCAAAGGCCCGGTGAAAGTGCATTGGAAAATTAGACGAATTCAACTGGAGGTGTTTTAATGTCTGCTTCTCCTCCAGACCATGGTCTTCAAAAAAATACATGGGCATCCCTTCCTGCAAAATCTATTATTGTCTGAAACTACTGTATTATAAGAATAGCATGAACATTAAGTCAGTACTATATTACCAAATAATTTTATTGAACAACATAAAAAATCCCAGCCTTTTCTGACTGGGATTTCACATTATACATATTGAAGACTATCAGATTCTTTAAATGCCTTATCTATTGTCCCGCCCCCCAGGCATTCGTCACCATCATACAAGACGATGGCCTGGCCAGGAGTGATTGCTCGAGCAGGTTCATCAAATTCAACAGTTGCTGTCTTCTCTTCATTATTTAAGTGAACAGTGACTCCTACATCTCTTTGACGATACCTGAATTTAGCAGTACATTTAAACGTTTCAGGCAGTTCTCTGTCTACAGTGAAAGAAAACTGACTAGCTGTTAAGTGTGTCGCATATAAGTGCTCGTGGGTAAAGCCTTGGCCGACTATCAATTCATTTTCAGCAAGATTCTTGCCGATAACAAACCAGGGCTCATTTGATGTCCCGTTTCCGCCAATTCCCAAGCCTTTTCTCTGTCCGATGGTATAGTACATCAGACCGTCATGCTTGCCCATGGCCTCGCCTTCTTCTGTCACCATATTGCCAGGCTGAGCAGGAAGATAATCCATTAGAAAATCCTTGAAGTCTCTTTCACCAATAAAGCAGATTCCCGTTGAATCCTTTTTACCAGCTGTAGCCAAATCGTGTTCTTCTGCTATGGCTCGGACCTCTTTCTTCTCCATTTCACCCAGAGGGAAAAGAACTTTAGACAGCTGCTCTTGGGAAAGCTGGTTTAAAAAGTATGTCTGATCTTTATTATTATCAAGACCTTTGAGCATATGAGCTGTACCGTCTTCATCGCGCCGTATTCTAGCATAGTGACCAGTTGCCACATAATCGGCGCCAAGACTTAAGGCATAATCAAGAAAAGCCTTGAACTTAATTTCCTTGTTGCACATAACATCAGGATTCGGCGTGCGTCCTTTTTTATATTCTTCTAAGAAGTAGGAGAATACTTTGTCCCAGTACTCCTTTTCAAAGTTAATTGAATAATACGGTATGCCTATTTTATTCGCTACCAGTGCAACATCTTTATAGTCTTCAGTAGCCGTACATACACCATTTTCATCTGTGTCGTCCCAGTTTTTCATGAAGACACCAACGACATCATAGCCTTGCTGCTTCAATAAAAGTGCAGTAACAGAGGAATCTACGCCCCCGCTCATGCCAACTACGACGCGTGTATTGCTATTCGTCATAATTTCACCATCATTTCTGTAAAGTTCTGTACTCCATACGAATTGAAGGTTCGTGAGTTCCAGTCTGTTCCATTATACTTACTAAATGAAAGAAATCAAGTTTCCTTTCTAATTTTAAACAAAACTTAAAAAGCCCTCAAGAGAAAGCAGCTGCCCTCCCTCTCGGACTGTTAAGATAAACATATTATAAAGGCAGCGACTAAACTTTGCTGAGTACCTTTCCTTCGATAAGATTTAATAGAATATTTTCGGCAAATTCTCTTTCTTTCTGAAGGTCCTGACTTTTATATAAATCAATTTTTTTCAAGCCATTAGGTGTCACGGCAGAAATTTTAAGTTCGTCAATTTCTTTGGAAATGGTAATTTTAAGTTTAGGTGCCTTCTTGTCCATTGCATGCGTGCTTAAAACTCTCTCGTATTGAAAAGAACCATTTTTTGTTTCTGTAAAACCATTATCTCTCAAGGTGTAACGCTTTGCTTCTTCATTGACCGTAAATGACTGGTCGCTTCCGAGCAGTGAATCTTTTTTATAAGTTGCCAAAGTCAACATCCTCTCTTTACTTGTTACCTCTATTATTTTATGTTTTCTTTAAAAATGCAACAGCTTTTTCGATAACCTTTACAACTTTTAGTACATCATTAGATTCACTGCCATAGCCAAAGCTAATTCTAATCGTTTCCGCTATCGCCGGATGGTCCTCTCCATAGAGAGCGGAGAGGACATGACTGGGCTCTATATTACCTGCTGAACAGGCAGAACCGATGGATACAGCTATCCCGGCAAGATCAAGGTGAATCAGCAGTTTTTCGGCGGAGACTCCTTGAATGTGCACGCTTAAAATATGGGGGAGACTGTTAGTGAGTGATCCATTGACTGCATGAGCGATACCCGTTTCCTTTAGTCTCTCGATGGTTTCCAGCTTAAGTCCTTCATATTTATTGGATAAATCTGCTTTAGAAGACTGTCTCAGTTCGACGGCTCGCTTGAATCCGACTATTGCAGGGATGTTTTCAGTACCCGCACGCCTCTTCTTTTCCTGTTCGCCGCCCATCATCAGACTCGGCAGGTTAAGGTTATCTTTCATGTAGAGAAATCCAATCCCTTTTGGTCCGTTAATCTTATGGGCCGATACAGATAAGAGATCAATATACTGGTCGTCTACATTAATATGTTCCGTTCCATAAGCCTGCACGGCGTCTGTATGAAAAACAACTTCATGATCCAGTTCGTTAAGACTTTTCCCGATTGTTCCAATAGGCATCAATGAGCCTATTTCATTGTTTCCGTAAATAATTGATACTAGAATAGTATCTTCCCTGACACTGTTCATGACTTGATCTACTGTAATCGTCCCCTGTTTATTAACCGGCAGCCAGGTGACCTCATATCCGTTTTTCTCTAAATACTGAATGGGATTCTTGACAGCTGGGTGCTCGATATTAGTTGTGATGATATGTCTGCCTTTAGCTTTCATTTTTTCAGCTGTCTTCACAATTGCCATATTGTCGCTTTCAGTTCCACCACTGGTGATAATAATTTCTTCAGGCTTAGCGTGGATACTTTTGGCAAATACGACTCTGGCTTCCTCCAAGAGTCCTTTACTTTCTCTACCCAGCTGATGAGTGCTGGAAGCATTACCGTAGTGACTAGTCAAAGCTGAAACCATTACCTCGACAACCTCAGGGTGCATGGGGGTGGTGGCAGCGTGATCAAGGTATAACTGATTTTTCATGTCATCATCCTTTACTTATGACGTCTCGATAGTCGGGTACAGCATGCGGATTATTTTTTTAGTTAAATTAACTCCTGTACCGGCCTGTAAAAATGCATGCATATGCATGGCAGGATTAAAATTAGCTTCAATAAAGACATACCTGTCTTCTCGTTTCGAAACTGGTTTCGTTCTATCCGGAATGATTAAGTCAATTCCAGTTACCTTAACATCCAAAGCTTTTGCTATACGTGCAGCCAATTGCTTGTAAGATTCGTCCATTTCATCTGTCAAATCAATAGAATCCCCACCCGTTGAAATGTTAGAATTTTCTCTCAACAGTGCCTGTTCTCCTTTTTCTAAAACCGTTTCGAACGTATAACCCTGTTCCTTCAGCATCAATTCCTCAATTTTACCTGTCTTAATTTTTTCCAGCGGAGCCCGGTGTTTCTCTCCCCGGTAAGGGTGCTGATTTTTGCGTGCAATCAGCTCTCTAACTGTAGACTTGCCATCTCCAACTACATTAGCCGGTTTTCTCAACAATACAGCTTCTGTTTTCCCGTTTATAACGAAAAAGCGGTATTCTGTCCCTTCCGCAAATTCCTCAATCAACACTTCCGAATCTTCTTCAAAAGCCAGTTTAAGTGCTTCCTTAAACGCCTCAAAAGAGGCTGGTTTTTTGAAAATAGAGATACCAATACCGTAATTTGTTGATTTTGGTTTTATCACTATCGGGCTGTTCTTGAAATATGCGTACTGGTTCAGAGCTTGCTCTAAGTTAATATATTCCCTTCCTTCAGCAACCGTGAAGCCGGCGTCTTTCACTATTTTCTTGGTAACCGTTTTGTTAGCCATAATCCAATGAGAAATATACGTATCTTTAGCTGTCATATTACCATTCCGGACATATTCAACCTGTCCTGCGTATTTTAACTTTAGAAACTGATCAGTCTCATCCAGGATCGTTGTGTCAATGCCCAATTGCAGACAATCTGACAAAAGAAGCTGTGTGCTCATTTCCAATGTATCAAACCCGCTCAATAAAAAGGGTTTTACATAAGATAGCTGTTTATACTCCTGACCAAGTCTGATACCCAGTTTTATAAATGAGCCTTCTCGTTCAATTTCTCTTACAATTCTTGCGGCCAGTGTTTTTTCCGGATGATGGAATTCATCTATTGCATTTTTTACAGTATCTATATACTCATTACTTAAATTTAAGTCTTCAGCTGTCTCCATCATCTGATTCAGTAGAGATAATCCTTCATCTAAATAGCGGGAATAATCAAACGGATTTTCCATTGCAGTGTGCTCATTCATTTCAGAGCCTTTTTCAATGTCTTCATCGGTACTGTCTGAGTCCATCCAAACCATCGTCAACAAAAATAAGTGGGTAAAAAGTGACTGTTCCACAGAAAAACCAAGTTTTTCGAAGGGGTTCAAGTCAAAAGAACGAAATTCCACATAGCTTGTGCCGCTATTAATCAGGTTACAGACCGCTTTTCCTTTTCCTCTCAAACGCGAGGAACCGTAGTATTCTCTTTCTTCAATAAGGTCCTTGTCTCTAACCAGTGCTTCAATATCAGTCACATATTTTTTAATATTCTCATATGAAACCCGGTGACTAAAATTGTTGTGATAGCCTATTGAACTGTTTCTGATACTTCGGAAATAGTTCTTAGGTTCTTCATCACCCAGGAAACTTACGTCTCCAACAGGAGAAGCTCCAAATAAGTACGTGAGTATCCACTGATAACGCAAATAGTTCCGTGACATCTTTAAATAAAGGTCATTGCACCAGGCATTGAATTCTTGAGAAGTAGTCATATCCTTACCCATTGCAGATATAAATGCTTCAGAAAAGGAAAAATTAAAATGCACACCGCTGATCATCTGTTTTTTCTTGCCGTATTTCTCTGCAAGCTTCTGCCTGTATTCAATTTCCGATACATCATCAACTTTAATGATGGGAATATTTCCTTCATCAGGTAGTAAGTTAGGCATACTGAAAGGCCAGACAAATTCGCTTTCGTCCAGTGTCCGGTTCACTACATCATGCAAGGCTTCAAGCCATTTGTACTGGTCCTCGATTGTATCCTGAGGCGGGGTTACCAATTCAAGTTGGGACTCACTGAAATCCGTCTGAATGTATGGGTGGTGATTCCTGCTCCCGAAAGATTTCGGGTGGGGCGTCAGAGCCAGATACCCTTCGGCTGATGAACGCAGACCTTCCTTTTCCAGACCGAATGAACCTTCTTTGAATAGTTCCTGTAAATCATTTTCAATAATCGTTCGCTTTATAGTCATCTCTATCTTTCCTTACGTCATATTTACTTACTTATTATCAAGTACTATCTTATCATAAAGCGGACATTCTACATAGACAAATGATAGGTTCCTTTCGAACGATTGTTCTGTTTTGTTTATTATAAAGTGGAGAAATGGTATAATCTATTTACATTAAAACAGCTAAAAAGGAGTCAATTATGGAAAAACCTCTAGCCTACCGTATGCGTCCTACTTCAATTGACCAGATAGTCGGTCAGGAACACCTAGTTGGAGAGGGAAAAATAATCTGGCGGATGGTCAAAGCCAAGCAGTTATCTTCAATGATACTCTACGGGCCTCCCGGAATAGGTAAAACGAGTATAGCCAGTGCGATAGCCGGATCTACACAATATGCCTTTCGCATGCTCAACGCGGCTACCGATACAAAAAAGGACCTGCAGATAGTCGTTGAAGAAGCCAAAATGAGCGGTACAGTCGTTCTTCTGCTTGACGAGGTTCATCGACTGGACAAACCGAAACAGGATTTCCTGCTGCCTCATCTGGAAAATGGCCGTATAGTATTAATCGGTGCTACAACTGAAAACCCCTATATAGCCATTCACCCTGCTGTGAGAAGCCGATCTCAAATTTTCGAACTACATTCTCTATCTGATGAACAAATTAGTCGGGCCCTTAAAAGGGCAATAGAAGACAAGGAAAAAGGATTGGGCAACTATGCACTCGACGTTGAGAGTTCAGTGCTGGAGTACTTTGCCCGCTCTACAAATGGCGATTTAAGAAGCTCCTTAAATGCGCTCGAACTTGCCGTTAAATCTACTGAAAAGAACGATGACGGTTTGATTCATCTCACGCAATCCATAGCCGAAGAGTGTCTTCAGCGTAAATCTCTGACTCATGATAAAGACGGCGATGCTCACTATAATGTGATTTCCGCTTTTCAGAAGTCCATTCGTGGCAGTGATGTCCATGCTGCACTGCATTATTTAGCTCGTTTGCTGGAGGCTGGTGAAATTAAAGTCATCCTTAGACGCCTCATAGTAACGGCATACGAAGATATTGGCCTGGCAAATCCTGCCGGCGTCTCTAGAGTTATGGAAGCCGTAGAAGCTGCCGAGAAAATAGGCCTGCCTGAAGCAAGGATACCCTTAGCAAATGCAGTCATTGAGATGTGCTTGTCGCCTAAATCAAACAGTGCTATATCAGCCATAGACAATGCCTTGAAAGACGTCAGAGACGGCAAATCTGGCGATGTCCCCGCTCACCTCAAAGATACTCATTACAAAGGTGCGGATAAATTAGGAAGTGGCATCGGTTATAAGTTTCCTCACAATTATGATGAACACTGGATACCGCAGCAGTACCTTCCTGATACCATTAAAAACAGAAAATATTATGACCCAGTCTTGACTTCGAAATTTGAAGATGCCTTAAGCAGGCAATTAAATAAGTTTTCTGGCTAATCACTATCATATGTGTGAGTTCTCGGAATTGACTAAAACCATCCTCTGTGCTACTATAAGGATAAGAATTCTGAGGTGTACGCGATGCCAAACTACTGTGTTGACCGAACATTTTTATTAAAACAATGGGATTCTAAAGGAAAAATTGATGACATGCCTTATCACTTGGAAGTCAAATATTTTTCTGGTGAAGCCCACCTGCCAATAGCGGGTTCAACCTAAACTGGCGTTCTACCGGCACCATCGGATTTCTTATACTTAGCAGTTAATTAGAGTCGAGACAATTGTCTCGACTCTTTTTTTGTTTTTAATTGCTTCCATTAGCATTTTCAAAGTCATTTTTAGTATACTTAAGATAAGATAATCAGGAAGGAAGTGCACTACTATGATGCAGGAATATAAATCAATACTGGTAGCAGTAGACGGCTCTAATCAGGCGGAGAAAGCCTTCAAAAAGGCAGTCGAAGTAGCCAAACGAAACAATGCGGTGCTGGTACTCGCACACGTCATTGACACAAGAGCCTATCAGTCATTCTCCACATTCGACGGCTCGATTGCAGATAATGCACGTGTAGAGGCGAAAAACACTCTGTTAGAGTACAAGGAGTATGCAGTCAAGGAAGGCGTAAAAGAGGTCAAAATTGTCCTCGAATACGGTTCACCAAAGGTCATGATTGCCAAGCAGATTCCTGAATCAGAAAAAATTGATCTGATTATGCTGGGGGCTACTGGGCTAAATGCTGTCGAGCGAATATTTGTAGGATCCGTTTCTGAATATGTTATCAGACAATCCAAATGTGACGTTATGATTGTACGTACTGATTTGGATAACAAACCGGAATAATTATTCAATGAAATACAAACACGCCATAAGAAAGCCAGCGAACTGGGCTTCTTATGGCGTGTTTGTTTTGGACAATAACTATAATCTATATTAGCTGTTTCTAAATTTTTCCACGTCACGAGCAATCATGACTTCTTCATCCGTAGGGATAAGGAAAACTTTAACTTTAGAATTCTCTGCAGATAAATCTCTTTCCTTACCACGTACGTTATTCTTTTCATCATCAATTTCTGCGCCAAGGAATGTTAATCCATCAATTACATTCTTACGGGTATCTGATCCGTTCTCGCCTATTCCTGCAGTGAAGACAATTGCATCTACACCATTCATAGTAGCGGCATAAGAACCGATATATTTACGGACACGGTCTTCGAAGATACGTAGAGCCAGTTCTGCTTTCTCATTAGTGGTTTCAACATCTTCCAAGTCTCTCATGTCACTAGAAATGCCAGATAAGCCTTTCAGCCCGGACTCATTATTCAGGATATAAATCATGTCATTAATTGACTCAATGCCTTCTTTTTCCATAAGGAACGGAAGCAATGACGGATCAATATCACCTGAACGTGTTCCCATCGTCACACCGGCAAGTGGTGTGAAGCCCATAGATGTGTCGACTGATTTTCCACCGTCAACAGCAGTAATGGACGCGCCGTTACCCAGGTGACATGTGATGATTTTAGTTTCTTCAATAGGTTTGCCTAACAACTCGGCTGCACGCTGCGATACATATTTGTGACTCGTTCCATGCGCTCCATAACGACGCGCGTTATGCTTTTCATAATACTCCATAGGTATACTGTAAAGGTAGTTAACCTTTGGCATGGTCTGATGGAATGATGTATCAAAAACTGCGACGCTGGTTATGTCAGGCAAGATTTTACGGAAAGCTTTTATACCTGTAGCATTTGCAGGATTATGCAAAGGAGCAAATTCAGAAAGGTCTTCAATTTGCTGAATCACTTCATCTGTTACAAGTGCAGAATCTTTAAAGATTTCTCCTCCGGCAACAACTCGGTGACCCACTCCAGTAATTTCATTATAGTCACTTAAAATATTTAACTCTTTTAATTGTTTAAGAAGCATTTCCACTGCAACTTCATGATCATCAATATCTACTGTCTGTTTGAATTTTTCACCATCATTATACTTGATAGTGAAAATTGAATCGTTTAAACCGATTCTTTCAACAATACCAGATGCCAGTACTTCTTCCTGTGGCATAGTGTAAAGACTCCATTTTAAACTTGAAGATCCCGCATTGATTGCAATTGTTTTACTCATATTATTTTCTCCTTTTTATTAAAAATTTAAATTTCTTGCTCTTCTTTCCATGTTTTAATATCCATCAGGAAATTCTGGAAAGCTTGCTTATCCGATAAACTTGGGGATGTAGCGACCAATACTTCCTGAGCCTGTCTACTGTTTGAACCTTTTTTCTGTAAAACAAGAATGGACTTTCTGGATTGCTCATTTTTAAACCATTCATTTGGCAAATGAATAATCGCCTGCACATAACCGACTGTATTGATATGAGAAAGTAGGATTTTAACTTCTTCCGATTCAAAAGTCTGAGTAGGCAGTAAATAAAAACCCAGTCCGGCTTCTTTTAGATACTTCAGTCCCTGTTCTATCAGCAGAAAATGACTATAAGAATGGCCATCTTTTAAAGCTGTACTGAACTTGCCTTCTTCAATTTGTACAGGGTAATAGCCAACTGGTAAATCTGACAAAATAATATCAATCGGATTAATTAACAGAGGCTTTAAAGCATCCTGATGTAAAAGCTCTACTGGAATGTCGAGTAATGCTGATAATGTACTGGTCAGCGATATAAGCAGTTCATCATTCTCTACACCAGTGTAAGTATGCTTTACAGCACCGGGTTGTCTCGATAAATAAGAATAGAAGGTATACAGTAAATTACCTGTACCAATGGACAAGTCAGCTATATGCGCCGGTTCTGAAAAATCCACAAACAATTCTGCTAGATAGCTCATCAGCAAGCCAATTGCATCTGGTGTTGGCTGATGATTCGGCTGCAGCATATCTTCTTTAACAGCCTTAATCAATATAAGCTGTACGGCCTGCTTTTTATCATCGAGACTGAGAGAATCGAGTTTAACTGACTCATACAGTTCTTTCAATTTAACTTGAGTGCTGTGAGTCGGCAGACCATTTTCGATATTAATCTTACCGTTATCTAAAATATTCTCTCCTGATTCAATTAAAGCCTCAAGAAAAGTAGAGTCCAGATCTTTTCTTATCAACATGGCTGATTCCAGTAACACTGTATAGAATTTTTCCGCATGCGTTGTCTCCAAATAACTAGTCCTTTCATCCATATTATGAGCTCATTTAGATCAATCAGAGCAAGTCAGATTGATAAGCTTTCCTTATTATTTTAACCTATTCACCGCATATTCACAAGATTAATGAATGCGTGACAGTACATAAAATGACAGGGTGTCATTTTACTGGAGAAATAAAAAAGGAATCATCACTTAAGGTTCTGATTCCTTTTTATCTATGAAATTAGTTAGCTACTGGGTAAACAGATACTTGCTTTTTGTTTTTCCCTTTACGTTCGAAACGTACAACACCATCAACTTTAGCGTATAAAGTGTCGTCTCCACCGCGTCCAACGTTTTCACCTGGATAAATTTTTGTTCCTCTTTGACGGAATAAAATTGATCCACCTGAAACTTCTTGTCCATCTGCACGTTTAGCACCTAAACGCTTGGATTGAGAATCACGTCCGTTTGATGTTGATCCTCCACCTTTTTTAGTAGCAAAGAATTGTAAATTCATTTTCAACATTGTTATTGCACCTCCATCATTTCCTGTATGAGGAATTAATCGTTAAATACTCTCCGTACTCATCTTCAGTCTGTTTCAAGGAAAGAAGCAAACTAGACAGGAGTATTTGAGCAGTTTCCATCTGTTTGTCATCCACGTGTTCAGGCAAAGAGAACTTCAAATAGCCACCCTGCTTATCTGCTGAAACCACATCAATGGGAATACCGGCAATTTCAACAAGTGAATTGACGGTTCCGATACTCAATGCAGAGACAGCCGCACAGACAATATCCTGCCCGTACGCACCAGATTCAGCATGACCTGACATTTCAACTGAAGTGATAGATTCTTTATCAAAACTGAAGTGAATGTCAATCATCAGTACATCTCTTCCTTACATGGATTAGTTAGATTTAATTGATTTGATTGAAACTTTAGTATACGGCTGACGGTGACCTTTTTTAGTGTGAGAGTCTTTTCTACGACGATATTTGTAAGTCGTCACTTTCTTAGCACGGCCTTGTTTTTCGATTACTGCTTCAACAGAAGCTCCATCGATGAACGGGCTGCCGACAACTGTGTTGTCTCCACCAACAAACAATACTTCGCCAAATGTTACTGTATCGCCTGCTTCGCCGTCTAATTTCTCAACAAAGATATCTTGACCTTCTTCAACTCTAAACTGTTTACCACCTGTTTTGATGATTGCATACATACTTGTTGCACCTCCTTAAAATTTTGAATAAAATAGTAAACTATTTTATTCTTGCACTTAGACTCGCCGTTATAAGTGGCTAAAAAGCACTTTAAGACTTATAAACGAGCGGTTGCAGCTGTGGTGCGGCACAAATACAACATTAGCATCATACCAAACTTAGCCTTCATAGTCAATTTTTTCTTTTGAATATCTTCTTCCAAAATGGAAGTTTTTCTTCTTTAACTGTCATTAGAGGAACATTTTCTCCTAAAATTCTTCTGGCTATATTACGATAGCCTTGTGAAGAGACATGGTTGGGATCAAGAACAACCGGATTTCCTTTATTTGATGAACGGACTACTTCATCATCTTCAAAGATTATCCCCAGTAAATTAATGGACAGATGACGAGTAATTTCATCAATATCCATTACATCACCTTGCTGCATCATCGACTTGCGGATGCGATTAATAATCAGTCTAGGTGCTTCAATCGGTGTCTGTTCAATCAGTCCGATGATTCGGTCTGCATCTCGTATTGCTGATATTTCCGGTGTAGTCACCAGTATGGCATCGTCTGCTGCTGCAATCGAGTTCTTGAATCCCTGTTCGATACCGGCAGGACAGTCAATGAGAACATAGTCATAGTCGGCTTTCAGTTCTCCTACGAGGTCAATCATCTGTTCTTCATTGATGGCATTTTTATCAGCGTGCTGAGCTGCAGGCAATAAGAATAGCTGATCATTAAAACGCTTGTCCTTAATAATAGCCTGATGAAGTTTTGCTCTTCCTTCAAC
Source organism: Alkalibacterium sp. (assembly GCA_007692455.1). Lineage (GTDB taxonomy): Bacteria > Bacillota > Bacilli > Lactobacillales > Carnobacteriaceae_A > Alkalibacterium. The sequence goes on along the minus strand of RECC01000036.1, from coordinate 125,120 downwards.
CACATCAATGACATCATAAATTATTCTGTTTTCTAAACCTAAAATTACATCCAGGTTACGCAGGCCAATATCCATATCCATTAAGCACACTTTTTTACCTTGAAGCGCCAAAGCTGTACCGATATTTGCAGTAGATGTTGTTTTACCTACTCCACCTTTACCCGATGTAACTACTATTGCTTTTCCCATTAAAATATACCTCCTGAGTCTTTAGCTATTTCTGGTCGAATCCTTTTTAAATCATGCAAAGGAGATACTTCAATAATATGTAAGTCGTTTACATATACAAATTCTATAGTATCTGACTGATTAAACTGAGATTCTTCTTTTTCATCCACCACATGAACATTTCCACCAATTCTAACTTGTGAATTGTAGCGGAAGTTTGCAACGACTACAGCACTTTCTCTGCCTTTAAATCCTGCATGAGCAATCCCTTTCAATTCTCCAATTATAAAGATGCTCCCTGTCGCTCTAACCATGCCTCCTGGATGGACTTCTCCAATAAGGAGCAGATCGCCCTCAGCTTCAATAATCTGCCCGCTTCTGACAGTCCTAACTTCCATACGAGGCCTTGACTGTTCGTGCCTTCTTCTAGCTTCTGTCAAAGTAATGACATCTGCTTCAAATGATACTACTTTGAATAACTCATCTTCCAATATAGCCTTCATCTTATTTTGTTCGTCCTCTGTCAACACTCTGTTTCCTGTCATGATAAAAAATTTCAGAGCATGTTCGGCCTTAGTATCTTTTTTCAGCTGAAGTTTAAGCTCTTGAACTTCCTTAAATACTGACTCCATAGCTGCCTGCGCTTCTACAATCAGCTGAAACCCTTCTTTTCTCCCCTTTAAAGTGACTGCCTTGTTCATTTGTTCACCCCTATAAATTATCTGTACGTTGCACGTGACTTAGACTGAGTTGACTTTTCTTTCGATTTGAGTGTAATCAGCTTGATACTGAACTTAAGTGGTACAGCTAGTATAATAATCGCTATTGTGTTGAAAAGTAGCGATGCTGAGAGTCGCATGGCAATAAACTCTTGAACACTCAATGAGGTCAAATCTATTACTCTGTATATACCAAATATCAGGAATTCCAGTAGCGTCAGCATAATAATAGTAACTAATACCATAGTCAGATAATTTGGCTCCAGTATATTTCTTAACTGAATGATAAAATAGCTGATTATCATCAAACCAGCAATATAAATACCTAAAATGCCAGAGTAGTAGCTGTCATAAATAAAGCCAAACACTATGGACAAAATATACATGTGTCTGGGTTCAAGGAAAAAAGACAGGACTATAACTGTCAAGACGAATAGACGCGGTGTCATGAAGCCAAAGGAAACATCCAGACTTTCATAAAATAACGAGACAATAACCCCGTCAAGAAGGAGGAAAAAGAAAAGCAGGACAATAGGTATAATTACTCGTCGCCATTGCTCCATTTTCACTCACCACTTTCCGCGAGTCTATTTATAATAGTAACATAACGCAAATTATCAAAATCAGCCGCCGGGCTGACATAGACTTGCTGAGCCAAACCATGAGAGTCCATACTAACCTCTTCCACTTCGCCGATAACTAGTCCTCTAGGAATCATACCGCCAAGTCCTGACGTCGTAATGAGTTCACCTTCACTAATCTCAAGCGTAGAGGTAATCTGAGACATGACCAGTCGATCATTAGATGAATCGTACCCGCTGATCAGTCCATAGATAATCTCTTCATCAAGAACAATTTCTGATGAGACCTGATTGGCTGTCTGCTCAATATTAGTCAGCAGTACTATTTTAGAACTGGTCGGATTTACTTCTGAAATTCTACCGATGAGGCCATTGCCGGACATGACAGGCATGCCTACCGCAACACCATCCTGGCTGCCGCGATCCACAACAATCTGGTCCACCCAATTGTCAGGATTTCTGGAAATAACTGTACCTGAAATAGTCTGAAAATCTGTTAAGGAATTCTGCAGTTCAAGTTCCTCACCCAGACGAAAGTTTTCATCTCTCAAAACATTTATTTCGGCCTGCCGTTCATATAGCTTATCAATTTCTACTTTGAGTCGCTGGTTTTCTTCATAAGTATTCTGCAGATTATTTACTGATTCAAATGCATTGGTTACCACATTTGCCGGGCCTGAAAAAGCTCTTCCAAGGACTGCTGTTATGTCATTAGATGCCTGCTGCAGAAAGGGCGTCGAATCCCCGCTTCTCAAAGATAAAGAGAGAAGTGACACAAACATTATGACGCTGATCAGCAAGATAATCATTTTTTTATTTGTAAAAAACTGGTTCAATTAAGACACCTCTTATAATTTAACTTTGCTTATTTTACCACACATTCAGAATCAATCGTAGAGGTATATTAGTCTATCGATCTAATTTTGATTCACAGATATTTATCCTATAATTCAATAAATAAGCGGGAAGTCAGCCTCCCCGCTCTTTCTTTATCGTGACTGTTTTTTATACAAATCCATGTGGTTTAATGCTTCTCCCGTGCCGATGGCTACACAATCAAGAGGATTGCTAGCGACAAAAACCGGAACTTCTGTCTCATTGGCAATGACATCACTTAAATTATTTAACAGTGCGCCTCCACCCGTCAATACAATTCCTCTGTCAATAACATCTGCTGATATTTCAGGGGATGTATCTTCCAGAGTTGCTTTAACAGCGATAATAATACCGTCTATCACTTCTTTGATCGCTTCAGCAACATCAAGCGCTGGAATAGAAATAGTTTTAGGTAATCCAGTGAGCAAATCTCTTCCTCGAATATCCATCGTTTCCATCGTTTCAGCTGCTTCTATTGAAGCACTTCCCAGCTGCATCTTAACAGCTTCTGCAGTGCGTTCCCCAATCAAGAGGTTGTATTTGTTTCTGATATAGTGAATGATGGACTGATCCATCTGGTCACCTGCCATTTTAATGGTACGACTGCTGACAATACCGCCTAACGAAATAGTCGCTACGTCTGTTGTACCTCCACCAATATCTACTACCATGCTACCTGTCGGTTCATTTACCGGCAAACCTGCACCGATTGCTGCCGCAAAGGGCTCTTCGATCAAGTAAGCTTCTCTGGCTCCTGCCATTCTCGCAGCATCCAGAATCGCTCTTTTTTCAACTTCAGTCCCGCCCCCGGGCACACATATGACAACGTTAGGTTTTGATGAACGCTTGCCTACAGATTTTTTAATAAAATATTCCATCATGGCAGATGTTGTATCAAAATCAGCTATGACCCCATCTTTCATTGGACGAATAGCTACGATGCTACCTGGAGTTCGGCCAATCATCTTCTGTGCATCTTCACCTACGGCTACTACTTCATCAGTCTGCTTGTCTTTGGCAACAACTGACGGCTCGCCAAGAACGATGCCTTTACCTTCTAAATATACATTAGTATTTGCTGTACCTAAGTCGATACCAATCCCTTTTTTTCTAAACCAAAACACTAAGAAAATCTCCTTTCGAATGTCAAACCTATCTTTTAACGGTTAAATTGAATAGTCATGTATTCATTATGCTATTGTACCTTTTTACAGTACATTATGCACTACCTTGCTTTTACTTTATTTTAATTTTAATATTTGAAACGAATCGTTACATGATAATAAACATTAAAAAACCGAGTAAGCGATTAGGCTTACTCGGTTGAAAATTTAAGTTAAAGTTAATTAAGCTTTTTCTACGTTAGCAGCTTGAGGTCCGCGTGCGCCTTCTTCGATATCGAAAGTTACAGCTTGTCCTTCTTCTAATGATTTGAATCCTTCTTCGTTGATTGCTGAGAAGTGTACGAATACATCGTCTGCTCCGTCACGTTCGATAAATCCAAAACCTTTTTCTGCGTTAAACCATTTTACTGTACCATTTTCCATGTTACATTTCCTCCTCGTGCCTTGTGCACATATTATTTCACATTATTGCTATAGGTACGAATCGGAATGTTGTTACACATTACTTTTTTCTTTCCCTAACAAAATGCTAATTACATAGTATCATAGAAAATCCATATCTGCAAGCATTATAGTGAAAGAAGTTTATATAATTCAATATAACAAAAATTATTCAAGTTCTCCCAATTCTTTAAGACTCACGTAGGAATCATCACCAATGATAAAGTGATCCAGCAGTTCAATCCCTATCAACTTCCCTGCTTCGCTCATTCGCCTGGTGAACGACAAATCAGCTTCTGACGGCTCCGGATTTCCTGACGGATGGTTATGCGCAATAATGATACGGGCAGAGGAATACTTAATAGCTGCCCGGTAAATCTCTCTTGGGTGAGCAACACTCGAGTTCAGCGAGCCAATAAAAATAGTTTCCTTTTTTATAATTTCGTTTTTCGTATTCAGAAACAAGCCTACCACTATCTCCTGATGAAGGCCATGCAGCTCGTTCATCAGCAGTTTCCCTGCAAATTGACTTGAGGTGACGGTTCCTTCTTTAAGGAGAGGAGTCCGAGCCATGCGCTTGCCTAATTCTATTGATGCCATTAATTCAATGGCTTTTGCTTTCCCAATACCGGGAAGAGCCATCAATTCTTCCATCGACGCATTCTTCAACATAAATAAGTCGTCGAAGTGAGAGAAAACCTGCATGCTTAACTGTATGACATTGTAATCTTTTGTACCTGTCCGTAGCATTATAGCAAGTAATTCGTGATTAGCGAGTGCTGCTGGTCCGAATTCTGCCAGTCGTTCCCTGGGACGCGACTGAGTGGGAACTTCGATAAATTTTTGAGTCTGCATATTATCCTCCTGAAAATAGATTAAAAGGAGGAGACAGTTGTCTCCTCCTTCTATACATTACCCATTAAATTAATTTCTCACTTTTTATTTTGTTAAGAACTTCATGAAGATCATGGCAAATATCTAATGTCAGATTTCTGACCTCGTCGTCAGGTTCTATCAAGTCTGGCACCATCACTACCGGAAAACCAGCGGCATTTGCTGCTTTTATTCCGTTAATCGAATCTTCAAGAACAAGCACATCTAAATTATCTTCGGACACCAAATTCTTGGCTTTAATAAAAATTTCCGGATCAGGTTTAGAGTGATTGACCTCGTTGCCGCCTATGACACCATCGAAGTAGTTCTGAATACCCGCATTTTCAAGCAGCTGATGGATAACTTCTCTTTCAGAACTCGATGCCACAACTGCTTTGTACCCTTTTTCTTCTATATATACCAGTAAATCTTTCAGTCCCTTTTTGAGTATTGGGGAATCAGCAAAGAGTGCTTCTTTTAAATCTCTGGCACTTTCCGAAATGAAGTGAGTGACTTTCTCTTCATCAAACTGATTGTACATCGCTTCGAAAAAGTCTTTCTCACTCGAGCCGATATATTGTTTGTAAAAAGAATAGTCAAATGCTATTCCAACTTTTTCTGCCGTTTTCATATTCGCTTTGAAATATAATGGTTCCGTGTCAAACATGAGTCCATCCATATCAAAGATAAATAACTTAGTCACCCTTACCCCTCTTTCAATTTACTCATTTTGTTCAGTTGGTTTTTAACAGACTGATAGTTTTCCTTATATTGCATTCCTTTTTGTCTTTCTTCTTCAACGATTGATTCAGGGGCATTTGCCACAAACTTCTCGTTTGACAGTTTTTTCTCAACTCGCTTAATTTCATTGAGCCATTTTTCTTCTTCTTTCTTCAGTCGTTCAATTTCTTCACCAATATCCACTAAGCCAGCCAGCGGTATGAATATCTCGGCCCCTTTAACTACTGCAGTCTTAACTTCATTTGGCGTGTCTATTTCAGTTTCAATAGTAAGCTGATCAGGGTTACAGAAGCGCGTAATGTATGACTGATTCTCAGATAAGAAGGATTGTTCTTTCTCTGATTTTGCTTTTATCAGTAAGTCAATCGGTTTGGACAATGGACGATTCGCATCCGAACGAATAGTTCTGACAGAACGAATGACTTCAATGAGCATTTCCATATTTCTGACAGCCTCATTATCTTTGAATTCAGCCTTTACAACCGGATAGGCTGCAGTAACAAGAGAATCACCTTCATGTGGAATATGTTCCCATATTTCTTCTGTTACAAATGGCATTATAGGGTGCAAAAGTTTCAATGTCTGATCAAGAACATGGACCAGTACAGATTTCGTCGACTGTTTCTGGTTATCCGTCCCTTGTGTCAACTGTTCTTTACTCATTTCAATATACCAGTCACAATAATCGTCCCAGATAAAACTGTACAGTTGTCTTCCGGCTTCTCCAAACTCAAATTTTTCGAACAGTTCGGTAACCTGCTCTACAGTCTCATTTAATCGGGCTAAGATCCATTTATCTGCGATGGACTTCTCAAGATTCAAATCGATATCCTCTATTGAAAAGTCGCCCAAGTTCATGATTACATATCGGCTGGCGTTCCAAATTTTATTGATGAAATTCCATGACGCATCCATCTTCTCATAACTGAAACGAACATCCTGACCGGGAGCCGAGCCGTTAGACAGGAACCATCTAAGCGAATCCGCACCGTACTTTTCAATCACTTCCATCGGATCAATACCGTTCCCCAGAGACTTGCTCATTTTACGTCCCTGTTCATCTCTAATCAAACCGTGAATCAGAACATTTTTGAAGGGTGCCTTGCCTGTAAACTCGAGGCTTTGGAAAATCATGCGGCTGACCCAGAAGAAAATAATGTCATAGCCGGTAACAAGGGTACTTGTCGGGAAATATTTTTGAAAATCAGAATTTTCCGTATCCGGCCAGCCCATTGTCGAGAAGGGCCATAGCGCAGAACTGAACCAGGTATCCAAAACATCTGCATCCTGTTCCCAATTTTCATCATCTGACGGTGCCGATTCTCCAACATACAACTCGCCAGTTTCTTTATGATACCAGGCAGGTATACGGTGTCCCCACCAGAGTTGTCTGGAAATGACCCAGTCGTGAACATTCTCCATCCAGTTATGGTAGGTCTTTTCAAAGCGCTCAGGTACAAAGTTCACTTTATCGTCTGTTTTCTGATGATTTAGTGCCTGCTCTGACAGAGGACCCATTTTTACAAACCACTGGGTAGACAGTCTTGGTTCCACAATGACTCCTGTTCGTTCAGAGTGGCCAACGCTATGCTGCATTTCTTCAATCTTGATGAGGTAGCCTTGCTCTTTCAGATCAGCTACAAGGGCTTTTCTCGCTTCAAACCGATCCATTCCTTCGTATTTCCCAGCATGCTGATTCATGCTGCCGTCGTTATTCATTACGTTCAGTTGTTCCAAATTATGTCGTTTACCAATCTCAAAGTCATTCGGGTCATGAGCCGGGGTAATTTTAACCACACCTGTACCAAATTCCATATCAACATAGTCATCTGCTACAACTTCCAATTCGCGATTAACTACCGGCAGGAGTACTTTTTTACCAATTAAATGCTGGTAGCGCTCATCATCCGGGTGAACAGCAACGGCAGTATCTCCCAGCATTGTTTCCGGACGCGTCGTTGCTAATTCTACGGCACCTTCTCCATCAACAATCGGATAAGAGATGTGATAGAATGCTCCGTTTATATCCTTATGGTCAACTTCAATATCAGATAGAGCTGTTTGAGCTTTTGGATCCCAGTTAATGATATATTCTCCACGGTATATCAGACCTTTATTATACAAATCAACAAAGACCTTATTAACCGCCTTATTCAGACCTTCGTCAAGAGTGAACCGTTCTCTTGAATAGTCGACAGACAGACCAACTTTAGCCCATTGGCTTCGAATGTTTTCCGCGTATTCTTCCTTCCAGTCCCAAACTTTTTCCAGGAATTTTTCCCGGCCCAAATCGTGGCGGGAAATGCCCTCCTGAGCCAGCTTTTCCTCAACTTTTGCCTGTGTTGCGATACCGGCATGGTCCATACCCGGCAGCCATAACGTATCATAGCCCTGCATACGTTTTTGACGAATAATAATGTCCTGTAGTGTTGTATCCCATGCATGTCCTAGGTGAAGACGACCGGTTACGTTTGGGGGAGGAATTACTACCGAATAGGGTTCAGTTCCCTTAGGATTCGGTTTGAATAAATCTTTCTCAATCCACTTTTCGTACTTGTCTTTTTCAACTTGTGTAGGGTTGTATTTTGTTGACATATCAGTATTTTCCATCATTGCACCTCTTTAAATTTAGTGTATAAAAAGAAGCACTCCTCCTATATATTAGGACGAATGCTTCGCGGTACCACCTATTTTACTGCACGAATAAAAATAAGTGCAGTCTCTCAGTAACAGTCATAACGGTCTGTTTTGCCGATCTTAAGTACTGTAATTCCCTAAGACAGTTTTTGCCCAAACTACTTCCTCGGCTTAATTATCAGGGATTCACACCATCTGCACCCATTCTCTTGGATAATTTAATGCCAAGTACTCCTTTTGGTCGTAACTTTTATACTATACTTTCAATTTATAAATTAATTAAGTTCAGCCTCTTCATGTCTTGCAGCTGAGAGCGCCGACTCGAAATCAGGATTATCTGCCATTTCTTTAACTATTTCTCTGTAGACGATCTGGCCGTTACGATTGAGTACAAAAACAGCACGGGCCGTCTTATCTAAATCGTCAATGTACAAACCGTATTCTTTAGAAAATGAGCGATCTTCATCATGCAGAAGATCGGAGGCTAAAACCTTTGACTCACCCCACTGCTTCTGCTGATTTGCTGAATTGGTAGACAAAGAGATTATTTTAGTGTTCTTCAATTCCTTCGCTTTTTCGTTAAATGTATCCGTCTGTCTGGAACACGTACTTGTCTCAATATCAGGAAATGTGCTTAATATAACGACATCACCTTTATAATCAGACAGTTTAACGGTTTCACCATTCAAGTCCAGCACACTAAAAGAAGGAGCATCTTCTCCTACTCGAGGGGGTTGACCATTTGTCTGGAATTTTTCACCTTTGAGTGTTACGTCCATACTATTCCCTTCTTTCTTCTAAGTTATCTCTAGTGTACTTTTCAGCGTACTACTTTGCAACTATTAACTTTAAAACAGCGACTGGAATTCCGAATTACTAAGCTCTTCTGAAGAATCTTCGTGAGAAATCGAACTGATTTTTATACCAGCCAGGGCATTGTCTATTAAGGTTTTAATATCAAGTTCTTCTTCTATTTCTAATACTTTTTTAAGCTTAGGCTTTGTTTTAGGTTTTGAAGGAGCAAATACTGTACAGCAATCTTCATAGGGTTGAATAGCCAGTTCGAAAGTATCAATCTTCTCGGCGATTGATATAATATCATTTTTATCCATGGAGATAAGTGGTCGGAGGACTGGAACAGAAGTCACCTGATTGATTGCCATCATACTGTCGAGCGTCTGAGAAGCAACTTGTCCTAGAGATTCGCCGTTCATTATTGCAAGTCCATTTCTGTCAGCCCTGATCCGGTCAGTCAGTCTTAACATCATTCGTCGGGTAATCGTCATGGAATAGCTTTCCGGAACATGTTTCTTGATGGCCTCCTGAATTTCTGTAAATGGTACTTCAATAAACTTGATTTCATTGGTATAGCGCGCGAGTTTAGCTGTTAGATCTTTTGCTTTTTGAAGAGCCTTCGGGCTGGTGTAAGGCGGACTGTGAAAGTGAACAGCTTCAATCTCTACTCCGCGCCTCATCGCAAGATAGCCGGCAACTGGAGAATCAATACCCCCGGAAAGCATAAGCATGCCTTTACCGGCTGTACCTATGGGTAAGCCCCCTGCACCAGGCAAGGTATCCACTGATATAAAAATGCCATCCAGTCGGACTTCCACTCGAACATCAAGGTCTGGTTTTTTCATTTGAACTGATACCGGCTGAAAGGACTCTTCTACTTCTGAGCCTAAAATCTGATTAAGTTCATTCGTATCATACTCAAAATTATGATCAGCCCGTCGCGTCGTTATTTTAAATGTCATATTTTCTTTAAAATGCTTACCTACTAGGTGCACGACCGCTTTCTTGGCTTCTTCAACTGATTTACCTACCTTGACTACAGGAGAAAAATTCTGGATGCCAAAGATATCTTCCAAATCTTCCATGACAGCATCTGCCTTTTCCCCATTTAACGTGATATGCAGTCGATCTCTGTTGGCAACAATCTTCAGATTCTGATACTGTTTTAGTTTACTGCGTGTATTCCTCTGAAGTTTTTTTATAAAATATTTTCTGTTTTTTCCCTTGGTAGATAGTTCGCCGTAGCGTACTAGAATTTCTGTGATTTGCATGCCTATCTCCTTAATCTATTGCCTTCAACTGATTGTAAATCTCATCAAATGCTGTCTTAAACTCTTCCACTTCATTTAAAGTGTTCATATGACTGAAACTGATTCTTACAGCCGTTTCTGCTACGTCTTTAGAATAGCCCATATCACGCACTGATGGCTGCTTTAATTTTCTTTTGCTTGAACAGGCACTCGTCGTCGACATGATAATTCCTTTCTGCTCTAAGGCATGGACCACAATCTCACCCTTTATGCCGGAGACACCAAAACAAATTATATGGGGCGCGCTTTTATCTGGAGTAAAAACCTGTACTCTTTCTTTAGACTTAAGAAAAGCTGAAATTTCGGTTTTGCACGCAAGCATCCCCTTACGCTTTTCATGGCTGTCTTCCAGGATCAGTCTCAAGGCTTTAGCCAGTGCGATATTTCCAGGAACATTTTCGGTTCCGCTTCTTTTACCGCTCTCCTGTCCACCTCCACTGAGTAAGGGAGCTAACTTTCTCCCTTTCTTCAGGTAAATAAAGCCTGTTCCCTTAGGTGCATGAAACTTATGCCCGGAAAATACTGCGACATCAACTCTGGAGCTAGCCAGATCAAGATCAATTTTGCCTATCGCCTGCACAGCATCGACATGGAAATGAATGGATGGATAATCTTTCAGTATAGTTGAAATCTTTTCGATAGGAAGTATACTTCCAGTTTCATTATTGACGGCCATAACGGAAACGAGAACGGTATCTTTTCTAATAGCCCTTTTCAGGTCTTGAATATTAATCTGACCGTTCTCGTCTACCGGTAGATACGTTACTTCCCAGCCGAGGTTCTCCAGCTGCTTCACTGAATTTATAACTGCAGGATGCTCAATGGAAGACGTTATTATATGCCTGCCATAGCTCATTTTTTCAATAGCCGTTCCTTTTATCGCCCAATTATCTCCTTCAGTTCCACCGCTGGTGAAAAATATTTCATCTTCATTCACTTTTAGCAGTGAGGCTATCTGTTTTCTCGCTTGTCTTAACAGATGACTTGTCTCTTCCCCTAGTGTGTGAAGACTTGATGGATTTCCATAATAGGACTTACTTGCGGCTAGTAATGAATCGAGTACTTGCCTGTTCATTTCTGTAGTCGCAGAATTATCAAAATATATCATACGGTTCCCTTTCTTGATCTGTTGATTTCAAACTTTATTTATTATATCAAAATAGGTCAAAGATTCAACTTAAGTTGCAGATTCTCTGCAATCCACGAAAAAAGCCAGTTCTTAGACTGACTTTTCCCCTTTATTAATTGTAAGTTTTATCTTTCTGATACTGGCTCAATACTTCCTGATAGGAACCCGGCTCAATTGATTCCAATTTTTCTCTGACCATTTTAAGAGAGGTATCGTAATCAAAGTCTTCAAGAAACAGATTTTCACTGTATCTAATGGTTTCCACCACTTCAGGGTGTTCTTCTCGATGTCGATAAAGTCTCTGACTTGTTAGTTCCGTCAGAAGCGCGTGATCGACCAGTTCATCAGTCCGGTCAGCCAGCTTCTCGATATCTTCTTCGCACATCTGGTGAAGACTCAGTACTTCCTCAAAATCCAGTTTAGGGCGAGACAGTTCTTTCGCTAATATTTCCAGATGATCCGTAGTATAGAAGAAAAATTGTAAATAGTCTTTAGGGAGGCCCGGAAGATGCTTACCTTCAACGTAGCGTTTCATCTCTCTCAGAGCAAGTTCCATTTCGTCAATGTCATTTTTAATCTCTTTTTCCTGACTACGGTAAGACTGCAGTTTTTCTGACAGAGACTGTAGACTAGCTGACAGTTCCTCAGCCTGCTTAAAGGCTGTATCAAGTGACTGACTAGCATCAGAATAGGCGAGCTGATTATCGGATAGATTTTTTTCAACAGCCTGAACTATGCTTTTTACTTGTGCTATTGAAGATTGAATCTTTTTGTAATTTTGTTCTTCATTCTGATAAAGTTTATAGCTCTGACTGATACGGTCAATTTCAAATCCCAGTTCTTTATCCTGATTCTGAAGATAGAGAACGATTTTGCGGAGCTGCTGCAATAATTTGGTTGTCTCGGCTTTTGCTTCAATCTCAGTCTCCATACTATCGTACAGTTTATCAATCTGTTTTTCTATAAGAGCAGTCATGTCATCAGCAGACTCAAGATTTAATTGTTTTAGAGACTCTTTTAACTCTCCAATCTGATTAGTCAGCAAATTGACTTCTTCGTTAAAATCAAAGCTTTCAGGGAAGATATAGTCCTGATTTCTTAGTGTCTCATAGCCTTCATTTATTTCTTCCAGCTGAGTCAGATAATCCTTTTTGATTATGGAATGATATTCAGGAATTTTTGACATCAGTTTTTCCATCTCATCCATTTCTTTTTCGAGTCTATTGACTACTTTCTTCGCTTCTTCATGGTCTCCGGATGCCGTTAAATCTGAAAACGAAGTAAAATCACTTTCGATCTCCCCAAGTTTATCCTCAAGACTGTCAATCGATTCCCCAAACGAGAAGCTGCTCGCAAGCAGTTCCTTTCTCAACTTGTGATAGCGTTTCTTGATAGAATCGATTTTTTTCAGGTTGGCTTCTTCTCTTTGAAGAAGCTCGTCAATCGTCAGTATCGTCTGCTCCAGAGTTTCATTAATTAGTTTTAAAGCTTCTTTTGCTTTATCCTGTTTGTCTGTGGCCTGCCCAAAGCGGTAACGGTCTGTCGCTTCTTCTGCCTCAAACAGGAAAGATTCAATTTCAGGTAAGGCGGCAGCTTCAATATCATTAATTTTATTTACAGTCTGATCAGCCAGAATCTTAGACTGGCCGGTAATGGACATTTTCCCCAGCTTTTCTGCTTTAGTCACGGGAAGTGTCGTCTGGATTTTTTTCTTTTCTTTATCTATCTCATCAATTTCATTGTAGTGCTTCTTCTTTATATAATATGTACCAAGATAAATACTAACCGCGAGTAATATTATCGCTAACGTTATGACAACTTCATTAGTCATACTTTTCCCTCCAACTGGTTTAAAACAATTTTAAGCTGAACTCTCTTATACAGTATATCAAACTTAATTCGATTATGTTATACTAGCAAGCAAATTATAAAAATAATTATGTACAGAAAGGAATATTTCATGCAATCTGATAAATTAACCCTGCTAAACAAACAACTGAAAGCCATAATTACAGACGAGTCAAATTTTATTGCTAATTTAAGCAATGCTTCCGCCTTGCTTTTTGAACAGCTTGACGATATTAATTGGGTAGGTTTCTATCTGTTTGATAATGACCACAACAATTTGGTTTTAGGCCCTTTTCAGGGAAAAGTCGCCTGTATTCGAATAGAGAATGGAAAAGGCGTCTGCGGAACTTCCTTTAAATCTGGTGATTCCCTCATCGTCTCAGATGTACATGAATTCCCTGGTCATATTGCGTGTGATGCTGCAAGTCGCTCTGAAATAGTCGTTCCTTTAATTAAAGGTGATGTTAAAATAGGTGTTCTTGACATTGACGCGCCTGTTAGAGACCGTTTCAGCGAGAGTGACCGACTCGTACTGGAAGAGTTTTGTTCTATTCTACTAAATTCATCAGATACAAGCAGTTATCAGTAAGGAACGTTCTTACCGGTATTAAAGTATAAGCAGCTAGCATTGATTAAAGGTAACTAACCTTTAAATCTTAGTATATTAATGGTAGTATTCGCTCTATGTATTTCTGCTCAAACAAGAAAAGAGCTGCTATCTCAAGGAGATAACAGCTCTTTTCTTGTATTTAATGTGCTTTTAACGATTATCTGTTGTAGTATTCAACAACGAATGCTTCATCAATTTCAGCAGGCATTTCTTCACGTAATGGTAAACGTGTCAATGATCCTTCAAGTTTTTCATCATCGAATGTAATGAAATCAGGACGACCAAATAATGATTCTACTGATTCTTTGATAATTTTCATATCTCTTGATTTTTCACGAACGCCAACTACATCTCCAACTGAAACGTGGAAAGATGGAATGTCAACGCGCTTGCCATTTACAGTGATGTGGCCGTGGTTTACCAATTGACGAGCCTGACGACGAGTAGTCGCAAGTCCTAGTCGGTAAACAACGTTATCCAAACGCTGTTCAAGTAATACCATGAAGTTAACACCGTGCTTACCTTCACGAATTTTACCAGCTTTATTATATAGGTTGAAGAATTGACGTTCATTCAAACCGTACATAAAACGTAGTTTTTGTTTCTCTTTTAATTGTAGTCCATATTCAGATAACTTGATACGTCCAGTCGGTCCGTGTTGACCTGGTGCGTATGGACGACGAGCTAACTCTTTTCCGCTTCCGGTTAGTGAAATCCCTAGTCGTCTTGATTTTTTCCATGATGGTCCAGTATAACGTGCCATAATAAAATTCCTCCATTTATAGTAGTGTTCAGCTGATTCATTTCAGCCAATTATGGAGTAAAATAACGTGTGAAAGCTCAGTAATACGTGCAGTTCCTTTTCAATCTTCACCACTTGCAGCCGCTGGTTACACAATTGCGCTCATTTATAAAATGGCAAGAAACTGTTGACGCGGTTACCACTTTCCGCTGCGGTATTTTACACAACTTATAGTATAACTTTTTAAATCACTAATGTCAATACAGTCTAATTTAAAAATGGCAGTTGTGAGTTGAATTACGATTGACCGTATCTGGCAGTCTTGTCAGAGTTGCAATTATTTAGAGAATTTCGAAGAAGGTAAGAGTTCAAAGTGTCTACACTAAAAAAACCGACTGCTCAAAGCAGCCGGTTTCTTAATTACGATTAGAATCTTAACAGTGCCGCTACACCTGAATCGGAAGGCATGCTGGCTTTCTCCAGTACAAAGACGTTTCCGTTGGTCTTCAAGACGTTGTGGACAAGCTGGTTGATATAATGCTTGGTTTCAGTTCCTTCTTCATGCTGTCCATTTTCATCGATTGTTCCGTGTACCTGGAAATGATCTTCAAGCAGCAAGGTATCAATTTTCCCTTGAATACTGGCCATAGCCAGATCATTGTATTGAGCTTCCAAACGAAACTCTGGTTTTGTTTCATTGAATTTATCCACAAGCTCTTTATAGCGGCGATTAATAATTTCATCTACCACTTTACTTGTATGGGCTTGGATGTCATTAAATGACAACTGGGAAGGCGAAGCTTCCACTCTAGTTTCATCAAGGTATGAATTTTTGCTCAATTTTTCAAAATCAGCTGCATTTTCTGGGAGTGTAAATAATACTAGCGGCAGCTCGGTAGGCTTAGAGAAATTTTCAAAGATATAATTATCGACTACTCGGAAGTAGTTGACCTGGTCAACTTCAACCTCATGACTCTTCTCATTATGCCCATGGAATACGCCTCCGCTGTTACCTTCTCCTCCATTATAAGAGCCGACATTCAGTTCTCCACCAGTCAGTTCATCTCCTAGCGCTTTAGTCAATGTGTCCGGCGCATCTTCTGGTAATTCAACTTCCTGAATAGTTGCTCCTCGACCGTTGAACAGTGAGAACTTATCGTGGTTCAAGGCTAACAAGTGATAATAGCTGATATACTGGAAGTTGGAAATCAACGGCAGTACGTAGGCTTTCTCTGCCACAACTGTTCCGGTAGCAACCGGCACACTCAACCTGTAGTAGAATACATCATCTGGAGTAATATAAATTACGACACTTTGACTTGCCTTTCTCCAGAAATCTGTATTATCTCTTAAGTCTTTTACTTTATTTAGTAATGAATCACAGAATTTTTCGTCAAATTCATCGCACAATTTTACTTTTGCTTCTTTTAGTAAATTTTGGAATTGAATTTTATTTGATTCAACATCAAATGAATTTGATTCAGAGTTTAACGAGAGAGAAACAACAACCTCGTATTCCTTTAAAACCTCTTCTGTTGGAAACGTAAACAGTTCTATCATGTGCTTCACCTTCCATTCATTATTTTCTTTATTATTAATACTTTTTCATCTCAATAATAAAGAGTGCTATATACACATCATAGCTAATACACTGATAAAAGTCTAAAGATATGCTACTACCCACAGCTATAATGTAACCGTTTATATTTCAATCGTTTTAATAACTCTGGCGGGTGCGCCGGCTAAAACCACATTGTCGGAAAAAGAGCGGGTGACAACTGATCCAGCTGCAACTACAACATTTTTTCCTAAGGTCACGCCCCCTATAATAGTAGCATTAGCTCCAATCCAGCAATTATCTCCAATAGATATTGGGCGACCGAATTCCAGTCCCGAATTCCTCTCGTCAGGATGCAAGGGGTGCTCAGGTGTGACTAAGCTGACCCCCGGACCAAACATTGCATTTTTCCCTATTCTGATTGGACAAACATCGAGGAAGACGCAGTTGAAGTTAGCATAGAAATTATTTTCCACATGAACATTATAGCCATAATCCACTCGCACAGTCGGTTCAACGTGGATTGCCTCACCTGTTGACCCGAACATCTCTTTAATTATGTCAGCTCTTTCTTCATCTGTATCTGCTCTGTTAAACTGCTGTGCTTTGGTATGACCTGCTAGCCTCCCATTGACCAGTTCGGCATCCGAAGGGTCGTACATTTCCCCAGTCAGCATTTTTTCTTTTTCTGTTTTCATCTACCTCTGTCTCCTCTACCATTTTATTTATAAACTTCATTCAGATAAGTTACCAGTCCCACTATTTACTGACTATTAGAGTGTGTTCTCTAAGTATAACAAAAAAGGAGACGAGATAAATATCACACATTACCTCTCCTCCTTAGCTATTTAATAAATTATATTAATTAAGAACCTGACTGACCTCTTCCATCATAATACGGAAAGTACCGGCTCCCCCTTCTGCCAAATACCAGGCAGAGGGTGATAAGTAGGTTAGTTGACTGTTCTGATAGGCTGTTGTCTGCTGAATAATTGGATTATCCTCTAGCGGAGCAGATGATGTGTCTCCTCCAATCGCTGCTGTTCTATCAATGACAAAGAGTACATCCGGATCTTTTTCCAGAACGTATTCATACGTTATTTCCATTCCGTGATTTGATTCCTCCACGCCCTCATCTATAGCCTGAAAGCCAAAAGCATCGTGGACTACTCCAAATCGAGAACCCGGTCCATACGCTGAAAGCGATCCTTCATTGTACATCGCCACCAGCGTCGTCAAATCAGATGCTTCAGCTTGTTCGTTTAACTCCTCTAATTCATTATTCAGTTCAGCAATAACGTTTTCTGCTTCTGCCTCTAGATCAAATATAATACCAAGGCGCATTAGGTTACTTTCTATAGAAGAAAAGTAGTCGGTTGAATCATTGCTTAAATCAATCGTCGGTGCAATAGCTTTTAAATCATCATAAGCAGCACTGGATCGTCCTGCTACAATGATCAAATCTGGTTCTGCTGCATGAGTCACCTCCAAGTCAATTTCAAAGAAGCTCCCAGCAACATCAACCTCTTCGAAAGCTGACAAATGCTCGGGTAAGTTAGGTGACGCTGTAAGAACAACGCGTTCACTTAGCCCCAACGTTGAGAGATTGTCAAGCTGACCATTGTCAAAGACTGCTATTGACTGAGGATTTTCCGGAAGTTCAACACTATTGCCTGCAGCATCAACTAGTGTAAGCGTTGAGGATGATTCATCGTCAGCTTGTAAATCCTCTCCCCTATCCGCGGTTTCAGGTTCTGATGTTTCAATGGCATCCGTTTCCATCTGATTATCTCCGCAGGCAGCCAAAATGACTGTAAGTAATATTGCGCTCCATTTTAATGCACGTGTCTTTTTCATTTGTTATTCTCCATTCTTTTTTTAATTTATATAGTACAAACAATATTTTTTTCCTTTATTTTCAATAATTTCAACATCCATATCGTAAAGGTCATCCAAAACCGATTTTGTTATCATTTTGTCAACAGGACCGGACGCAAAGAGCTGACCTTCTTTCATCGCTACAATATTGTCAGCATAACTCGCTGCGAAATTGATGTCATGGACAACAGTTATCACTGTCTTTCCGAGTTCGTCTACCAGACTTCTGAGCGTCTGCATCATCTGTACCCCAAAACTCATATCGAGATTATTTAATGGTTCATCCAGTAGAATGTAATCTGTATCCTGACACAACACCATAGCAATCATCGCCCGCTGCAGCTGCCCACCAGACAATGTATCTATGTAGCGGTTCTGCAGTTCAGATAGCCCTAAGTAAGATAGCGAGCTATCAATAATCTCATGGCACTTACTATTTAAACGACCCTTGGTATAAGGAAATCGGCCAAAAGAAACGAGTTCTCTCACTGTTAACCTCACTGTCATCTGATTTGTCTGTTTGAGAACAGACAGTCGTTTAGCAAACTCTCCTTTTTTCCAGGATTTTACCTCCTTCCCATCCAGGTAAATGTGACCCGTATCTTGAGGAATTAATCGGCTGACCATCTCCAGCAGTGTGCTTTTTCCTGCTCCATTAGGTCCGATACAGGCCGTCATTTTGCCCTTTTCGATGGGCAAGCTGACATTATTGACGACTACTGTCTGCCCATAATTTTTTGTTACATTTTGTACGTCCATCATCCTCAGCCATTCCTTTCCTTAAATAAAATAACCAGAAAATACAGCCCCCCTACAAATTGAATAATGACACCTAAAGTGGTCTGCAACTTAAACACATGCTCAACTAGCAACTGACCTATCAGAATAAACACTATCGATATCAAACTACCTCCTAAAAACAGGATGGAATGCCTATAAGTATTAAACACTTTATAGGCAATATTAGCACCAAGGAATCCTAGAAATGACACAGGTCCAACGAGTGCCGTCGTTACTGCGGTCAGAAGACTTATCAGCATGAACAGTTTGAAATAATAGAAGTCTATATCAATCCCAAGGTTTAAAGCGTATTCTCTTCCTAGGTGAAGGACATCCAACCTTCTGCTTTCTTTAAAGAGATAGATTAGCGCAGGCAGTGCAAGCAGCAGTGAAGTATTTACTAGTGTGATATCCACCCTATTAAAACTGGCAATTGTCCGTGAGAAAAGACTGTCAAATTCATTTGGATCGATAATTACCTGAAGAAACTGGCTGAAGCTGTTGAAAAACGTTCCCAGAATCAGACCCGTCATTAGTAACAGGTATAGTTTCCCTGGATACTTCAAAAAAAATAACCAAAACATTCCAATACTGCCACCCATCATCAATAATAGACTCAGAAGAAAGTTAAGCTGCTGATTCGTTGCAAGAACATGATTCATTCCAAAAACAAAGAACACTACAGTCTGCAGTAATATGTATAAGGCATCCAGACCGATGATACTCGGTGTCAGTATGACGTTTTGAGTCATTGTCTGAAACACGATTGTGGATACTGTGGTCGTAAAACCAACAAGGAAAAAAGGAACAATCCGCTGTCCTCTGAGACTAAAAGCAAAGCTCAAATGCCCTCTCGTATTGACCGTCATATATAAAAACAAAAAAACTATTATGCTCGCAAAAAGAGTGACAAACACCCCGTTTAACTGTCGGGTCTTCATTCGGACTCCCCTCTCAGTAGTAAGTATAAAAACAAAACACTTCCGACTACGCCAATGACCACACCAATCGGAATTTCGTATGGATAGATCATTGTACGGGATATGATATCTGTAATTAAAAGAAACAAGGCACCCGAAAAAGCAGTTGGCAAGAGTACCTTCTGGAAATGATCCCCTTTTTTTATCGATACTAGATTAGGTACCACAATACCCACAAAAGGAATACTGCCTGCTGTGAGAATAACTGCAGTGGTAGCCAAAGACACTATCGTTATCCCTATGAATTCAAGCAGCCCATACGGAACCCCTAGTTCAAGTGATACGTCTCTTCCCAAACCCAAAATAGTGAAATAATGCGCAAGAGAAATGATAAAAATAAGCAGAGGAACGGATAGCAAAAGAAGCTGATAGTTCTCAGAAGAAATGAGTGCAAAATTACCTTGTAGCCAGGAGGACGCATTCTGAACGACTTCATACTGCACTGCCAGATATGTGCTGAAGGAACTAATAATATTGCCAAACATCAGACCAACAAGGGGTATCATTACAGCATTTTTCAATTTCACTGTCCTGACAAACAAAATGAAGGTAAAGGTCCCGATAAGTGAAAATACGAAAGCTAACCCTGTCTTATAGGCTAGAGACGAGTGAGAAAAAAAGATTACAGCTATAACAATGCCTAAACGCGCACTGGCTAAGGTTCCTGCAGTTGTCGGCGATACAAATTTGTTTTGGGTCAGCTGCTGCATTAGAAGGCCCGAAACAGCTAAAGTACTTCCCGCCAGTACCAGACTAAATGTCCTAGGTATACGAGAGGTCAACAGAACCAACTTTTGTGTGTCGGTTAAGCTCAAGAGATTACTTAAACGTATATCACTTACACCTGTAAAGATAGAAATCAGTATGAGAGCTACCAGCATGACAATCATATACCATTTATAATTTCCTTGAGTTTTCTGCGCTATTCTCTCCATATACTTCATCCTTTTATATAATCTGCACGACTTCTAACTGAGAATGATTATCATTCTCTCTCGATATTATATCGGATTATTTTAACAAATGCAATCTTTCACAAAATATATTTAATTCATCATTTTTCGACAAATAAAAAGCCAACCAATCACATTAGGGTATGTAAATACCCTGTGATTCGTCGGCTTTGAAACTACTGGTTTTATAGATTCTTACACTAGGCCCAGATCAATTTTATTATTTAAGAAACTGAACCTGCTGATTTCAATTCAATAAAGCGCAGGACCATTTCAGCTGATTTTCTGCCTGCCAGTTCTATGAATTCGTTAAAGGAAAGTGAGGCCTCTTCATCGGCGACATCTGATACTGCTCTGACTACGACAAAAGGTACCTTAAACTGAAAACAAGTCTGAGCTACAGCGGTACCTTCCATCTCGGTAACCATTGCATCGCTGAAGTGTGCTTTGATTTCACGGATAGCATTCTTATCACTGATAAATGAATCTCCCGTAACAATCAGGCCATGTCTCACAGTCCAGTTGCTTTCCAGTGCAGCTTGCTTGAGAATAGAAAGACTATCCTCATCAGCCGTAAAGCGTTCGGGCATTTGAGGTATCTGTCCGAAAGCATAACCAAAAGCTCTGGCATCCGCATCATTGTAGCTCAATTCCGTTGAAAGAACTAAATCTCCTACTTTAAGATTTTCACCTATTCCCCCTGCGGATCCTGTGTTTATTACGGTATCTGCTTCAAAAAATGTTATGAGTAAGGTAGCCGCAATGGCGGCGTTCACTTTGCCAATGCCGGACTGTACCATCACTACCGAGGTACTTCCTATTTCCCCCTCAAAAAATGTTAGATTTGCAACTATTGTTTCTCTCTGATTTTTCAGCTGATTTTTTAGAAGCCTAATTTCCTGCTCCATTGCAGCAATAATACCTAATTTCACACCTATACCCCTATCTGTTGTCTTTTAAATGTAAAAAACGAATGCTAATACAATAAGTAAGAGCAGTAAAACAATGGTTATAGCCAGATTGAGACGTTTTCCCACCTGTCTGTACCTTGTCATTTCATCCATTCTTTTTTTACTGGTCTTACCTTGCTTCGCAAGTGTTCTCTCATTACGTCTTTCACTTTTCTTCTGAAGCCTTTCTTTCTTTTTTAGTGCTTTCTTTTCTTCAACTTGTTGTTTTTTTATTTCACTTCGTGACGGCATATTCATTCAGTCCTTTAACTTAAGCTTTCCTGGAGTTTTTTCATCTTCCAATAGAACAGTGCAAATACAGTTTTAGAATCTCTGATTAGTTTCTGGCCATACAAATCCCAAGCTTCATCGAACGTCACTTCTATCAGTTCAATCGCTTCATCATCATCCATCTCTAGTGGATTATCCACCTTCTTTAGACCAGTTGCTTCATAGATTTCAAGATATTCATCGGTGAAGCCTGGCGTACTGAAAAAGGAGGTGACAAATTCCCATTCATCTGCCTGATAACCCGTTTCTTCTTCCAATTCTCGTTTGGCGGTCACCAGACCCGTATCATCGACCTCGTCTTTTATACCCGCCGGTATTTCTACGCTGAGCTGTTCAATTGCCTTTCGGTATTGCTTTACCAGTACCATACGGCCATCTTGGGTAAACGGAATAACTGCCGATGCACCTGCATGTCGCACGATTTCCCTCTGCGCCAACTTTCCGTCCGGGAGTCTAACCTCCTGAACAGTATACTCTGTAACATTTCCTTTATAAATAGATTTCTCCGATACTGTCTCTTCAAAAAATTCCATGTTTTCACTCCTCAATAGTATTATCATAACCTATTCTATTCTGCTTTTCACTACTGAATCCTTCAAATAATTCTTTTAAATCCTCCTTAGGTCTGATGTTATTTCTTCATTCTTTTGTGCTATTATAAAGATACAATCAGTTAGAGTTTCAGTAGAACGGAGGATAATAAAATGAAACATTCTACATTATATACAACTATAGTTTATACCATTACACTGCTTGTGACATTATTTTTATTCATTATGTTCATTGGTGGTTTTGACATGAATGGATTTTTAGCGGTCGGTCTAAGTATCGGGGCAGGTGTATTGCTTTTGAAATCACTAGTAAATCGATCAGAGAAATCGAAGAACAAAGAAGAAAGACTGCCACGTCTAACGACGGACAAGGAAGAATTTTATCTGGAAAAAGGTCTTGAAAAAGAAGACATACATTATTTCAGACAGACTATGTTGACAGCGAAGAAGCATATCGTATCAATCGAAAGCAATATGGAAAAATCCGGTAAGTTGAGAGCTATAGAAACACGCAACAATACGGTTTCTTTATCCAAGTCACTGTTCAGTGCGATTACAAAGGAACCAAACCGACTGCATGAAGTAAACAAGTTTTTATACGTCCACCTTCCGTCTCTCGACGACCTGGTAAGCAAGTATGTTGAAATAGAAAATCATAAAGCTAAAAGCAAAGCTACGTATGACATACTGGCCAAGTCGGCTCAGACAATTGACAAGATGTGCGGTCAAATTACTGATGATTACGTAACATTTAAAGAAAATGATTTAGAAGATTTGGATACCGAAATTGAACTAGCACACCACAATCTCAATAAAAAAAGAAATGAATTTTAATTTTCATAATACGAGGAGCTGTTAGTATGACAAAAAAAGATCAGGATTTATTTGATACGCCTCAAACTGCAGAAATTGAAGACTTGCTCACTAACCCTTTCGGAGAGTCAGCAGACAAAAAAGAAACTTCCAGTGTTAACGAACTGAAAGAAAAACCAAAAAGCAAAAAAATAATCGATACGCTTCCTGAGGCCAGACAGAAACAGGCTTATGAACTGGCAAAGCAAATCGATACAACTGATACAGACGCAATTCTTAATTATGGAGCTCAGGCTCAGCAGAAACTGGGGGAATTCTCTCACTCTGTACTGAGTCATGTTCAAAATCAGGAAACTAACCACATCGGCGAAACACTGAATGATCTAATGTTCCGTTTAAAAGAAGCCGACCCAAATGAACTGAGAGCCGAAGACCAGAATGTCTTCAAGAAAATGTTCAGAAAAATTAATCGTTCAATTTATGAGACCACTGCTAAGTATCAGAAAATCGGTGCTCAAGTTGATAAAATCGCCGTGAAACTGGATAAGGAACGTGAGTTGTTATTAAAAGATAACGTCATGCTGAACGAATTGTATGATAAGAACTATGAATACTTTGAAGCTTTAAATGTCTTTATCGCAGCTGGTGAAGTGAAAATTGATGAATTGCAGAACGAGGTTATTCCAAAAGCAGTCACTCATGCTGAAGGCAGCGGAAACCAGATGGAAGTCCAGAAAGTAAATGATCTAAATCAGTTCCTGAACCGCCTGGATAAACGGGTATATGACCTCAAAACAGCTCGCCAAATGACCATACAGCAAGCACCGCAAATCAGATTGATTCAAAATACCAACCAGGCCTTAAGTGAAAAAATTCAGACGTCCATCAATACAGCTATTCCTTTATGGAAGAATCAGATTGTTGTTGCCTTGACACTTCTTCGTCAAAAGGAGGCAGTCACCGCTCAAAGACAAGTTTCTGAAACGACTAACGAACTGCTCACTAAAAATTCTGAAATGCTAAAACAGTCCTCCATTGAGACAGCCAAAGAAAATGAACGGGGAATCATTGATATCGAAACACTTGAAAAAACACAGGCAAACCTAGTTGAAACACTTGAAGAAACCCTTTCTATTCAAAGAGAAGGCCGTTCTAAACGTAAAGAGGCAGAAGTGCAGCTTCAACAAATGGAAATGAGATTGAAGGATCAACTGATGCAACTGACTGAGCCATCAGAAGACCAGAACAAGTAAAATGGAACTGAATTATACTCTCTTAAGTTTAAATATTTGAATAAAAAGTGACAATTTCCTATACTAAGATTATAGAATATTTTAGAGGAGAGATTATATGTTGAGTTTTATCTGGTCACTTATTATTGGTGGAGTTATCGGAGCGATTGGTCAGGCCATTGTGGGCACTGATGTACCAGGTGGCATTATTGGTAATATAATTATTGGATTTATTGGAGCCTGGGCTGGACATGCACTGTTCCAGATGGGTCCTGAATTAGGTGGGTTCTTTATAATTCCTGCCATCGTCGGTGCTGTACTGATTGTATTTATTTATGATCTGATAGCCGGTCGTATGTAATACTACTGACAAAACTAAAAAAGTCCTCAAGAGACATCTCTTGAGGGCTTTTTTTAGACTTTAGTTACATTTGATGCTTGTGGTCCTCTATCGCCTTCAATAATATCGAATTCGACTTCCTGACCGTCATCCAGTGATTTGTAGCCTTCACTCTCAATAGCACTGAAGTGTACAAAGACATCATCATGCCCCTCTACTTCAATAAAACCGAAACCTTTTTCGGCATTAAACCACTTTACTGTACCTTGAACCATTGATCTGTTCCTCCTAAAAATTAGACTCGTAACAGAATTAAACACTCAAACTATTTATGTCAAGCACTATCTATTACAATTCAAATTATACAAAAGAAACCGCTTCAATTCAAGCAACTATATCATAAAATAGTAAAAGCCTCACATTTCACTGAAATAATCCAGGAAAAGTGAGGCTCTTTTATTGAAGTCTTAAGAAAGTACTTCCGGATAGTGCTTCTTACAGATATCATGACAACGCTGGCACAGGACTTCGCCATTGGATAAAGTTGTATACTCTTCTGTCGTAATTCGACAGCGGGTACATACTTCACCAGGCATGTGCTCCACTTTAATTGATACAGTATCGAAATCTAATATCGTATCATCTTCAGGTTTCTCTGATAACTCTTTTACTGTAAATTCAGAAGCTATAAGAATTTGTCTGATGTCACTGTTTAATGAATCAAGTAACTCTCTGACTTCATCAGAAGCATAAACGGTTGTCTTGGCTTCGAAATCTTTTCCGATTACTTTGTTTTCACGCGCAACTTCATTTGCTTTCAATACATGGTCACGGAATTTCATGAATCTGTTCCATTTATCCTTGACTTCATCTTCATTTGCATAGGAATGAATCTCAGGGAATTCTGCTAACTGAACATATTCTTCTTCTTCCTGAAGGTATGACCACATTTCTTCAGCAGAGTGCGGAAGAATTGGTGTCAACAGTTTAGTCAGGTCTCTGACGATATGATAGAAAACTGTCTGCATTGCTCTTCTGCTGTAATCTTCAGGTGCATCAATGTATAACACATCTTTTGAGAAGTTCGCATAGAAGTTCGAAACGTCCAATGTACAGAAGTGATTAATCTCTTTGAATATATCAGAGAAGTTAAATCGCTCATAACCGTCAATGACACGCTTATTAGTCTCATTCAGTCGGTTCATTAAATACTGATCGACTGGTCGTAATTCATCATAGGGGATGCTGTCTGAATTTACATCAAAGTCTTCAATATTTTGAATCAGGAAACGGATAGTGTTTCTGATTTTACGGTAAACTTCCGATACCTGCTTCAAAATGTCCATGCTGACTCTGACATCAGACTGCGTATCCACACTCGACACCCATAAACGAATTAAGTCTGCACCCATTTGCTTGATGACTTTATTTGGATCGATTACGTTACCGACTGACTTACTCATTTTCTTGCCGGCTCCATCAAGAACCATTCCTTGAGACAATACAGCTTTATAAGGAGGCACACCATTGATTGCTACAGATGTCGTTAGACTGGAGTTAAACCATCCTCTGTACTGGTCTGACCCTTCCAGGTACAAATCAGCAGGGAAAGTTAAATTCTCTCTAGTGCGCAGTACCGCGTGATGAGATGAGCCGGAATCAAACCAGACATCCATGATATCCGTTTCTTTAGTAAACTGATTATTTGGACTTGCCGGGTGCGTAAATCCTTCAGGAAGCAGCTCATTTGCATCTTTTTCAAACCAGACATTTGAACCGTGTTCGCTGAACAGCTTGGCAACATGTTCAGTTGTCTCTGGTGTAACAATCGGCTCCCCATTTTCCGCATAAAAGATAGGCAGTGGTACTCCCCATGCACGCTGTCGTGAAATGACCCAGTCACCACGGTCACGTACCATATTATAGATACGCTGCATACCCCACGGCTGAAGCCAGTCTACTTCCTTAATAGCTTTTAATATATCTTCTCTAAAGGTATGAATAGATGCGAACCATTGTGGAGTCGCTCTAAATATGACAGGTTTCTTTGTACGCCAGTCATGAGGATAGCTGTGCGTAAAGAATTCGAGTTTCAGCAGAGCATCTTTCTCTTCCAGCCATTCGGTAATAGTTTTATTGGCTTTATCATAAAATACTCCTTCAAGTCCTGGAGCTTCGTCAGTAAAACAGCCTTTCCCATCAACTGGAGAAATAACAGGTAAATCATATTTCTGACAGACAATATAGTCGTCTTCACCATGACCTGGGGCAGTATGAACTAAGCCAGTACCGTCTTCAAGTGTAACGTGGTCCCCAACAATGATTAATGAATCTCTATCGTAGAAAGGATGATGAGCCGTCATACCTTCCATGTCTTTCCCTTCAACTTGTTTAACAAGCGTTACATCTGTCCATTCAAGGGTTTCGGCAACTTGTTCAGCCAAATCCGCTGCAACAACAAACTTACGTCCATCTGCCTCTAACACTGAATATGTTGAATCCGGCTTTACAGCAATAGCCAGGTTCGCTGGCAGTGTCCACGGTGTAGTGGTCCAGATAATGAATGATGTATCCTCATCTAGTACTGATTTTCCGTCATTAACGGTAAAGGCCACGTAAATGTTTGGCGAGCGTACATCATGGTACTCAATCTCAGCTTCAGCCAAAGCAGACTCACTTGAAGGAGACCAGTAAATAGGTTTCAAACCTCGGTAAATATGACCTTTTTCAGCCATCTTACCGAACACTCTGATTTGCTCAGCTTCATAGTCTTTAGTCAACGTTACGTATGGGTTGTCCCATTCACCCGCTACTCCCAGACGTTTGAAGTCCGTACGCTGTTTTTCAATCTGCTCCCAGGCATACTCTTCACATTTTTTTCTGAATTCTGCTACTGACAATGATTTTCTGTCTACTCCAGTATTAGTAAGTGCCTGTTCGATAGGCAGACCGTGTGTATCCCATCCCGGGACGTAAGGTGCTCTGTAGCCTGTCATGGATTTATATCTGACAATAATATCTTTAGATATTTTGTTTAACGCATGACCGATGTGAATATTCCCATTGGCATATGGGGGACCATCATGCAGCACAAATGAAGGTTTGTCATTGTTCAGTTCCTGTCTCTTATTGTAAAGATCTGCTTCCTTCCACTCCTGCTGTCTCTCTGGTTCCTTATTAGGCAAGTTAGCCCGCATAGGAAATTTGGTTTTCAGTAAATTTAATGTATCTTTTATTTCCATTATGTCATCCCTCACTAATTTTTTTTATAAAAAAAAGACCTCATCTCAAAGGACGAAATCTTCGTGGTACCACCTTACTTTGGCAAATGATGAGATCACCATTTACCCTTAAATCTTTAACGCAGATATACGTTCAAGCTTACTTAACTTCAGCCCAAAATTAATTGAATGATAAGTCATGATATCCCCTTGTCAATTCTCAGCTTAAACTTGACTCTCTGTAAAGGTTTCATCATGAGTGTTTCAACATTATTTGCTTATTTAATTTCTGGCAGCTCAACTGCCGGTGTCATGCCTTCTTCGTACTCCTGATCCATATCTTCTTCAGCAGTAGGATTTGACTCAACTTCTAGATTCTCTTCAATTTCTTCTATTTCCTCACTGTTTTTATGATCCAGCTCTTTTTTCACTTCTTTTATCGTTTCTGTTTCAGGTTTCTCAGAAGCGGGAGGCTGTAAAATATCATCCCATTCTTCTTTCTTCACCAGTTCCAGCTGGGACTCAATCATCAGCTGGAGACGCTGTCTGAAAATTCTACTTTGCTTTCTGAGCTCTTCAGTTTCCTGTTCAATTTTTCTGGCTTTGTTAACCGCATCTTTAAGAAGTTCATCTGCATTGTTTTCCGCTTCATACTTCAAGTTAGATGCCTGCGCATTGGCTTCTTTTGCAATCATATCTGCTTCTTTTTCAGCATTCAGTTTCAGACGATCCGCTGCTTCCTGTGCGACTAATATGGATTTGTTTAAGGAATCATGCATCTGATCGTAATTTGCCAGTTTCTCTTCTGCAAAACTTAGTTTCTTTTCAGCTGCTTTTTTCTGTTTTAACAACATTTCATAATCTTTAATAATCTGATCAAGGTAGTCATTCACTTCATCCTGATCGTAACCTCTCATTTTGACAGGAAATTCTTTATTATGTATATCCAATGGTGTTAATGCCATCGAAGAACACCTCCATTTAGTATTAAAGCCTTGTTGGTAATAGTATAATCAATGTTTTTAATTAACTCAAGAAACCATTATCTGTTTTTGTCTAAAACGCCCAGTGACAGACGGATTTTCTCTTTCTTTGTCTTGCCTTCAATCGACTGTAGGCGAATTCTCCCAAATCCTCTTACAGATATGACATCGTGAATGCCCAGCATTAAATCAGGCCGATCGGTTTCATTCCAGTTTACTTTAACTTTATTTGAAGAAATCAATTCCTTAGCTCGCTGTCTCGACATATTAAAGGTACTCGCCAGAACTGTATCAAGCCTCAGGGAGGAAACAATCTCCTGCTGATCTTCCCAGGTATCCTTGGGCAATATGATATCTGTATATGGAACGTCTTCCAGTTGTATGGATATTTTCCCAACTTTATCAATTGATGATAACAGATAGTCCTGAATCGTTTCATCTACAAAAAACTGCCAGCGTTCTCCATCTGATATAATGTCTCCAATAGTGTTTCGATTGATTCCGGCACCCATTAGAGTTCCCAATATTTTACCGTGAGATAAATCAGCAAATTTCTTTGGGTATCTGATTTCAGTAATTTTTATTGAATAATCTTTTTGTTCAGGTGTAAAATAGCTTGGCGACAGATAGAGGCGTTTGCGTTCAGCCGCCTCGTATCCACCATAGCTGTTTGCCTGGATTTCGTCGTATTGACCGACTATCGACTCAACAATAAACTGTTCTCTTGGATCAAGAAAAGGAGTCAGGTACGGAGTATACTGCATTTCAACTTGTCTCAGCCAATCCAGCAGCTGATCAATAAATATTTTCTCATCATCTCTAAAATGCTGGTAAAAATTCTCCATTGATATCTCATCCAAACTGTATTATAAGATTAAATAGCATCTGAAAAATAGCTTGTATGCCATACTCGACAAAGGTTAATGAAAAGAGGGCCACTAAACCGGCCAGGCTGATCATACCAATCGGTGGCACAAACCTTCTAAAGAAACCGACATACGGTTCACAGATACGAATCAAAAACTGTCCCAAACCGGACTGATACCCTCCTGGCATCCATGACAGAAGGAAATAAACCACTAAAGCTATACGGTAAATCTGCAGCCCCTGCATGGTTAATCTATACAGTGCTGATAAAATTTGAACTAACATTATTTTTACAGTAACTCCATTCTACTTAGTACTCGTTATTTTTAAGTGCCTGTAATTCGTCTCCGTCGATTTCAAAAGACTGGGGAGTACAGATGAAAATTTCTTCCCCAAGTCTCTGGATATCTCCTTTAATAGCATACGTAGTTCCCATTAGAAAATCAATCATCTTCTTGGCCTGATGCTTGTCCATTCTTCTAAAATTAAGAATAACAGACTGATTGTTCAGCAGAATATCAGCTATTGACTGAACATCTGAATACAAACGCGGCTCCATGATTTTAATTCTAGGTTTCTTCATCCCCTGCTGATGGTTAATAGCCACCACATTCTGCTGAGGAGCTTTTCTGACTTCTGTTGATTCAACCTGCTTGGAAACCATAGAATTAGCGAGTTTCTTTTTCTCTTTTCTAGGTTTTTCAACCGTTGTTTCTTCAGAATCATTATCTGAATCATTTAACGAAAAGTAATCATTCAATTTTTCCTTAATACTCACCAAACTCATCCTCTCCGGAAACTATTATTTACGTCTTCTTCTGAAAAAAGGAGGGGTATCCATTTCTTCTTCAACACTATCTGATTCTTCTCTGGCAAATAAATTATTTGGCTTGTTTTCAGTTTTTTCCTTTTCATCCTGATCCAAGTCAGCATTATGGCGATCTCTCAGATTAGGCTCTTTACGGATATCCCAGTTCCCGAATGGATCGTTATCGTTGGCTTTAGCAGGTTTCTCTTTACTTTGCTGTCTTTTAGGCTGAACAGTTCTTTCAGTTTTCTTTTCAGCATCAATCCCTGTAGCAATAACCGTTACGACAACTTCATCACCAAGATCTTCATTGATAGATGTACCAAAAATGATGTTAACGTCGCTGGTTGCTGCAGCTGAAACAATATCAGATGCATCTTGTGCTTCAAACAGAGTCAAGTCCGCTCCACCTGTAATGTTCAATAGTACATTTTCTGCTCCATCTAGTGAGATTTCTAATAATGGAGAAGAGATGGCTTTTTTAGTTGCTTCAGCGGTTCTATTTTCACCTGTTGCTGTACCGATTCCCATTAAGGCAGAACCCTGGTTTTCCATTACTGTTTTCACATCGGCAAAGTCAAGGTTGACATAGCCGGGATTCGTAATCAAGTCGGAAATACCCTGAACACCTTGTCTCAGAACATTGTCAGCTTCTCTGAACGCTTCCATCATCGGTGTTTTCTTGTCGACGATTTCAAGTAATCGATTATTTGAAATGGTAACAAGTGTATCTACATGTTCACGCATTGAACTGATTCCTTCAGCTGCAAAGCGTCCTTTTTTCGGCCCTTCAAAGGTAAACGGTCTAGTAATCACACCAACTGTCAAGGCACCCTGTTCTTTAGCAATGCGAGCAACGATTCCAGCTGCTCCAGTACCTGTTCCGCCACCCATTCCGGCAGTTACAAATACCATATCTGCTCCAGTCAATGCCTCAGCTAAGGCTTCTTCACTTTCTTCAGCTGATTTTCTTCCTACTTCTGGATTGGCACCTGCTCCCAGTCCGCGAGTTAATTTAGGCCCCAGTTGTATCTTAGTTTCTGCGTGCATCATTTCCAGTGCCTGTAGGTCTGTATTGGCCACGATAAACTCGACACCTTGTACGTCATCTTCAATCATACGATTTACCGCATTACCTCCGGCACCGCCGACACCAATTACTTTTATAACTGCTCCATTTGAAATTGCAGAATCAAAACCTAAATCCATTATTTTTCCTCCTGTATAGCTTTTCAATATTAGTCAAAGAAATTTGAAAAGAAATTTTTAATTTTGTCCATAAATGTTTCTTCATTGCTTTCATTCTCGCGAATACTGTTATCTTTCGAGGTTGCAGGTTTGACTGGTTCTGTTTTAGCTTTTCTTTGTGTTTTTATTTCATCATAATGACCATTTAAAATCATATGGTTCAAAATTTTATCGATTTCACCCATTTTGGCTTTATGATACACCAGGGCTATAGCATTGGTAAAGGAAGGGTAACGAACGCCCATGAAGTCTGGTATGTAAGTTTTTACATTTACTTCAAAGATGTCTTCTGCCAACTCCTCAATTTTCGGAAGCCCTGCAGTCCCACCTGTCAAAATAATACCGCCTGGAAGTTCCAGCGCGCCTATTTCATCAAGTTCCTCTTTTATTTTTTCAAAGATTTGTGCTAAACGAGCTTCAATTATTTCAGCAATGTATGATTCTTTAATCTCTACACTGCTTTCCTGACCTACTACATCAACAGTAATAATCTGATCTTTTTCAGAAGAGTATTCACTGTAGGCATTGCCGACTTCCCTTTTCAGTTTTTCGGCATTTTTTATAGATGTATTTAAAACAACTGATATATCCTTGGTTACATTTTCTCCACCTTCGTGAATAACTGAAGAGAATTTCACCTGCTCGTCATGTACTGCGGATACTGTCGTCTGGCCTCCACCCAAGTCAATCTGAATCGTCCCAAACCGGCTTTCATCCTCAGTCATTATCAAATCTGACATGGCCTTAGGCTGAAACAGTAAGTCGCTCACATTATAACCTGCATTGTTTACACTTTTTTTAATATTATGGAGAATAGTTCTGGATACGGACAACAGGGTTCCATAAAGTTCCACTTCATTGCCGACCATTTTTCTCGGATCTTTAATACCATCAAACCCGTCAACAATAAATTCTTCGACCATTACAGAAAGCAAAGTCTTATCTGAAGGAATTTTCTTCGCTTCGACCTGCCCAATCATTTTCTCCAGCAATGACTCATCGATCTCCTGAGACACTGTTTCAACTTCCACAGACACATGGAAGGGTCTGATTTCAATATTGGTTGCCGGAACACCTACAATCAGAGAATCAATTTTAGTACCGGCTTTTTCTTCTGCCTGTTTTACTGCTTTATTTATTGAAACAGCTGTTTCATCTATATCAATTATTAAACCTTTGTTAATACCATTTGATTTTTCACTTCCAACTCCAATGACGTTCATTTTTCCATTTAAAACTTCAGAAACAATGACTTTAATTGAAGTGGTTCCAATATCTAAACTTGAATATATACCGTCTTTCACTTTATTGAAACCTCCCATTCTTCAATAATTCAACCCCCTTAAAAATAAAGGCGTTTCAAACTATTGATACTAATCATTCTACCATAAAATAAGCAGTATAATGAAGAGTATTTATTGATTTATCAGGTTATTTGAATTACTTTTGTGTGACAAATAGAGATATCAGCAAATATAAACGAGTAACAAAAAAAGCATGTCTAATTTAAGACACACTTTACTGCAATTTGTTAATCATTGTAATCTTCATCGGTTTC
The DNA here is from genome assembly GCA_007692455.1 of Alkalibacterium sp. Lineage (GTDB taxonomy): Bacteria > Bacillota > Bacilli > Lactobacillales > Carnobacteriaceae_A > Alkalibacterium. Next base: position 91,515 of record RECC01000036.1, on the reverse strand, counting down.
TTCATAATCGTTTTCTGAATCAAAATTTTCATATTCATCCATATATTCTTCTGATTCAAATGGCACAAAGAATGCTCCAGCCTCCAAGTCAAACAGTCCCTGCTGTCCATCAACTGTTTCTCTCATCTGAGGATAATAATTAATCCGTTCAGAAAAAGAAGGGATACTCGCCAGTGCTTCATTTCCATCTGTCAAAGATACACGTATGAGCAATTCGTTTCTATCATTCTCAAGCTTCTCAATTTCAGCTATCATTTCACGCACTGTGTCATCGACCTTTTCATACTCAACAAGCATTCTATTTAGAGCTGAACCTTGATCAAATCCTATTAGAATAGGCTGGTTGTCTGTTATACGTGGAAATGATTCCTCTAGAATTTTTCCGTTTTCTAAAATCTTGCGATAATTGCCTTCTTCAAGCAAAAAGGCAACCGTGCTGTATTCATCGACAGACAGTGTAATTGTCTGAAGACCTGAGACTTTTAATTCGGCAGCACTGACCTGAACATTTGCATCTTCAATAGCCTCTTCGATACTGTTTTTATTGAATACTGTCTCGATTAGGGAATCACCAGGATTAATCTGACTTGACTCAAAGACAACCTGATCATACACTTCCCGGGTTCCTTCTACATTGACTTCAGTCACCTTGCTGTACGGACTGATTGTATAAAACGAAAGGGACAGGGCTATGAGAAAGACAGCCATCAGTAAAGTGTACTTCAGATATACTTTTCTGTTGGAAGAACTGTTACTGGACGACCCTTTCAAGTCAACTACCGTCTGATTTTCAGTTTTAGACTTTTGGGATGTCCCCTCTTTTTTTGACATAGTCACTTCTCCTACATTCTGCTACGTGAGTAAATCCGACATCAGATTAATTATTCTATCAGAAGCATCAGGCACACCAAGCTGTCTAGACTGTTCCGACATTTGTTCACGCAATTCCCTATCATTCATTAGACGATTGATTTCGTTTATTAAGTTCACAGACTTCAACTCATTTTCATTAATAAGAACAGCTGCGTTTACGTCAGAGAGACTTTTAGCATTTCGCGTCTGATGATCTTCAGTGACATTAGGGCTTGGTATTAAAACGCTTGGTACTCCTAAAGCTGTTAATTCAGCAAGAGTGGTTGCTCCACTTCTCGCTACAACTAATGAAACAGAGGCGAACACTTCAGGTAAATTATCAACATACGGGACAATTTTAACTGGACTGTTCTGTTCGATTTCTCCACATTTTTTTCTCCAGTCCTTGATGATTGAGTCATAACTCTCTCGACCGGTAATGAAAAGAGTCTGGTAAGCTGCCTGATTAAATCCACTGCAGTTTTCAACAACTGCATTATTAATGGCAGCTGCACCCCTGCTACCCCCAAAGATAACAATGGTCGGTTTTTCCGGATCAAGACCAAATTGCTTCAAACTGTCATTAGGTTTAAGGTCAGCCACTTCCTGAGCACGGGGATTACCGGTAAATACCACTTTTTCTGCATTATCTTTAAACTGAGATCGGGCATCTTCAAAACAGATAGCGACTTTGGAAACATGTTTGGCCAGAAATTTGTTTGTAATACCTGCTACACTGTTCTGTTCATGTACGACAGTAGGAATACCTAGCTTTGAAGAAGCATAGCAGACTGGAGCACTTACGTAACCACCCGTACCAATGACCACGTCAGGATTGAATTTCCTGATAATTTTCTTGGCTTTTCTAATGGACTGGATAAAGTACCAGACCGTTTTCACGTTATAGGTGATGCCTTCAATATTCAGCTTTCTTTTAAAGCCTTCTACTTTAAGCGGTTCAAATTTGATTGACTGTTTTGGAACGATTTCACTTTCCAGTCCTCTGTATGTGCCGACATATAGGAATTCAGCCTCATCATGCGTTTCTTTTATTCGTTTAATTAAAGCGAGTGCAGGATAAATATGTCCTCCTGTACCGCCACCTGTCACTAATATTTTCATTGTATATGCACTAGGTGCTTACTCTCCTTTTTTACTACTCTTTTTTAATTCTTCGATTGAGTTTATGAAATCCTGTCCTCGCTCCTGGTAGTCAGCATAGGCATCCCAGCTGGCGCAAGCAGGAGATAAGAGTACCACATCTTTTTCCTGACTGGCATTAAAAGCAGCTTCTACACATTCACTTACCGTATTGTTTTTTGACACAAGGCTCACTCCAGCCTGATTCCCGATTTCTGAAAGCTTCTGATTTGTTTCACCAAATGTAAACAATGCCTTAACATGTTTTCTGAAAACAGGAAGTAAATCCTCAAAATTATCTCCTCGGTCTAGACCCCCTGCGATTAACAGTACTTTGTTAGTAAAACCTTCTAAAGCATTAATAGTTGCCAGAGAGTTGGTGGCTTTAGAGTCATTATAGAATTTTCTGCCATTTACTTCGCCGACGAAATGCAATCGATGCGGTACACCATGGAAAGTTTTCAGCACTTCTTGTATGTCTTCATTCTTCACATCGCGTAACTTAGCAACTGCAATAGCAGCCAGTGCATTTTCCAGATTATGATTTCCTGGAAGAGCGATGTCGTCAACGTCCATTATTTTTTCCTGGTTGAAAAAGATACTGTTTTCTTTTAGGTAAACACCACTGGCCAATCTGTCTTTTCGTGAAAAAGGAATGAGCTGTGCCTTGCTAGTGCTTAAAATCAACTCAGTCAGCTCCATCTGGTCGTGATTGTAAATCAGATAATCCTCTTCAGTCTGATTACGGGTAATGTTTAGCTTGGCTTCAACATATTCTTTTCGGGAACCATGATAGTCCAGATGGGCCGAGTGGATATTTGTAAAAACAGCTATCGCTGGTTTAAACCTTACCGTACCCATTAACTGAAAGCTTGATGTCTCCATTAACAAGGTATCTTCACTTGAAGAGTTTTTGGCAATATCACTGACCGGTGTGCCAATATTTCCAACTGAAAACACATTACCCGAATCTGTCTTTGTCTTCAGTATAGCCTCAATCATTTTTGTTGTCGTTGTTTTCCCATTAGTTCCAGTAATAGCGATGATGGGTGACGCAGTAATATCATAGGCAACTTCCACATCAGTCACAATTGGAATAGCTTGCTCTTCAGCTTTTTGGATCAGAGGATTTGTATAAGGAATTCCTGGATTTTTTACAATTAAATCCAGGGGTTCCTTTAATAATGAGTCGGGGTGACCTCCTGATACAATTTTAATCCCTAACTGTTCCAGTTCTTCAGCCCTATCGTCACCCGATAAGTCTTTAAAATCATTAACAGTGACAACAGCTCCTAAAGTGTGAAGTAGCTTAGCGGCACTAAATCCGCTCACTGCAAGTCCTAAAACCAGTATATGCTTGTTCTGGTATTTGTTTGTATTTTTCATAGAGAACTCCTTATAACATGGTTAGTATTTTATTTATTCTACAGGTAATCTAAAAAAACTGGAAGTAGAAAACTACTACCAGCTTTTTCGTTTATATCATAAATAAAGCAGCGGCACTGCTGATTAATGTAATGAGTGAAAAGATTATTACTATTTTCCACTCACCCCAACCTGTCATCTCAAAGTGATGATGAATTGGGCTCATCTTAAAGATGCGTTTCCCTCTTGTTTTGAATGATGTCACTTGCAGCATAACACTAGCTGTCTCTATTACAAAAATCAGTCCGATAAGAAGTAATGTCCATTCCTGGTTAAGGATTATAGATGAACCTGCCAGTCCAGCTCCCAGAGCTAATGATCCGACATCTCCCATAAATATTTTGGCGGGCTTTTTATTGAATAAAAAGAAACCGACAAGAGAACCGATGACAGTTGAAGTAAATAAGGCTACGGCCCACTGACTCTGCCAGATAGCTATGATAGTGTAGGTCCCATAGGCTATCGTACCTGTCGTTGCAAGCAGCCCATCTATTCCATCCGTTAGATTTGTGGCGTTTGAGAAGCCTACAAGCCAGAATACGACAAACAGACTGTAAAACAGGCCTATATTTAATGAATAATCAAACGGCAGCTGAATAGTCTGAGCAGGTATCATCGTGTTAATCCCGATATAAAACAATACGGCCCCTGCTATTTGACCAAGCAGTTTCTGTCTGCTTGTCAGACCGAGGTTGCGTTTCATTACAACCTTTATATAATCATCTATGAAACCGATGATGGCAAACACTATAAATATGAATACCAGCAGAAGGGTGAGCAACTGATTTTCTTCTACAAAAAAACTAAGGAGTATTGAACTCAGACTGACGGCTATTAATATAGATACGCCACCCATAGTGGGTGTTCCTGATTTCACTCCATGCCAGGAAGGTCCTTCCTCCCTGGTAGTCTGACCGAGCTGCTTCTCCTTGAAGTATCGGATGACCAGTGGCATCAATAATACGGATAATAGGCCACTAAAAATTAAAGCTAACAATAGGTATAAGGTGTTCACATGACTAGTCCTTTCTTATCAATCTAAATTCGAAGACAATTGTACCATTATTTCGGTACCTGTTTCAATAAAAGAACCGGTCGGTGTGTCCTGTTCGACAACAAAACCCTCACCATCGATAGTAAGATCGACCCCAGTCATTTCAGCGAAACGAATGAGTTCGTTTCTTGACCAGCCAGTCAAGTCAGGCAGAGTCATTGCTCCGTTAGTCAATAATAATATTCTTCGTGATTTATCTTCATAAGCTCCTTGATTTGGATGCTGCTGAACTATCCTGTCTCCTGTCCCAATGACACTGTAGACCTGTCCTGCTTCATCAAATTCACGCTTCATTTCCTGAGTATCCTCGTCAATGAATGACACAATCTCTTCATCGTATTCTTGAGTATCATCCGGATTCTGCTTTCCAGCTGAGTAGTATTCAAGAGCGCGCTTCATTACAGGATTAAATATTTTCTGAACAGCCTGGCTCCCGTGAGTAATGGTTCCATTCATTTTCGGCTGCTGAACAGTGACATAAAAAATCAGTTCAGGGTCGTCTGCCGGCGCCATTCCCACTACCGAATAAAGGTAGTTCGATTCGCCGGTCATGTATCGGCCTGTTTCCGGATCATAAATTTGAGCAGTCCCAGTTTTTGCTGCTATATCAAAGCCTTCAACATCATAATTTCGGGCTGTTCCACCTTCTCCATATACTGTTTCTTTGAGATAGTTAAGCGTCTGAGCTGCTGTCTCTTTCGAAATGACAGGGTCCTGATTTACAGCTTCTACATCAAATTCATCTTCTCTGTTATGACTGCTCTCCGTTTCTGTAACATGCGGATTCACCATTACACCTTCATTAGTAATGGCCGAGAATGCACGCAGCATCTGAACGGGTGTCACGGATATTCCCTGACCAAATGACGTGTTGTATTTTTCCAAGGGCCATTCAAAAGGAATACTCCCTCTTGCTTCACCGGCTAAAGATATGCCTGTTCTCTGTCCAAAACCGAAATTATCCAAGTAATCTTTCCATGTATCCAGACCCATTTCCTCTACCTGGTGGATAAAGGAGACATTACTTGAACGTGCCAGTCCTTCCAGATGGGTAATCGTTCCCCAGCCTTCTGGACGAACATCGTGAACAACACCCCCGCCAATCTGAATTCTTCCAGATTTGAAGTAGTCATTTGGATGAAAAGTTCCTTCAGCTATAGACGCAGCCAATGTCATTGCCTTCAATGTTGAACCCGGCTCAAACGTATACTCTGTGAGCAGATTCTGCCATGAGTGATCAATGCCTTCCAGCGTGGTCGCATTGAAAGTTGGCCGCTGAGAAGTTGCTAGGATTTCACCTGTTTTAGCATTCATTAAGTTCGCTGTGATATATTCAGGAGAATGTTCACTATTCACTTCTTCAACAATGCTTTCCAGAAAAATCTGTAGGCGTCTGTCGATTGTCAAGTTAATGTCTTCTCCATGCACAGGCAGCTCTTCTTCAATTTCCTGTCCTGGTATGACATAGCCGAATCGGTCTCGCTGGTACCTTCTCCAGCCGTTCTCCCCGCTGAGAACATCGTCATATTCTTTTTCAAGACCCATCATGCCAACTAAGTGATTTTTGTCCTCAGAATCGGTCTGAGCCAATCCAACAGTATGTGAAGCGAAAGTCCCATTCGGATATAGTCTGCTTCTGCTTTCTTCAAAGGTAATTCCCGTCAGTTCTTCTTTTTGCAGATCTTCTTTAATCGAACTCATTGTTTCAAAAGTCAGATTGCTTCCGGCACGGCCGAACTCCACTTGACTGTTGTCCATAACAAGTCGATTATAAATATCTTCCTGGCTCATAGCCAAGTGTCTGGAGAGAATCTGAGAGACTTGCTGAGCATCTTCGATATGTTGAGGTCGACTAGGAGTAGACCACTCATCGGTAAGAACTGCAATCATTTTATAGGAAGTAGCATCTATAGCGATGGGATTCCCGTTTCGGTCATAAATTGTCCCTCTTCTTGCTTGAAGGATATTATTTCGCGTGTATAGACGTTCAACATTCTGATGCAGGTCTTCCCCATTCACCTCACCTCTAACCATTATCCAGGTAAATCTAAAGAAGAGTGAAAAAAAAAGAGCAAAACATAAAACATAGAGAAAAATAGCTATAAATTTTCTGTTTTTAAAGGGCGAGACCTCTTTCACTTTTTTCTTTATCTGCTTCATCTGAATACATTCCTAATTTGTTCCTCATTCATTTCCAGCTCATGCTGACGCGCAATAGTATAGACGCGGTCATAGCGGGATAACTCCTGAACTTTCTGCTCATGATTTTCAATTTCAATCTGTGTAACCACTGCCTGAGATTCCAGATCCTGAATAGTACGGTTTACAGTAGACACCTGCATAGTTAAGGCAATATGAGCAACAGCCAGGCCAAATAATACTAAGCCAAAAAAGCTGATTACTGCTGCTTCTAATTTTGTGTACCCTTTTTTTATCGGTTGCGGTATATGTATCTTTTCTGGCTCGTGACGCGGCTGCGGCTGATTCATATGGTTAACGTGATTTTCCATTTGTCTTGCTAAGTTGTCCTGCATCATCATACACCTCTCTCTCGTTTAATTCGATTTATTTATAGTCTCTGTTTTTCTGCAATTCTTAATTTAGCACTTCTTGCACGATTATTCGCTTCAAGTTCTTCTTCACTTGGTGTAATAGGTTTTCTGTTTACCAGTTTCAAGACTGGCTGCTGATGGTCGGGAATAATTGGTAAGCCCCTTGGCAGTTCAGGCAGACTGGAATAGCTTTTGAACAACTGCTTCACGATTCTGTCTTCCAGCGAATGAAAAGTAATAATACTGATTCGACCTTTCAGTTCAAGTAAATCGACTGCAGCCTCCAAGGAATCTTCCAGTGAACCCAGCTCATCATTGACTGCGATTCTTAGTGCCTGGAACACTCGTTTAGCCGGATGCCCACCTTTTCTTCTTGCTGGTGCAGGAATGGCTTCTTTAATCAAATCTACCAGTTCTTGTGTGGTATCGATTGATTTATTTTTTCTAGCTGCTTCAATCACGCGGGCTATCTGCTTCGAAAACTTCTCTTCCCCATATCTGAAGAAAATCCTTACTAAATCACTGTATTCCCAAGTGTTGACAATATCATGTGCTGTCAAGTCCTGACTCTGATCCATTCTCATATCCAGTCTGGCATCATTATGATAACTGAAGCCGCGTTCAGTCACGTCCAATTGAGGTGATGATACTCCCAAGTCATAAAGAATCCCATCTACCGTAGTTACGTTATGGCTTAAAAGTTCATTCTTAATGTGACGGAAATTCGAGTGAATAAAGGTCAGTTTTCCTTTTTCAACATCTTCATGTAATAGTTTTTCTGCATTGTCTATGGCCGTCATATCCTGATCAAAGGAGTATAAATGACCTTTATCATTTAACTGACTTAGGATTAGAGAGGTATGACCTGCGCCGCCTAGGGTACAGTCAACATAAATTCCATCCGGTTTAATATTCAAGCCATCAACTGTTTCATTAAGTAAGACTGTATCGTGTTCAAATTCTGTCATTATAAATCCCCCACTTTAAAAACCAAAGTCTATCATTTCTTCTGCTATTTCTTCAAAAGACTCGTTAGCATCTGAAGAAAATTCTGTCCACTTCTCTTCGCTCCAAATTTCAATTCTGTCAGAAACACCAATGATAAAACAGCTTTTTTCAATTGAAGCATGGTTAATCAGTGTGTTTGGAAGGTTGATTCGTCCCTGTTTATCCAGTGAACATTCTGTGGCTGCAGAATAAAGAAAACGCGTGAATGCTCGAGATTCTTTTTTTGCTAAGGGAAGCTGCTTAAGTTTTGCTTCAAGTGTGTGCCACTCTTCCATCGGATAACCGAAGAGACAGCCGTCCAGCCCTCGGGTCACAATAAAATGCTCTCCTAAATCATCTCTGAATTTAGAAGGTATAATCAAACGTCCTTTCGCATCAATATTATGCTTGTATTCGCCTAATAACATTTCACTGCCCCCTTTCCCCACTTATAAGGCTAAGTCTACCACAATGCCCCACTTTGCACCACACCATATCCTAAATAAAACACAATTGTAAAGAAAAATAATAAAACCCTTACATAATAAGCACAAAAAAGCCCTGACTAAGGTTTCTAAACCCCTGTCAGGACTATTTCTAAAAGGTTGATTTTTATAAAACATAGGAGAGGGCTACCCATATTCCTATTAAGAAGTGAAGAGTGATTAGAACTAAAAAGACCACACGCCACCACAATCTGAAAAAAACATACAAAATCAGACTGTTTTTTCGGAAAGTTTGGTAAGTAGCAATCAGCATTCCACTAATAGACAAAAGAATGATTATGTAAGGAATACTGTTAACATCGAAGAGTAGTTGAACAGATATATAATTAACTATAATCAAATAGGGTATCAGTATGTCTACTGCTCTTACCGTAAGGCTGACCAGCTTAAACTGTCTGTTTATTTTTTTCGAAAATAACAAAATAATGATGGGCAAAAAGTAAAAAAACCACCAAAAACCGTCACTTACAGTCATGTCCATACAGTCACTCCATCCGTTTTTTTGATTGTATCAGAAAAAGCGTCTATGGGATAACCCATAAACGCTTAAATCTTACTGTTTCTGAATGATTACACCAAAGAATTAGCTTTCTTTGCTGATAACCTCTTTACCTGCGTAAAATCCGCAAGCTGAACATACGTGGTGATTACGTTTTACTTCACCACAATTTGGACAATCACTCATGTTTGGAAGATCCAATTTGATATGAGTACGTCTTTTCGCTTTTCTGCTAGTAGATGTTCTTCTTTTAGGTACTGCCATTTTCCAACACACCTCCTTAAAAGGATTCGATTCTAGATTCAATTACTACTCATCATCTTCTTTAAAAAGATCTTTCAATGCAGCAAACCGTGGGTCGCCTTCATCATCATCAGATTTTTTTGATGGCTGACTTATGTGGGTATCTTCCCCCACGACATCCCAGTCTTTACCGCTTGGCATTTCATCTGACTTCAATTCTTCTTCAGTAAATACTTGAGTAGGTTTATTTGATAAAATAGCATCTTCGATTGATTTCTGCAAATCCAGAACATCGGAAGACAATTCTTCCACAATTTCTCCCTCAGTAAACGAGTCCACTGTAACAGGAGACTGCGGGGACAAATATATTTCAGAAAAAGGAATGGATAAAGGCATGGTTACAGGCTCAAGCGATCTGGAAGAAGGCAATGTCACTTTCGTCTTCAGGACTAAATCAGCGTAATAAACGCCATCCTTGTCAACTTCTACAGAACCTTTTATAGATACAGCTTCGCAAGCCAGTATTTCTTCATCTCTTTCCTTTAGTGCCTGTTCTAAATCAGCAGTGCCATCTAAAGTAAGCATTTCATCCTGATATTTCTTTAATTCATTTAATGCCCATTTTAATTTCATTGACTTTCACCTCATTGTGCGTCGGTACTTTTCTATTAATGTAACCATAGGCACTAGTGTTGTGTAGCCGCATCAGGTTATACGTGGACAACAAAAATAATTATACTGGTTTTCAGCCTACTTGTCAATCAAATTTACAGGCTTTCTATAATAATCCTGGTGTTTGATTTCTTCAATCGATGCCAGTCTGTAAACTGATCCTGCTCTAATATCTTCGTAAAATAATCCTGCTTGCTTCTTTTTAACATTTGACACAAGTGGTATGGAAAATTCAGCCTTATGTTCATTCATATACCTCTGTCCAACAGCGTTAAATCCCAGCAGACGAACTGCTGGAATCTTTTTCTGACGCTTCTTAATATCTGATTTTTTATTATTCATCAGAATATGGTAACAGATTCTCTGAAGTCTGGTCCAAGTCAACTGTTTCGTCTTTAGTAGTTCCAGGAATTCTGTCATCGATGCGGCTTGCCCTATTTTCTCCTTAATCCGATATTGGAGACCTTCTTCCATTAAGTAGATTGACTGAAGCTCAGATAATGACTGAACAGCAATTTGATAGCGCAGATAGGGAAAAAAATCATTCCAGGTCACCAGACGTTCCGATTGCAGAAACTTAAAGGTTTCTTCAGGAACGTATTTCTTTATCTGGTCCCAACTCCCGGTTTCATCTGTTAAAATCTTTCTAATTGCAGTAGCACTGCCAATGGCTACTGCAGGATTCAAAACCACTTCATTGTAATCAGAATGCAGTCGATGAACGGTATGGAGCTTTATTGGGTACTCATGTCTAATAATCTCTTTCGCATAAGAGAAGCCCAGCACATTATTAGGACGGCTTAAATCAACAGGAAAATCTTCATAAAGCTCATCAAGCACACGCGAGAAGTTTTTAGCATAGTGTTCAGACTGTTTCATCTGGCATTTGAATTTCTCATTAATCACCTGCTCATTTTCGAGATATTCCTCTGCTGCTTTCTTGAATGCCTCGCTTTCGCCTTGTTCACTTCCGAAACTGATGACATTACAGCCAAGTGCATTTAAAATAGAAACGGCACCTTCAGCAAAATAGTCCGCCGGCTGAACACTGTAATCAACGGGCAGTTCAACTACTAAATCTGCGCCAGCTGTTATGGCAAGCTCCGCACGGGTCCATTTATCTATGATTGCCGGTTCACCGCGCTGAAGAAAATTTCCACTCATGACAACTACCATTACATCGGCTCCTGTTTGCTTCCGAGCTTCTTCCAAATGATAGGCATGACCGTTATGAAAAGGATTGTATTCGGCTATTACACCACAAGCTTTCATGCTATTCTCCTTACTTTTTCGCTTCGAAAAACCAGCGTTTGCTCTCAGCTGTTACTTCTTCGTCAAAGTCAGCCGTCACTTCGACCGTCTTAAAGCCAGCTTGCTCTAAAAGCTTGACATATGTCTCTAAGGGATATGTTCTTTCTTTGTGGACCTCTTCAAATCGCTCATATTTATTCTGTTCTGTATGCACAAAGAAGCTCAGATGGTGTTCGACTGAATAAGGAGGATCTCCTTCGTAGCTGTCCCATGCGAAAAATATAGACTCAACTTCTGCATGAAAAGAGGTCTCGAGAAAGTCATTTATTTTAAGAATAGAATGCACGTCGAATAAAAACACACCACCAGATGACAAACAAGAGTGTACCTCTTTGAAGACTGTCAAGAGTTCTTGTTCATCTGTCATATAACACAAAGCATCACTATAGCAAATTACAGATTCGTATTCTGGCAATTCAGATAACTCTCTCATATCTCTTTGAATTAATGGAAATGCAGTCTCTTCGTCGATTTGTCTGTCATATGCGAGGCTGAGCATCTCTTCAGATAAATCGAGTCCTGTGACATCATAGCCAGCCTTTGTCAGCATAATACCTAAAATACCTGTGCCACAGCCTAGTTCAAGAACGGTGTCAGTTGGTGAAACTCTATCAGCTGTGTAGGCCAACCATTTATCATATAATGTGTTGTCCATCAGCTCATCATAGATTTGAGCAAACCAGTTGTAACTCATTAGCCCAACCAGTCACTTACATCTACTTGTTCAGCATCAGACCATAATTTTTCAAGATTATAAAAGTCTCTTTCCTCTTCACTGAACAAATGAATAATAACATCTCCCAGATCAATTAAAACCCACTTACCATTATCTTTTCCTTCGACACGTTTGACAGCCTGATTATGCTCATCAGCTGCATCCAGTATACTTTTAGCGATGGCATCAAGTTGTCGTTCACTGTTGGCATGTGTTATGACAAAATAGTCTGCCAGCAGTGACACGTCTTTCATTTCAAGGGCAACTATGTCCTCAGCAAATTTTGAGTCAGCTGCTTTTACTACGTATTCTAATACTTCAATAGACGAACGGGTCATTATTTTCCTCCTTATAGCTTACAGCCCAGGCATTGTAAGTTTCAATAGACTTGGGGTAAACTTTCATATTGCGTTTAATTAAATTTTCCAATGTATGCTTCGAAATAAAGGCCAGCGTTTCCGCCAGACTCACTTCAGACAGCTTTCTTGCTTTGTCCACTCCCTTAAAGGAACGGTTTGGTTCAATAAAGTCGGCGATATAAATAATCTGAGCCACTTGACTCATTTTTGGAGCACCAATTGTATGATATTTAATTGCTTCGAGTATCTCATCATCCGCAATGTTGAATTCATTCCTAAGCAGGACGGCGCCAATAGGACCATGCCAGATATTGCTGCCAAACTGAAGCATTTCAAGGTCCTGGTTTTCGCTGATAATCAAATCCATCATTTCTTCATCTGACCGCTCTTTGGCATAATCATGTGCTATAGCTGCAATACTGACTTTTTCCTTATCGACGTTGTATTTTTCTGCAAGATAAAGGGCCGTTTTTTCCACTCTCATCACATGCTTGTATCGTCGTTTGCTTAAAGTCTGTTCCATCACTTGGGCTAACTCTTTTCTTGATAAATCAGTGTAGTGATTGGAATATTTAACACTTCTATTGGCCATCTTTATACAATCCTTCATTCTCAATATAGGTTTTAACATCCGGCGTAACCAGATACTTAATGGATGTTGCTTCATTCACTTTATGGCGTATCAGACTTGAACTGATGTCTATGTTAGGTACATCCAGAATAATCACCGGATAAGGCGTGTTCAGCGTATAACCTGGTCTGTTGACTGCAACAAAATGAACCATAGTAACCAGTTCATCAATCTTGTACCAGTTGGGTAAATCTTCCACCATATCGGCACCAATAATAAAATAATATTCAGTATCGGGATTGTCCTCTTTCAGTTCCTTGATAGTATCGTAAGTATAACTTTTGCCTCTACGATTAATCTCGGTCAAATTTAATTCGAATGCTTTATCGTCCTGTAAAGTCTGTTTCAGCATGTCGATACGATACTTATAATCGATAGTCGTCTTACCATTGCTGTGAGGTGGTGAATAGGAAGGCAAGAAATGTATTTTTTCCAATCCTAATTGATCCCTGACCTGTTCAGCAATAATCAGATGACCAATATGAGGCGGATTAAAGGATCCGCCAAACAAACCGATTTTATCTGCCGAATAAGTTTCAACCTTTTCAATAAGAACTTCGGGTTCAACTGTTTTAGAAATAATAGGACTCACTATCCACACCTCAATTAATTAGATTTTGGTAGCTTGGATGAATAGTACTGATACTTTTCTTCCGTAGCTGGTTTGAATAAGACCAGAACTTTACCAATAGTCTGAACAACATATATATCTGAGTTTTCTTCAATAAACTGCTTAGCTTCGGCTGTTGTCACATCCGTGTTCTGAAGCAGTTGGACTTTCATCAATTCTTTATTATCCAGAGAGTCCTCAAATTCTTTTACCATTTCAACAGTCAGGCCATTTTTACCTATTTGAAATAATGGTGACATATCATTTGCATTTGCTCTTAAGAATCTCTTTTGCTTTCCAGTTAATTTCATAATTTTTCCTTTCTTTACTTACACAAGTTTTTTTCGCATAATTACATCGACACCTTTTGGCGCCCATCCGGCTATTCTAGTATGCGGCTGATCAATTGATACCCATCCCAGTCCGGAAAATACAATGTCGACAGGTTGGGTGGTCGTAAATTCAAATCGTTTCAATTCTGGCAAAGACTCACTGTTCTCTTTTGCTGGTGGCGAAAGCAGCTCGCCCAGCTGATTTTTATAAAGCTCATCTGCCTTCTCGGTCTTAGTTCGGTGAATGTAGAGGTCGTTAGACAAATATGTCACGAAAGTCTGTTTGCCTTCACCTTTAATATAATCAAAGCGTGCCAGACCGGCAAAAAACAATGTCTGACTGGGATTTAACTGATAGGTCTTTGGTTTAATCTCTTTTCTCGGAGTCACGATTTTTATTTCTTCAGGCTTCAGATAATAAGAGAGCTGTGCGGACTGAATGACACCCGGAGTATCGACTAATACCCGTCTGTCATCCAGAGGAATTTCAATTTTGCCTAATGTTGTTCCCGGGAAATAAGATGTCGTTACTACATTATCTTCATCCGTAGCAATATTGATTATCTGATTGACTAGCGTAGACTTTCCGACATTGGTTGTTCCGACTATATAAATATCTCTGCCTTTTCTCAATTTTTCCAAATCTTCCATGAGCTCTCTGACGTGATCCTGATTTAGCGCACTAATCAGGAAAACCTCCTCGGGCTTAATACCATTTAAGTGAGACTGTTCGAACAGCCATTGTCTCATTTTAGATTTTTTTAAGGATTTGGGCAGCAAATCAACTTTATTCCCGACTATTATAACCGGATTACTACCTGCAAACCGCTGAATACCAGATATAATGCTGCCATTGAAGTCGAAAATATCAACCATGTTGACTATCAGTGCATCTGTCTGATTCAACTCATGAAGCATATTCAAAAAGTCATCATCTGTCAATTCGACATCCTGTACTTCATTGTAGTGTCTGAGCCTAAAACATCTCTTGCAGTAGACTGGTTCTTCCTGCGCTTTTTCCAATTGTTTACTTGGAATAAAACCGGATTTCCCCTCCTCTTTGCTCTGCAGGACTGCACCGCATCCAACACATTGCAAATTGTTACTGCTGTATTTTTCTGTCATGTAAATTTCCTCTCCATTTTAAATCTGGGTTCTTTCTCAATAAATAAGTCATTATTTTCAATTCAACAAAACGGTTAAAGCGTGTGTTCCAAGCATCTGAGTCTAAGATCGGCTGGACTAAAACACTTTTAATTCCAGCATGATTGGCTCCCTTAATATCAGTAATAACCTGGTCTCCTACCATCAGGACTTCGTCTTTAGATAAATTATAATCTGATAAAGCTTTATTGAAGCCTCTCTGGAATGGTTTTAACGCATTGGGAATAAATTCCAAATCAAGAATACTTGCTACCTTACCTACCCTTTTCCGGGTATTGTTGGATAAAATGATAACTTTGATATCATTTTCTTTCATTAATTCTATCCATTCTATCGTTTCTTCAGTCGCTTCAGGATTGTTCCAGGCTATTAGTGTATTATCCAAATCCGTCAGAACGGCCTTAATCTTTTCATTTTTCAATGCTTCTGGTGATATCTGATAGATGGAATTGACCATCCATGTCGGTTTAAAACTGTTCAGCATCCACTTCCTCCTTCATAGTCAGAATAGTTTAGGGGAATGATTTTTTCTAAAAAAAAGGAAGCACACAAAGCACTTCCTTTTGTGCACTTCTTATTCTTCAGTAGATGTAGCGGGTTGAACTAGTTCGAGAATTTCAACTGCAACATAATCAATATTGTCAAATTCGTACGTTTTCTGAGTTGTACGATCTTCTAATTCATACATTTTTGATTTGCTGTCGTATCGGACGATACACTGTTCTTTTCCGTCTCTCTCAAACCGGCGAATTTGCACTTCGTCAGATTGATCCTCACGCATCGCTTCTAATCTACGAATTATCGGTATCAGCTGGGATGGTTTCATCTGCTTTCCCCTTCCTGCGTCTATTCTATTTACTCTACTATTCTAACAGATTTCGCAGTAAATTACAGTAATTGTACTGTGCTTTTAATATGAATACTTGCTTTTATTCTACGAATTACTGAAAAACTCTCTACTATTTCTTTGTGGCCCACCGATTCATATGCTAAACTGAAAAAAATACAAAAGGAGATTAACCCATATGGACAACTTAACTCGCATTTTCAATCACGAAGTTCTTAACGCTGAGATATCTCAAATCAGACAGTTTGATGAGAGTGTATCTGAATTCGGAGAATTAATTCGATTGACTTTAGGACAACCGGACTTTCCAACCCCCCAGCATGTAAAGGAAGCGGCAAAAAAAGCCATAGACGATAACTTTTCTTTCTATACCCAAACCGCTGGGTATCTGCAACTGAGGGAAGCTGCAGCCCAGTTCGTGAAGGACAAATATAACCTCAGCTACGACCCCGCCTCGGAAGTCATTGCCACAGTGGGTGCTACGGAGGCACTTGCCTGCTCACTTATCAGCATATTAAATCCGGGAGATAAGGTCATTATCCCTTCACCATATTTTTCTTTATATGAATCTCTAGTACGGCAAGCAAAAGCTGAACCTGTCTTCATAGATACTTCATTGACTGATTTCCAAGTCAGTCCTGAAGTGCTTAAGCAGACCATAGAAGAACACAAAACCAACCTTAAAGCTGTCATCTTCAATTCGCCCAACAACCCAACAGGAACAACATGGTCAAAAGATCGCGTCAGAGACTTGGCTTCCGTTTTAAAAGACTACCCTGATGTGCTGGCTATCAGTGATGAAATTTACAGTGAAATAGTTTACGAAGAAGATTTTACATCGTTAGGCGAGCATTTAAGAGAACAGACCATCGTCATTAATGGCCTCTCCAAGTCCCATGCAATGACCGGCTGGCGATTAGGCTTAATATTTGCACCAGCATTCATTACCGAGCAGATTGTTAAAGTCCACCAGTCCCTGGTTACAAGTGCTTCAAGCATCACTCAGTATGCGGGAATTGAAGCATTGACCAAAGGTAAAAATGATGCACATGAAATGAGAGTACAGTATAAAAAAAGAAGAGACGTTGTAGTCAGTGCTTTATCTGCGCTTGATTTTTCAATTGCTACACCAACGGGCGCCTTTTATATTTTCGCTAAAATCCCAGACCGGTTCACTCAGAACAGCCATGATTTCTGTTATAATCTGGCTAAGCATACTCGTGTTGCGCTCATTCCTGGAAGTGCTTTTGGCGAAGCTGGAGAAGGGTATGTTAGAATCAGTTATGCTGCGAGTATAACTGATATTGAAGAGGCTATGGAGCGACTGACCGATTATTTAAAGGATAACTAATAATAGTACAACACGTTGAGAATAAAAAGAGGATTACCCTGACAAGGGATAATCCTCTTTTTGCTCATTCCTTTGTGCAGTGCTAATCATTCCACCATAATTTAATCAACGCCTGAGTTCCATGCTCCTCAAAACTTTCTGCTGACAAATCACTGTATAGTTTATATGCCAACTGGGTAGACGGAAGATTCAGATTCATTTTTTTCGCTTCATCCAGCGCAATTTTCAAATCTTTGACAAAATGTTTAACAAAGAATCCCGGCGAATAGTCTTCTTTAAGAATACGCGGTCCATAGTTCAGCAATGACCAGTTAGAAGCTGCCCCTCCGCTTAGCGTGTGAATGACTTTTTCAAGGTCCAAACCTGCGGTCTGAGCATAAACAAGCATTTCAGTCATGCCTGTCATGGTACCGGCTACCATTATCTGATTAGCCATTTTAGTGTGCTGACCGCTTCCCGGTCCGCCGTGCAGCTTCAGGTCACTTGAAAACAGAGCAACGATAGGCTTCACCTGTTGAAACACCTCTTCGCTTCCTCCTGCCATTACAGTCAGCGTTCCTTTTTTCGCACCTAAATCACCACCGGAAACAGGTGCATCTAAAGAGCCCGCTTCTCTAGTCAAAGCAGTCTCATATATTTTTTCAGCAAGGGTCGGTGTGCTCGTTGTTAAATCGACAAATACTTTGCCTTTACTCTCAGTTTGGAACAGGCCGTTTTTTCCGTAATAGACTTCTTCTACATCAGATGGATAACCAACCATGGTAAATACTAAGTCTGCCTCCTGAGCCACATCCCTTGGTGTTTCGCACCAATTCGCCCCTTCTGCCAGCAGTTCCTCAGCCTTTTTCTTTGTTCTGTTATATACATATACCCGATTACCAGCTTGGAGCAAATGCCTTACAATCGATTGACCCATCACACCTGTTCCAACAAATCCAATCGCTGTCATAAACTCATCCTTTACTTGAGATTATACTAAAAACAGATTGAACCCGAAGGCCCAATCTGTTCAATTATTCTGCAGTATAGCGATTAACCATTTCAATGACTTCATCAACTGTAGTACAGTCAGCTAAAGCTTGAGTGGCTAATTCTTTCATTTGATTAGAGTCCAGCTTTTTAAGCAGACTTCTAGTTTTCAAAATGCTTGTGGCACTCATTGAGAATTCATCAAGACCCAAACCAACAAGAAGCGGTACGGCTATTTGATCGCCGGCCATCTCTCCACACATACCTGCCCATTTTCCTTCTTTATGAGCAGCATCAATGACGCCTTTAATCAGACGAAGAATTGATGGGTTATATGGCTGGTAAAGGTATGATACACGTTCGTTCATGCGGTCTGCAGCCATTGTATATTGAATAAGGTCATTTGTACCAATACTGAAAAAGTCCACTTCTTTAGCGAACTGGTCAGCCAAGACAGCGGCAGCAGGTATTTCAACCATAATTCCTACTTGGACTGCATCGGACACTTCGACACCTTCATCAATCAACTTAGCTTTTTCTTCTTCTAAAATTGCTTTCGCGTCTCTAAATTCAGGCAGCGTCGCAATCATAGGGAACATAATGCGCAGGTTTCCATGAACAGAAGCTCTAAGCAGCGCACGTAGCTGTGTACGGAAAATGGCATCCTGGTCCAGGCTTACACGGATTGCTCGGTAACCTAAGAACGGATTCATTTCTTTAGGCAATTCAAGGTATGGTAACTCTTTATCTCCGCCGATGTCCATTGTACGGACAACAACTGGTCTCTCACCCATTCCTTCCAGAACTTTCTTGTATGCTTCATACTGATCCTCTTCTGTAGGAAGTTCGTTTGAATCCATATAAAGAAATTCTGTACGGTAAAGTCCAATTCCTTCGCCGCCATTATTGTTAACACCTTCAAGATCTTTTGGTGTCCCAATATTGGCAGCCAGCTCTACATGTTTACCATCTTTAGTCATGCTTGGTTCATCTCGCAGCTGATCCCATTCTTTTTTCAAATCAGCAAAATCCTGAGCTTTCTTATCATATTCTGATATCTGATCGTCTGAAGGATTGACAATAACGTCCCCTTCAATTCCATCCACAATAAGATAGTCTTCCTCAGAAACAAGTTCGGTAATGTTTTTTGTGCCTACAATTGCTGGAATTTCCAATGAACGAGCCATAATTGCTGAATGTGAGGTTCTGCCCCCAATATCAGTAACAAAAGCTTTAACATATTTCTTGTTCAGCTGGGCAGTATCACTAGGTGTCAAATCTTCTGCAATAATGATAACTTCTTCATCTATGGTAGCAGGTGACGGAAGTGTTACGTTAAGCAGACGAGCAAGTACGCGCTTTCTAACATCACGAATGTCAGCTGCTCTTTCCTGCATATACGCATTGTCTTCCATTCCTTCAAACATGGCAATGAAGTTATCCGTTACTTGTTTGAATGCATAATCGGCATTAACCTTTTCATCATCAATAACTGCATGAGTCTGATCGATTAAATCAGGGTCGGATAAGACCATAGTGTGTGCATCAAAAACTTGAGCTTCTTCTTCACCTAATGACTCAGCTGCAATCGCACGAATCTTCGCCAGTTGTTCTTTAGATTCTTCAATAGCCTTAGAAAGACGCGCTTTTTCAGCGTCAGCATCTGAAGTGGTCTTCTTCTCAACTGTCAGGTCCGGTTCGATTAACAAGTATGCTTTAGCTTGCGCAATTCCATCACTTGCGGCGATTCCAGATAGTTTTGAGTTCATTATTCAGCCATTCCCTCGTTCTTAATAGTCTGGTCGATTCCTTCGATTGCTTCTTTTTCGTCAGCGCCTTCAGCTGTAATTGATACATCTGCGCCTTTACCAACACCAAGGGACATAACACCCATGATTGATTTCAAGTTAACAGATTTCCCTTTATATTCTAAAGTGATATCTGAGTTATACTTGCTGGCTGTCTGAACTAATAAAGTAGCCGGACGTGCGTGGATCCCTGTTTCTGCTGTAACGTTGTACTCTCTTTTTTCCATTGTAATTTCTCCTTTTCAATAAAAAAGTATGTGGTAGAAAAGACCAATACGACCTGTACTTCAGTATTCGGACTGCTGTTAAGAGATGTCCATGAAATAAAAGGACGTTAGTCTTTCTTCTTTAACAGATTACCATTTTTTCCCTATAGCCACAACTATTTTATACAAATTTAAGATTTCTCGCTTGAAAGTCAATAAAGGTCAGAGTATACTGTAAATTGAAATGGTCAGTATTGGTCAAACCTTATCAGACTGATTAAAAGTATATTAACTGACCTTTCCTATGTAACTTAGTATAATTAGATTAAGAAGACACGAAAGGTAGGTCCTAATAATGATATGTCAAAGATGCATGGAAAGAAACGCAACGATTCATTTAACAACCAGTGTGAATGGTCAAAGAAGAGAAATTGACCTCTGCCAGAAATGTTACCGGGAAATCAAACAACAGGAGCAAAATGGACGCCCAAATCAGCCTAATCAGTCCGATCCGTTCGGCTTTAATCAATTTGATGATTTATTCAGAGCTTTTTCTCAAGGCCGTCAGCCTCAACAGCCCAATCAGAGTCCATCTCAAAGACAAAATTTTTCAGGTGGCAGTCAGCCTCCTAGAGGCGGCAACCGTGGTGGACTATTAGGCGAATATGGTGTAGATCTGACGCAAATGGCCAAAGAAGGTAAAATAGACCCTGTTATCGGTAGAGACAGAGAAATTGAACGGGTAATTGAGATACTCAACAGACGAACTAAAAACAATCCTGTATTGACTGGAGAAGCCGGAGTCGGTAAAACGGCTATTGTCGAAGGCCTTGCACTTAAAATTGTAAACGGCGAAGTGCCGCAGAAACTTCAGGACAAAGAAGTCATCAGGCTTGACGTTGCATCCCTCGTACAGGGAACAGGCATCAGAGGACAATTCGAGGAAAGAATGCAGCAATTAATGAATGAGTTAAAGGATAATGATGAAATTATCTTGTTTATAGATGAAGTACACGAACTGGTAGGTGCAGGTACTGCGGAAGGAAGCAGTATGGATGCAGGTAATCTTTTAAAACCCGCTCTGGCTAGAGGTGAGTTGCAGATGGTCGGTGCTACAACACTAAATGAGTACCGTAAGATTGAAAAAGATCCTGCACTTGAACGTCGACTGCAGCCTGTCCGTGTAAATGAACCGACACTGGAAGAAACTTTGACCATTCTGAAAGGTATTCAGAAGCAATATGAGAGTTACCACCATGTTAAGTACTCTGATAAGGCCATTAAGGCGGCGGTGGAATTATCTCACCGCTACATTCAGGATCGCTTTCTTCCTGACAAGGCTATCGATTTACTCGATGAATCAGGCTCAAAGAAGAACCTGACTATACAGACTGTAGATCCTGCTTCACTTGAAGAAAAAATTAAAGAGGCTGATCAGCATAAGCAGGAAGCCTTGGATAGTGAGGATTATGAAAAGGCTGCATTCTACCGCGACCAGGCAGCTAAATATAAAGACATGATGGACCAGCAGACCCCTGAATCGGAACAGCCCGAAGTAACTGAACAGGATATCATCAATATTATTGAAATTAAAACGGGAATTCCAGTCGGCGAACTAAAAGAAAAAGAACAGTCGCAACTCAAGGACCTGGAAAAGTCTCTGCGTGGCCATGTAATTGGTCAGGATGAAGCTGTCGGTAAAGTAGCTAAGGCTATAAGACGAAATAGAATCGGTCTGCGTCAAAAAAACAGACCGATTGGATCATTCATGTTTGTCGGACCTACTGGTGTCGGTAAAACTGAATTAGCCAAGACATTGGCGCTTGAGTTGTTCGGAAGTAAAGAAGCCTATGTCCGTCTCGACATGAGTGAATATATGGAAAAACACAGCACGTCAAAACTGATTGGGTCTCCTCCTGGTTATGTCGGCTATGATGAAGCAGGACAGCTCACAGAAAAAGTCAGACGCAATCCTTACAGCCTTATTCTGGTTGATGAAGTGGAAAAAGCTCATCCAGATGTTCTTCACATGTTCCTTCAGATACTGGATGACGGACGTCTCACTGATGCACAAGGACGAACAGTCAATTTTAAAGAAACAATTATTATCATGACAAGTAATGCGGGTACAACCAATGTGGAATCCAGTGTAGGTTTCGGTGCGCAGATGAGCGGCAGCCAGCATTCCATACTGAATCATTTGGACGATTACTTTAAACCCGAATTCCTCAACCGTTTTGATGGCATTGTAGAATTCCATTCACTGACAAAAGAAAACCTGCTCGACATTATTGAACTGATGCTTAATGATGTCAACGAGGCATTGAAGCAACACGATATCTCTCTTCAGGTAGATCAGGAAGCAAAAGAAAAACTGGTTGATTTGGGATATAATCCTAAGATGGGCGCACGTCCACTTAGACGGGTTATTGAAGAACAGATTGAAGATAAAATCGCTGAATTTTATCTAAACAATCCGAACCCGGGAGTCATTCTTGCTACAGTGAAAGATGACGCCATCGTTATCGAACATAAAGCTGGAAGCGCTGAGTTTACTGAGACTGAATAGCAGGCACACACAAAATAAAGCGGCAATGGAAAGGTTAAACCCTCCATTGCCGCTTTATTTTTAGAGTAATGAAGTCAGTTCCACTTCAGGATACTTATCACTGAACCATCTCATTGCAAACTGATTCTCGAATAAAAACAAGGGATTATCAAAACGGTCTCTTACAAGCATATTTCGACTGGACCCCATATTTTCATCGAGCTGTTCCGGATTAACCCATCTGGCTATTCTGCTTCCAATTGATGTCATAACTACTTCAGAATTATATTCATTCAGCATACGGTGCTGAAACACTTCAAACTGCAGCTGCCCTACTGCCCCGATGATGTAAGTTTCAGTATGGAAGGACTTATACAGTTGTATAGCGCCTTCTTGAACCAGCTGATTAATGCCTTTATGAAAGGATTTTTGCTTCATAACGTTCTTCGGTTCAACCTTCACAAACAGTTCAGGCGTGAACTGAGGCAATTCCTTGAATTCTATCTCGTTTTTCCCAGAGTAAATCGTATCGCCTATCTGGAAATTACCCGTATCATACAAGCCGATAATATCCCCCGCAACTGCATCTGTAACGGTTTCTCTACTTTCCGCCATAAACTGGGTAGAGTTGGATAATCGCATCTTTTTCTTTGCTCTTGGCAGTGTAACATCCAGACCTTTTTCAAACTTTCCTGAACAAATTCTCAAAAAGGCTATTCTGTCACGGTGGTTCGGATCCATATTCGCCTGTATCTTGAAGATGAAGCCAGAAAAATCTTCATCAGTCGGGTTGACTGTTTTTTCGTCTTTAGTAATCTGCACAGAAGGCTCAGGAGCGAACTGTAAAAATGTTTCCAGAAAAGTCTGCACTCCGAAATTAGTCAGAGCTGATCCGAAAAATACCGGAGTCAGTTTCCCCTTTGCAATCGCCTGCTCTGAAAATTCGTTGCCCGCTTCCTTAAGCAGCAGCGCTTCTTCCAGAACCTGATTATAGAGACTTTCATTCTTAAGCTTATGTTCCCCGTCGATTTCGCCTTCTTCATCAAGTTCTATAAATCGCTCGCCTTCATTCAATTCATCCGGTCTGAATGCTTCAATCCGATTGTGGTAGACATCGTACAGACCGAGCAGGTTTTTACCTGAACCAATTGGCCAGTTCATTGGATAGGCATCAATTTCAAGGACATCTTCCAGTTCTTCAATCAGCTCCAGTGGCTCTCTTCCGTCTCTGTCAATTTTATTCATGAACGTAAAGATTGGAATACCTCTCATGCGACAGACCTTGAACAGCTTCTTAGTCTGCTCTTCTATCCCCTTGGCACTGTCGACCACCATCACAGCAGCGTCTACTGCCATTAGTGTTCGGTAGGTATCTTCCGAGAAATCTTCGTGCCCTGGGGTATCCAGTATGTTAATTCGCTTATCCATATATTCAAACTGCATAACCGAACTTGTCACAGAAATCCCTCTCTGCTTTTCAATTTCCATCCAGTCCGATTTTGCGAACTTTCCGCTTTTTTTGGCTTTAACTGTACCCGCTTGCCTGATAGCTCCACCAAAGAGCAGCAGTTGTTCAGTTATTGTTGTTTTACCGGCATCCGGATGGGAAATGATCGCAAAGGTTCTTCTTCTTTTCACTTCTTTTGTTAACTCTTTTAAATTATTCACACTTAAACTTCCTTAATTTATATATTTTTTATCATCTATTGGACTTTTTAGTAACTTATATTCTCTGTACATCTTAATGACATAAATTGCTACTGTTTTAATAATAGCGAACAACGGGACTCCAATCAGCATCCCAATCAAACCTGCTATATTTGCTGAAGCCAGCAGGACTAAAATAACAGTTAGAGGATGAATGGAGAGTGATTTACCGACTAGAAGAGGGGTAAATAAATTACTGTCAAGCTGCTGTGCAATTAACACAAATATAGACGCCAGTACAGCCCTTGCAGGTGACTCAATTAATCCTACAATAACAGCTGGACCTGCTCCGATAAAGGGACCTACATAAGGAATGAAGTTGGTAATTGCAGCAAATACTGACAGCAGAAATGCGGAAGGCAGACGGATAATCGAATACAGGATGAATAGCAGTAATCCGACGAGAAAAGAAGCCAATCCTTTACCAGATATATAACTTGAAATGGTAAGATCTGTCTGTATAATCATTTCCTTCACATTTTTTTTAAAACGTACTGGGGTTAAATCCACAACAAAAGGTAGAAATTTTTTACCATCATAGAGCATGTAAAATAATATAACCGGCACTGTAATGGATACAAAGGCAATCTCTGTAGCCATCTGAATAGCTCCACCCACACTTGACACTATACCAGATAGAAATTGAGAGCTGATGTCCCGCAGCCATAATTCAAAATTCGCCAGCGCAGCCTGAATATCGACCTGCTGCATCCAGGGTTCTTCAGCTAAACGCAGTGCGTAGGTTTCCAGTTCGCTAATAAAGACCGGGATACCGGATACTAGATTTGTCGCCTGTTCTATCAGCATCGGAATACCCATTAATATCGTTAGCGTTACTATTCCCAACAAAAGCATCATAACTATCGCAATGCCATATATACGCTTTAAACGGAATCTTTCAAGCAACTTAACCACTGGATTGAGTAAATAATATAAAAAACCAGCTAGAAGTAAGGGCATGAATAGTGCCGTTAAGATGCCTACTAAAGGATTTAAGATAAAATCAATCTGCTGCAATAAAAAAATCAAGGCTGCAGCAGCCAAAAACCAGATAGTCCAGAACATTAATTTAGATTCTTTCCAGTTAATCACATAATTCTCCTCTTTCCTGTAGGTTTCCTTCCTATTATAAGTGACTCAAACTTATAATGAAAGAGCATATTTTTGTGAAGATTGACGGTTTTGTGGATAATTGATATAGTTGAGGCGACTTTCTGATAGAGGAGATGACATCGTGGAGTTTAAAAAAACAACTGACACAAGCAGCCCGATTTATAAGGATGCTTTGAAGATAAGAAAAAAAGTGTTTATAGAAGAACAGTCTGTAGATGAAGCTTTAGAAATAGATGAACTGGAAAATAAGACCACTCATCTGGTAGGCTATAGTGAAAACTCCCCCTGCTGTACTGCAAGATTATATTTAAAGGACCCTGCACATCTGAAAATACAGCGCGTAGCTGTACTTAAGGACTATCGGAATAAAGGAATCGGTAAAGCACTCCTTGAAGAAATTGAATCCGTAGCTCAGCATTCTTTTGCTGCACGCTATCTGGTTCTGGACTCTCAGGATCATGCCATTTCTTTTTATGAAAAATCCGGCTACGAAGCAAGCGGCGAAGGTTTTCTTGATGCCGGCATTCCACACCATCATATGCAAAAAGAAATAGCAGCCCGCTAAGCGGCTGCTATTTCTTTAAGTTCTCTTCTAATGCAGTCATGTCTGCAGCCAGTGGAGAAACAATTGTGAACTGCTCATTGGTAAAGGGGTGTCGGAAACTGACTTTTACACAGTGCAGAGCCTGTCTCTTTATACCTGTACTTTCAGGTCCATATAATGTATCTCCTACTAATGGATGACCGTCATGTGAAAAGTGGACTCTAATCTGATGTGTCCGACCTGTGTGGAGCTGAATTTTCACTTTAGAAACCGATTCATATGTTTCCATGACCCAGTATTCTGTTTTAGATGACTTGCCCGAAAGATGTACTCTTCGTTTAATGATGGAATCGCTGGATCGTGCAATTGGCTCATCAATTACCCCATGACTGTTGTCCAATCTATTATGAACAAAAGCAACGTACTCTTTATACACTTCATCATTCTGCAGCAATCGGTCAAGATAGGAATGGGCTAAAGAATGCTTGGCAAACAGCATGATTCCTGACGTGTCCTTATCAAGTCGATTAACAATATGAATAGTCTGATGATAATAGCCTTTAGTTTGAATATATCCTTTGACTCTATTGGCTATGGTGTGGTTGGGATACAATGATGAGGGTACCGACGCCACCCCACTGGGTTTATCAACAATCAGGTAATGACTGTCTTCGTAGAGCACTTCGAGTTCTTTATCAGAAACATTCAAGTGATCACTTGCTTCTTCTTTTGGAAGAAACACAGATACCTTGTCGCCACTCCTCAGCTCTTCTCTTACTCTTACATCTTTATCATTAACCTGCAGATTTCCACCTCTATATTTAACTTTAGACAGAAAACGCTTGGAAATATATTTTCTTTTCAAAAAACTTTTCAGAAGAAGTTTTTCGTTAGTTTGATTTTCTACATACCAGTCAATTCTCATCCGGCTGTTTCGCTCCCAAAAAGGCGTCTTCTACTCTGTTCCAAAAATGAGTGTGTTGATACCG
The DNA here is from genome assembly GCA_007692455.1 of Alkalibacterium sp. Classification (GTDB taxonomy): domain Bacteria; phylum Bacillota; class Bacilli; order Lactobacillales; family Carnobacteriaceae_A; genus Alkalibacterium. Next base: position 64,381 of record RECC01000036.1, on the reverse strand, counting down.
CGCAAATCGTATACGTTCCTTGGCAATTCTGAATTTCAGATAATCCACCTGACCCTCATTAGAGACCAGCTGGTCCACAGTCAGGGTAAAGTCTTTTGTCTCTATCGGTGTCAACTTTATCCATTCATCCGGTGCTATAACCATAGGTGAACTTAAGGTTCTGAACACGCGATTATTTAACGAGGCCATCTCCGTCAATTGAAGGGCTTCAAGTCTTGGATGAAGCACAGCTCCGCCGACTGACTTATTGTAACCGGTCGACCCAGTTGGAGTGGAGATACATATCCCATCACCTCTGAAACGCTCGAAGTGCTCGTCATTAATGTAGACATCACACACCAGTGTACCGTCTACTCTTTTAATCGTTGACTCGTTCAGCGCCAGAAAATGTTTTGATTCCCCGCTGCCTTCATAAACGACTCCGATATCCAGTAAGGGATATTCAATGAATTCACCATTATCATTTTTCAGGCTACTGACCAGTTCCTCGAGGTTGTATTCTCTCCAGTCAGTGTAAAATCCTAAATGGCCAGTATGTACACCAATAAATCTGACTTTATGGAGCAGGTGGGCATATCTATGAAAAGCTGAAAGTAACGTTCCATCTCCTCCAACTGAAATAACAATATCTGGGTCCTGTTTAACCAGTGAGAACGCATCTTCAAGAAGCATTGTTTTTAATTTATGAGTCACTTCAACTGACTTTTCAGAATAATTGTGCACTATGGCTATTCTCACGTCTATCCGTCCTTTTCTTACTGATCTTTTGATAGTCTAAAGTCTTTCTGAATTTCTTTAATCTCTTCTCTAATCGTCGACATCTCCTCATCTAGCTGAAAGGCAGATTCTGCCGCTTTCTGCAAGCGATTATTGATTTCTGAAGGGAATTCACCCTGATATTTGTAATTCAAGGAATGTTCAATTGATGCCCAGAAATTCATTGCCAAAGTTCGTATCTGTATTTCTACCAGGACAACCTTTACTTCGTCTATTAGCTGAACCGGATATTCGCATATTAAATGATACGACCGATAACCGCTGTCTTTTTTATGCGTCACATAATCTTTTTCGTAGACGACATTTAGATCGTTTCTCTGCTTCAGCATTTCAACAACATCGTAAATATCTTCAACAAAAGGACACATAATTCTGACTCCTGCCAAATCTTCCATATCCGTTTCAATTTTATCAAGAGGAATGTGTCTTGTCTGAGACTTGACCAGGATACTTTTAACAGGCTTAACTCTACCTGTCACAAATTCAATGGGGCCATGTTCATTTCTTAATCTATACATTTGTCGTAAACCACGTAACTTCACTTTTAATTCATCTACAGTTTGCTTGTAAGGAAGCAGGAAAAGTTCCCAATCTCTGTCCATATCCTAAACCTTCTTTACTTTTTTTTAATGTGCATTCTTGTTACTATTGTACCATATTAAGTATTAATAAAATAATCAGCAGTATTACTGGAAAGGAATTACAGCTATGAAACACGAACTTGAAATCGAGTTTAAAAACCTCCTTACAAAAGAGGAATACTTGCAACTAAAGGATTATCACTTTAGTAAAAGTGACTCAGAATTTTCCCAAAAAAATGTTTATTTCGATACTGCTGCCTTTGACCTTAAACAGTCTAAATGTGCACTGAGAATCAGACTTAAAGATGATCAAGGCGAACTGACATTAAAAACTCCTTTTGAAGGACATCATCACGAAACAACGATTGATTTTGCCCCTCACAAAGCGGAAGAGATGATTGCACACGGACGATTTACTCTTCCATCAGAGCTTTATGAATTTTTAGCAGATAAAATAGGACTAGTCGATCAGAATGTTAACAAACTGGCTGAGCTGACTACAGTACGTTACGAAAAAGATTACAAGGACTGTCTACTTGTATTGGACAAAAGCAGTTACAGCAACACAACAGACTACGAAATAGAGTTGGAGTCGAATTCGATAGAAACCGGCAAAGAAGTATTTGATTCGATATTGAAGGCGTTCGCCATCCCTAAAAGGAAAACTCCTAATAAAATAGCTCGCGCTTTTGCAGCACAGAGTGAATTGTGATACATTTGTGACGATTTTGTCACAAACAGCCGCCCTAAAACCTTTTTTTTAGGCAGAATATTATAAATAAGCTGCATTGTTTGTTAGTCTATATAGTGTAATAAGATAAAGAATAAACTAATTAAGTGACTATATTCTTTCCCGTGAAAGACTAACAAAAAATATAAATTAGGTGAGTGGAAACTATGTTTTTAAATAATATTATAGAAGTATTCCTATTTGTAAATCCTTTGGGACCTAACTGCTTTGAGACTGAAAAATTAATTGAAACTTTCTCAACTGAACGGAATGAAAAAGTTAAAATCCGCTTTGTGCCATTACTGAATTTCAAATCCATCGGAGATATGATGAAAGATCAAAACATCTCTTCTCTAACAAACCGAAATAAATTATATACTGATTCCTACCATGCAAGCCTTGCTTTTCAGGCAGCTTCAATGCAAGGAAAGAAAAAAGGCAGAAATTTCATAATGACTCTTCAGCACTTAGTTATTGAGGAAGGCAAAGAAGTTACCAAGGAACTCTTGCTCCACATTGCTTCTCTGACGAAACTCGATCTTGAAATGTTTGAAGAAGATCTGGAATCAGAATTATCAAAAAAAGCATTTAATAAAGATCAGAATTTAGCTATGGAAATGGATATAACAACTGCACCATCTTGCGTAGTGTATTCAAATAATGACCTGCGTCAGGGTTACCGAATTGACCAGTCTATTACAAAACAGATATTGCATGGTCTATGTAACGATCAGGTTAGCAGCAGTACTCATTCTCACCTGACTCGTATATCCTCCATCCAGACAGTATAACTTAAGAAAAAATGTCTTCCAGTAACTGGAAGACATTTTTTTATTAATTTAGTTCTTCTAATGCTTTTTCAAGTTCATTTAGTCTTTCTTCAAATACAGACATTGCTCTGTTTAGATAGTCCCCATCTGTCATATCAACTCCAGCTTTTTTCATTACCTCAATAGGATAGTTACTGCTGCCGGACTTGAGATAGGTTAAATAATCCTCAAGAGCACCCTCTTCTTTTTTCAGAATTTTATCAGCTAAGGCTGTAGCTGCGCAGAATCCTGTGGAGTACTGATAGACGTAGTAATTGTAATAGAAATGAGGAATTCTTGCCCATTCATACTGGATGGCATCATCATCTTCTACAGACTCTCCATAGTATTTACTGTTCAGTTCTCTATATTCCTGGCTTAAGAAATCAGCTGTCAGCGGTTGTCCTTCGCGCGCTTTTTCATGCATTAAATGTTCAAACTCAGCGAATTGTGTCTGTCTGAAGACAGTTCCTTTAAAGCCATCCAAATAATGACTCAATACATAAGCACGTGCTTTCGGATCTTTAGTTGTTTCAAGCAAGTAATCAGTCAGAATGTTTTCATTTGTTGTAGAAGCAATTTCAGCTAGGAAAATAGAATAGTTGCCATATACATATGGCTGATTATCTCTAGTGAAATAACTGTGCGCACTGTGTCCCAGTTCATGAACCAATGTGTAAAGGTGATTCAGTGAATCATGCCAGTTTAGAAGAATGTATGGATTGGTATCATACGCACCAGAAGAATAAGCACCACTACGCTTACCTTTGTTCTCGACTACGTCAATCCAACGGTTATTGAAGGCCTGATCAAGCACATCTTTGTATTCTTTACCTAATACTTCAAGTCCCTCATAAGTTTTTTCTTTCGCTTCATCATAACCATATTTTAGACTCGCTTCACCAGTGATCGGTGTGTACAAATCGTACATATGCAGCTCGTCAAGTTCCAGAACCTTTTTGCGCAGGTCCATGTAACGGTGCAGCAAGTGAAGGTTATTATTTACCACATCAATTAATGTGTCGTGAACTTCTTCCGGAATATGGTTGTCTGATAGTGCTGCTTCTCTGGCAGAAGAGAAGTTATGAACTTTGGCCTGATAATTATGGTTTTTTACCGATGCAGCCAGTGTGCTGGCAAAAGTATTCTTAAAGCCTTCATATACCTCATACATTTTTTTGAATGCTTCTTCTCTTACACTTCTATCTGTACTCTCTAAAAGCTCGCCGTACATACCATGAGACAATTGAACTTCCTCGCCGTCTTCACCTTTTACTTTTGGAAACTGAAGGTCAGCATTATTCAGGACACTGAAGGTCTGACTGGAAGCATTAAGCACTTCACTAGCTCCTGCCAGAAGTGCTTCCATTTCTGAAGAAAGAACATGAGCTTTATTCGCAGTCATCTGCTCAATATAGTGCTTATAAGTACTCAATTCTTCAGATTCAGCAAAGTATTCATTCAGTCGTGCTTCAGGCAATTCGATTACTTCCGGCTCAAACCATGATGTTGCTTCTTGAGCCTGAGCAATTAAAAAGCGCGCCCTATCATTCATAGCCTGATAGGTGCTGTTTGCCGTATCCTGATCATTTTTCAGGTGTGCATACACATAAATAAGGCTGACTTTACGCGATAGATTTAACATACCTTCAAGTGCCTTAAGAAAAACATCTGCACTTTCACCTAGTGTTCCTTTGTAATCGTTAATTTCTGATACTTTATTTTCAACTTCTTTGTAATCAGCTTCCCACTCATCATTAGAATTATATATAACTGATAAATCCCAAGTTTGATGTGTAGGAACGTCTTCTCTGTTAGGTAGAGATTTAGCCGCTGCCATTATTTTCCTCCTTATAATTTAAGAATAATTTAATGATAACACACTATGAATTCAAATAGAATAATCAAATCCAGCATTTTCGTCACTCGATTTATAATTACCAGTTATATTTACACTTGTTTATTTCCCATGCTTTCTCCTCTACTTGGTTCAGGTATTTCTGATTCTCAAGCAGGGCAATGAAATGAAGCAGTATTGTATGGGAGTTATCTTTGAGATTCGGAAGAAAATAACGGTTTATAAATTTTTTGCCTATCAGATAATAAAATTCTTTTTCAATTCTATCTTGAGTAATCACAGAACTGTCCGAATACTCTTTTAGCCAAATTATCAATTGTAATTTCCATTCTATAGGGTGAGTACTGATGGCCCACTCTTCTGAGATTTCTGAAAAAATTATGGTTGGTAACCTGTCTATAACCAGATTGTGTTCATACATTAATTGAAACAACGACCTGTATTGTCTGACATTATGATGTCTCATTTTATGTAGAAGCATGATCTGTTTCTTTTTATCGCAATCTCCAGCAGCTCTGAAACTTCTAGCCTTTCGTTCTTTTATCTCATTGAAGCTAGTGGCATATTTATTGAGGCAATATCTGCACCTCTTACTGCTGCTTAAAACTGGTTCGCCCATACAGCTAACTTCAAGCTGTTCAATTTCAGCATTGTAAGATAGATGAAGTCGACCAAACTGTTCTTCTTCCATAATAAATAACCGGTTTAAAACTGACAGTTTATCTTTTAAACTCAATTTATTGCCTGCTATCCATAAGGGTTTTATACTCACTGACTGATAGCCTTGTGTCCTTGTAATTACTTCATTTTCAGAAACAGGGCTACACTGATACTCGATGGCATACAGTTGATTCATCCACTTAAACAGTACATCAGCCCTTTGACTAATTGAATCTATATAAACTTCCATTTCCGGCTCGAGTCCTATAAGTTCAAGCCAGTCATACAGATCACACTTTCCTTTCATATGTTCCCATGTCTCTCCCTCAGAATGAACAGAGCAGTCACTGTCCTGTCTATGTGAGAAATGAGGCACCTTAATCTGTCCTCTCTTCAAGATAACTTGTTCTTTACACAATGAACAAAAGTACTTACCTTGTCTTTCAGCCTTTTTTGCATTAACTTTTATTCCTGAAACCGACTCAGCAATAATCACCTTTCTTCACCTCTTTTGGATTATATACTATATATATTGTCAGTAAATTTTACAACTCACGAAAAAAGACTGCGATAATATCATCGCAGTCTTCCATATTCGTTTATTTAAAGTGATAACGTGTAAGTTCTAAAGCATTTGTTTCCATTATTTTTTCAGCATATTCCTGGAGAACTTCGGAAGATATAGTACTTTTCTCTCCGTACTCCAATGCAATGGCCAGCTCTTCATCACTCGTTTTTTCATTCATTTCTTCCGTAAAGAAGACTAAATGAAGATAATAATTATTATCATACGTATAGAGATTAGACAGACCACTTTCTAAATACAGTACTTTAGAAAGATGAATCATCTGTTCAAAATTTCGTAAGATGACTATTGCTTCTTTAGTTTCATTATCCTGTTTAATATACTCTTCAACCTCGTCATTGTCAGAGTCTTTAAGATTCTCATTTAAAGTTGATGATGAAAGTGTTTCTTTCAGATCATCGACATGTGATAAATCTTCTTTAAAATTGCTGCCTTTACTGATAAACAGTTCCAAGCCATTATTATTAGGCATAACCTGAAATGTGACGGCTTCAGACTCCTGAAATTCTTCGTCAATGTCTACTTCTTCTAATATACTGTAAAAGAATTTTTCAATTTGTTTCTGATTTCCCAGTAAGTCGAGAAACGTGATGCCACGTTCTTCCAAGTCAGTGTTTTCAATAGTCACTCGTATCGTATCATCATTGATGTGTTCAATTTCCATAATCCAGCACCTCACAATTCTATGGAAAATAGTTTCGGAAAAATATTTAAGCAGCCTCTCTAGACTGCACTTAGACTATTATACAAAAGGTCATTCCGAAATACAAGCAGTGTGTGTCAATCTGTGCGAAAAGCCGGATAAAAGACGAAAGAACCGACATACATGCCGATTCTCTGAGGATTCTATCATAAAAAGACGATACTCGCTTAGCTAAACTTGTGATAAAGCCACTAAGTTTTGTGCCTTTTCAAGTTCCATAGCACGTACTTCTCTCGGTACAAATTGTCTGATTTCATCTTCATTGTAACCAATCTGTAGACGTTTTTCATCCAGTATAATTGGACGTCTGATGAGTGTCGGATTATCCTGTATTAATTCAAACAATTCCATTAATGACAGTTCATCAAGATCGATATTTAATTCCTTGAAAACTTTTGAACGTTTAGAAATAATATCTTCAGTTCCGTCTTCAGTCAGGCGCATAATTGCTTTAATTTCATTAATTTTCAATGGTTCGTGAGCCATATTTTTTTCAGTATAAGGGATTTGATACTCTTCCAACCACGCTTTAGCTTTCCTGCAAGATGTACAACTTGGTGTAGTAAATAATGTAACCATTATGTATTTCTCCCTTCGAGTTTTAAATTATCTAAATATTTTTTTCGTGTTGTCATTTACAATTATTACTATAGCGTAATTGTGAACACTTGTAAACCTTTTTTGTCATCTTTTTGACTAAATTCATTCAGAAATTATTTATAATAATAAAATACATTGATTTAACAGTGTTTTTAATTGCATACTCTGATTATTCAAATGTCTAATTTATAATTGTTATAATCTGGATATATAAAAAGAGAATCCCCGTCATGCTTTAAGTCAGCATACGGGAATCTCATTCTTATCAGTATAGCAAGTCAACCAATTCGTCGGCATCCATTTTCCCGAAGTAATGATTGATATTCAATTCATTTACCTTTGTCTTCAGAGCTTCTTTAGTATATTGCGTTCCTCTTAATTCTTTCTCGACATCTTCAATTTCCCCCATACCAAAGAAATCACCAAATATTTTAATGTCAGCTATCAAACCTTTTCTAACATTCATTTTTACTTCTACCGTGCCTACTGAGAGTCGCTCGCTTCTTTCCATATCAAAAGTCGGTGATTTTCCATAGTTCCATTCCCAGTTATCGGTAAATTTATCAGCAAATAGCTCAATTTGTTTCCAGTCTTCTTCTGTCAATTCATATTCTTTGATCGCATCTTTATTATCCGTGTCAAAAATATAAAGAAGAAGCTGTTCTCTGAAGTCTTTTGCGTTCATGTATTGATAAGAATCATTCAAATATGGCTTTATATTTGTTACTCTGCTTCTAATTGACTTGATTCCCTTAGATTCAAGTTTATGTTTTTTAGGTTTTAGTGCCTTCACTACAGCTTCAATTTCTGAGTCAAACATTAAAGTTCCATGCGCGGTAAGTCTGCCATTTTTTGCATACATGGCATTTCCTGAGAATTTCTTGCCGTCGATGACCAAATCATTTCGACCTCTCAGCTCTGCTCCTTCTACACCCATTTTATGAAGAGCTTCAATTACCGGATTAGTAAATTTCTTGAAATCTCTAAATGAATTTCCGTCATCTTTAGTCAGGAAGCAAAAGTTAAGTACTCCCAAATCGTGGTAAACAGCCCCGCCGCCGGAGAAGCGTCTCACTACTTTTACACCATTCTCTTCAACATACTGAACATTAACCTCTTCGTAAGTATTCTGGTTTCTTCCGACAATAATTGAATTGTCGTTGATGTAAAATAGTAAAATTGGTTCATCAAGCTGCACTTCATTCAGCAAGTAATACTCTATTGCCAAATTTAACGCAGGATCGTGAATTTCCTTACCGTCTCGCTGATTTTTTACATAATACATATACAGTCTCCTCTAAATTATATAATTTTTATTTTTTTCTGCTAATTTGACTTTAGTCTCTGGAGCGTACTCTTCAGCCTGTTCAACTAAATCAGCATGGTTCCCTGTTTGAGGCAAGTGCGTCAATATCAACTGATTGATACCTGCTTTTTCTGCAATAACGCCACATTCCTTGGCTGTCATATGTACAGAATGATTCTCCATTCCTCTATAGAAATTGCTGTCTGCTAGTAAACAATCTGCTCCTTCTGCAAATTCAGAGAATTTTTCCATATAACCTGAATCAGCCGTAAAGACTAAACACTTACCCGACTCTCTTTCGATAATTTTGAATGCATAACACGGCACAGGATGGAGTGTTTTCATATGATAAACATCAAAAGGGCCAATAGCTATTTTTTTATCATGATTATAAGCTATTCCTTCGCTTACATTTTCCAGTGTCATTTCCTGGTAACGCTGTTCATCTTCATCGTGACAGTATATCGGTAACAAGTGAGCCCTGTTGCCGTTTTTATCTCTTTTCAAGAGTCGTGTGAACTGAAGAACGCCCAAATCAGCAATGTGATCATGATGATAGTGAGAAAGCAGTACAGCATCGAGTTCAAGTGGATCTACATGCTTTTCTAGCGTCAGCAGGCTGTAACTACCTGCATCCAGCAGTAGATTAAAGTGGCCAGATTTCAGCAGATATGCGCTTGTACCCGTGTCGTCTGTCGGATAACCACCATAGCATCCCAATACAATAAGTTCCATAACGTATTTTCCTCCTTGAATGGTTTACTTATAGAATACGTTAAATATAAAAAAAAACAACCAATCTTCACTTATACAGAAATAATCGGCTGCATATAGTGAGAGAATTGGTTGAATACTTTCATATAAAAACTATTTTGTATTTTTTAGGTGCTGCAGTACGTTTTCAGATGCTCGCTTGGCCTGTGCGATACAATTATTGATGCCAAAACCGTCAATTCCATTCCCTGCAAGATATAACCCAGGGTAATGATCCTCTAGAAATTCGAAAAGATTTTTCCGTTTTTCGTCATGATTTAAAGAAAATTGAGGAATAGCATTCGGCCATCGCTTGATAATTCTGTAGTTCGGTGCATTTTGAATATCCAATATACTGTTCAAGTCGTTTAAAATTGCCTCTTCGATCTGCTTATTACTTAAGGACATCATAATCCCATCTGTGCTTCGTCCAAAATAAACACCTAGAAGTTCTTCATCTTTATCTTTATAATGGTCCCACTTCTTATTTAGCCAGACAACACTTTGTATATACGAATTATTTCGTCTGACAGAAAGAACACCATTTCCTTTAGGGGTTTTGTTGAATGAACCTTTAGGGAAACTAAAGAGGACGAATCCAATGGACCCCATTTTAATTTCTTTAAAGTAACCGTTCAGTTCGACATCTCCGGAGAATATCTGGTTATAGGCGCCTGAATCTGTGGCCACTACAATACTGTCAACTCTCAGTTGTTCTTTTTTATTAATGTCCAGAATATATGTGTTATTGATGCTCTTTTTTATTTCAGTAACTTTTTTTGAATAACGTATTGCTGTATCCAGATTTTCTACTAATGTTTCCGATAAGGTTTCCAGACCATTATCAAAAGTAATGTAATTATTGTCTCCATCCAGCAGTTCTGGATGAGCTTCCAACGTTTTAGTCAGCGTGCCGTAATTCCCCTCCAGGTCCACTATTTGTTCATTCAGACCATGTATGCCTATTTCATCAATATCGCTGGAATAGATTTTTGAAAAGAAAGGTTCTACTATATATTCTGCCACTTCTTCACCCACTCTTTGAGCAAAGTATTCCTTAGTTGTAACTTCCTGTCTGTTTTCAAGACGCGAGAAATAAGTATCTTTCAAAAAGGCCAGTTTTCCCTGAAAAGAAACTAGATCATACTTCCATATATCAGTTCGTTTTACAGGTATACCCTTATAGGTCGGACAGTCGAAATGGTAAAGTTTATTGAATGCATAGACATCCTGCTTGCCATTTTTACTGTACTGAAGCTGATCGGTTAAATCTAATTCCTCTATCAGCTGCATAGCTTCCGTTTGACGTGTATCAATTGATTCAGCGCCTAAGTCGATGTACTGTTCACCAAACTTCATGGTATACAGTTTCCCTCCAGAACGGATAGAAGACTCGAGAACCACTACTTCATAAGGAAGATTCTCTTCAATTATATGTTTTTTTAACTGGTAGGCAGTCGTCAAACCAGTGATACCACTGCCGATAACCGCTATACGCTTATTTGTCTTCTCCATCCTTAATACCTCTCAACTATAACTGACTCCTGTCCATGACTCAGTTATTACTCAATATAACTATGCTCTCCGAAATTGATAATTGGTAATTGCACTTTTCAAGTATTATTTTACGGGTTCTGTTAAAACATATTCTACATTATATCACGTTACCTTCAGTTAAAACGAACAAGTTTTGTCTGTTTTGTTAACAAATAAAAAAACCTTATAACTGGAGTTATAAACCCCCGTTATAAGATTCTTTAAATTAGTTATTTAGTGCGTCTTTAGCTTTTTCAGTTAATGCTGCGAATGCATCTGCATCACTAACAGCTAATTCTGCAAGCATTTTACGGTTCATATCAATTTCAGCTAATTTCAAGCCGTGCATGAATTTAGAATAGCTTAATCCATTCATACGTGCCGCTGCATTAATACGTGCAATCCATAATTTACGGAAATTACGTTTGTTCTGTTTACGGTCTCTGAATGCATACATGTATGATTTCATTACCTGTTGCTTAGCAACTTTAAACAGACGATGCTTAGCACCATAATATCCTTTAGCTAATTTTAATACGCGATTACGGCGTCTGCGAGTGACGACTCCACCTTTTACTCGTGCCATTGTTTTTCCTCCTTCAATACAATCCTAGAATCTTGTTTTATTTCATTTTAGCAAGCTGCTGTTTGATACGTTTGTAGTCAGCTTTAGAAACCAGTGTAGATTTACGCAATTTACGTTTCTGTTTCTGCGTTTTATTCGCGAACATATGGCTTGTTTTAGCGTGACTTCTCTTTAATTTACCAGTTCCTGTTCTCTTGAATCGTTTAGCTGATCCTTTATGCGTTTTTTGCTTAGGCATTATTGATTTCCTCCAATACTCTTCTTATAGTTATCAAGAAAATAGATAGACTATTTTCTACTTATTTCTCACTTTTCGGTGCGAGCATCAAGAACATGCTGCGGCCATCCATTTTAGCCTTAGATTCAACTTGTGAAATATCAGATGTAGCTTCTGCCATACGTTCTAACACAACACGACCAATGTCCTTGTGAGTAATAGCTCGACCTCTGAAACGGATAGATACTTTAACTTTATCGCCTTTTTCCAGAAACTTACGTGCATTACGCAGTTTAGTATCAAAATCGTGATCATCAATTGTTGGACTCAAACGAATCTCTTTAACATTGACAATCTTCTGATTCTTTCTTGCTTCACGTTCTTTTTTCTGTTGTTCATAGCGATATTTACCGTAGTCCATTATACGTGCCACAGGTGGTTTCGCGTTAGGGGAAACAAGTACTACGTCCAGATTAGCCTCTTCTGCTAAACGAATGGCTTCTTTACGTGGGACTACCCCTATCTGTTCACCGTCCTTACCGATCAGACGCAGTTCGTTCGCACGAATTCGATCGTTGACAATCATGTCTTTAGCTATGGTGGTCACCTCCAAAGTATTTGCGAGAAAAGCACAGAAAAAGACGGTTCATCTAGTTAATAGAATTCCCGCCTTATCTCCGCATTAAACACATACAGGTACGTGTTTTAATTATATACGTCCATATCTGCCCAGAGATTAAAATCTACTAAGGCGAGAAGCGGGGGCTTCTGCTTTGTTTTCTCAACTTTTTAATATTATCACGTCTAAAAATAAATGTCAAATCATTTTACACTTTACTTCGTGTTCTCCTGTATCAGCTTGCTGACAAACTCATCCATCGGAACAGTTTCCGTTTGTTTCTCACCATATTTTCTGACAGTTATGGTGTTGTTTTCCATTTCACTGTCACCAACAACTAACTGGTAAGGAATTTTAAGCGTCTGCGCTTCCCGGATTTTATACCCCATTTTTTCATTTCGGTTGTCAACTTCCACACGAAGACCTTTTGCAGCTAATGTGTCTTTAAGATCATCAGCGAATGAACCGTGAATGTCGAGGTTTACTGGAATAATTTTAGCCTGTACCGGTGCCAGCCATGTCGGGAATGCGCCTTTATAGCGTTCAATCAGGTAAGCGACGAACCGCTCCATCGTTGAAACAATTCCTCGGTGAATAACGACAGGTCTGTGGCTGTCCTGTCCGTCTTCACCGACGTATGTCAGATCAAAGCGTTCAGGCAACAGGAAGTCAAGCTGAACGGTCGATAAGGTTTCTTCTATGCCCATAGCCGTCTTAACCTGAACATCCAGTTTCGGACCATAGAAAGCTGCTTCACCTATTGCTTCAAAGTATTCCAGCCCCATATCGTCCAGTGTTTCTTTCAGCATGGATTCTGCTTTCTGCCACATAGCATCGTCGTCGAAATATTTTTCAGTATTTTCAGGGTCTCTGTAGCTCAACCTGAAGCGATAATCCGTTATATCGAAATCTTCAAAAACAGCCAGCATTAATTCAACCACTCTAGTGAACTCTTCTTTAATCTGATCAGGTCTGACAAACACATGCGCATCGTTTAACGTCATTTCACGTACACGCTGCAAACCGGACAATGCTCCACTCTTCTCATAACGGTGCATCTGCCCCAGTTCTGCAATACGAATAGGCAAATCACGGTAACTGCGGACATCGTTCTTAAAGACCATCATGTGATGTGGACAGTTCATAGGACGAAGAACCAGCATTTCACCGTCTCCCATATCCATCGGTGGAAACATGTCTTCGTGGTAGTGATCCCAGTGACCGGACTTTTTGTAAAAATCGACGTTAGCCATGATTGGCGTATAGACGTGCTCATATCCCAGGCTAATTTCCTTGTCCGTAATGTAGCGTTCAATCACACGTCGAATAGTTGCTCCTTTAGGCAGCCAGAATGGCAGGCCAGAACCTACTTCAGGGGAAAGCATAAACAGCTCCAGCTCTTTCCCAAGTTTACGGTGATCGCGCTGCTTAGCTTCTTCACGCATATTCAGATAATCTTTTAAGTCCTTTTTATTGAAGAAAGCTGTACCGTAGACCCGCTGCATCATTTTGTTGTCGGAGTTTCCTCTCCAGTAGGCTCCGGCTAATGAGAGCAGCTTGAATACCTGAATTCTGCCTGTAGAAGGTACATGTACGCCTCTACATAAATCGACAAAATCCCCTTGCTCATATACGGTAAGTTCTTCATCTTCCGGTAAATCAGTAATTAATTCAATTTTATACGGATCGTCAGCAAACAGATTGAGAGCATCCTCTCTTGAAATCTCTTTACGTACAATTGGCAGGTTTTCTTTAACAATTGACATCATTTCATTTTCAATCTTTTCCAAATCTTCTTCCGTAATCGGCTGTTCAGAATCGGTATCGTAATAAAAGCCATTCTCAATTGCAGGACCGACACCAAACTTTACTGAGGGATACAGGCGTTTGATTGCCTGAGCCATCAAATGAGCAGTTGAATGTCTAAGTACTTGCAGAGCATCATCATGATCTGGGGTGACAATTTCGAGGACCCCATTTTCGTTCAGTTCACGATTAAAATCAACTAGCTCTCCGTTCCACTTTGCCGCCAGCCCTTTCTTCTTAAGTGACTTGGCAATTGATTCAGCTATCTGTTCAGGCGTTGTCCCTTGTTCAACTTCTTTGACTGAACCGTCTGGTAGTGTAACTGTAATATTTTCTGACATTAATAATTCCTCCTTTTATAATTAAACATAGAAAAAGTCCCATTGAATAACAGTATTATCCAATGGGACGTCAAATTTACGCGGTTCCACCCATGTTTACAGAAAGACGGTGTCTTTCTATCTTCATTACTCTTTAACGCAGAGATACGACTATCCTTACTTCATTTTTCCGGATAATACTCGAAAGTGGTCATCATTAGATTATGGGAGACTTTCAGCAGATGTCTTCCTCTCTTTTGAATAACTAATGACGGTGTCTTTCTCATCGTTTGTTTGTTTATATATGAAGTACTCTATCACGGATACCCCTATTAATCAATCATTAATTGTGTCTTCTGTTTTCGCCGGACATTTCAACTTCTTCAGAGAGAAAACGAATACGCTCCATAATTCGTTTAGCTTTAAGAGGTTCTGTTTCTCCTCTCTGAGTGACACTTAAGTGCTCTTTTTCCAGCTGATTCATGTCAAAATTAGACGTAAAGAAAGTAGGCAATTCTTCCTGCATACGGTACTGTAAGATGACCCCCAGTATATCATCTCTAATCCATGAAGATAAAGAGTCGGCTCCTATATCATCTATCATAAGAACAGGTGCCTTTTTGAACTTGTCCAATTTATCTTCAGTTGTGTTTTTCCCAATCGAGTTTTTCATTTCAACAGCAAATGTTGGAAAATGGACAATCAGAGAGGGGTAACCCTGCTCGGACAATTCATGCGCAATCCCGCCTAGCAGGAATGTCTTTCCTACACCAAAAGGACCATGTAAATAAAGTGCCTTGTGGAACGACTTGGGTGACTCAAGATAATTTTCGATAAAGGTTATGGCTTTATCCAGAGCTTTCTGCCTTTTTCTTGTGGCTTCAAAATCTTCCAGACGTGCTTCTTTAAGGTCTTTGGGCATATACAGTGACCGGATTCTACTTTTGATTTTCTCTTCTTTCTGTTTTTGAATCAATTCCGAAGTCGGAACATAAGTCACATCTATGCGATGATTGTTCAGTATAAGCTTGGGTCTATAGCCCGGAGCCAGACTTGAATCATCATTTCCTACTTTTCTCTTTTCAGAGACAAATTCATACAACTTCGAAGCACTTCGTTCAATGGCTTCTTTATCAAGCGCATCTTTATTTTCCGAAAGAAACGCCAAAACTTCCGGATCCTTGAATACTTCGTTTTTCATTATCCTACTGAACATATCACTTAATTTTGAAGCATCCATCAGTTTATCTAACTGTTCTTTTATACTGTCCACTATTATTCACCACTCTTTTTATTTCGGATTCTCTTCAATTTCTCTTTGTATCCTTCTTCTTCTTCGCTGGTTAAACGCTGATCTCGCTCTGCCGTTTCAGTAGCCCAGGCTGGTAACGTCTCCTTACGAGCATGAGTATTCTTGTTGTAATTCTTACTATAGGCTGGTTTGCTTTTCTTTTCTTTAGATTGATTGAAGGACGCATAGAGCTGCTTGACCTTTATCATTGCATCTTCAGGAGAAGCAACCTTGTTCTGTGCCCAGTCATTAGCTATTTTAGTCGCCAGATTTTTTTCAAGTGTCGGGGCGTCTTTTATAATCAGCAAATAGTTCAGCAGAATATTGATAACTGCAGTTGAAAGAGGGGCGTTACCCACCAGCTCTTTTAAAATCCAAGTTTCGTTGGAGGTCACAAAGCCGCCTTTCTGCTGTTTTATCGATTTTAGATAATTATAGGGCTGAGTAGCTTCAGCATGAAGAATGATTTCTATCTCCTCTTCAGAAAAGCCTTTCTGCTCTAGCTGCCTGGTCCTTTTTTGGGAATTCCCTTTGTTTTGCGCGGACTCAGTTTTCTTAGCGGACTGATTTAAGTATTTTTTATGCACTAATGTGGTTAATCGTTTCTCATCTACATCACCTGACATAATGTCCGAAGCTTCCAGAACCAGTTTCTGCATTTCCAGTTCATCTATGCCATACAGGAGATGAAAAGTAAGAATTGTTTTCCTGACATCCTTCGTCAGGGACTGACTGTTAATATAATGTTTATTTAGCCCTTCGACGAAAAAAGGCCAGTCAAAGATACTGTTCTGCACCAGCTCATCAGAAAGATTTGCTTTAACTTCAGGCTGCGGATGGTTTCCTTCGAACGAGTTACCACTGTATTTACTCATGTCAACATGAATGACATCCAGAAATGATTTAGTAATCTCTACATAGCCGCTTAAATCCTGATTCGAGACAGCAAAGCGCTCTTGGAGTTCTTTTGTCAGTCTCTGCCCTACTTTTTCAACCAGCATCATCTTCATCATTGAGTCAGAGAAAAATTGTTCTGGTGATAAAGGAGACTGAAGTGAAATGGCATAAGTTGTTTCATTTTCTTTTTGCCTAAAAACTTTTATGAGGCCATATGCTTCCAGCTTAATTCGCGCAGTATAATACCCTTGAACATCTATGCTTAGCTGGGCAAGTAAATCTGCCAGAACTACCTCTTTATCTGTCGTTTCCGCCAGATACTCTTTCATGAGCAAATACAAACTCACAGCTTCCCTACCAATTAGCGGCTGATAAAGAGATATTATAGTACGGGTATGACTATCAGTAAGGATAGCTGACTTGATTATAAGAAGTGAATCTTTAGGGCTGATTGATTTCCAGGGGTAGCTCATTGCCTACTATCCTTTCTAACTATCTTCGTGTTCTTTTCTCTTTTTTTCCAATTCCTGCATTTCCTGCATGAAAACGCCAATATCTTTAAACTGTCTGTAAACACTCGCAAATCGAATATAGGCCACATCGTCTAACTCCGCCAGCTCATCCATGACAAATTCACCAATTTTAGTTGACGGAATTTCGCTAGATCCGTTTTCTCTGATTTTATATTCGACCTTATTCACTACTTTTTCCTGATCTTCAGCGGTAACCGGTCGTTTTTCACATGCTCGTCTGATTCCTCTCAACAGCTTTTCCCGGCTGAATTCTTCTCGGTTTCCATTCTTTTTAACTACAAGTATGGGACTCTGCTCAATTCTTTCGAAAGTTGTAAATCGAAACAGACAGGCTTCACATTCCCGGCGCCGTCTGATCGCTTTTCCGTCATCTGCTGGTCGACTATCTACTACTCTGCTTCCGTTGTGCTGACATTTCGGACAATGCATAGCCTTCAGTCCTTTACAATGATTTATTACTAGTATTATATCACATTTATATCCTTGGCTTGAAAACCATTCGTGATTATCCAATCAGCCAGCTGGTTTTGGGTTTCTTTAATTGAATAATTGTTATTTATCACAACATCCGCTTTTTCTGCTTTTTCTTCGATGGGATACTGTGCGTCTATTCGTTTGACTGCATCTTCTTCACTTATATCATCCCGACTCATCAGCCTTTTGATCTGTGTCTCTCTGTCCACATAAACAACCATTACCGCATTGACCTCGTCTTCGTAATCCGCTTCAAAAAGCAGAGGGATATCCAGGATAACGAGCGGTGTATCTTTTTCGCTAAAATCCTTTTTCTGACGATTAATTCTCTGGCGAATATCTTCCTGAACAATGGCATTCAATTTTTTCCGCTTAGCTTCATCATTGAATATCAGTTGTCCAAGTGCTTTTCTGTCTAAATTTCCTTCATCAGTTAATATAGAGGTCCCGAATGAGTCGACAACATCTCTGAATGCAGGCTGATCGGTTTCCATAGCTTCTCGAGCGATTACATCAGCATCTATGACAGGAATACCTTTGGACTTGAAAAATTGGCTGGCTGTCGATTTTCCAGAAGCAATTCCTCCTGTCAAACCTAGAAAATAAGTCATGAAATCTTCCTTTCTGACATCAGTGAACCTGGCAAGACGGACAGTAATGTGTCCCACGCTGTGCTATTTTAGTTTTCTCGATGGTATGACCGCATCGACTGCAGGCTTCTCCTGCTTTTCCGTATACTTTCAGTTTGTTCTGGTAAGAGCCTTCCAGTCCGTATGCATTGGAATAGGTCCGGATAGTGGTACCTCCTGAATTAACTGCTTCCGCCATTATCTGAAGAATGGACTGGTGCAGGATGACAATATCCTCTTCTGACAAATCAACTGCCAGTCTGCCTGGATAAATTCCGGACAAAAATAATATTTCATCTGCATAAATATTTCCGATACCGGCGACTATACTCTGGTCAAGCAAGACAGCTTTAATAGGTCGGCTGGTTTTTTTAAATTTATGTTCAAGGTGACTTTTCAGCAGATTATTTTCTACAGGCTCCGGTCCCAGATGAGTAAGGGACGGATGCATCTGCAGATCCGAGTGGGCTACGAGACTCATGCGCCCAAATTTTCTGACGTCAAGATACCTCAGCTCTTCATTGTTGTCCAGTTTAAAAATAACATGAGTGTGTTTAGTGCGATTCTGTCCACTGGATTCTAACCGGAATTTCCCTTCCATTCTCAAATGACTGATAAGAGTATAATTATCTAGTACAAACAGTAGAAACTTTCCCCGGCGTTTGATTTCTCTAAAAGTTTCCCCTTCGAGCTCGCGGCGAAATACTTCCACAGAAGGATCTTTAATAATATTATTCCAGAGAATGTCTACTGCCATTATTTTCTTTCCGATTATGAGTTTAGTTAATCCATTTTTTACGTTTTCTACTTCCGGTAATTCAGGCATGCTTTCTTCTCAACTTTCTTTATAGATTCAAACAGTCTAAAAGAGCGGAAAAATTCCGCTCTTTTTTTATTTAGCTTCGTACCAGTTATCCCCAAAGCTGCTTTCAACTTTGAGCGGAACTGCCAATTCAACAGTTTTCTCCATCACATCTTTTACCAGTTGTTCAATAATTTCCAGCTCGTCTTCCGGCACTTCAAAAATCAGCTCATCGTGTACCTGAAGAAGCATTGTTGCTTTTAAATTCTCTTCTTTTATTCGTCTGTCCATTTCTATCATTGCCATCTTCAGGATGTCTGCAGCGCTCCCTTGAATAGGCGTGTTCATAGCTGTTCGCTCGGCAAATGAACGTAAATTGAAATTTCTGGAATTAATATCCGGCAGATACCTGCGTCTATGGAAGAGCGTTTCAACATACCCTTCATCTTTCGCTTCTCTAATCACCGTATCAATAAATTCTTTGACTCCCGGAAAGCGGTCGAAGTAAGTATCGATGTATTCTTTCGCTTCTTTTCTCGTGATGTTTAAATTCTGAGACAAGCCATAGTCACTGATTCCATAGACAATTCCAAAATTGACAGCCTTGGCCTCTCGTCTCATTGCCGGGGTCACTTTATCGGCACTTTCAATATTAAAGACGCGCATGGCGGTTGTTGTATGAATATCCTCATTGTCCAAGAAGGCGTTGATAAGGTGCTCATCTTTCGATATATGAGCCAGGATACGCAGTTCGATTTGAGAATAGTCAGAGGCAAATATTTTCCAGCCTTCTTTTCTTGGAACAAAGGCCTGTCTGATTTTTCGGCCCTCTTCCAATCTTATCGGTATATTCTGAAGATTCGGATCCACGGAGCTCAACCGGCCCGTTCTGGCGACTGTTTGAAGGTATCGTGTGTGAATCTTACTTGTGTCCTTGTCAATCACCTTTAATAGCCCTTCAATATAGGTAGACTGAATTTTAGCAATCTGACGGTAATGCAGTATATGCTCCACAATGGGGGCCTGATCCCTCAATTTTTCTAAGACATCCTGCGCTGTCGAGTAGCCGGTTTTTGTCTTTTTAATAACCGGGTAGCCCATCTTCTCGAATAATATCACACCCAGCTGTTTTGGCGAATTGATATTAAATGTTTCCCCTGCTTCTTTATAAATAATTTCTTCGATTCCTTCAAGAGTATCCTTGAATTCTGCTTTCATTTTCTCCAGTCGCTCAGCATCAGCAGTAATTCCTTGAATTTCCATTTCAGCTAATACAACCGCAAGCGGCTGCTCCATTTTCTTCAGCAGATCTTCCTGTTCATTTTCAATCAGCTCTTTATTCATTTTAATTGACAGCGCTAATACTGCCTGAACTTTTCGGGCAATATGATTATACATTAATCCGCGGTCTTCCGGCAGAGCCTTCTTTTTTCCTTTGCCGTATATTACTTCGTCCGGAGAAATACCATCGAAATGGTGCTTTTTGGCTACATCAGCAATATCACCACTGCTGCTGTCTTCGGCCGTTAGTAGGTAAGAAGCCAGCATAATATCGAAACTGACCCCTCTCAGCTTCATTCCTCGATGGTGTAAAGCGACATATGTTCGCTTCGTATCGTAGACGACCTTACTTTGTGAGTCATCCTCAATCCATTCTTTAAATACATCAGAGTTAAAGACCGTTTCCGGCTTCGAAACGTACAAATTACTCTCGTCACCCCATGTAACAGACACAATTTCTGCATGGTGGTAATTCTCATCAAGCATTTCAAGGTAGAGGGACATTTTTTCAGTAAAGTGGTTTGTTTCTATCTTTTCAAGAAAAGTATAGTCTATTTCTTCAGCTTCTTCAGCCAGTTGCTCCATATAATCAGAGGTATCCAGTTTTTCAAGATGAGAATTAAAGTCCATATCCTTATAGAAGGCAATCAGTTTTTCCATGTCTCTTCCAGAGTAGTCTAATTCCTCCAGATTAACAGTTACTGGTGCAGCACAATCAATTGTAGCCAGTTTCTTACTTAAAAAAGCTGTTTCCTTTTCATCAATAAGATATTCTTTACGCTTGGATTTCTTCATTTCATCAATGTTCTCGTATAGATTTTCAACCGATCCGTATTCATGGAGCAATTTCAGTGCTGTTTTCTCGCCTATTTTAGTCACGCCAGGGATGTTATCTGACGAGTCTCCGGCCAAGCCTTTCATATCGGTAATCTGATCTGGGGATATACCCATTTCATCCATAATAGACTCTTTAGTGTACTCTTTAAGGTCATTGACTCCTTTTTTGGTAATATCTACCCTTACCTTATCAGAAGCAAGTTGCGTTAAATCGCGATCTCCTGTAAGTATGACTACTTCAAAGCCTTTTTTCTCAGCTTCTTTAGCTAGCGTTCCGATAATATCATCTGCTTCAAAATTATCCAGTTCATAACTTTCCAGACCAAAACCTGCCAGCAAATCTTTCATGAATGGAATCTGTTCAGCGAACTCTGATGGCATCTTGGACCTGCCGCCTTTATATTCCTCAAAAAAATCATGTCTAAAGGTGGTCTTGCCTGCATCAAACGCCACAAGGGCATGCGTCGGCTGTTCCTTGTTAACGATGACATCCAGCATATTATGAAAGCCATAAAGGGCATTTGTGTGCAGACCATTTCTGTTTTTCATTCGTTCGATTTGACTGTGTAGACCATAGAATGCTCTGAACGCTACACTGTGTCCGTCAATCAGTAGTAATTTATTTTTATTGGTCAATTTTTCCAACTCCCGACTAGTATCCTAATCCTATAGTATCAAAATTTCATGAATAGAAAAAGAGAACGTCCTTAATCAGAAACATAACACACTACTTCTCTGTTATGTCTCAGATATTAGACCTTCTCTATCAACACTGATTAAATTTTAGCTTCAGACTGACTTAAGATGCGTTCAAATTCATGTTCAAATTTCTCGACATCTCCAGCGCCCATAAAGACAACAACCTGATTTTTATGCTTAAGCAATACAGATAAATCGTCTTCCGAGACGACATCCATACCTTTTTCCGTCTTATCCAGCAGGTCTTTAATCGTGACCTTACCTTCCTGTTCTCTTGCAGATGTGAAAATATCACACAG
The DNA here is from genome assembly GCA_007692455.1 of Alkalibacterium sp. GTDB lineage: Bacteria > Bacillota > Bacilli > Lactobacillales > Carnobacteriaceae_A > Alkalibacterium. Next base: position 42,192 of record RECC01000036.1, on the reverse strand, counting down.
GTAAACCGCATCTGCCATATCCAAGGCTTGGCCAAATTCACTCAACATGGCAACGGTACGGCTGAAAGTATGCGGCTGAAAGACGGCCACGATTTCCTTATCCGGATATTTCTGGTGGGCCGCATCCAGTGTGGCTCTGATTTCTGCAGGATGATGGGCATAGTCATCGATGATAACCGTGTTCATTACTTCTTTTTCAGTGAAGCGTCTTTTAACGCCTTTGAATGAAAGCAGTCTCTCCATCACTTTGTCCTGCTCCAGACCTTCGTAATGGGCGAAGGCAATAACTCCCAAAGCGTTCTGAATGTTATGCTTGCCGAAAGAAGGAATCGTAAAGCGTCCATGGAAATCGCCACGAACATACACATCAAAAGTTGAACCGACTGTTGTACGTTCAATATTTTTTGCCTGAAAATCATTATACTCGTCAAAGCCATAGTAAACGACTGGGACAGGTGCATGCAGTTTCTGCAGGCGTTCGTCATCCCCGCAGGCAAAGATAGCTTTCTTGATTTGACTTGAGAACTCAACAAAAGCATCCTGTACATCTTCAATACTTTCATAGTAATCCGGATGATCAAAATCAATATTAGTGATTAAGGCGTAATCAGTTTTATAGGCTAAAAAGTGGCGTCGGTATTCGCAGGCTTCAAGCACGAAATAATTAGCATCTTTTTCTCCCTTGCCTGTTCCATCCCCAATCAAATAACTGGTTGGCTTGATGCCGCTAAGAACGTGGGACATAAGACCAGTGGTGCTGGTTTTCCCGTGAGAACCTGTGATAGCAACACTTGTAAACTCATTGCTTAATTGACCAAGAAAATCATGATATCGGATAACAGTCAGTCCAAGTTCCTTAGCTCTAACGATTTCTTCATGACTGTCAGGGAAAGCATTTCCTGCAATCACTGTCATGTCTTCCTTAATGTTGTCTTGATCAAATAGTAAGATAGGAATATTATTATCATCTAAATTCTTTTGCGTAAAGAAGTATTTTTTGACATCTGACCCTTGTACTTTGTAGCCTTTATCATGGAGAATAAGTGCTAGTGCGCTCATCCCTGATCCTTTGATTCCCACAAAGTGGTATAGTTCTTCTTGATTCATACGTTAAAAATCCTCCAGTTTGTGTACATCGGTTAATTTTGCATCGTTATATACTATAAGTGAAATCATTAAAAAAAGCTAGTCTATTATGATAATCCTCACTTATTATTAAAATACCCTGGAACATTTCTTTTAGAATTATTATTTCCACTCTGTTCTTCGTCCATAATTGACTCCAGTGTACGGTGCAGGCCATGGGAACGGCTTGCCTTCTCTCTTGTCGGACGTTTAAAGGATTTACTGCTGCTCTTCAGCTTTTTATCAGGTTGAGGCTTGCAACTTTCGGACTGATGTGTCCATATTGTTTCCAGCTCCGGTGTGGAAAAAGTCTCAAGAATAATAAAGTCACTGGGCTGTTTAGCCATGTCATTCTTCAGCTTACTGTAGTCAATAACTTTTTTACCTCTAGCTTTGGGCTTTTTGAACCCATGATAGGGCGAAGGCACTTTACTCGCTTCGAAAGGAGGGGCTACATAACCTCTATTAAAGCTTTCTTCTTTATGTGTCAGATAATTTTTGAATTCCTTTTTTATATCTTCTTTTCTTTTTATATCTTCAGGCAAGGCATAGCGGTCCTCGAATTTAGGTGACTCGAATTCTGGTGTTTCCAATTTACCTTCTCTTTTAGGTTTTGTACTCCTTGAAGAGTCAAAGAAATCCGTGTACTTAGAAGCCATATTCACCCTCCTTCACTTTGTTGAAGATTCAACCATGTATTCATTAAAATTTATAAGCTGATCCTGTTTCTACTTCATCAGAAAGGACCATTATTCCAGCCTTTTCCTGAGGAAGACCTAATTCTCTAGCGGAACAAATCATTCCTTCACTTTTAACTCCCTTTAATTCACCAGGCCAGATAACCAAACCATCAGGTAATACAGCACCTGTTTTTGCTACGACTACTTTCTGGCCTTCAGCTATATTGCCTGCTCCACAGACAATCTGTAGAGTTTTTCCATCCTCTACTTCAGTCTGGGTCAAATTTAAGTGATCAGACCCTTCAACTGGTTCACAGGATTTGACAAAACCAACTACGAATTTTGAGCCGCCCTGATTCTTAAGCTCCACATCAAACTGATGCTCTTTAAGTAGCTGATTAAGCGCCCCTCTGTCTGCTTCCGATAAAATCTGGGGACCGTCCGTCAGCTCCTTCAGGTAAGTCGAGGCATTGAACAGATTTATACCCACAACTTCCCCAGTGGACTTCTCTTTTATTACAGTGACGTCTCCCTTTTTTTCCATCAACTGATCAGACGAATCAGCTTTCTTGAACATTATCATCAAAACATCATTTAATCCTTTATTATTGTACGTGCTTATAAACATATTATTTCTCCTCTTATCAACTGATTTAAAATTTCTTAAGTGTGTCCAATACGGACTGGTCAAAGGATTGAACAACCTGGTAAACCATTTCTCTGGCAGCTTCATAATCATCGATTCTGAACAATGACTGGTGAGTGTGAATATAGCGTGCCGGAACACCAATGACCGCACTTGGAATACCCTCATTTAGCTGATGCGCTGCTACGGCATCTGTCCCACCTTTTGAAACAAAATACTGATAGGGAATGTCATGCGTTTCTGCTGTGTCAATCAAATAATCCTTCATTTCCTTGGATAAAATCATGCCCGGATCTTGAATTCTCAGAAGGAACCCATCACCCAAGCGTCCAAATGCTTCCTTATCGCCATTCAAGTCGTTTGCAGGTGAACAGTCTACAGCAATAAAGGCATCTGGGTTGAACTTGCGTACAGCACCCTTAGTTCCTCTCAGACCGACTTCTTCCTGAACATTTGCTCCGGCTATCAATGTGAAGGGCAGTGTTTCGTTTTCAAGTTTTTTTAATAATTCCAGTACCAGTGTCACCCCATAACGATTATCCCATGCCTTGCCGGCAATGGTTTTCTTGTTCGCCATCTGTATCGTTTCAACAGCCGGTACAATCGCATCTCCAGGTCTGACACCATATTCTTCCGCTTCTTCCTTAGATTCAAAACCACCATCGAAGAGAATACTGTCAACCGATAAGGTCTCTTTCTTCTGACCTTTCAGCAGGTGGGGCGGAATCGAAGAAGAAATCAATGGGTAGTTTCCTTTTTTCGTCTGAAGCGTAAAACGCTGCGCTGAAACAACATAGGGATTCCAGCCGCCCATTGGCAGTACTTTGATAAGGCCTTTCTTGGTAATGGAAGACACCATGAAGCCCACTTCATCCATATGAGCCGCAATCATGAGTACAGGGGCATTCTTGTCTGCTGCCTGCTTAATCCCGAATATGCCTCCCAGACCATCCATTTCGATTGAATCCACCAGACCATCCATTTCTTCTCTCATGAAGTCTCTTACATTATGTTCAAAGCCGCTCGTTCCCTGTAATTCTGTTGTCTTCTTGATTAATTCAAATGTCTCATCAGTCATATATAAACCGTTAGTCAGACTAACGCTATCCTCCTATAAATATTATTGTTCTTTCTCATGCTATACCTTATTATTATACACAAAAAGCACTCTTTATTTAAGCTAAACTGATTTGTTTCTGTTACACTTGTCAGACATCTATGCTAAAATGAATACGATAGCAAGATGATTACAGGATAGGAGGCAGAAAATAATGTTCAAGAAAAAAAGCCGATTAGGTAACCAATTCTCTTCGACAGAGTGGAGTATTCTAGGAGGGTCACTGCTGCTCTCATTTTTATTAGGCGCAGTAGCATTCTCATTCGTTTCCGGTAAAAAATCGCTGAAAGCAGACGATTTGCTGAAAAAAATAAAAAAAGAATTCCTCAAAGAAGGACCGATAGATGGCTCGTGGATAGAACTGACCAAGGTTCCATGGAAAAAATATGCCTATGAAACAGATGTCTATTACGGCGGAATATCCCGTTTTGAGGAAAACAAACTCATTCAGTACGAATTCATTGTGGATGCCTATACTGGCAGTCTTATTGATTTATACAAGGTTTAACAAGTTAAAAACAGTCTTCTTTCACCACCACAATTGGATGGCGGGAAAGAAGACTGTTTTTTTAAAATTTGACTATTGCTTTATATATTCTGTTTCCCTTTTTAGAAAATTTTTCTTCATATTCTGTCATGACATTTTCATCAACATCACTGTTATGAAGATCCAGATAAACCTCTTCTAGAATAGCTGGAAATTTAGAAAAACTGACTAGGGAATATTCAAACAAAGGCTGGTTATCAGTTTTAAAATGTAAAGCGCCTTTTGAATTTAAAATAGTCTTATAGACTGATAAGAATGTTTTATAAGTCAAACGTCTCTTTTCGTGACGGTTTTTTGGCCAAGGGTCTGAGAAAGTCAAATAGATACGGTCAACCTCGCCTTTATCAAACACATCTGTCAGATCTTTTGCATTAACCTGAACAAGCTGTACGTTTGGTAAATCAGCTTCTATCTGCTTGTCTAACGCAGATACAATGACACTCGTCTGTAGTTCGATTCCTACGAAATTGATTTCCGGATGAAGTTTGGCCATTTCTATAATAAAACGGCCTTTCCCGCAGCCTATTTCAATATGCAGGGGCTGATCTTTATCAAAGCGACTTGACCAGTTGCCTTTGACGGTTTCCGGTTCCCACACTACATACTGACTGTGTTCTTTTAACTTTTCTTCTGCATAAGGTTTATGCCTTAATCTCATCAAATTCTCCTCACAATAGAACGGACACATTCAGCTCGTCTTATCATACAAAAGATAAAACTCCGTTTAATTTCAATAAATTATGATTCATACGAATAAAGTCCTGTTTTTTATGATTGGACTTTATATCGAGTACACTATTCACAACGCTGTACCAAAACAGTTTGTCATGAACTGAATCTGAAAATGTACCATAATTGGCGTGAATCCAATTATCCCATTCCGCCACTTCAAAATATCTTACCAGCAGCTGACCTAAATCTGCAAACGGGTCGGCCAGAAGGGCTGAATCCCAGTCCACTAAAAAAAGATGCTCTTCATTGGACAACAGGAAATTCTTGTGAGAAACATCCCCATGACAGACCACTTTGTTTTCAAGCGGAGCATCTTCAGGCATATATCGGTCTAGAAATGAAAAAGCCTGCTGGATTAAAGGATGAGCTGCCAATTCTGGAGCCATATCATAAAGACACTCAAAATAGAAATCAGATGGTGAAAAGACCTTTCCCCCTAATCGATGCAGCATCCGTTTCAGACTCTCAGACTGATGGACTTTATCAATAATTCTTTGGACATTGACTGAAGACATTTCACTTCTGTGTAACGTTCTTCCACTGCACCATTCTTGAGCAGTCAGTACATCCCCGTTTCCAATTCTCTTGGTCCATACCAGTTTTGGCGAAATACCTTCTAGAGACAGAGCTGCTAGAAATGGAGAGGAATTGCGTTTTAAAAATAAACGTTCCTCGTTTTTGGTGCCCATATAAGCATGTCCAGTATCTCCACCAATAGGATGCAATTCCCACCCCGTTTCTCTCTCTAGCTCCATTATATTCCATCCTTTGTATACATAGACTTAATTTTTTAACAGTACAGGTAGTTACTCAACTTCTATTGTAGAAATAAAAGAGGAGCTCGTCAAGAGAGTGCCTGTTCTTTTTTTAGTGAACAGGCAGTTTTCCGCAACATTGTTCTATTTCAGCCTTATAGGCTTCCTGCAGTTTTCGCGTCACACTTCCTGCAGTTTCACTGAAAAACACTTTGTTATCGAGTTTTTTAACCGGCATGACTTCCATTGTCGTGCTGGAACAGAAAATTTCATCTGCATTATACAGTTCATCGAGAGAAAAAGGTTCTTCTACCACAGGTATGCCTAGACGCTCGGCACAGCGTTTCCACACAAGCTTAGTAATGCCCGGCAAAATAAGATTGCCGTCAGGGTGAGTATGAATTACACCGTTTTTAACGATAGCGACATTTGCGGCAGAGCATTCGGTTACTATACCGTCTCTATGGAGTATTGCCTCATAAGCATTTTTCTTGTGCGCTTCATGTTTAACCATAATATTTCCGAGCAGAGAAATCATTTTAATATCACACTTTAGCCATCTGATGTCTTCAGTTACTATAGTATGTATCCCTTTATCAAGCATCTGCTGATCACGCTCAGTTTCAGTAAATGTTCCTGTCAGCATCGGTAAGACGCTCGCGTCAGGATACATATGGTTGCGTGGAGACGCAACGCCTCGTGTCAGCTGCAGGTACAAATTGCCGGTATTCACTCCCGTTTCACTTAACAGGCGATTGGCAAGGTGTTTCAGTTCATTTTTAGTATAAGGTACATGCATCTCTATTTTTTCGGCACTTGAAAAGAACCGGTCAAGGTGTTCATCAAGGCAGAAGAATTCTTTGTTGTACGCTCGGATGACTTCATATATGCCATCACCGAACTGGTATCCTCTATCTTCAGGATCGATGGTCACTTCACTTCGATCAACTATCTCACTGTTCCAGATTACTTTCATATAAATCTCCCCTTTTAAGTTATCCTAATCGCTTAGGAATATAAAACCTGACAAATCCATAAACAAACAGAAGGTTTGCTGCTAATACAATAATAGAGTCCATCCCCCCGGAGTAAGACGCTAAAGAAAACAATATAGCCGTTATGAGCAGCACTTTCGAAATAAGTTTTTGGATGGCTTTTATTTTATCAGTATCTTTGACTGGATACAATTTAAAATAGACAGTTTTATCTAAAAGTTGTTTTAAGGGAAGTAACTGAAACCCAATAAGATACATAAACAAGAGGCTGATTAAGACTGAAAGCCAAGTTGAAGAATTAAGGGCAAGTATAACTGCACCTATAACTGTCAACCTTATATAGAGGCCACTGAATGAGGTTTGACGGAAAAATACACGCGAAATATAATAGCTGTGTAAGTCGGTTCTTCTATCAAATAAATTGATGAAGGCATCCAGGGGCTTCATTCGCTTAACTTTATTATTTCCATAAGGTGTCTCTACAAATAAATTGATTATTTTATAGATTGCCTGTACTCTTTTCTGTTCACTATCAATCAGGCGCTCCCAATTCCAAATAGTTTTTTTATCTGAATCTAAAATATACATACCTAAAAGGAACATCAAAGCCAGACTTAGTAAAAATCCGATAAGGAGCGAATAAAATAAGGTCATAAATACTATCGAAAAAAGTGCTGAATTTGTCATCAAGCGTACTTTGTTTTCTTTTTCAGCCTTATTCAACTTAAAACTGTAATACGATAACAGGGTATCTGCTGTTTTGGCAATCAGAACCGTTGCTATCCATATCACGCTGGCCTGCTCTTCAGACTGGTTAAGTACCAATACTAGCGGTGCAGTCAAGAATGCCATTAGAAAAGCAGAAAAAATTGAAAATATCAGACTGTAAATTAGATTTTTCCGCATGACCGGTCCAATTTTTTTCTCCAGAGGCAGCAAATAGATGCCGTCAGCCGGTTGAATCAATGTACGAATTCCACCCGTTTTAATGACAATAATGATAAAAGCGAATAAAATCAGTCTTGGCAGGAGAGCATCCGGTTCAACTGTTTCCAGATAATTCGAATACGTAAAACCTACTGCTCCCAGTAATATAAGTAGAGCAATGACAAAATGATCATTAAACACGTATTTCAAATATTTTCCCAGCTGTCTATAGTAATAGCCTGTTCTCTTTTTAAATAATTCACTGACTATCATCTAAAAACCTTCCTTATCAGCTAGCTGACTGTACATTTCTTCCAGACTGGCTTTCGGCATTTTAAAATGCTCTCTTAAATCACTCAGTGTCCCTACAGCAAAAATCTGACCTTCATGCATTACAATAAAACGGTCGCAGATACGTTCAGCGTTGGCCAAAACGTGGGTAGACATCAGCAAAGAAGCGCCATCATCTTTTCTCTCTTCCATTAATCCAATTAAATCCCGTATAGCAAGTGGATCGAGTCCTAGAAAAGGTTCATCGATTATAAAAAGAGACGGATCAATAATAAAGGCACTTACTATCATGACTTTTTGCTTCATACCTTTGGAAAAGTCAGTCGGAAACCAGTCTAGCCTATCTGTTAATCTGAACATTTTCAGGAGTTCATTCGCTTTAGACCAGGCAATGGACGAATCCAAGTCATATGCCATAATAGTCATCTCAATGTGTTCTTTTAAAGTAAGCTCTTCATACAGCAAGGGTGTTTCCGGAATGAATCCGATTTTTCTCCGGTATTCTTCTGGCTGCTCACTGATTGTCAGCCCATCAATTTCTATAGTTCCTTCGAAAGGATTCAGAAGTCCCATTATGTGCTTAATAGTGGTGCTTTTACCGGCTCCGTTTAAGCCGATGAGGCCTATCAGTTCCCCGTCATTAATATTAAATGAAATGTTTTTCAGTACTGGAATGCGTGTATATCCCCCAGTCAAGGATTGAACGTTTAAACTCATATAATTATATTCCTTTCATTGACTAATAGTTACATTTTAACACAGTAAAGGCGGTGAATTTTGCTATCGTTGCTTCTTTTTATTAAAACTATACTAAATATGATAAACTAATACTATAGTAATTACGAAAAGAGGGATAAAATGAGTGAGTGTATTTTCTGTAAAATTATTGATGGGGAAATTCCAGCCCGCAAAGTTTATGAAGATGAGGATATCATTGCAATTCTTGACATTTCTCAAGTAACAAAAGGACATACATTAGTTATTTCTAAAGAGCATGTCAGAAATATGCTTGATTATTCAGATGAACTAGCTGCTACTGTTTTTTCTAAAGTGCCAAAACTGGCGCGGGCAGTAAAGTCAGCATACCCTGAATGTGAAGGTCTGAACATTTTGATGAATAACGAAGAAATTGCTTCTCAAAGTGTCTTTCACGGTCATATCCACCTGCTCCCCCGTTACAATTCAGAACAGGATGGTTTCGGCTTGAATTGGGAAACGCATGCCGATGAGTATTCTGATGACACACTCGACAGTATTGTCGATGCTATCCAAAATCAACTAGCTAAGGAGGAATAAATATGAAGCATGTATTACTGGGAAGTCTTTCAGGCATCGTACTTGGAGGGATCTATGGTCTAGTCAACACTCCTCGATCAGGTAAGGAAAATCAGGAGGTTTTAAAGGCCTACATCGATGAAACAACCTACCACGTCCAGGACGTTACCGATAAAGTAAATGATCTGAAATATGCTGTCAATCAGTTAACAGCAGAGAGTAAATTTGTACAGGATGAATTCATGACTGACGTACAGAAGATTGCCACTGATTTTCAGATTGAAGCAGAACCTAGGCTTAGACGGATACAGGAGAAAGCAGAAAAAATTCAAAAAGAAGTTGAAGAAACAGCTCAATCAGTTTCCAATACACCATAATAAAAAGACCGTCAGCATCGGATACAATCCAATGCTGACGGTCTCTTTATTTGTTTCTTATTCGTCTTCAGCTTCGTCATCAGAATCTACGTCTTCGGAATCTACATCTTCATCCGCATCATCAGTCGGTTCTTCTTCCATAGCTTCTTCATCTTCCATGAGTTCATCTAAAAGATCCTGATCGATTTCCTGTTCTCCACCAGGCATTTGCTGTTCACCTGGTTCTTGCAGGAACTGCTGCATTGCTCCAGCCAGATCTTCATCAGCTATCTGTACGTTCGCATCACGAACAAGTTCCCCGATAGCTTCCTGAACAACCATTTGATCCTGCATATAGCTGTCTAGAATCATGTCTTCAATCTGATCACGTTCTTCTTCTAATGAGCCTTTTTCACCCATCTCTACCATTTTAATGATGTGGTAGCCAAACTGTGATTCAACTGGTTCCTGAGTGATTTCGCCTTCCTCAAGTTCCATTGCTGCTTCTTCAAATTCTGGAACAAAACGTCCAGGTTCTAGAGGCATTTCTCCATTTGTTTCAATCGTACCAGTATCAATGGTATGCTCAGCTACTAACTCACCGAAATCTGCCCCATCGTTAAGCTCTTCAATTAAGTCTTCTGCTAATTCAAAATCTTCAACCAAAATATGAGCCACAGTCGCATCAACTGCGTAGTTTTCATAAGCTTCTTCAATCTCTTCTTCAGTTACCTCAACGTGATCACTGATGGCAGCTCTTACTTGAAGAGACGTACGGACACTGGTTCTAACATCGTCCATGGACATACCTTGCATTTCAAGCATCTGTTCAAATTCTTCAATTCCACCATATTGTTCCGCTTCTCTTTCAAGCTCAGCTTCAACGTCCTCGTCAGTAATCTGATCGCCATAAGCCTCTTCCAGAATATCTTCAAGCAGAATTTGCTGAAGCATCTGTTCGCCGAAAGTCATACCACTCTGAGTCGTTTCATTTTTCATTCGTTCGTATAAGTCATCTTCACGCACACGTCCTGCTTCTGTAGAAGCGACTTCTGGACTACTTTGGCAACCTGCAAGTAATAATCCTGATCCTGCAATTGCTCCGACTAACCATTTTTTCATATTAAATCAAACACATCCTAATTCAAAATTTTCTAAATAACGAATAATAAACTGTTCTTATTCGTACCTCAATTAATATAACACAGGTCTTCGCAAATTGAAAACGTATGAGGGGAAATTTTTATACTATTCATTAAACATTCATACAATCATCCTGAGTTATTCAGAATTTAAATCCGGGCGGCTTAAATTACTTCTGTAAAATGACCGATTCCCCATTGCCCATACACGTTCAGTAAAGTCTCCGGGTTCAGCTTTTTTCAATGCAGACTGCATCATATTCATTTTTGCATCAATCTGGTCGATATAATGAATGATTTCAGCTTCCGGTATCTGCGGACGAACTGGAGAACCAAATTCCAGCTCACCGTGATGCGCAAGGACCAAATGTTTTAAAAGAAGGACATCTTCATGACTTTCGTCAATCTTCAACTCTGTGCAGGCTTTTGAAATTTCATCATAAATCAGCACAATATGTCCAACAAGTTTACCTTCCAAAGTATACTCCGTTGCAGTCGGACCGCTTAATTCAATCACTTTACCTACATCATGAAGAATTATTCCGGAGTAGAGCAATGAAGGATTTAAATCCTCGTAATTTTCAACAACTGACCTGGCTATCTTTAGCATACTCATTGTATGAAATGCCAGACCGCCCAGGTAGGCGTGATGATTTTTCTTAGCAGCAGGACTCTGGAAAAACTCTTTCTGGTACTTCTTCATAATGAAGCGAACGATGCGGTTTAGATGAGCATTGGTGATGTCAAAAACCGCCTGGTTAAAGGCTTCTATCATTTTGTCTTTGTTCACTGGTGCTCTTTCAATATAGATATCCGGATTGGACGGTTCGTCTTCCTGAGCTACTCTCATGGACTTGATGCGTACTTGAGGCATCCCATTATATTCTTCGCGTCGTCCCTCTACCTTGACGACCTGCCCGGCTTTATACTGTTCTACATCTTTAGGAGACGCGTCCCAATAATTACCATTCATTTCTCCACTGGTATCCTGAAAGGTCAGCGCCAGATAAGGTTTATTGTTTCGGGTTTTCTTTTCTTCTGCTGATTTAATCAGAACGTATAAAGATAACTGCTCATCTTTTTTATAATCATATAACTTTTTCATCATTATCACTCCCTGCTATGGAATTAGTTCATCTGTCTGTCCATCAGTCTAGTAAGTTTAGTTGATGGAACACTGTTTATAACTGAAGAATCAAATGAAAAGTAAATAATCTGTATATCTCTACTTAAAGTATTTAGTAAACCATAAATTCGCTGTCTTCTTTCTTTATCCATATTGACAAAACTGTCATCAATAATAATAGGAAAATGAATACTGTCTCTGTTTGAATAGACAAATGCAAGTCTGACAGCTATATAAAGCGGTTCAACTGTCCCTCTGGACAGTTCTTCTGCTTCCCAGTTGCGCCCATCCTTGTCTGTCACATAAAAACTGTCACTCTCAAGATTAATTTTTACATAGTGTCCAGCAGTGAGATCGGCGAAATACTCCTCAGCTAGTGACAGAGTTTTTGGGAGCTGACTATCTTTGGCAAATTTCAGTGTTTTTTCTATTAAATCAGAAGCAACTTTTAATGTACACCACTCATCAACTGCTTTTTGATACACACTTTTTTCATTTTCAAGTTGCTGGAGCAACTCTGAATAGGTTCCCCCTTCTTCCAGTTGTTTAATCCGGTAGCCAATTTCAATTTTTTCTTTTGTCTTCTCAGTTATTTGTACCTGCCTACTGGTTATTTTGTCTTCCAGAAGATGAATCTGCTCATTTATTTCTTCTATAGTATAATTATCCTTTAAAATGGACTGATGCTCAATAGTTTCTTTTAAGAAATCGTACCGTTTTTGCTTTTCCTGTTTTTCATAAGCCAGCTGATAGAGTTTCAAAAAATCTTCTTCGGATTCTACATTTCCTTCAGAAAACAGCTTGTACTTTTTATTCAAAGCATCTTTCTCCTGTTTAACTAGATACCTTATTGCTTCCTGAAGTGCATTCGTTTCCTGTATATAGTCCTTCTGTCTGTTTTTCTCACTTTCGACTGCTCGAATTCGATTTCTCAACTCATAAAAAACGGCCGAAATGTCTTTACCAGAGGTCATTATTTTAGAAGCATACTCGTTGCCCTTAAGCCACTGGTCCAGTTCGAAAAGGTGACTTGCTACTCTATTTTCCAGTACTTCTTTTTTCTCTGTCAATTTTTTCATTTCGGTAAACAGTTCACGTGTGGAAAACAATTTTTCGAGAGTGTAACTTTGAGGATAACGCATCTTCTCTTTCCATTTTTCGAACTGCACAGATGCATTCTTCTGTTTTCTTCTATTCTCTTCCAGAAGAATTTCCTGCTCACGCCTCTTGTCTTGAAGGGAATCATTTAAAGCCAGCAGTTCCTTCCACTGACTCCTCATGCTTTTTTGATAAAAGAGTTGTTCTTTTTCCTGATCCTCAACAGACTGCTCTTTTCTGTTGTGCAAAAAGTAGTTTCTGACAGTATACAGAGCAGCTGAACACAGAAGAATTAGGACGGTTAAACCAATAATGTTTTGAATAAGTGATGCAGCAATGACTCCAGTTATTAAAAAAACCAGTGCTGTTATAACGGCTCTATCTTTAATAAAGTTCCGGGAAGCTGAGACTTGACTGGATTCGCTGCTTTGTTCAGCTTTAAATTTCTCGAGCGGCCATAAATCCTTTTCGATCGAATCAATGCGTTCATTATTACTTTCAGTACGTATTTTAAGTTCCTGAATGGTTGATGATATAGCTGTTTCTTCCTGCAGCAATGCTGCCTGAACGTTCTTGAACTCTGACAGTTCCTCCAGTTTGGTATCAGTCAATTCTTTTGGCAAAGAATCTTTTAAAGAGTAGCCTTCTCTTAACTTCATCTCTACAATCTGGTTTTCGACTACCGATAACTGGTGCTGTTCTCTTGAAATTAACTCAACTTTATCCTCAAGCTCGTCCAACCTGTCTTTTATCTTCTGATAATCTGTTTCCAGTTCCTGAGATAACACAAAATCTGGAGAGGGTTTAAATTCTTTCTGCAGTTCATTCTGTTTTTCATGCAGTGCTTTAATCTGTTCTCTTATATTTTCCAATTGTTCATTATAATGCTTTAATTGCAGTTTACCATTTTCAGGAATAGTAACTGATGGGTAAGCCTCGATTTCATCTCTAATCTGACTGATTTCCCTGAGTACTTTTCCATGTTTGAGAAAAGATATATACTTGTTTTTTTCTTCCTGAAGATTTTCCATTTCACTGTTTAGTCTATCAATCTCTTCCGCATAAGTATTTACCTCATCTCTCAAAACGGTGTACTGTGCATTTCGCTCCCTCGCTTTACTGACTTGTCTGTTCACTTCAGCAAGTTTACCTTGAAGCTGGTTGATGACTGGTTTTCTTCCGGTAGGTTTAAATAAAGCTCCCGCTTTTTGCTTGTATGAATCGGCAAGTTTAAGAAATTGTTCGCTTCCTAATGAACCCGTACTTAAAAAGAAACGGTTTAGCTGATCCTTACTCATAGCACTGGTTTCTTCAACACCCTTCAAGTTAAAGGTATATATGCTCTCATAGAAATGCCTTTTCTTATGGTAAAGCAGCGTATCAAGAATTGCCTCTCCTCCTTGAGTCCCGTCTTCTAAAGTAACCGAAACGTCTCCAGTTACCTTCCCGCTGATGCGTTCAACAGTAACCTCACCAAACCGTTCATCCAGTAGTATCACTTTCCCACCATAGCGACTGCTTTCTTTTGGTTCGTACCTCAAAGACGAGCTGTGTCTTTTAGGAAAGCCGAATAATATGCTGTGTATGAAGGACATCAGTGTAGATTTGCCCGCTTCGTTCGGTCCGTAAAAAAGATGCCAATCTTCACTGACCGAGAACTCAGTGTCTATCCACTTGCCATATCCATAAATTACGAGTTTTGTTATTTTCATACTAGACTCCCTCGTTCAAACTTATATCATATTCTATTAATTCCACAGCATCATCAACCAACTCACTTAGATAATCCTCTGTGGGTTCATCCAGTCCATCTGAAAAGGGAGGTGCCTGCAGAAGTTCTTTTGTAACATCCTTAAATCCTTCTTTCGATTTTAGGGTATCGACTGCTTTACGCCAGCCATCAGGATACATTTCAGACAGACTGTTACTACCATCAGAGGCCTTACGGATAGTAACTTTAATTCTGGATAGGTAGACAAATTGATTGGCATCCCCTGATTGAAGTATATCTCTGAACTCTTTTTGCTTAAGTTTATCCAATGTTCTGGAGGGGAGCTCATCAGACACTTCGAGGGTTAAATGAATAATTACTCTTTTAAATTGAATCATATCGAGCTTGTCTCTCGTCAGTTTCAAAGTCTCTTCCAGGTTCTTAGCCTGGGATACATCCAATCTCAAGTTCTCCCATATTATTGGAGCAGTAGGTATGAAGGATACCTCTTTGTCCGTCGGAGAGAGAGAGACCAGAAGAACCCCCTTTTCACCCGTTTCATTACGGTGTCTTCCTTGAGTGTTTCCACTATAGTAAACTGGTGGATTGTCAGTTAACTGTTGTCTTGCGTGTATATGACCCAGAGCCCAATAATCGTAGTTTTTTTCCCTCAGCTCACTTAGAGAAAAAGGAGCATACCTGGCATGAACATTCTGCTGACCTTCAGCGTAACCATGGAGCATTCCCACGTGATAGTCACTTTTCTTGTCCTTA
This sequence comes from Alkalibacterium sp., assembly GCA_007692455.1. Classification (GTDB taxonomy): domain Bacteria; phylum Bacillota; class Bacilli; order Lactobacillales; family Carnobacteriaceae_A; genus Alkalibacterium. The sequence continues at coordinate 26,895 of RECC01000036.1, read as the reverse complement.
ACTGGGTATGCCTGAATTTTCCTCTCCTCTATCCATTTTTTATAATAACTGAATCCGCTAACTGCCACTGTTTCATTGCTCTTTGTTTCTATGTATAGCGTTTCAATCTGTTCCGAAAATACTTTAACATTACCCGGCAAAGAGAGGTGATCAGCTTTCTTTGCAACAAAATCATGATTCCCGTGAATAACGAAAGCAGAAATGGCTGCATCATTCAGACGCTCCATCTGCTTCTGAAACATTAACTGAGCTTTAATACTTCTGTCTTCCAGGTCATAGATGTCTCCAGAAAACAAAACAAAATCAACAGACTGTTCAATAGCCTGACTGACGATTGCTTCAAGAGAAATGAAGGTTGAATCCTTCACCTGCTGCAGTATATCAGCAGACAGATCAGTCAGACCTTTGAAAGGACTGTCCAGATGCAGATCAGCTGCATGAATAAATTTAACCATTGTAAAACCTCCTTTTTAGGGTACATACGTTCTTTGAATTGTTTAGGAAAAGGACTTACTATATACAGCAAGTCCTCCCAGTTGATACTTCTATTGATATAGTTCGCGGACAGGTTTTAGCACAACCTGGTTAATATCATCGATCATTTGACCAACTTGTTTTTCTGCTTCAAGCAGTTTAGAAATCAGTTCGTTTTCACCAATTTTCGATGAAATTTCCTGAGCCTGTTTAGCTTCTTCTTCAGAAATTTCCTGACCCATCATTTGTTTCTGTTGAATGGTCTGTTGAACTTGACGGAATTCATTAAATACCTGATTTGCTTCTTCGTCTTCTTTTACTGCTGTGAAAGCAGCATCTAGCTGACTGAATTCTTCCGTATTTCTTAAATCCTGTTCTAACTGATTAGCAGTGTCATAAATATTGACAGCCATAGTCTCATCCCTTCAATTTTCGCTCTACATGAGCTTTTTTTACCTAATTAAGTTTATCATGAATCGAGGAGTGTTGCCAGAAGAGATTAGAAAGCTTTAATTATTCATTTGACTGTCTGTTTCGGAACCGCTCAAGTAAGTTACTAGTCTGCTCTCTGAATACGGCAGTGCTTTCTCTTAACACAGACCCGGCCTCTTCCATGCCTTCTGTTACCCGGTCAACCCAAGTCGGACTGGATGTGATAAATTCCTGACCGGCTTCTTCCACGAGGAAGGTCGACTGTTCTGTGTGAGGCAATATGCCTTCCATTCCAGCCTTCAGGACTTGACCAATCCCTTGTGAAGTAGAAGTAGTCAGATAATGCTGATCGGTCGTGTAATCGTAGCCCATCCAGCTTGTGATAACAACATCTGGCGTATAGCCGACTACCCACTGGTCTGTCGCACCTGTACCGGATTCAGTTTGAGTGGTCCCAGTTTTTCCAGCGATTTTTTGGGAAGCGGGTTGGATATTACGTCCTGTTCCACTTTCAAAAACACTTAAAAGCATACTGTTCATTTCATTGGCTGTTTTTTCTGAAACTACTCGATTAGACTTCACTCTAGTGTTATCCACAACGACAGCACCTGTGGCATCCACAATTCTAGTGATGAAATGCGGATCTTTTCTTATCCCATTATTAGGAAAGACACTGTAGGCACTCGCAATCTCTAGCGGCGTGACGCCCCTGTCCATTCCCCCTAGGGCGATGGCTCCCAGATGATTATCGCTATCAGCAAGGGTCAAACCGAAATCTTCGACTTTTCTCATTCCCCGGCTAATGCCTATTTCATTGAGAAGCCACACGGTCGGTGCATTCAAGCTATCAGCCAGTGCTCTGTACATTGGCACTTCTCCACTGTACTGTCCCGACAAGTTTGTAGGTGTATACTCCGTTTCGCCATATGACAGTAATTCGTCTGTAAGAATGGAATCCGGTGAAAATCCAGCTTCCAGTGCCGGGGTAAATACACCTAAGGGCTTGATGACCGATCCTGGTTGCCGTCTCATCTGTGTTGCCCGATTGAATCCTCTAAAAGTATGTTCTCCTCTACCACCAACGACAGCATTAACTCCTCCTGTCTGGGGGTTTAGAGCAACTGATGCACTCTGCACCATTGTACCATCTGAACTGACTTCAAAATGCTGATTTGATGCATATACTGCATCCATTTGCTGTTGAAAGGTCTGATTCAAAGCAGTATAAATCGTATAGCCATTATTCATCAAATCTTCTTCAGCAATGCCAAATCGATTTTCTGCTTCTCTGATAACTGAATCAAAATAGTAAGGGTAACGATAGCCATCCGTACTGCTGAATCGGTCAGTGAGTGACAGTTCCATTGCGCTGTACGCGGCTTTTTCCTCTTCAGTTATCGCTTCGGTTGAAGCCATTAAGGTAAGGACAACATTTCTTCGACTAATCGATCGGTCGTAATTATCGATAGGATTATAGTGACTCGGTGCTTTCAGCATTCCTGCAATCGTTGCCGCTTCAGGAACACTCACTTCGCTGGCTGTCTTCCCGAAATACCTGAGCGACGCATCTTCCACGCCCCAAACTCCATTCCCGAAATACGCGTGATTCAAATACATTTCTAAAATCTGATCTTTTGAATACTGCTTTTCTATTTCAATAGCCAGGAACAGTTCCCTCAATTTTCTCATAAAAGTCTGATCTGAAGACAAATAAGCATTTTTTGCCAGCTGCTGAGTTAAAGTACTTCCTCCGCCGACTATTTGTCCTCTGTTTGTGACATAGCCCACTGCGGCTCTGCCGAGTCCGATTGGGTCAAATCCTCTGTGTCTCTCAAATCGCTGATCCTCTGTAGAAATAACTGCATTGACTATGTTAGGTGAGATGCGTTCCAGGTCCACAAATGTCCCTTTCTGAGCGTATAAAGTCCCTGCCTCTTCACCGTTCTCATCCATAATTGTAGTGGACTGTTCGAGACCAGCTCTTAAAGCATTGACATTAGCCGAACGAGCCAGTACAGCTAAATAGATACTAAAAAATAATGCAACAGTTAAAATTGAAAGTATCAGAAGCTTTGCTCCATGGTACTTTTTCCATTTTCGTCTTGTAATAATTAGCGAACGTTTAAATTTAGGTTTAAACTGTTGAAAACTTTGATTCAGCCTATTTTTAAACGTACGATTATTTGATTGTTTACTCATAAGATTACCTCAATTTATCTTTATTTCACGATTGTATCACAACAGTTTATAGGAGTAATCCGCCTCAAGTCTTATTTACTGTATTCAATTACTGCTTGTTTTAATTCCGACAGTATCTCCTGAATTTCATCCTCAGTCTTGGCATGAGTTCCACTAGCAAGTGGATGTCCACCGCCCCCGTGAAGCTGCGCTATGTCATTGATGACAGGGCCTTTTGACCTTAACCTGCAGCGGTATCCACCGTCTGACTGCTCAACAAACACAGCCCAGACTCTAACATTTTCTATTTTACCTAAAAGCGGTACGATTGAATGGGTTTCGTTATCATCAAGTCCCAGTGATTTCAATAACTCCTGGGTTAAGACAATATGCCCAACTCCTAAGTCCGACACTTCAAAATGCTCCAGGGCATAGCCCATCATTTTGCCAGTGTCTGGTTTTATGACGTTCATCTGGTTATTGAGTTCTGTATGAGAGAATGGATATTTCATCAGTTCTGCAGCTATCTGCATGGTATAAGTAGAGGTCGAGTCATATAAAAAGCGATTAGTATCGCCTACAATTCCACCATAGAGCAATCGAGCTGCTTCAGTGGTCATAGTAATCTCTTCCGGGTATGTCAACCAGAGATCCGTTATCATTTCACAGCAGCTGCTGGCTTTAGTATTAATCCATTCAATTTCTCCATATGAATCATCCAATGGGTGGTGATCAATCTTAATCCACTCTTTTGCCAGTCTAAAGCGGTCGTCATCAATGCGTTTAATATTAGCCGTATCTGTCACGATTACAAGAGCTTCATCGTACACATCTTCAGGGATAGTGTCCATACTACCCAGGTATGCGAGGTCTTCGACTTCAGCTCCAACAGCATAGACATGCTTTTCGGGAAACGATGCTTTAATTATTTCTTTTAGACCACATTGTGACCCGATAGCATCAGGGTCAGGTCTCACATGGCGGTGAATAATTATGGTATCCCATTTCTTTATAAAGTCCCACAATTTCTTTTTTATCTGATTATCTTCTGGATTATTCGTTTTTAGTCCCAATTTCTGATCTCCTCTTTCTGAAAATTGCCATTATTTTTTTTGAAGAATCTGACAGGCAACAATCGCCTTGGCAGCCAGTGCATTTTCTGAATAGATTTCAACGTCAAGACGAGCTGAACGCCTGTTTTCATCAAATATGATTGGTTTAATTGTTAATTCATTGCCCAGTTGAATCATATTAAAGTAATGCAGATTCATCTGTTCCACTACAAGATTTTTCTTTTTATTCTTAGCCAGGTAATTATATATTGTTTCCGTTATCGCTTCACTGAGGACACCAAAGGAAATCGTCCCCATGCTGTCAGTCGTTTGGGGAGTTACCAGAAATGAAAAAAGTCCATCTTCGCGTTCAGTTATCAGCTGGTTAATCTGGTCAGATATTGTATCTCCAGATTGCGGCTGCTTCTGAACAGACTGCATGGCTTTCATAATATCCTGTCGTGAAATAATGCCTTTAAGTGTCATCTCGTCACTTACTACCGGCATGACCTCCAGACCATCCCAAATCATAGTATGAGCAACTGATGCCACACTCATATTCGTTTTCGCGTAGGCAGGATTTTTCGTCATGACTTTTTCAATCAGAACGGCATCGTCTTTCCCTACCACATCTTTCGCTGTTACAATACCAACGAGACGATCGTTAGAGTAAACTACCGGAAAGCGAGAGTGCTTACTTTTCTGATTCAGCATACGGTAACTGTAAACCGTATCTTCACGGGATAAGAACTGCGTGTTTTCTATCGGTGTATAAATATTTTGAACACGAAGGATATCTTTTTTTATAAGCTGATCTGTCATCGCTCTGTTAATCATCGTTCCCACTGTAAACGTGTCATACGTCGTGCTGATTAGTGGCAGTTCATTTTTATTGGCCAAAGCAATAACCGCCGGGCTCGGCTTGAATCCACCTGTAATCAGAACAGCTGCACCATGATTGAGGGACAGCTGCTGTGCCTCTTCCCGGTTTCCGATAATCATAAGGGATTCTTCAGTAATATAGCGAAGCATGGCATCTTCCGTCATTGCACCGATATTAAATTTAGTGAGTGATTTTTTCAGGCCATCTTCTCCTCCATGCACTTCACCATCAATAATTTTGACGATTTCTTCGAACGTCAGATTTTCAATATGATCGCTTGCCTTCGATTCTACACGTATAGTTCCCACTCGTTTAATTGTTGAGACTAATCCGTTGTTTTCAGCTTCTTTTATTGCACGATAAGCTGTTCCTTCACTGACCTGCAGTTCTTTCGCTATCATTCTGACTGAAAGCTTGGCACCGACATGCAAATCTTCAATAAAATCCAGAATCTGTTTGTGCTTAGTCGTCATCGGTCTGTATAGTCCTTTCGCTGTAATTATCTTTCCAGAGCGGCAATGGAATGGTCTCGAATACAGCTGATTCTAGCCCAGTCACTGTGATCCCCAGCAGCCTAATCCCCTCAGATGTATTTTCTTCTTCCCAAATTGACAACGCAATCTGGAACAATTCATTTTCATTCTTAATGTAATCGGGAAATGATCTCCGCCTCGTTACAGTCTCAAAATCCTCGTATCTGATTTTTAAAACCACTATTTTCCCATGCTTCTGTTTTCTCTTTAAATTAGTCATTACTTTTCCCGCCAAAACTCTCAAAGCCTGAATGACTTCATTTTCAGTTTTCAAATTATCTGAAAATGTGGATTCTTTACCGACAGATTTTGGTTCGCGGTCATTTTTGACTTCGCTGTCATCTATTCCTCTTACCTTACGATAAAGAGAGTGACCCATCTTTCCGAATTGTCCAGCAAGTTCAAGTTCGTTTTTGTCATACAAGTCCTGTCCTCTGAAAATGCCCATATCATGCATTCTATCTACTGTTTTTTCTCCAACACCATGATATTTTTCTATCGGTAGATTCATAAGAAAGTTATGAGACTGATCAGGAGGAAGAACTGTGATTCCATCTGGCTTATTATAATCAGAAGCCAGTTTGGCAAGGAATTTGTTATATGAGACACCTGCAGAACAGGTGATTCTCAGTTCATTTTTTATATCTTTGCGAATACGCTCTGCAAGGATAGTCGCACTTTTTTGACTCAGCTTATTCTCCGTTACATCGAGATAGGCTTCGTCAAGAGATAAAGGCTGTATCTTATCGGTATAGCGCTTGAAAATCTCATGCATCTTCTGTGACGTTTCTCTATAGAGATTAAAGTCTGGCGAAACAAACCGTCCATGCGGACAGAGTTCAAACGCCTTTTGTGCGCTCATAGCCGAATGAATACCGAATTTTCTGGCTTCATAGTTTGCGGTTGCGACCACACCTCTTCCACCCGTTTCTCTAGGATGTCGCGCAATAATCACAGGCTTATTCCTTAATTCAGGATTCTCTCTCATTGCGACAGAAGCATAAAAAGCGTCCATATCTATATGAATAATTTTCCTTGAGGTGTCTCTTTTGGGTTCATCAAACACCAGTAGTCCGTATCTCATTCTGTCCCTCCAGATTACACATCATATACACCTATTATACTAGAAATCAAAGCCTAGTATATTATAAACTTCAACTCAATTATGAACATTATAATAGCAGATACAATAAAAACAAGTAGAGATGAACGAATCATCCTACTTGTTCTCAAAGTTATTTTAATAAGTCATCCAATTCCATCTCATCCAGAGACGAGACGTTGTAGACTTGGGCTTTCAAGGAAGCATAGTTGAAGTAGTCATTGAGTGAGATAGACGAAATGTCATTCACTTTCTGATAATATCGAATTGGTTCATTGTGCTTCCATAAAAAATTAACACAGTAATCCCATAAATCCTCGATAGTAATTTCACTATAACCCTGGTGTCTGAACTCAGCCAGTTTATGATTCAGCCAGACATCGTATAGGTCTTCATTATTACCCGTATCGATTTTCACGACATTACCTCCTTATCTCAGTGGAAAAGAAGCAGCACTTATCCTCGGAGACTAGTCGTTGTCAACCGTCTCTTCAGGAGTGTTTGTTCCGAGTTCTTCAGCGTTAGGGGTTCCGGCAGCTGATGCTTTAGTCACAATACGTGCAACCGCGCGTCTTTCAAAAGTTAGATAAATTCCTTCACAGTCGATGACAACTGTATTATTTGTTTCGTTTACTTCATCTACAATTCCGTGAAGTCCACCGATTGTTACAATCGAATCGCCTTTTTGAAGTGCACTCAGCATGTTCTGTGTTTCTTTAGCTTTTTTCTGTTGAGGCCTAATCATAAGCAAATACATTATTCCCATAAGCACTAAGAAAGGCAACATTCCAGCAATTAATTCCATTTATTCATTCCTCCATCATTTCTTCTATTTATATAAAATATCTTCGTCCAGATAAAAGGATAAAGAGTAGTCTATTAATGTTTCATTACTTACCATAGCAAATTTTGAGCTAAAATACTAGTCTGATAAGTAACTTTAATTGACAGTCTACTAAAAGTTTTTAGCGTTTGGTTTGTTGTACCCATATTCTTCAAAGAAGGCTTCCTTGAATTCAAGCAGGTTATCTTCACGAATGGCCTGACGAACTTTTTTCATCAAATCGAGTAGGAAATACAGATTATGATAGCTTGTCAGTCGCAGTCCAAATGTTTCATTTGATTTTAGTAAGTGACGCAGGTACGCTCTTGTGTAGTTTCTGCAGGTGTAGCAGTCACATTTTTCGTCCAGCGGGGTGAAGTCTCGGGCATATTTTGCGTTTTTGATATTCACCCGACCCTTGCTTGTCATGGTCGTACCGTTTCGTGCAATGCGTGTCGGCAGAACACAGTCAAACATGTCGACCCCGCGCATGACCCCTTCAATCAGAGCATCAGGTGTGCCGACTCCCATTAGGTATCTCGGTTTGTCCTCAGGCAGCATGGGGGTCGTAAAGTCCAGTACCCGGTACATGTCTTCTTTCGGTTCACCTACAGATAAACCACCAATCGAATAACCGGCAAAATCCATGCTGGTCAAGTCTCTGGCTGACTGTTTACGCAGATCTTCAAAACCTGCTCCCTGAACAATACCGAACAGTCCTTGTGTCTCCTTGTTCTGATGTGCTTCCAACCCTCTTTCTGCCCAACGGGAAGTCCGTTCAACAGACTTCTTCACGTAATCGTAGCTTTCATCAAAGGGAGGGCATTCGTCAAATGACATCATGATGTCCGGACCTAATTTATTCTGAATATTTATAGCCTTTTCCGGTGAAAGAAATAATTTCGATCCGTCCAGATGACTCTTGAAATGTACGCCTTCTTCTTTAATTTTTCTCATATCGGATAGCGAGAACACTTGAAAGCCACCGGAGTCTGTCAGGATTCCTTTGTCCCAGTTCATGAACTTATGCAAGCCACCCGCTTCTGCAATGATATCTTCGCCAGGGCGCAGCCACAGATGATAGGTATTGCTCAATATAATACCGGCACCCATCTCTTCGAGTTCTTCCGGTGCTATGGTCTTGACCGTAGCGAGTGTTCCTACCGGCATAAACATTGGTGTTTCAAATGTACCATGCGGTGTTGTGATTGTTCCTAAACGTGCGCCGGTTCGTTTGTCTTTTTTCTCTAATTGATATGTTACGGGGTGATTGCTCATAATTTTCTCCTAATCCTTTAGTTCTTTTTTATAAACATCGCATCTCCGAAACTGAAGAAGCGATAACGTTTGTCTACTGCATGCTCATAAGCTTTGAGAACGAATCCTCTTCCAGCAAAGGCACTGACCAGCATGATTAAAGTTGATTTTGGCAAATGGAAGTTAGTTAAAAAAGCATCGACTATTTTAAAAGTATAGCCCGGTGAAATAAAAATACTTGTCCAGCCACTCGATGCCGTCAGTTTACCGTCATTATCCTGCCCAATTGTTTCAAGGGTTCTAATTGATGTCGTCCCTACAGCTACAATCTTCCCACCTTGCTCTCTTGTCTGGTTCAATGTAGCTGCAGCTTCTTCTGATAACTGATAAAATTCTTCGTGCATTTTGTGTTCGTCTATATTATCCACACTGACTGGTCTGAACGTGCCTAAACCGACATGTAACGTCAGAAAAACTAAATTTACGCCTTTTTCTTTAATTTTTTCCAGTATATCTTCAGTAAAATGCAGGCCGGCAGTTGGTGCAGCTGCCGAACCGTTTGCTTTGGCATAGACAGTCTGATAACGCTCCTGATCGTCCAGACGTTCTTTAATGTAAGGGGGAAGTGGCATTTCACCCAATGATTCCAGCGTCTCAAGGAAAATCCCTTCATAGCTGAACTCCACTATTCTCCCGCCATGCTCCAGTATGTCAGTAACAGTAGCTTTGAGACGGCCGTCGCCAAATGAAATGACTGTTCCGACTTTCGCTTTTTTTGCCGGCTTCATTAACGTTTCCCATTTATCGCCCTGAGTATTTTTCAGCAAAAGCACTTCAATGTGTGCCTGTGTTTCTTCTTTAATACCCTGAAGCCGAGCAGGCAGTACGCGTGTGTCATTCATAACCAGTGCATCGCCGGCATTCAATTCGTCCAGAATATCTTCGAAGTTTTTGTCTTCTATTTTTTCAGTTTCTGCAGTCAGCACCATCATCTTTGAAGATGAACGGTCTTCAAGTGGCGTCTGAGCAATCAATTCCTCTGGTAATTCAAAATCAAAATCATTTGTCGTCAGTTTCATAATGTTCCCCTTTTTAATTATCTAGTAAATGGTTCAATTTCAGATGTTCGTAAGCTTTTTCCGTTGCAACTCTCCCTCTGGATGTGCGTTGAATAAAGCCTTCTTTCAGCAGATAGGGTTCAACCATATCTTCAATCGTTTCCATCTCTTCACCAACGTTGGCAGACAGGGTATTCAATCCCACTGGACCGCCACCGTAAAGTGTGACCATTGTTGTCAGAAGCTTATGGTCTACGCTGTCCAGGCCTTCATGGTCTACTCTCAGTAAGTCCAGTGCCCCGGCGGCTATTGCTTCAGTGACAATCCCTTCACCTTTGACCTCCGCAAAATCTCTTACACGCTTCAAAAGCCTGTTGGCAATTCGGGGAGTCCCTCTTGAACGCTTTGCAATTTCAAGGGCCCCATTTTCTTTGATTTGCGTCTGCAGGACACTTGCCGAACGAAGAACGATTTTCTGAAGCTCTTCTTTCTTGTAATACTCCATATGAGCCAGAATGCCGAACCGATCTCTGAGTGGGGCTGATAAGGTCCCTGCACGAGTTGTTGCTCCAATCAAAGTGAATGGCGGCAATGGAAAATGTACGGGGTGTGCAGCATCGCCTTGACCGATAATAATATCAACAAAAAAATCTTCCATTGCAGAATACAACATTTCCTCAGCTATGCGGGGCATCCGATGAATTTCGTCAATGAATAAGATGCCGCCAGGTTCGAGATCGTTTAACAATGCAACCAAATCCCCTGGCTTCTCAATTGCCGGTCCGCTGGTTGTTCGGATATCTGTACCCATCTCATTGGCAATAACCATTGCCATCGTTGTTTTACCCAAGCCAGGTGGCCCATACAACAGTACATGATCCAATGCTTCTTCTCTGTTTTTTGCCGCCTGTATATATATTTTTAATTCTTCTTTTATTTTTTCCTGACCTAAATAGTGATCCAGCTGCTGAGGTCTTAGCGTATGCTCCAGAGAAATCTCTCCTTCGTCCAGCACCTCTTCTGAAGTGAGTTGGTCATTATACTCCATAGAGAACTTCCTTCCCGTTATCTATTTAAATGATTGTGCTTACTTTTTCATCAGGAAAGCCAGTGCTTCCCGAATATAGCCATCAGTGGTAGTTGTTTCAGTCTGCTTTAACTGTTTCTTAATGCGGTTGACATCCTTAACTGAATAACCGAGAGCCAGCAATGCTGCCATCGCTTCTTCAAACGCCCTATTAGCTGAACTTACGTCAGTTGCTGCAGTACCGTCTGTAGCTTCTCCTTTTTCAAGCACATCAAATTCAGATAATTTCCCTTTTAAATCAAGAACAATCTGCTGGGCTGTTTTCTTCCCGACTCCTGGAAATTTAGTCAGGAAAGTGAAGTTACTGTCCTCTATCGCTTGAACAAATCCGTGGTGATCGTCATTTGCCAATATAGCCAGTGCCGACTTGGGACCAATGCCTGAGACATTAATTAATTTCAGAAACAGATTTTTTTCCTGAAGGGACTTAAATCCAAACAACTGCATACTGTCTTGCTTGACATCCTGATAGACATAAACCAGTGTTTCTTTCTTCAATTCATCTGTCAGACGAAATGGATTTGCCAGATAAACCTTGTAGCCAATCCCCTGGACTTCAATAACAACATAACCTGGATAGATGTGGCTGATAACTCCTTTTATATATTCATACATTCCAATACCCTCATTTTCTGTTAGTTAATCCATACAATTATAACACAAAAAGACCTATCCATTAAGCTTCTTATGGATAGGTCCCATTGCAGTCTGATTATCTGAATTCATCTAAATAAGCTTCATAACCTTCTTCAACTAATTTATCTTTGGGAATAAACTTGAGGGCTGCAGAGTTAATGCAGTATCTTAATCCTCCCTGGTCTGCCGGGCCATCATTGAATACATGACCTAAGTGGGAGTCAGCCTCTTTGCTGCGTACTTCAACTCTTTCCATACCAAAGGTCCGATCACGCTTTTCTTTAAGCGTTCGTTTCTTGATTGGCTGGGTAAATGAAGGCCAGCCACAGCCGGCATCATATTTATCATTGGATGAAAACAGTGGTTCACCGCTGACTACATCGACAAAAATTCCATCTTCAAAAAAGAGATCATATTCACCTGTACCCGGTCGTTCGGTAGCGTTTTTCTGAGTGACTTCGTACTGAATCGGTGTTAATTTTTTCTTTAATTCTTTTTTATCCACAGTCATTCATCCCTTCTATTTAGTGCGGATCTTGTATACGTTTAAACATTTTCTCCATATCTTTGGTCGAAAAATTGACCAGTACCGGACGGCCATGCGGACAATTATATGGGTTGTGGCACTCTTTCAGATCAGTCAGTAACTGTACGGCTTCCTGCCTGCTCAAGTAATGATTGGCCTTGATTGATCGCTTGCAGCTCATCATAATAGCTGCTGCTTCGCGAAACTTCGCTACAGACAGTGATGATTTCTCAATGAAAAATGCAATCATCTCTTTTACTGTATCCTCAATTTGACCTGTCTCCATCCAACTGGGATGATTCCTGACCAGAAAGCTGTTCTGGCCAAACTCTTCCAGATTCAAACCTGCTGTTTTCAGTATCTCTTTATTTTCTTTGATAATCATCGCTTCATCTGACGGGTAATCCAGTACAATAGGGACTAATAATTCCTGAAGATCAGTGCCTTCTTCTCCGATTCTTTCCTTGAAGTATTCATACTTTATCCGTTCCTGAGCGGCATGCTGGTCGATGATAAATAATCCTTCATCGTTTTGAGCAAACAAGTACGTACCGTGCATCTGACCAATGTAGTCCAAATCAGGAAAGCCAGATATGACGGTTTCCTCCCGCGAATTTCTTAAAGCAGTCTTCAGTATAGGCTCCTGATGCGAGAGAGGGGTCTGTTCTTCTATTATATCATTTTGTTGAGGACTTTCACTTTTCCAGCCTGAGTATGTCGGCTTTTCTCTTTCTTTTATAACATCGGTAGTTTCCATCTGCTCATTGTTCCACTTAGTTCCATTAGTTTTAGACGCTGATGACTGCTCCAGCTTAAATTGCGTCTGCTGACTGGTATTTCTTTCACTGTGAAGCTTTTTCGATGCCGAGTCGTATATATTCTCAACTGCATTAGGAATGCGTCGTTCTTTGGATAGGACTTCTTTTATCGTGTCAGAAATTAGCTGGCCTAAATCTCTTTCATTGCTGATCCTCACCTGCTGTTTTGTCGGATGGACGTTTACATCCAGCAATTTAGGGTCTACTGTAATAGAGATGACGGCAACCGGGTAACGTCCTACCATTAAAGTCGAACCGTAGCCGTCAACTATCGACCGGTTTAAAGCAAAGTTTTTAATCACTCGACCATTTATAATAAGTGTAATGTAAGAGTTACTTGCGCGCGTCAGCTCAGGTAAAGATATAAATCCCCTTACTTCATAGTCAAATGACTGGCCACTAATGGCTCTCATCTTTCGGGCTGTCTCGACACCATAGACACCTGCTATCGCCTGAATCTGCTTATCGTTTCCCACAGTCTTGATAACAGTTGAGTCATCCGAAACGAGTTTAAACGATATTTCAGGATGGGCGAGGGCGAAGCGGTTAATTGTATCACTGATATGGGATAGCTCGGTCTTTAGCGTCTTAATATATTTCAATCGCGCCGGTGTATTGAAAAACAATTCGCTGACGATGATATCAGTCCCTTTTCGGGCTTTCGCACTTTGGTTGACGGTTACTGTACCACCCTCTAACTCAACACGTTTCCCAGACTGGTTTGCCTGAGCAGATTCCAATACGACTTTAGATACTGAGGCTATACTCGGCAAAGCTTCTCCTCTGAAGCCAAGTGTGCGAATTCTGAATAAATCTTCATCTGAGAGTAGCTTGCTGGTCGCATGACGTTCAAATGCAAAAAGTACTTCATCAAACGGAATACCTTCTCCATCATCAACTACTCTAATTTTTTCAAGACCGGCTTCTTCCACTGTGACTTCAATGCGTGTGCTGCCGGCATCAATCGCATTTTCCACTAACTCTTTGACAACTGAAGCAGGGCGTTCAATCACTTCTCCCGCTGCAATCTGATTGGCAAGGTTTGATGACATGACTTGAATCGTTTGAGTCATTACTATCCTCCGCTCTCTGCTTACGCTTTGTTTATTTTTTCCTGTAATGAATTCAGAATCTGTAGGGCTTCAATTGGGGTAGTGTTGAGAACACTCAGTTTTCTCACTTCTTCCAAAATTTCCTGTTCTTTATCTGATAATGTACCAAACAAATCCAGCTGGACTTCTTCTTGTAGTGTTTTATCAGCACTGACTTTTTTTACATCAGCTGTCTCTTTGGTTTCGTCTACGAATAAATCAGTTTCTTTCTGTTCAAGGTCAGTCAGAATCGTTTCCGCTCTTTTCAGAAGATCCGTAGGCAATCCTGCCAGTTTAGCCACTTGTACTCCATAGCTCTTATCTGCTGGGCCTGGCATCATCTTATGAAGAAAGACCAGTTCTCCTTCTTCTTCCACGGCACCGACATGAACATTTTGCAATCCCTCCAGGCGGTCCTCCAGCACAGTGAGCTCATGATAATGCGTAGAAAATAAGGTCTTTGCCTGGATTGTGTCATGAACATATTCTATAATCGCTTCAGCCAAAGCCATTCCGTCATAAGTAGCGGTTCCTCTGCCTATTTCGTCGAATAACAAAAGACTTTTTTCTGTAGCGTAACGCAGAGCCTGATTTGTTTCGTTCATTTCAACCATAAATGTACTCTGCCCGCCGATAAGATCATCCATTGCACCTATACGGGTAAATAAGCGGTCAAATATTGGAATATCTGCTTTTTCAGCCGGGACAAAACAGCCCATTTGTGCCATGATGACACTCAAGGCCAGCTGCCTCATAAAGGTACTTTTACCGGACATATTCGGACCTGTAATCAGTAATATTGATGTCCCGTTATTTAAGGTAACATCATTCGGCACGTAAGCATGTTCGCCCATAACTTTTTCCACTACGGGGTGTCTACCATTCACAATGGCGATATCTTTACTTGTGTCGGACATGCTCGGTCTGACATAGTTATATTCTTCACTGACTGACGCAAAACTTTGCAGGGCATCAATAGTGGCCACAATACTGGCGAGTCGTTGCAGTCTCTCGATAGATTCTTTGATTTTCTGACGTACCTCTGTGAACAGCGTATATTCCAGCTGCCGGGATTTCTCTTCAGCTTCAAGAATCAGTGCTTCTTTTTCCTTTAAGCCGGGTGTGCTGTATCTCTCGGCATTGGCAAGAGTCTGCTTTCGTTCGTAACGTCCTTCTTCCAACTTGGCCACATTACCTTTAGAGACTTCAATATAATAACCAAAGACCTTGTTAAACCCTATCTTTAGATTCTTAATGCCCGTTGCTTTTCTTTCTTCCTGTTCAAGTTCAGCCAGCCATTGTTTCCCATTTGTCATAGCTTCTCTATAACGGTCCAGCTGATCGTTGTAGCCTTCTTTAATGATATCTCCTTCAGTAATTGAGATGGGCGGCTCCTCGCTGATGGCCTCTTCGATTAAGCTTTTTACATCTTCAATCGGGTCCAGCTGACTTAAGTAGGCTTCCCAATTGCCTTCGTCATTAATGCCTTTAAGGAGATCAATCAGCAGGGGAATCTGGCTTAATGATTGCTTCAACTGAACTAAATCACGGGCGTTGACAGTCCCATACGCCACCCTTCCGGCAAGCCTTTCCAAATCATATATCTGCTTTAAAAGCTCCCTTAGATCACTTCTTTCAAAAAAGTGATTGAGGAGAGATTCAACACTATTCAGCCTGTCTTCTATTTTAACTTTATCAATGAGCGGTTTTTCAAGCCAAGACCTGATCATTCGACCGCCCATGGCAGTATTTGTATCATCTAAGAGCCATAAAAGCGTCCCGTTCTTTGAGCCGTCTCTCAATGATGCTGTTAATTCAAGATTTCTCCTGGCATCCTGCCCATATAACAAGTAGTGAGATGTTTCATAGACAGTCACAGACTGAAGATGATCAAGACTTCGCATCTGAGTTTCCGATAAATAGTGCAGCAGTAAATCAACAACTTTATCGAGTCTGCTGCCCTCTAGTTTCTCTTTCAGATTATCCAGTTCATGCTTATATACAGTCTTTTGGGGGTGAGAGACTGCAATATTGTAATAACTGGATAAAGTTTCCTGCAGTTCAAGAAAGTCCCCCGGTTCTACAATCAGTTCTTTGCTTTTCAGAGAAGAAATCTCATTCATCACTTCCTGAGTGCTGCCAAGTTCGGTGACTTTTACTTCTCCAGTAGTTAAATCTGCATAAGCTAGCCCGATGGTAGACTCCAGCCGGGCAATTGCCACTAAGTAGTTGTTTTCTTTAGCCTCTACTGTTTTAGACTGCATGACTGTCCCAGGCGTCACTACTTGAACAACCTCTCGTCTAACCATGCCTTTTGCTTCCTTGGGATTTTCCACCTGCTCACAGATGGCGACTTTATGCCCCATCCCAATCAGTGTATCGATATAGCCTTGAGCTGCATGATGGGGAACCCCGCACATAGGAATCTGTTCATCTGCATTCTTGTTCCTGCTGGTAAGGGTCAACTCTAGAAGTCGTGAAACTTCCACAGCATCCTCGAAAAAAAGCTCGTAAAAATCGCCCAGACGATAGAATAAAAATGCGTAAGGGTATTGTTTTTTTATTGATAAGTACTGCTCCATCATAGGGGTGTGTTTTGTCTTTTGAGGCACTCTTCTCACTCTTTCTAAATGTCTTTCAGATTAAGTCATAAACAAGTTGTCATCATCAATTCTTATGGGTTTAATGGATTTAGCTCTGCCTGTATTGGCATCTATTTCAATTATACAACCGTTTAAACGGCTTCTGCCTTCTTCAGGCACTTCAAAGCGCTGCGGCATTTGAGTCAAGAACCTATTCAGAATTGATTCTTTTTTCATCCCCAGTACACCATCATAAAAACCAGTCATACCGGCATCGGTCATATAGGCTGTCCCCTTCGGTAAAACTCTGGCATCGTTTGTCTGAACATGCGTGTGGGTGCCAACTAAAGCAGATACTTTTCCATCCATATACCAGCCCAGCGCTTCTTTTTCACTGGTTGCTTCAGCATGAAAATCGATAATGATATTATCCGTAACTTCCTGAGCCTCTTTTACCAGTGCTTCAGCTGTACGGAAAGGATCTTCCAAATCGCCCATAAAGGCTCGTCCATGTAGATTGATAACAGCCAGTTTAGTCTGATTAATATTAATATAGGCCATCCCTTTACCAGGAGTCACAGAATTATCGGGATAATTTGCCGGACGAACCATTTTTTTGGCAGAGTTGATGAAATCATGGACTTCTCTCTGATCCCATGTATGATTCCCCATAGTGATTAAGTCTGCTCCTGATTTCAGAAGCTCTTTGTACAACTTTTCCGTAATACCTCGCCCATTATTTGCCGCATTCTCTCCGTTAACAATCGTCGCCTGTGGTTTATATTTCTCTTTAATTTTCGGCAGCCATGTTTTCAGCATGGTCATTCCTGGAGCGCCTACTACATCTCCAATAAATAAAACTTTCATTCGTTCTCCTCTTTTCTAATCGGTCTCTTTATTTTACCAGTTATAGCCAGTGAAAATCAAAATCCTTTGAAATTTTATCTAAGTAAAAAACCAGTCATCACAGACCTCTTTATGAGCCTGTAATGACTGGTTACTAAATTTATTTAGCGTATTCTACTGCTCTAGTTTCGCGTATGACCGTTACTTTAATGTGTCCAGGATAGTCCATGTCGTCCTCTATCTGCTTACGTACGTCTCGAGCCAGTTTGGATGCCATGCTGTCATCCAGTTCATCCGGCTTCACAATGATACGTACTTCTCGTCCAGCTTGAATAGCGTAGCTTTCTTTCACACCTTTATGACTGTTAGAAATTCTTTCCAGATTTTCTAATCGCTGTAAATAATGTTCAAGTGATTCACTTCTTGCTCCTGGTCTTGCAGCTGAAATCGCATCAGCAGCTTCAACAAGGACTGAAATAACTGAACTTGCATCAACATCACCGTGGTGAGAAGCAATCGCGTTGATTACCGTCTCGTTTTCCTGATATTTCATGGCAATCTGAGCACCAATTTCAACGTGTGAACCTTCAACTTCACTATCCAGTGCCTTACCGATATCATGCAGTAAACCGGCACGTTTCGCCAGTTGAATATCTTCACCCAGCTCTGCAGCCATAACGCCTGCCAGCTTGGCAACTTCTATAGAGTGGTTCAATACATTTTGACCGTAACTTGTTCTGAAATGCAAACGGCCGACAATCTTCATTAAATCGGGATGGATAGAGTGAATACCTAATTCAAACATCGCTTCTTCTCCGATTTCTCTGATTCTCTCGTCCATTTCTTTTCGAGATTTTTCTACAGCTTCTTCAATTCGACCTGGATGTATACGTCCGTCAGAAATTAATTTTTCCAACGCCATCTTCGCAGTTTCTCTTCTGATTGGATCATATCCACTCAGTACAACCGCTTCTGGAGTATCATCAATTATCAGATCCATACCAGTTAGGCTCTCAAGCGTTCTAATATTGCGGCCTTCTCTTCCGATAATGCGGCCTTTCATGTCATCATTCGGCAAGTTAACGACACTAACTGTCGATTCAGTAACCTGATCAGCTGCACAGCGTTGTATGGCTTGAGTAACGAGAGCTTTAGCTCTTCTGTCTGCTTCTACTTTAGTCTGGTCTTCGTAACGCTTGACCATAACTGCCATATCTCTAGACAAATCGTCTTCTGTAGTTTTCAGCACGATAGATTTTGCTTCTTCTTCTGACAAAGCTGCAATAGTATGAAGCTTGTTTTGCTGCTCCTCTACTAACTGTTCCGCAGTTTTCTCCAGCTCTTCCACTTTTTTCTGACGAGCAGATAACTTATCTTCTCTGCTTTGCAATGAACTTTCCCTTTTATCTAAAGTGGTCTCTTTTCGCTCAAGATTATCTTCTCTCTGAGCCAGTCTGTTTTCCTGACGAGACACTTCAGTTCGACGTTCTTTCAGCTCCCACTCTGCTTCCGTACGATAAGAATGGATTTCTTCTTTAGCCTCCAGCAACGCTTCTTTTTTCAAAGTTTCAGCTTCTTTGTTTGCGTCTTCTACAATGTCTTCAGCTGTTCTTTTAGAATGAGCTAATCTTTTTTCAAAACTTTGTTTCGTAAAATAAGATCCTGCGACAATTCCTATGATTAAAGCAACGATGATAGCGAAGGCTGTTAAAAATATATCCATCTAATCACCTCCGTATCATATTTTGTTTTTGTCATGCATTAAAATAATCAGATATTAAAAAAATATCAAATGTATGTTAGGGTACACGATTAGTAGTGTCTCGTTATTTTATAGAAACATACTACTCTAATTTTATAGATACTGAGGGCTTCTGTCAACTAAGATTTAAACCGGCATCTGTTTAAAATCAAATAAAAAGGCAAGTCATTCTTCTAGAAAAAGGAATGACTTGCCTTTATAAATATTAATCTAATTCAAGTGTTTCCGTAGCGGCACTTTCTACAATTTCAATTTCTTCATCACCGATTCCGTATGCTGCTCGAACTTTTTTCTCGATTTCAGCTCTTAATTCAGGATGTTCCGTCAGATACTGCTTAGCATTTTCTCTTCCCTGACCAATACGCTCATCACCATATGAGTACCAGGCCCCTGCCTTCGTAATGATATCCATATCTGAGCCCATATCTACGATTTCACCAATCTGAGAAATCCCTTGCCCATACATGATATCAACCAAAGCGGTCTTAAATGGAGGAGCTACCTTATTCTTGACGACTTTAATCTTCGTACGGTTACCAGTCATATCCTGACCCGATTTGATTGACTCTCCACGTCTGACTTCCAGGCGGACTGAAGAATAGAATTTAAGTGCTCTCCCACCTGGCGTTGTTTCGGGATTACCAAACATCACACCAACTTTTTCACGTATCTGGTTGATAAACAGAGCAATTGTTTTAGTTTTATTGATTGATCCTGATAGTTTACGTAATGCCTGTGACATCAGTCGAGCCTGAAGCCCAATATGAGAATCACCCATTTCTCCATCAATCTCAGCACGTGGAACCAATGCTGCCACGGAGTCAATAACAACCATGTCGACCGCCCCACTTGATACTAATGCATCTGCGATTTCCAGAGCCTGTTCTCCCGTATCTGGCTGTGACAGGAGCAGCTCATCAATATCTACTCCTAAAGCTCTTGCATACTTGGGATCGAGTGCATGCTCAGCATCTATAAAAGCAGCAATTCCTCCAGCTGCCTGAACAGAAGCAATCGCATGCAGAGCTACTGTTGTTTTACCGGAACTCTCAGGACCATATACTTCAATAATACGTCCACGCGGGTAGCCGCCTATACCTAATGCAACGTCCAGTGAAAGCGAACCGCTGGATACTGTCTTGATTTGAGTATCCACCTTTTCACCCATTTTCATTATTGAACCTTTACCATAACTTTTTTCAATTTTTTTCAGTGCAGTTTCTAATGCTTTCGCGCGATCATCTGACATTCCTTTTCCTCCTAAAGCATTCATAATTCGGGAATTTACTTTTGTCTACTCTTTATATTTTAAGCGTCCTGGGTAAAAAAATCAAGCTTTTTTCGAACATTTATTCGCTTTACTGATTATCTTCGCCATAATACTCTCGATTATCAATTGGTAAATCTTCTACGGTACGTCGGACTAATTCCAGCGCGTTCAATACAGCCAGACGTCTATTTCTATTTCGTTTATAACTGAAGTGAAAATGCTTGGAGAAACTTTCTTTTCCCTTGTAAGAGATGCCAATCCAGACTGTACCGGGAATTTGTTTTTCCAGCGAACTCGGACCGGCAACTCCTGTTAAGCCTACTCCTATATCCGCATCGAACATCTCTCTTGCTTTTTCTGCCATTTCAACAGCGCATTCCCCACTCACGACACCGAAATCTTCAATCGTTTTCTTCCTTACATTCAAGACCTTATTCTTTTTATCCGCGCTATAAGTCACCATGCCTCCTTCTAAAATTGAGCTGACCTCTGTAACACTCGTCAGTTCACTGATAAATGCGCCACCGGTCAGACTTTCTGCCGCAGTAATCTTTAAATCTTTTTCTTTCAGTCTATCCTTAACCACTTCTACCAGTGTCTTTTCCCCGTATCCAAAAAAATAGTCAGACAGTTTTTCCATAATTTTTGTTTCTACTTTGTCGATGGCCTTGTATCCCTCATCGTCATCTTTAGCTTTTGCAGTAATCCTCACGGTGATTTCTCCGCTATTAGCATAGATGGCTGCAGTGGGGTTAGTCTGCTCAGAAATTATGCCGTCTATTTTTTCAGCCAGCTGCGCTTCAGTTAAACCGAAAAACCTTAATACACGAGAGACAAGGACTTGTTCTTCTAGAATATGCTTAATCAACTCATTTTTCAGGTAGTTATCCACCATCGGTTCCAGTTCATCAGGTGGACCGGGTAGTAGAACATAGTGATGTTTATTTCTTGAAAGCATCATTCCAATGGCAAGACCGGTATCATTGCTTAGAGGTGTTGAATCTGCAAGAATGAGGGCCTGCAGCTGATTGTTCTCCGGCATTTTGAAATCAGAATTTTTGTGATAGGAAATAATTTTTTCTTCCGTTTCTTCATGCAAAATAAGTTCTACATCCAAGTAGTCAGATAACGTCTTTTTCGTTATATCATCTTGAGTTGGTCCGAGCCCACCAGACATCACAATGAGATCCACTCGTTCTTCCGCTGTTTTTACAGCTTCTATGAGTCTGTCTTTATTATCACCTACTGTTACATGATGGTAAACTTCAATCCCAAGAGAGGCTAATTCTCTAGATATATAGGCTGCATTCGTATTAACAACCTGACCCAACAATAGTTCCGTTCCAATTGAAATAATTTCAGCCTTCATGATTATCCTCCTGCATTATATATTTACTTTCTATTTTAAAACTCACTATTATTTTATCACAGGTACGCTGATTAACTGATGATTTTGAACTAAAAAAGCCTGCAGCAAAGAAGCTACAGACCGGTTATATAGTTTATTACTCTGAGAATGTACCAGAGAACACATCACGTGCATTGTAAAAGTAGTTAACTCCTGAATAAATAGTAAAGAACAAACATACATATAACAGCACAGTTCCTATCGAGAAATCAATAAAACCAAATGGAAAATCATTAATGAGTAAAAAGATAATAGCAAACATTTGAGTGTTCGTCTTGATTTTACCCGGCCAGCCCGCAGCCATGACTGTTCCTCCCTGTTCAACTAATATTAAACGCAACCCTGTAACTGCCAGCTCTCGGGACACGATTATAGCTACTACCCATGAAGGAGCCAACCCCAGCTCCACTAGCAGAATGAGTGCGGTCATTACTAGCATCTTGTCAGCTAATGGATCAGCAAATTTACCGAAGTTAGAAACAATGTCCATCTTTCTAGCTAGATACCCATCAAGCCAGTCAGTAAAACTCGCAATTGAGAAAACTACTGCAGCTACAAGTAAATGATTCTCGACTGATGAACCCAGTGCATTAAAAGTGCCCCACTCAAAAGGAATAAGAACCAGTATCATAAAGAGTGGAATAAGAAAAATTCTAAACAGCGTAATCTTGTTAGGTAAGTTCATGTTTTCCTCCTGATAGTTAAAATAGACCAGTAAAGTAGATTATACTGGTCTGCCTTTAACATCTTTATTTTATTCAAAAGTGATAGTCATTTCCTGGCGCACGGCTGCTTCAGCAGCAGGCAAATCAATATCGTTTAATTCGATAGTCGTTGCCGACGCATTTCCAATGACAAGTGCAATGTCCGATACAGTGTTATCAAACTCAACAGACAATGACTGTCCGTTTTCAATTGTAACCTGTTCAATAGTCTCCCCGTCAATGGCGACACTTACCCAGGAGTTACCGCCCTCAGCAGATAATGTCAAAAGCTGTTCTTCGGGATGGTCGCCCTCTACCGTATATTCTGTAGAATTTCCTGTACCACCTGTTTCTTCAACAGTCTGTTCTGTTTGCTCGTCTTCTTCTAATTCTTCATCGTCCGTTTCATCATTTTCGGTAACCTCTGAGTCTGTTTCCTGCTCGTCTTCGTCCTGTTCTTCTTCTTCCGTTTCGTCATCGTTATCGTCAACTTCTACAACCTCTGATGCATCGTCACCTTGAATGAAAGAATCAGAACCGTCATTAGAACCTCCAGTAGTCACAGCCAGATATATTGCAAAAATAATGGCAATCACTAGAAGAACAATAAGGATAGTTGGCATACTGTCTTGAATAGTGGCCAAAAAACCGCTGCTCTTTGTTTTAGAACGTGTCTGTGTGCTCTCTACTCCTTTTGAGTAGGTTGTTTCACTGACCTGAGGCAAAGCATCCATATGTTCTTTAATTAATTCTTCTCCATTTAATCCAACTGAATCAGCATATTGTTTAATAAAGGCTCGTGCATAAAAGTTTCCCGGTAAAACATCCAGGTTACCTTCTTCAACTGCAATCAGATACCTTTTCTGTATTTTGGTCATTTGCTGTAAATCATCGAGTGTATATCCCTGAGATTGTCGTGCTTCTTTAAGCTTATCTCCTATTTCGTTCAATCGTATTCACCTACCTAATGTATTTCTCAAATAAAGTTATTAAGTTTAATCGTTCATGTCACTGTTAATATCGAGATTCGTATACCTATCTCTAAAAGTATACCACACGTGATATACGCAGTATAGTATCTGCAGTCGTTTATACTGAAAAGCTTCTTTAATTGTTTATTACAAAATTTAATCACCAGGACTGCATGGTTAAGAGTAAGAAAGCCTTCAAATAATGCTAAAAATAAAGTACAGAATCCCAAGGAAATTCTGTACTTTATGCTATTTTAAACCAAATCTATCAATTGATCTACTTTATCTGTTCTTTCCCAAGGCAGGTCAATATCAGAACGTCCGAAGTGTCCATATGCTGCAGTTTGTTTATATATTGGCTTTTTCAAATCAAGCATTTGAATAATTCCGGCTGGTCTTAAATCAAATATTTTTCTTATCGCACCAATCAGCTTTTCTTCAGACACTTTTCCAGTGTCAAAAGTATCGACTGAAATAGAAACTGGTTGAGCAACTCCAATTGCATAGGCCAACTGTACTTCAACTTTATCAGCCAACTTAGCGGCAACAATGTTTTTAGCTATATATCTTGCAACATAACTAGCCGACCGGTCAACTTTAGTGGCATCTTTACCAGAAAAAGCTCCTCCACCGTGACGTGCATATCCTCCGTAAGTATCGACAATTATTTTTCTGCCAGTTAGTCCAGCGTCACCTTGAGGACCGCCAATAACAAAACGTCCAGTTGGATTAATGTAATATTTAGTTTCATCATCGAGCCATTTCTCAGGTATCACTTCTTTTATCACCTTGTTGATAATATCCTCTTTCAGATGGTCTGATGATATATCCGGACGATGCTGAGTACTTACAACGATTGCATCAATTCTGGCTGGCTTGTTATCTTCGTCGTACTCCACTGTTACTTGAGCTTTACCATCTGGTCTAAGATAGTCAAGTGTCTTGTCTTTTCTTACTTTAGCCAGTTGCTTTGTTAATTTATGGCTTAATGAAATAGGCAACGGCATCAATTCTGCTGTTTCGTTGGTAGCATAGCCAAACATCAATCCCTGGTCGCCTGCTCCAATTTTATCCAGTTCATCGTGTGTCTCTGTTTTATATTCAAATGAATCGTCTACACCTTCTGCAATATCTGGAGACTGGTCATCAATAGAGACAAGGACTGCACAAGTGTCCGCATCGAAACCATATTTAGCACGGGTATATCCAATTTCTCTTATCGTATCTCGAGCAATTTTCTGCATATCCACATATGTTTCCGTACGAATTTCGCCTGCTATTAAAACAAGGCCTGTAGTCACCATAGTTTCACAAGCTACTCTTGCTTCAGGATCTTTAGACAGTATTTCATCCAGAATAGCGTCACTAATCTGATCAGCTATTTTATCCGGGTGGCCTTCTGTTACAGATTCTGATGTAAATAAATGTTTTTCTCTCATTATTATTCCCCCTAATTTGTTCGGTTACAAGGCTTCCGACCGGTTCTGGCCGTCCTATCGGGAATTCTTTGTAAACCTATATAAGTTTAACACAATTTATAAGTAAAAACATTCTCTTAACTCAATATTTTAATATTCACCATATAATATTTCTGTTATTATTAAAGGCATGATTAGCTATTCAGCAGAAAGATGTGACGTAATGAACAAGCCTACTAAGAAACAATTAATCTATTTCTTTATTATGCTTACTCTATCAAATGGAATAGGATTTCTATTATCTTTAAGCTATGATGAAATCTACTGGCTTTCTGCTTTTCTTCTACTGATATTGACAACGGGTATTCTTAATTTAAATACAATTCTTTCCCTTAAACAAAATCGGAAGCTTATTTATACTGTTATCAGTTTAGTAGTTCCACTCATTTATTTTACTCTCTTCTATTCCTTGTTCAGTTCAATCCTCTTTTCAGCAATTGTATTACTACTTTCATTAAAAAAGCAATTTCTTCATTTTGATTTATTTCACTTGTATCGGTTGATAGAAAGTTTTATATTCCTAGTTGTTTTAAATAGTTTTTCCTTTTATGCGCAGACATTCTTTTTTAGTTCGAGCATCACAATTTATCTTCTAGCTATTTATTTAATGTATACTGCTTTAAGTTATTTGTTTAGCCACCTTAAAAAGTCTGACGTAGTGGACTAGTCCAGTAAGCAGTAAAACAGACTACTACTTCCTAAAAATCCAATTTTTCTAATCACGTACAAAAAAAAGGCGATTACCCTCCTTTGAGAGTAATCGCCTTTTTTGTAATCATTGCGTAAATACAACCGATTAGCAGATATAGTAAGCGGGTGAGGAGAATCGAACTCCCGTCATCAGCTTGGAAGGCTGAGGTTTTACCACTAAACTACACCCGCTGAATTTATGGCGCTGGACAGAGTCGAACTGCCGACACACGGAGCTTCAATCCGTTGCTCTACCAACTGAGCTACAGCGCCTAAACAAAAAAACGGTCCCGACGGGAATCGAACCCGCGATCTCCTGCGTGACAGGCAGGCGTGATAACCGCTACACTACGGGACCTTAAACCTTGAAGTTTCGTGTTCCACTGCTGACTATAACTTTAAATCGGTTACAGGCCAGTTTAAAAGGAAACACGGCAGCCTAAAGGCCGCGTGTATCATGGTTTTACGTTGCTAAAGCAACTACAACCATGACAAAGGAGGATGTGGGATTCGAACCCACGCGCGCTTTTACACGCCTGACGGTTTTCAAGACCGTTCCCTTAAGCCGGACTTGGGTAATCCTCCGCTATATAACTATTCAGTTATTATGACCCCTACGGGATTCGAACCCGTGTTACCGCCGTGAAAGGGCGGTGTCTTAACCGCTTGACCAAGGGGCCTGAAAAATAAAAAATAAAGAACGGAGAAGGAGGGATTTGAACCCTCGCGCCGGGAAAACCGACCTACACCCTTAGCAGGGGCGCCTCTTCAGCCACTTGAGTACTTCCCCATACCAATTATAAATTGATATAATGGGCCTAAATGGACTCGAACCATCGACCTCACGCTTATCAGGCGTGCGCTCTAACCAGCTGAGCTATAGGCCCTAAAATCAGGTTATACTATTACAGTATAAAGCGGGTGAGGAGAATCGAACTCCCGACATCAGCTTGGAAGGCTGGGGTTTTACCACTAAACTACACCCGCATAAAAACGGTCCCGACGGGAATCGAACCCGCGATCTCCTGCGTGACAGGCAGGCGTGATAACCGCTACACTACGGGACCTCACGAAAAACATTGTATGTTACTTTGTACTGCGTACAAAGTGCGCTCCACTTCCTTACGCGTACTAAAGCTGTAAGTTGCTAAAGCAACAACAGCTTTAGTAAATTGCGGAGGCAGGACTCGAACCTGCGACCTCCGGGTTATGAGCCCGACGAGCTGCCAACTGC
>RECC01000022.1 GCA_007692455.1 Alkalibacterium sp. | reverse complement strand
CGGGCCAAACGTTTTTCCAGATCTTTTCTGAAGATTTCACGGAAAAACTGGATGAAGGGTCCCAGGAAGAAAGCTGTCAGAATGGTATTAATACCAAATGTTGCGCCTAAGAGAGCACCGATAATGGAAAATGACACATCAAGTATGACGCGTGAAGTGCGGTAAGTCCAGCGTCCGTCAGCCGCATCCGTTAAAATAATCGGAAAGGCATCATAAGGGGCAACCCCTTCATGAGCTTCAGTATATAACGCCACTCCGGATGACAGGAAGAAAATCCCCAGGACGGAGAAAACGATTCGAACAACCATTGCTTCAGGTGGCGCAAAGAATGATCCATAGACATTCAAAGTAACGTCTGAAAAGTTACCGACGATAAAAATATTCAGAAGTGTTCCGATTCCGATAAGGGAACGATTCTGGAAATAGATGTAAATGAGAGCCAGCAGACTGGAAACCATAATAAAGACCCCAAAGCCTACATTAAGAAACCCGCTGGCGCCCAAGTTAAACATCGTATAGGGATCTGTACCCAAGTCTGCCAGCCTAAAGGATGACACAGCAAAACTGATAAAAAAAGTCCCGATGAGGGAGTAGATTAATTTTATTTTTTTCATTTAAATACCTCTTTTTCAAATTAATGTCCATTCTTCACTATAAGACCGGACGCTGCTTTAGTCAAATAAAAAAAGAAAACTCTTATCAACAGGGAAGTGGATTTTAATATATGTGGCTACAGTGGTTAGCGGAAGGTTCGGTAAAGTCGGTTCAGCTGCAACAGTGAGTATGCTGTAGAACCGTTAAGTTCGGTAAACTCGCGCGAGAAACAGGTTAAGTTGACCGAAGCAGGGTAGCATTAGGTAAAGTGGAAGGGAATATACTGCCAGTTTACCAAAGTTCACTGACTATGGGTAAACTCGGTCCGGTAGTCGGTTGAGTCTGCCGAAGAATGTCTATCTTCGGTAAACTGACGGGAAGCGCAACTTTCACTTAGCTCAACATAGTCCAGCTTCGGTTAACTGACTACGCAGTATACGGTCAGTTGACCCAACACCGCCCAGCTTCGGTTAACTGAATCTGTAAAGTGACTTGAATCTGCCGAATCAATAAGGAACAGACTCGCACCAGGCGAGTCTGCACACTTTTAAACGACCCTAGAGGGAATTGAACCCCCGACCTAGTGCTTAGGAGGCACTTGCTCTATCCTGCTGAGCTATAGGGTCAGTATCATCTCTTTCTAATTAAAGCATGATAGCCGAAGTCGCACAAGCAGAATTATTTTGAGGTAAAAAACTTCAAAGCGGACAACTCATATATTAATCGCGTCCATCAATCAAAAAAACGAACGCATACATTTCTCATTTAAAATGTGCTATCATTTAGTTAGTAAGCAAAAAAGAACAGGAGTGAGCAAAAAAATGAAAGTATCAACAAAATGGGAAGGTAATCTAGCCTTTACAATGGAAAACCCTGACGGCAATCAGCTGAAAATGGATGCCCGCAACGAAGCAGGAGGAGACGGAACAGGTGTCTCGCCTATGGAAGCTGTACTTGGCGGTTTGGCAGGCTGCATGGGTATTGACATGTACATGATTCTGAAACCATATCAGGACAAGCTGACGCGTATGGAAATTGAAACAGACGGTGAGCGAAATGATGAAGCACCTAAATTTTTCACTGCAGTTGAAATAACCGTTCACGTTGACGGAGACGTACCGGCCAGCCGAGTCTGGCGCGCAGTCAAGCTGAGTGATGAAAAATACTGTTCAGTAGCGAATTCACTAAAAGCGGACTTGTCATATAAAGTGATCTTAAATGGTGAAGAAGTCGCTGACGAAAAGAAATAAGTCCTAATCACAGCTCCGTCCAATAAATGAGATTAAAGGAGACAAGTACATGGCGACACTGACAGCAACGATTCAATCAAAGGAACTGATGCGTAAAGTATCTTTTTCGGCGATTATTCCGACTTCAACTAAATCCTTGTATGACCCAAGTCCTGTTAAAGAAGAGAGCGGACCGCTCAAGACACTCTATCTGCTGCACGGCTGGGACGGCAACCATGAAGACTGGATGCAGAACTCCCGTATTGTCAAATGGGCTACGGAATACAATATTGCCGTAATTATGCCTTCCGGAGAAAATAGTTTCTACGTTGACCACCCAAGCGAAGATAATTACGGAAAATTTATCGGCGAAGAACTGGTGGAAGAAACGCGCAAACTCTTTCCTCTGTCAGACAAACGAGAAGATACTTTTATCGGCGGCCTGTCGATGGGCGGCTATGGTGCACTCAGAAATGGCTATTTCTATAGTGACACCTTCAGTAAAGTCATCGCCTTATCCAGTCGAGTGTTTCAAAAGCATGACCCCTTTCATGATCTGACCGATGAGGACGCCGTTAATAAACGCATTTGGCACCTCTTAGGCAGTAAAAGCTATGATGATGTACCGGACGAGCTGGACATCTACCACTTAATTGAAAACTGCCAGCGAAAACCGGAATTGTTTTTGGCCTGCGGTAACGAAGACTTTCTAATAGAAGAAAATGTCGCCTTGCATGACTGGCTTGTCAAAAACAATATCGATCATGCTTACATGAAAGAAACCGGCATTCACAATTGGGACTTCTGGAGTAAATCCATGCAAAAGGCCTTGCCTTGGGCTTTAGAAAAATAAAGAATCAAATAAGAATAAAAATGCTGTTCCTCTAAGGGGCAGCATTTTTATTTTTTTAAGAAAGCACTTGCATTTCGAGTAAAATCTATCTATACTACAGATGTTGAAAGTTGTCGAAACGTTTCGACAACTAACTATAGCACGAAAATTATAAAAGTAAACTGACATAGGAGTGGGAAAATGGAAGAGAGCAAGCTGCAGGATTTATTGAATGAAATGACGTTGGAAGAGAAAGTTGGCCAGCTGACACAGGTTTTTGGTCAGCCTTATTTAGATGACAATTATGAAGTGACCGGGCCGATGTCCTTTTTAGCAGTACCGAGTGAATTGGTTCCAGTAGCAGGCAGTATATTAGGAGCTTCCGGAGCGGAGAGTACGCGCAAAATTCAGGATGTTTATCTGGAAAAAAGCCGTCTGAAAATTCCATTGTTATTTATGGCAGATGTCATTCACGGCTATAAAACCATTTTCCCCATCCCACTTGGAATAGGCGCATCCTGGAATCCGGATACAGCAGTCAAAACAGCAAAGATTTCGGCAGTGGAAACAGCTGTTTCAGGTATTCATGTCACCTTTTCACCAATGGTCGATTTGGTCCGAGATCCGCGCTGGGGCCGAGTCATGGAATCTACTGGAGAAGACAAATTTTTAAATGAACAATTCGCAGAAGCTTTTGTACGAGGTTATCAGGGTGACAGTTACTCAGATCCTTACGCCATCGCTTCCTGTGTCAAACATTTTGCGGCATACGGTGCCCCAGAAGGTGGAAGAGACTACAATACTGTCAATATGTCCGAACGCCAGTTAAGAGAGGATTACCTTTCTGCATATCAGGCAGCCATTGATGCCGGCACCGAGCTGGTCATGACCTCCTTTAACGTGGTCGACGGCATTCCATCTACTGGAAACAGATGGCTCTTGAAAGACTTGCTTCGAGACGAAATGGGTTTTGAAGGCGTCGTAATATCCGACTGGGGTGCAGTGAAGGAAATGATTCCTCATGGAGTGGCAGCTGACGAAAAAGAAGCCGCTCTTAAGGCACTTAATGCGACTAACGATATTGAAATGATGACCTTTACTTACCACCGTTACGCCAAAGACCATATTGATGCGGGCCACGTTGATGAAAAACTGATCGACGAATCCGTCATGAGAATATTAAAATTGAAGAACAAGCTGGGTCTTTTTGAAAATCCCTACCGCGCTGCAAGTCAGGACGATGAGAAAGACTTGATTTTCAGCGATGCTCACCGACAAACTGCTCTGGAAGTTGCGGAAGAATCAATGGTGCTGCTGAAAAATGACTCAGTCTTGCCGCTAGAAGATAATGGCCAGACCGTCGCCTTGATTGGTCCTTTTGCCGAAGGAGAAGATATGCTGGGTGCCTGGTCTTGGAAAGGTGAGGCTGAAACGGCAAGCAGCTTACACGCATCACTTAAATCAGCACTGACTTCAGGAAACGTGCTATATGCAAAAGGAAGCGCAATTACCGAAACAACAGAAGAATGGATGGAAGAAGCTGTTAAGGCAGCTTCAGAAGCTGATGTCGTTATTATGGCACTTGGAGAGAGTGCTGAAATGAGTGGAGAAGCAGCCAGCCGGTCAGATATTACCTTGCCTCAGTCTCAAGCAGACCTGCTTAAAAAAATAGCAGAACTCGGCAAGCCAATCGCTACAGTCTTGTTTAACGGTCGACCACTTGACTTGAACACAGTTGAACCCTACTCGGATGCGATTCTCGAAGCCTGGTTCCCTGGAACAGAAGGGGGAGAAGCAGTAGCAAATGTCCTGACCGGCAAAACCAATCCGTCAGGAAAACTGCCGATGTCCTTCCCTGAATCAGTTGGACAAATTCCTGTTTACTACAACCACTATAATACCGGAAGACCGGCTGAAGAAAGAGAAGAAGGGCGATATGCATCAAGGTATCTGGATGTTTCCAATTATCCTAAATACGCCTTTGGTTACGGCTTAAGCTATACCTCATTTGACTATAGCAAGGTTACGCTGTCCAATGATATAATGACATCGGATGAAACGATTGAGGTCAGTGTCACCTTGACCAATACAGGAAACAGAGTTGGGCAGGAAGTTGTCCAGCTGTACATCCGTGATCTAGTCGGAGAAGTCGTCAGACCTATGAAAGAACTGAAAGGCTTCCGTAAAGTCCAGTTAAACCCGGGCGAATCCAAAAAAGTCAGCTTTACGCTTTCAGAAGACATGCTGATATACGTACATCAAGATTTAACTGAAAAAGCAGATGCAGGAGAGTTCGATGTCTTTGTTGGAGCAAGCAGTTTAGCGGAGCACTCAGGACGATTCTCTCTGAAAAAATAACCGATAAAAATGAAACAGGTAGGTGAGTGTATGGCAGGTATAAAAGAGATTGCTGAAAAAGCAGGTGTATCCATTTCAACGGTATCTTATGCATTGAACGGCAGTAGCCGAGTCAGCGTTAAAACCCGAGACAAAATTTTATCGATTGCAGAAGAAATGAACTACATCCCCAACTTGGCCGGTCAGAACCTTAGAAGGCAGAGAACAAATATCATTGCAGTCTACCTGACGTCTTACCAGGGTTCATTTTTCGGTGATCTGCTTCAAGGCATGCACCAGAAAGCGAATGATCTTGGAATGGAACTGATTGTCTGTTCCGGGAAACGCTCGCGACTCTTTCTTCCTCAGCGCCTGATTGACGGCATACTTGTGCTGGATAAAAATTTCAGCGACAGTGAATTATTGAAATATGCCGACCAGAGTTATCCAATTGTCGTCCTTGACCGAACACTGAAGCACGAGTCAATTCGCTCTGTTCTTCTGGATAATGAAAAAGGGTCGACACAGGCGATGCAGTCGCTGATTAATGAGGGCGTGGATAAAATCTATATTATATCCGGTCCTGAAAATAATCATGACAGCATAGAACGAAAAAAAGCTGCGGTAGCTGCTGCAGAAGCTCAAGAAATTGAGTATGACATCATTCCAGGCCAGTTTAATGAAATCTCCGGCTATCAGGCAGGAGATAAGGTGGTGTTTGAACCAGAAAAGACTTATGGTGTGTTCGCACTCAATGATGAAATGGGACTGGGCATTCATAAGTATCTCACTGAACATAACATCGTCATCAATAAAGACGTATTTATCAGAGGCTTTGACCGAAACCAAGTGACAGGCTATTTGACTCCACCCATAAAAAGTGTGGCCTACTCTAAGTTTGATTTTGGTGCAACGGCAGTCGGAATTTTGAACAAATTAATCAAGGAAGAAGCAGTTGACAACAAGACAATTTCTACTTATTTCGAAGAATAAGAAAGCAGGTCAGCGCGCTTTATATAGTGAAAGGGATGTGAGCGATGAGACTTGAAAAAGTGAATGAACAGAACTGGCGAAAAGTCATTAGTCTGGAGCTTAAAGACTCCCAGCACAGCTACATTGAATCAAACGCCCAGTCACTACTGGAAGCAGCTTATGACACATCGCTGGTATGGTACCCGTTTGCAGTCGTCCATGACAGTGAAATAATCGGCTTTACCATGATTGGCAACTATAACCCTGAAGAGAAGTGGATCTGGCTGGACCGGATTATGCTCGGTAAACACGCTCAAGGAAAAGGCTTGGGAACTGATTTGCTCAATGAAATTGTGACGACCATTACTGAGAATTGGGATGTATGCGAGATAGTACTGAGCGTGACACCTGACAACGAATCTGCCATTGGTTTTTATGAAAAATTCGGCTTCGAGTGGCTCGACCAAACGGATCCGGCTAATGGCGAAAAGCTGATGCGCTTGAGAGTGGATACAATCTAAACGAATAAAAAGCGGCGAAAGATGATTTTAGGTAGATAATCATCTTTCGCCGCTTTTTAGTGTTGTGAACACGGAATATTGCCGAAGTATTCCACATTCAGGGCTCTCTAAAATTGTGAACACGGAATATCTCAGGATATTCCGTGTTGACCTCATTTAAGGTACGGGAACACCGAATAAACACCACTTATTCCCTGTTCAGCGCACCAAAGAGTTATTAAGTCATCACTATTTATTCAAATTACGTCAGTTTTTGATTTTTTGAGCAATATATAATAGTAAGACTTAGTAAAGGAGTGATCGACCATAATAATTAAACAACGCATTGAGTCCAAACAGCTAAAAATGATGAGCCAGCTGCAACGGAGAAACGGATTAAGCAAAGAGGACAGCGACTATCTCAGACAACTGCAGAAAGGTTTCGAAGGTGAAGTAAGTTTTGATAAAAAACTGGAAGGACTGAATGATGATTATTTAATTTTGCATGATCTGCAATTGGAAGTGAACCGACAGACTTTCCAAATAGACACACTAGTCTTGTCAGAAACCGGGATAGTTGTTTATGAAGTTAAGAATTATCAGGGAGAATATATCTTTGCTGAAAAAGAGTTCAGAAGTTATCCGTATAACAGTGTGATTCTCAATCCACAGATACAGCTAAGCAGAGCCATCACCTTGCTCAAAATCCTTATGCAGACTCTCAAGATAGAAAGTGAACTGAGTGCAAAAGTAGTCTTCGTCAATCCGACCTTTGTATTGTATAATTGTCCTCCCGATTCAGACGTACTAATGCCGCAGCAGATTGGTCATCACATTAGTCAGATGAATAAGCAGTCCAGACCAGTTAAATCGGCTCAAAAAAAGCTAGCCAAAAAATTTCTATCGTTACATAAAACAGATGAGCGTTTTATGAAGCTGCCGGCTTATTCTTTTAAAGAATTGAATAAGCAAGTGACCTGTTTGGAATGCCAGTCCATTCTTACCAAAAGAAGCAGGAGGAAGTCTACTTGTTTGCAGTGCGGCTTTCACGAACTGAATGCTCATATTATAAAGTATGAGATTGAGTCAGTCAGGCTACTTTTTCCAGAATTGAAACTGACCACATCGCTTATTTATGACTGGTGCGGGGCGTATTTCTCAGACGATAGTATTGAGAGAGTATTAAAGAAGTATTTTGTGCAAATAGGAAGCAACAAAGGAAGGTATTATATAAAAGACACCCCACTCGAAGACTAACTATACAAAAAGAGCGCCGAATACGGAATATAGCTGAAATATTCCGCGTTCAGGGCTCTCTAAAATTGTGAACAGGGAATATTTCAGGATATTCCCTGTTGACCTCATTTAAGTTGTGCAAACACGGAATAAATACCTCTTATTCCGTGTTCAGCACAATAAAACTGGAAAGGAAGAAAGAAGCACGCTTCTTTCTACCGCCTTGCTTTATGAAAAAAGAAAATGTGCATCCGAGGATGCACATTTAACCTTATTATAAGAGAATTAAGCCCAGGCACCTTTACGGAATACAGGGACGCGTGACCCGTCTTCACGAATTCCATCGATATCCATTTCGTTTGACCCAATCATGAAGTCAACGTGGACGTCAGAGCGGTTCAAACCGGCTTCTTTCAGTTCATCTTCAGACATTTCAGTTCCGCCTTCTAAGTTGAATGCGTAAGCTGATCCTAAAGCCAGGTGGTTTGAAGCATTCTCATCAAACAAAGTGTTAAAGAATGTCAGACCGGACTGAGAGATAGGAGAAGCATCAGGAACGAGGGCAACTTCACCCAGTCGGGCAGCTCCTTCATCTGTTTCAATCAGTTTCTTGAGCACATCTTCGCCTTGGTCGGCAGTTACTGATTCAACTTTTCCGTCTTTAAACGTGAAAGTCATTCCTTCAATCACAGTA
Organism: Alkalibacterium sp.; assembly: GCA_007692455.1. Taxonomy (GTDB): domain Bacteria; phylum Bacillota; class Bacilli; order Lactobacillales; family Carnobacteriaceae_A; genus Alkalibacterium. The sequence continues at coordinate 15,288 of RECC01000022.1, read as the reverse complement.
CCGGCATAGCTTAATGGTTTAGTTGAGACAACCACGCCATCAACACGGTTGGCATCAGGGGCAGAGAAGACTTCTTCTGTCGGCATGTTCGCCATGAAGCGCTCGCCACGAACGTTCAAGCTGCCTGCACCTTCCCAGCGGTGTCCTTTAGGCAAGCCAACAGTTAAGTCAGTTCCTGGAGCAGTATAGTGAAGCGCAACAAATTGTTCTTTGTTCAACTCATCGGCTTTGGATTCAAGTGTCTTGTCTTTTTCAGTCCAAGTTGCAACGGGGTCTTCATCATATAAGTGAATCGCTTTGAAAATAGCATCCCATAAAGCATCAACTTGTTCTTCAGATGTTTCCAGTTCAGGGAATACTTTTTCTGCCCATTTTTCACCGGCAGCAGCAGCAACGACCCAGCTCACTTTATTTGACTGAGTTGCTTTACGCATAGCTGAGAATGCACGACCGTTAGCCTTTTGAGCTGCAGCAATCTTGTCGCTGTCCAGTCCTTTTAATGAATCCGGATCGGATGAGCGCAGGCTGATTCGGCTGGCTCCTTTTTCAATATGATCAAGTGATTCGTCAACTTTGTACTGAGGTACGTTGGCGACAACTTCCTCAGGAGCGTGGGTGAAAGTCGAGCGTGTAATAATGTCGTCAGTCCACTTAACGACAACTTCTTTTGCGCCTTTTTTATAAGCAGCTTCAGTGACTAGACGAGCCAGGGGAGCCTGGTCAACATCGACACTTAACACGACCGTGTGTCCTTCAGAAACATTCACACCAGTATTAACAATTAAGTCAGCGTATTTTTTTAAATGGTCTTCAAAATTCGGTAAAGTCATTTAATTTCCTCCTATTAGTTAATTTCACTCTTTTAATTTTAGCATAGATGACAGATTGTCACAATGATATTGAAAAAGTAATAATATCGTCCGATTAGTACGATTTAAATTATGCAAAGTTGTGAATAAAGTAATATGACAATAAGTTTACAATTGATGAAGCCGTGACACAAATATGTATTTTTTCAAGGTAAACTTTTTTTGCTAAGTTAATTATGTTACACTTATATGGAAATCGGCTTGGCAAGGTTGAAATAATCAAGAGAGTAAGGAGAGGTTGTCTAGTGCCTAGAAAACGAAGAATCTTAAGGCATCATATTTTAGATGCGGCTGTTGAGTTAATGAGTGATGAAGGTTTCGAACGGTTTACTGCCAGAAAGATAGCAGAAAGACTGAATGCGTCCACACAGCCAATTTACAAAGAGTTTAAGAATATGGACGACTTGAAAACTCATCTGACAGAATATATTCAGGAATTTTTCAAAGACAACATATTTTATGAAGAGAATACTCCTCTGGATATGAGAGAGGTATGCAATAATTACATACTTTTCGCAAAAAAGGAAGGAACACTATTTGCTTCTTTATTTATGGGTAGAGAGTTATGCGCAACCACACTTCACGAATTTATCTATGCATCACTGATTGATGCGCTGAATCAGAATGAATTTGCCCAGAAACAAAGCAGGGACAACAAAGAAGAGCTGCTGGATATTGTCTGGCCGGCTGTTCATGGCTATGCTATTCTGACTGCTCAAGGCAAATACACGATGACAAATGAACAATTAGAATACAAAGTCAATCATATACTGGATCATTCGCTTAAAGTCTGGCACAGTGGATTAGCTGCACAATAGTAAAACCGTTACTCATCAGGATTGTCATCCCTGAGTAACGGTTTTTTGTCTTTGTCTGAAACTTAAAACTTTATAGTGTCCGGATCAACAGCGCTGCCGGCTCGTCCTTTCAGATTATCAATAACAGCCATGTCCTCGTCTTTAATTTCAAAATCAAAGACATCGGCATTTTCCCAGACACGCTCTTTAGTGACGGTCTTCGGAAGAGGCAGGAAGCCGTGCTGCAGACTCCACTTCAATACAAGCTGCGCAATGGTCTTGTTATACTTATCTGCCAGCACTTTCAGTTCGTTGACATCAAAAATTTTACCGGTACCCAGAGGACTGTATGCTTCTGAGATAATATCATGCTTCTTATTGTACTCAACAACTTCCGGCTGCATTTCACTCGGGTTCAGTAAAATCTGGTTCACAGCGGGTTTAATCTTTGCAGTCTCCATCAACGGATCCAGGTGACGGGCATGGAAGTTGGACACACCAAGCGACTTGATTTTGCCTTCTTCGACAGCCTCTTCCATAGCTTTCCAGCTGGCGGCATTATCTTCTTTCCAGTTGTCCCGTGAAGCGATAGGGTTAGGCCAGTGAATAAGCAGCAAGTCAATATAGTCGCAGTCCAGTTTTTCAAGCGAGTCCTTGATAGCTGATTTGGTTTTCTCATAACCGTGTGATTTATTGTCAAGCTTGGTCGTGACAAATACCTCTTCCCGGGGAACGCCGCTTTCTTTAAGGGCTTCGCCAACTTCTTCCTCATTTTTGTAGCCAGCTGCTGTATCAATGTGACGGTAGCCGGCTTCCAGAGCCCACAGGACTGAAAGTTTTGCTTCATCATCATTAGCCTGCCAGGTTCCAAAACCGATAACCGGTATCTTCAAGCCGTTATTCATCGTATACGTATCAGTTAATGCCATACCTATTCCAACTTTCCTCTATTATTTTCTTCTACAAAAAGTATACCGAAAGTAAAAAACGAGTGCCAATGAAATCGCTTTTTCAAAAAAACCTGACAGTCTTTTTGAAAGCAGCAGATAAGTGCTGGCTTCATTAGACCATCAGGAATAATTTATTTAGAATTGTATGCGTCAAGCAGTTCTTCTGCAAATTTTTTCAAGTTGTCTGTGTCCTCATCTTCGGGATTCAGATTAACTTTTACACTTTCAGCACCTTTAACGGCACCTGTCTTGGCAAACATCTCGTCGAAATCATCAACGGATTTACAGTATTTTTCGTAGAATGTATCTCCAGAACCAAATACCCCATATATTTTACCTTCCAGATCAACTTCTTCCAGTTCTTCATAGAAATCAACAATTTCATCAGGCAAATCAGCATCTGTTCCATATGTGTATGTACCAACCAGTAGAATATCATAGTCAGCAAAATCTTCAGGGTCGGCAAAGACACTTTCAATCATCTCAACCTCGGCTCCCAGTTCAGTAAAGGCTGCTTCAACTATCTCCGCACATTCTTCTGTATTCCCAGTCAGGCTTGCATAAACAATCATAACTTTAGGCATGACCTTCGTCCTTTCTGTCTTCTATATGTAGCAAAACTATTTTAAAAAGCATACCATTAATAGCTTTCCTTTTCAATGGTGAAAAAAATCACAAAACACTTCTGGTATTGACGGCTGACCCCGCGCAATGTATTGCAGTTTGAGAAAAAAACGTTATACTGAAAAAAGATAAAGAAGAGGAGTGAGTCGATGTATCACGAAAAACTGGATAAATTTCCTGAAGGATTCCTATGGGGATCGGCATCTGCGGCCTACCAAATTGAAGGCGCAGCAGCAGAAGACGGTAAAGGCGAATCCGTCTGGGACCGTTTCGTTAAAATACCCGGAAAAACCTTTAAAGGTACAACCGGGGAAGTCGCTGTAGATCATTACCACCGCTACAAAGAAGATGTGGCGCTGATGGCTGAACAGGGACTGAAAGCTTACCGCTTCTCGATTGCCTGGAGCCGAATTATTCCGGACGGCGACGGCGAGATAAATGAAAAAGGTCTGCAGTTTTACGACGACCTGATTGACGAGCTGCTGAAATACGGCATCGAACCACTCGTTACCCTGTACCACTGGGATATTCCTCAGGCACTGCAGGACAAGTATGGGGGCTGGGAAAGCCGTCAGGTGATTGAAGACTTTACCCGCTATTCAGAAATTCTATTCAAGCGCTACGGCAGCAAAGTAAAATACTGGGTCAGTTTGAATGAGCAGAATATTTTCATCTCACTCGGCTACAAGATTGCTGCGCATCCGCCAAATGTAACGGATGAAAAACGCATGTATGAAGCCAATCACATTGCTAATCTGGCTAATGCATCGGTCATCAAAAAATTCAGAGATTTGAATATGGAAGGAATGATTGGTCCGAGTTTCGCATACGGCCCGTCATACGCCAAAGACAGTCATCCGCTGAATCAGTTGGCTGCTGAGAACAACGAAGCATTCAATTCTCACTGGTGGATGGACATGTATGCATTCGGCAAGTATCCGACCACAGTCTGGAATTACCTGGAAAAACACAATCTGACACCGACTGTTGAACCGGGAGACGACGAATTACTGAAACACGGTAAGCCTGATTTCATGGGTGTCAATTATTATCAGACGGCTACCGTTGAACACAATCCGCTGGACGGCGTCGCTCAAGGTAAAATCAATACGACTGGTAAAAAAGGCACAAGTGAAGCAAGTGGTCTGCCTGGAGTATACAAGTCAGCTGAAAATCCCTTTGTTGAAAAAACAGACTGGGATTGGGCAATCGATCCGATGGGACTGCGCATTGGCCTGAGACGTATCGCCAGCCGATACAATCTGCCGATTCTGATTACAGAAAACGGCCTGGGGGCCTACGACAGCCTTGAAGACGACGGAAGCATCCATGATGACTACCGCATCGACTTTTTGCGCAATCACGTTAAAGCCATTCAGGAAGCCATTACAGACGGCGTTGAGGTTTTAGGTTACTGCACATGGAGCTATACGGATCTCCTCAGCTGGATGAACGGTTATCAGAAACGATACGGTTTTGTCTATGTCGACCGCGAAGAGCTGGATGAAAAAGAACTCAAGCGTTATAAGAAAGACAGCTATTTCTGGTATAAAAAAGTAATGGAAACAAATGGAGAAGAGCTTTAAAAAGTAAAATGTAAGGAAACTGGCTTTAAAGCAGCCGGAGGGACGCTATGCGGACTCATCTGTGCTGCTTTAGAGCTTTTTTTTCGACTAAACGTTCGGATTAAAGTAAACTATGAATACGAAATAGTTAGATGCAGAAGGAGTCGATAACCGTGACAAAAGCAGTTGTAATCGTCAACCCAACTTCCGGGAAAGAAGAAGGCGAAGAATACGGACCACTCGCCAAGAATGAATTAGAGAAATTATACGATGAAGTGGAATTAAAGTGGACCGAAGGCGAGGGCGATGCAACCCGTTTTGCCCAGGAAGCCTGCCGCTCGAATGTGGATGCTATCTATGCCATGGGAGGCGACGGGACAGTCAATGAATGTGTGAACGGAATCGCACCGGAAGCGAACCGACCCATTTTCAGCTTTATACCGTTAGGAACGGTCAATGACCTGGGACGCGTTCTGGGCATTCCAATGAAGCCGAAAAAAGCCATCAAGGAACTGACCAACCGGAAAAAGCGAACCATTGATATTGGAAAAATAAACGACCAGTACTTTGTCGATATTGTCGCGATTGGATCCGTACCCGATGCAGTCCATAGTGTGCCGATTGAGAAGAAAACGAAACTTGGCCCCCTGGCTTATGTTGTAGAAGGCATTAAGGCGTTAAATGAAAAAGAAGCCTATCCTTTCGAATTTGATTTGGACGGTGAAAAACTAAAAGAGGATTCATTCCTAGTTCTCGTCGCTCTCACCAATTCAATTGCTGGTATTCAAACTATGATTCCAGATGCCGATGTCGATGACGGTTATCTCCATCTGGCAGTAGTTAAAGGAGAGACGATTGCTGAAAAACTTGATCTGGTACCGAAGATTTTCTCCGGAAAGATGACAGAAGACGACAATATTCTTTACCGACGCTTTAAGAATGGCGTTATTTCACTAAGCGATACGTATGAAAAAGACATTGTCACCAACGTGGACGGAGACGAGGGCGATGTACTTCCGGTTAATGTAAAAGTCCTTCCAGGTCATATGGAAGTGTTCGTACCCGACACAGAATCAGAAGATTAAAAGTATATTTACCTCAAATATAAAAAATCATAGAAAAGTCCTATTTTTTTCTCAGATTGAATACGGTTTTTTACTATGCTAAACTAGTGAAAGACACAATTTTTGAAAAGTGAAGAGGACGATACTCAAATGGCACAAACAAAAGTCAAAGAAATATTAAATTCAGATGACTCAAATAAGGATAAACTAGGCTATCTTTGGGATTATTACAAGTGGCATACAGTTATATTTATTATCGTACTGATATTCAGCGGCATAATGATAAATGACTATATCAATCGTCCAATAGGGCAATTTCATGTAGCAGCGCTGGCACCTGAAGTGAATATGGAGGAAGAAGGAGCTCTAGCTGAGGATTTGACAGAATTGATTCCCCCTGAAGGGCCCAACGATACAATTTTTGTCTCCTTTATACCGCCCGGACGACAGTATGAACGCTTCGTTGCTCAATTTTCTAATGGAGAATACGACATTGTCCTTATGGATGAAGACTTTTATAAGCAGTACTCAGATTCCGGTGCCATGCAGCAATTCAGGTTAAGTGGCATAGATGAAGAGTCCTATTACCAGCCGGACATTTACGACAATCCAATTGGTGTAGAAGCCAGTCAGATTCCACAGTTTGAGCAGTATGAAACGACAAATGATCTCATTATGATGATTCCAGGTAATTCAAATCGACCGGAAACCATTGTTGAATTTTTTGAAACGCAGGGATTTGAGATTGAATTAATTAACGACTAAATCAATAGCAAACAGCTTTCTTTTCCTCATTCACACTCAGAATGACAGGAGGGGAAGGCTTTTTTTGTATTGCTAAACTAGAACAGTATGGTAAAGTAGTAATAAGCGTTAATCTTTTTGTATAAATAGAAATATATCAAGCGTAGCCAGATAGGCTGTTGGGAGGTGTCTGATGAATTGGATTAAGAAGGCTGCAGGCTGGCTTTTGCTGATGCTGGGGACATTAGTTGTTTTAGCCTTAATGGTACTGGCAATCATTGGCCTCTTCAATAACCGTATACAGTTTGCTCAGTCAAACCACGAAGTACGTGAGTCTCAGCGCATTGAAGAAATCCTAGATGCACGGCTTGAACCACCAGTTCCAGAAGTTCAGTCAGTTGAATGGGAAGAAAATCACCGGGAAGGGCAGGTTCTTTGGAAAGACGACGTCGACCGCAGAGGAAGACTAAGCTTTTCACTTGATGATAGCCTGGAAATAGAATTTTCCGCTGATGACTTAAACAGCTACCCACTAAACGAACACCTTACATACTTTAGAAGTCGAATTCTTAACGAAATTGAAACCCAGTAACTATAAGGAGGCTCCCGCACCAGCCGGGAGCTTTCTTTTTTTGTACTTTTTGGACAAAATCAGCTGCTGACCAGCTGATTTCTCCTATTCAGTCCTTTAAAGTGGTCCACACACGACCACCGTCGTGTGTGTTCCTTCTTGAAGAGCTTTTGGGTTGGGTGGTTAGGGGAAAAAGTGTTAGCTTCACTAGCAATTGACTCAATTCTCGAGAGTTTGCGAATACTGGATACAACTGGCAAGACTAATATGAGTGAGTTGTATCAAATAATGAAGTATTGATACAAGTGAGGTGAGCATTATATTTGAGTTGTACTCAGGAAGGCTCGCTGGATACAACTCATCAATGAGAAATAAGTCAGTAGTATCCAGACATAGCTCCAAGATACTACTGACAAAGTTCTCGAGTAGTGAGTTGTATTTAGAAAGTTATTCTAAATACAACTGAACTTAGACAACTGAAGGAGTTGTATCTAATGTGTCATATTCTATACAACTCTCTCAAAAAAACGCTACGAGTCCTACTTAAATATCTTAAAAACCCAAATCAACCATAAAAAAAAGAAATATTTAGTGAGTTTTTAAATAGTTTCATAATATTTATAGGTAGGAGGTGTCAAATTGGAAATAATTAAAGAAAGAACAATGTCAAATTTGCATTTAGGACTGCAATATCTGGATAAGCGAATGAAGCTGCCGATAGAAGACAGAAACAGGCTTCGCAATATGGAGAAAGGATTTCAAGGAGAGGAATTGTTTGACTCGATAGTCAAACAGTACTTAAAAGGTGAAGCTATGATGCTTAATGATCTCTTACTCAACGTAAATGGAAATACGTTTCAAATCGATTCATTAATCATCACTCCAACCAAAGTCCATCTATTTGAAATTAAGAATTTTAGTGGAAACTTTACGAATGTAGAAGGCCAGTTTAATACTCAGCATGGAAAAGTCGTCAATCATCCGTCAATTCAATTGAAAAAAACACGTACGCTCCTGAATAAGCTTCTTCAGGAGTGGGAAAACGATATGCACATTGAAGCGAACGTAGTCTTTGTAAATCCTACATTTTTCTTATACCAGGCCAAAAAAACTGACCCATTTATTTTTAATTCACAACTTGAGTATTATCTAGGCACAGTAGGTACCCATAAATTATTTTTAAACAAACAGCATGCTTATTTGGCTGAACAGCTCATACAGGCTCAAAGATTTGAAGCGCCCTATCAGAAGGAGTTGCCCCTTTATACATTTGATAATTTAGACAAAGGATTGAGCTGCCCCACTTGCTTTAACCTGACAGTAACAAGAAATCAGAGAACAGCTGAATGCAGGACATGTCGGAAAAGAGAGCCCCTGCATGATGTGCTTCGTTTTAATATTAGACAACACCTCTATTTGTTTGACCAGTTTCCTCTGACTTCCAGTATTATTTCTGATTGGGTTGGGGGAAGTGTAGACAAAAGAGTCATTGCTAGGTTGCTGAAAAATGATTACAAAAGGACAGGTCATTCTAAAGGAACAGTTTACTTAAGTGATAAGAAATAGACTAACACAAGCAGTTTGGGAAAAAGACATCTAATAACACTGACGCGCACCCCATTTCATCAAAAAAGGTTTTTTCAGCGGGCATTTTTCGCTATACTAGTAGAGATAATAGTTTAGAAGAGGAGAATGCAGTTGTGATTACATTAAAATCACCTAGAGAAATTGAAGCGATGGATAAAGCCGGGGATGTACTGGCCGCCATTCATGAAGCGCTGCGCGATTTTATCAAACCTGGGATTACAGGAATGGATATTGAAAATTATGTAGAAAAACTAATGAAGCAACACGGAGCGACGCCTGAACAGAAAGGCTACCAAGGCTATGAATACTCGACCTGTGTCAGTGTCAATGATGAAATCTGTCATGGCTTTCCGCGCCAGGACGTATTGCAAAAGGGCGATCTGATAAAAGTGGACATGGTTATTAATTTAAATGGCGCACTGGCTGATTCATGCTGGAGCTACAGCGTCGGCGAACCCACAGACGACGTCAGAAAGCTGATGGAGGTAACGAAAGAGGCTTTATATAAAGGAATCGAAGCTGCTCAGCTTGGAAACCGTATCGGCGACATCGGACATGCCATACAGACCTTTGTGGAAGCGGAAGGGTTCTCAGTTGTCCGCGAATTCATCGGCCACGGTATTGGACCGACATTACACGAAGCACCAAGCGTCCCGCATTTCGGCGAAGCCAATAAAGGAGCACGTTTGAAAGAAGGCCTCGTCATTACGATTGAACCAATGGTCAACACAGGTACATGGCGCTCGAAAATGGACAATAACGGCTGGACTGCTCGCACGCAAGATGGCGGCTTGAGCTGTCAGTACGAGCATACCATTGCGATTACTAAAGAAGGACCGGTCATTTTAACTAAACAAAACGGTGAATAACAACTTCCAAAATAGAAGGAGACACTCATTATGGCTAAAAAAGAGTTTCACTATGAAAACAAAGATAGAGAATTTGATTTCAGTGTTGAATACAGAATGCCGACAAAGCAGGAATTTTTAAGTATTGCCGGTTTAATCAGTCTCGTTTCAGGCATCTGCATGCTGTTTAGTGCTTTCAAAAAAAAGGATGAGTAGGATGACGACATATAGAGTTGGCCTTTTATTGTTTGATGATGTTGAAGTGCTGGATTTTGCCGGACCGTATGAAGTGCTCTCGGTAACCCAGGATGAACAGCAGGACAAGCCTTTTACAGTTGTAACCATATCCCAGACTGGTCAGGAAATAAAAGCCCGGAACGGTCTGAGGGTTACGCCTGACTATTCATTTGAGGATCACCCGTCACTTGATATCCTGATTGTGCCTGGTGGATATGGTGCCCGGGAAGTTGAAAGTAAAAATCCTGTGCTGGTAGACTGGGTCAAACAACAGAATGAGTCTGTAGAAATAATGACATCCGTCTGCACAGGGGCATTTATCTTAGCCGAAGCAGGTCTTCTGAAAGGAAAGAAAGTGACGACGCACTGGACGACTTTGGACCGACTGGAAAATGAATTTCCGGAACTGACAGTCATTCGGGGCGTGAAATTTATCGATGAAGGGCATATCATCACATCCGCAGGCATTTCTGCCGGGATTGAAATGGCGCTGCATCTAGTGGCTGAACTGACTACACTTGAAACAGCCCGACACACAGCTAAACACATGGAATACGATTGGCAGACACAGTATTAACCCAGGAAAGCACGGAACTCAGTCATTATCAGCAGCGCAAAGCGTTCTGGACGGGTCGTGCTTTTTTCATTCCTTCATATAAACACTGTTAAAAGGAGCAAGAAGATGCATCACATAAGTGACCAGACACAAAAATGGGTGGAAGACCAGCTGGAAGGAAAAATTCTATCTTGGGCACCAATGCCTGGTGGGATGTCCTCGCAAATCTCTTTACTCAAAATTAAAAAGAAGAACTCTATAAATGAAGTAGTGCTGCGGGAATACACCGACACTCAGTGGCTGAAAACGGCACCCTCTATCGCTTTTCAGGAAGCGGAAAATCTAAAGCAGGCAGAACAAGTATCTTTGTCAACTCCCATTTGTCTTGCGGTGGATGGCCATGCGACGCAAACGACATGGCCGAGCCTGTTGATGAGCCATCTCAAAGGGTCAGTGGAACTGAGGCCTGAGGATTTTAACCATTGGCTTGATCAGCTGGCAAAAGCACTCTTTATGATTCATCAAATAAACGCACCCTCAATTAAACACCACTATTTCCCTTATTTCGACAGCAGTCAACCCGTTAAAGCCGACTGGTCTTCAGTACCCGAAAAGTGGGAAAAAGCTTTTAAGATCTTGAAGCAGCAGAAACGACCCGACTTTCTTCCGACTTTTATCCATAGAGATTTTCATCCGACGAATGTCCTGTTTGAAAAAGGGGAGGTATCTGCTGTGGTGGATTGGCCGAATGCCTGCATTGGTCCTAGAGAAATAGATATCGCTCACTGCAGATGGAACCTGGCGATGCTGTACGGCCAAAAAGCAGCGAATGATTTTTTGAAGGCTTACCTGGCAATGGATAAACACTTTACTTACGATTATTACTGGGATTTGGAAGCGCTAGGCAATGTGTTCAGTGAAGAGCGACCGGAAGTATATGGTGGCTGGCAGGTGTTTGGGAATACAAACATAACCCAAGCAGACATGATAGAGCGAATGGATGTCTTTCTGATGAATGCCTTAGAAAAACAGCTTAAGTTTCAGCCAGAGTGAAGCCTCTTTGATGCTTTTTTATCGGTAGCCGCTTGTGTAAGTCATCATCCAATGCTGACGCATTCACTCTAGCGAAAGGACAGCTATTCTGGTAAGCTAGTCGAGGAAGATTTAATGCTTAACAAGAAAGAAACGCATCATGTGTACTAGAAGGGAATACGCTTATGAATCTCGAACCACTTATGAAACACATCCCCAAAATGGACTGGATAGACGACATTACCAGCCGTGTGAGAAAAGGAGAAATCTGGCAGCATTCGGCCTTTGTCACGTATTACGTCCTGCTGACGGCATTTCCGTTAGTGGTGGGTATCATCAACTGGCTGCAGCAGTTCGATCAGGGACTGGCCGGACCGGTTTGGTTTGTCTTTCGTATTGCACCTTATCCCTTAGCTGAACAGATTATTCAGGACATGGTACAGATTTACGAAAGCTCAAATGTAGGCGTACTGCTTATTGCGACCATTTCAACAGTCTGGACAGTAAGCTGGACAATGGCTTCAACACTAATGGGACTGAACCGTGCATATGGCGTCAAGCAACGTAAAAACATCGTTGTCCTTCGAATTCTCGCTTTTCTTTTAACCTTCGTCTTCGCAGCGTGGATTACTCTGATAGTATTATTAATCAACGCACTTACCGTAAGCACGATAGGCAGATGGACACTATTTTTACCACTGACCTTTGTCACGTTCTGCATGTTGTATTACCTTGTGCCGAATGTTGTACAACGGATTCGAAATGTCATACCGGGCGCTTTATTTTCTACAGCTGCTCTAATCGTCGCTATTATCGGTTACCGTTTGTTTTTAAATCAACTTCCGGAAGATTCGACTTTCTTTACCTTGACGGGTAGTTTTATGGTGCTTCTGGCCCTGCTTCAGAAAATGTCTCTGGCCATATTAGCAGGCGGGTCAATCAATGCGACATTCATGCAGATGAAGGAAGGGCACATCGGTGAAAAAAATGAGAACAGTAAATTTGTGCGCTTTTTGAAAAAGGTAGGGTTCAAGAAACTTCTGGAAATTAAGCGAACACAGTAAGGCGTTAACTGACTTTTTGGTTATTATCCTGAATTTCAGTCCTTAAGGAAATACCGACTACTTCTATTAGAAAGGAATTATTATGGAATACCAAAAATATGAATCAGGCAACCTATTTATGAAAATACTGGAATGGATCGTGACCCTGGCCTACTTAAATATTCTTTGGCTGGGCTTTACCTTAGTTGGCTTTATCTTTTTCGGCTTCGGACCGGCTACCATAGCTGTTTACCGATTAGTCCGGAAAAAACTGCGTCAGGGAGATTCGGCTTATATTTTCAAGCAATTTAGAACAATATTTAAAGAAGAATTCAAGCAGGGAGGTATTTATACTGCTATGGCATTCGGTGCAGCCGCATTCTTATATGTGGACTTCCGGATTGTTCAGGCTTTACCTCAGACTAATGTGATTCAGCTTCTAGTTATACCGGCGCTGCTAATCTTAACCGCTTTAGTTATTGTAGTGGCAACCTTTACCCTAGGATATTATGCAGAATACGGCGGAACCATCCTAAATGCCTTGAAAAAGGGCTTTTGGGTAGCACTTATTTCACCTATAAGCAATATCGTCATCCTGCATGCTTTTCTTTTTCAGTTTTTCATGATGGCCTATATACCGGCTACATTTTTGTTTTTTTCTCTAACTTCCTACGCTTTTATAACAGAATGGATAATGAACAAGGCGTTCAACCGTATAAAAGTTAGAAAAAAATCTCTTTAATTTATAAAAACAGTATTGACATATATGTAATATCGGGTTATAGTTACACATGTAAAGCGCTTTCGACAGGAGAAAATGATATGGTCACAATTTATGATATTGCTAAGCACTCAGGTTATTCAATCGCCACAGTTAGTAAGGCGCTGAATAATAAAAACGTGAGTGAAAAGGCAAGACTTAAAATTATGGATGCAGTGGATGAACTGCACTACACGCCGAATTCCTCAGCGAGGACATTGGCAACAAACAAGTCATGGATGATTGGTATTGTCTTTGACGAAAATCTTGGATTCGGTTTAGCCCATCCATTCTTCAGTCAAGTAATTGAAGGTTTCAAAAAACATGTCGAACTTTACAATTATGATTTACTCTTTGTATCAAGACACATGGGACTACAGCAGGAGACTTACAAACACCTTCTTCATCGGGGAGTTGATGGCATTGCCGTCATTCAGTCCTTTGGTGATGACGAGCTGAGAAAGAGCAATATATCAATACCGTCTGTTTATATCGACCGGCCGACAAACGAACCGGGTTCTGTCTACAGTGACAACCGCTCAGGCAGTCGACTGGCAGTTAACCATCTGGTTGAAAACGGACACACGAAAATTGCTCATATTATGGGAGACCAGACAACCTACGCCGGTATTGAACGGGCAGCAGGTTTTAAGGATGCCATGAAAGCTCACGGCCTGGACGTTCGAAAGGACTATCTGGTGGATGGTGGGTACTACTCTCAAGCTGGTGGTCGAGAAGCGATGATTCGCCTTCTTGCACTTGATGATAAACCGACAGCGGTATACGCAGCCGGGGATGAGATGGCGATTGCAGCCATCAGGGTCATTAAAGAATCAGGATTGCGCGTTCCAGAAGACATTTCCGTCATCGGGTTCGACGACATCAAACTGGCCCAGCACATTGATCCGCCGCTTACGACAGTTCGGCAGGATAAGGAATTGATTGGTCAGCAGGCAGCAATTATGCTCCTGGAGAAAATCAATAACAAAGAAGACATGGATAAAGATGTTAAAAAAATGGTACCTGTAAGTTTAGTTAAACGTCAATCAGTGCAACGCCTTGCTTAAGCAAGGTACCATATTATGTAATAATTAAGCGCTTAAGCAGAGCGGCTTTGACACATTTCTGACATAAAGAGGTGGTAAAAGGGGGAAACAAGTCAATATTTGTATTGTAATCGGTAACAAAGTAAGGTATTCTATCACTAAGCACTAATTTTTTATTTTACCCTTGAGTTAAGCGCTTAAGGAAAAACCAAAAAACACATTCCTAGGAGGAAGAAAATGAAGAATTCATGGAAATTAGCAGGATTATTAAGCACAGCAGTTCTATTGGCAGCATGTGGCAACGGTAACGGAGACGCAGGAGATGCTGATAACGATAATGGCAACGGTAACGGTTCTGGCGATGGCGAACAAGTTAACTTAATCATTAACTCATTTACAGATGAATTACAGTACCCAATCGATAGATTTATGGAAGAAAACGAAAATGTAAACATCGACCTGCAGATTATCCCTACTGAAAACTACGTAGATACACTACGTCCGGCTCTTGAATCAGGAAGCGGCGCACCAGACATCTTCACAGCTGAAATTGTATACTTACTAGACTGGATTGAACAAGACTACTGGATGGACTTAGGTGAATTCGGAGTTGAAGACTGGTCAGACGATTACGTTGAATACGTATGGGAATTAGGTCGTTCACAAGATGGAAACATGAAAGCTCTATCATGGCAGACAACTCCAGGTGGAATCTTCTACCGTCGTTCAATTGCTGAAGAAGTATTCGGAACAGACGATCACGAAGAACTGGGCGAACAGTTTTCTACTATGGAAGGTTTAATGGAAGCTGGAGAAATGTTAGCTGATGCTGGTTACCGTTTATTCCCGGATGAAGGATCTATTTCACCATTTACTATGGGAAGTAACCCGGCACCATGGGTAGACGAAGACGAAAACCTGAACATGACTGACGAACGTCTATCTTACTTCGACTATGCACATGAATTGAGAGAGAATCAGTATACAGCACTTGC
>RECC01000007.1 GCA_007692455.1 Alkalibacterium sp. | reverse complement strand
ATCAATAGTGGCTAGAATATCCACACCCGGTCCGACAGACTGAATGTAGGGTGCACGAATAAACACGGCTTCAACTTTCTGGTTGATGCCTTTAAAATCTAAAGAAG
Organism: Alkalibacterium sp.; assembly: GCA_007692455.1. Classification (GTDB taxonomy): domain Bacteria; phylum Bacillota; class Bacilli; order Lactobacillales; family Carnobacteriaceae_A; genus Alkalibacterium. The sequence goes on along the minus strand of RECC01000007.1, from coordinate 5,869 downwards.
CTTCAAAGCTTGCTACTTGTCTGCCAAAACCGTTGCGCTCAACTTCCATGTCAATAAAGCCTAACCGTAGATCCGTTGTTTCGTGGCTTTTATCTGTGCTGCAAAGAATCAAACCGGCGCACGTTCCAAAAATTGCTTTACCCTCTTTATGAAAATTACGGAGAGTTGCTTCCAGTCCCTGCTCTCGAATCAGTCGGCCAATCGCAGTTGATTCCCCTCCCGGAATAATCAGTCCATTCAACTGGTCGAAATCTTCTGACTTTCTCACGGCTACTGCGTTGACTCCTAAATGTTTCAAAGCCTTTAGGTGTTCAGTTACTGCTCCTTGTAAATCAAGTACACCAATAGTTAAATCCATCTTACCAGCCTCTTTCCTGCATACGCTCAGCTTCGGCCAGGTGACTGATTTCGATTCCTTTCATCGGTTCGCCCAAATCTTTTGAAAGCTCAGCAAGCAGTTCGTAGTCATCGTAGTTTGTCGTTGCACGGACAATAGCTCGAGCAAATTTTTCAGGAGAATCTGACTTGAAGATACCGGATCCGACAAACACACCGTCAGCGCCTAAACTCATCATCAACGCCGCATCTGCTGGTGTGGCTACTCCCCCTGCCGCAAAGTTGACAACTGGCAAGCTTCCGAGTTCTTTAACTTCCTTGACTAAGTCATAGGGTGCACCAATGTCTCTAGCAAAAGTCATCAGTTCATCATCTGTCTTCGTTTTCAAGACATTAATCTGACCATTTACTTTTCGCATGTGACGGACGGCTTCAACAATATTGCCTGTACCCGGTTCACCTTTAGTACGCAGCATCGATGCGCCTTCTCCAATACGTCTCAGTGCTTCTCCCAAGTCACGGCAGCCACAGACAAACGGGACAACATACTCACTTTTTAGCAAGTGGTATTCTTCATCTGCCGGTGTGAGTACTTCACTTTCATCGATATAATCCACGCCCATGGCCTCTAAAATACGCGCTTCAGAAATGTGACCGATTCTAGCTTTTGCCATAACCGGTATACTGACCGCGTTCATGACTTCTTCGATAATTTTAGGATTGGCCATTCGGGCTACCCCACCAGCTTTACGAATATCTGACGGGACGCGTTCCAATGCCATGACAGCAACTGCTCCTGCTGCTTCGGCAATTCTGGCCTGTTCCGCATTTACGACATCCATGATGACACCGCCTTTTTGCATCTGGGCCATTCCGCGTTTGACTCGTGCACTTCCAATTAATTTATCGCTCATTATTATTCCTCCTGTAAAATCTGCTTTTTTCAACTTAGTTAAGAGTATACGTAAAAGAATATGTCTTAAAAACATCCAATTGGACTACTTTTAACCCATCCAATTTATGTTATAATTTCTCTAAAGACAATAGGGGGTTAAAAAATGACGAACGTAACTAACTGGCAGCTTACTGAAAATAATGGGCTACCTCTCTACCAGAACATTATGTATCTGGTAGAAGAAAAAATTAAAGCAGGCGAACTCTCCCCCGGCGCCAAGCTTCCCGCAGAAAGGAAACTGGCAGAAAAGCTGAGTGTTAACCGTTCCACTGTGATTCGGGCCATGGAAGAACTGGCTGCCCAAGGTGTGCTGATTAGAAAAAAAGGGAGCGGAACTTTTGTGAATCCGGATAAATGGGGTTTGCAGATTAAGCCTTTAATAAACTGGGGCAGCTCTCTGACAAATGAGACACTCAAACTAGACTCACCTTATGAACAGGCTGCAGCTTCTCTTCGTGAAGATAACACAAAGCCAAGCATGGATTTATCAAAGGGGGTTCTGCCGGCTAACTTGCTTCCAGAACTTCATACACCTGATATTTCCTGGAAAGAACTTGTCTACCAGGAAAAAGAGCAGGCCTCGTCCCGCACTGGTATTCACTCATTGAAAGAAAGTGTCCAGCAGTATTTACGTAATACCTACCATATGGACATTCCATTGGAAGAAATTATGATTACATCCGGCACACAAAATGCCTTGTTTCTCATTACACAGGGGCTTTTACAGCCTGGAGATGCAATTGGGATCGAAGCTCCTTCTTATTTCTATTCGCTGAAGCTTTTTCAGGCTGCCGGCCTGCGTATCGTTCCTATACCTATGGACGGTGAAGGTATGACGGTCAGTGGTCTCCAGGAAGCCTCACTCAAGCATCCCTTGAAGATGATTATATTGAATCCAATATTTCAAAATCCGACTGGACTGGTCATGAGTCCTAGACGCAAAAAAGAAATTCTGGACTACTGCCTGTTAAAAAGGATACCTATTGTCGAAGATGATGCATATGGCGGCTTGACTTTTGATGAGACTCTCGATAATCGTCCAATGAAAATGCTTGACCAGAACCAGCAGGTCATTTATTTGGGCACACTTTCTAAATTGGCCGGGCGGCATTTGCGTATCGGCTGGATGATTGGGCCTGAGGCTGTGCTGAACAATTTGGCTGATATCCGTCTGCAAATTGACTCAGACCTGAGTTTTCTACCGCAATTTATGGCTGATCACTTTCTGCGCACTGAGATGAATGACTATCAGGTAAACATCCGAAGTATTCTTAAAAAACGTTCACAGAACATGGAGGCTTGGCTGAAAGAAGAGTTCGGTGAGTCCATTAACTTCCAACCATCCAAAGGTGGTTTTCATTTATACTGCAGCTTCCCAAGTAAATCTGAAGAGGAAGTTGACGATTTATTAATGGAATTACTTAATAAAGGAATTATCACGGCCAAAGGACAGCATTTTGGTGATCAGGCGCAAGGCGTCCGCTTCAGCTTTGTCAATTATGATAGAAAATAAAGGCTTTGCCCATTAAAAAGAGGAAAGACGGTCAGCCGTCATCCCTCCCCTACTTAAAATTATGAACTTGCTTTATAATTCAACAGGCGTACTCTTTTCACCTTTCTTTTCTTTCATAGTCACACTAACGGGGCTCAATTTTAACACGAGAATATTCGGATCATCTTTACCCGAATACTGATCGTCCATGTAATCATTCCAGGCACGGTCAATCAGCTCAGGGTCTTGAGTGGTTGAAACGGTTGCCTCAATTTCAACGTAATCCTTGTCCAGAATGCCTTCCTCATATCCTAAGAGAATAAAGGCATGTGGATTTTCTTCAATATCCTCAACTTTTTCTGTTCTTTTGTCAGTTACGGTATAAAGTACAAACTCTTCACTGTAGAAAGACATGTATCTTGCGATGGGTTTTTTCCCCGACACTGTAGCTAAAACGCCTACATCATTTTTTGACATAATTTTCAGTGCTTTATCTTTAACATCTGTCATCCAATACAACTCCTTTTTGGTTTGTTTACACTATGACAGAGAATCAACAGCCGTGCAAAGATTTTGCTTTTTTCATCTCGATTTCCTTATCTTATTCTCCTCTCACACTATTGCATCCTCTTATTTGATGGGTTCCCCCCATCTCTTCTTTCCACTTAATCTTGAATAGTTTGTACTGATTTTCCTTTTAATTATATTAGCGTAAACTATTCAAAAACCTTTCTAAATTTGATGTTTATTTTAAAACAAAAAACTCTTAAAAATACTATCAAAACAACGTTTTTAGCGGTATATATGTGTTGACTATTCGACACTTAAGGAATACACTTGCCGTATAAAAGAGAGGAGGGATTACGATGAAAAAAGAACGGATGAAGTTTCTTTTTCAGGGTGTGCTGTTGCTCATATTAGGCTTGTTGTTTATGACTGATCCTATCCGCCAAAGCGCTATACTTTTAATGTCAATTGGAATTGTATTAACTCTCTCAGGAATCGGGATAATAGTCGATGGACTTATAATGACTAAAGTGATGAAATATAAAATATTACGTGTATTGGAAGGATTATTAGTTAGTGGAATCGGATTCGTTTTCTTTTTAAGAAATCCAGCTAGTGGTGCTTTCTTTGTCATTTCTTTCGTTGTGGTTACGCTGATGATGGTTGCTGTCACTAATACGGTAGCCATTTACAAGTCAGACAACCCCATAAAATGGGTCGCTATCGCTTTAAACATTCTGGTCATCTGGTTTGGTGTCCAGTCCCTGCTTGATCCTCAGTTAGCAGTCGTTATTTTCTACTGGACTGTTTCCTTCCAGTTGATATTCACTGGTGTTAACCATATTATGATGTACTTCCTCATCAAAGATATGACAGTCATTCCCAAGCCCAAGAAAGTTTAGAGCGTTTAAGAAAACAGGCAGTTCCTTAGAGATAAGGGACTGCCTGTTTTGTCTTTCTGCCTGAGAAGATAGCGTGTCTGCCTCATTCGTAAACAATTATCTATTTGTAAGTATAAACATTTTGCTTGCATAACTTATATAATAAGCTTTTTAAGTGATTTTCACAAAAAAAGCCCCATTAGAGGGCTTTTAGTTTATTTTCAAGTGAATTGATTTCCAGCTCCAACTGCTCTATTTCCTCATCCAGTTCAACATTTGCATATGGCCCAGTTGCTACATCTTCACTTGGCTTGTTTTGACTACGCAGCTTTTCTAATGATTCTTTGCGGTCAGCCAGTTTAGCTTCTAATTTATTCTTGTCCATAATTGTCCCCTTTTTATTTTTTAGTATAACAAAATTTATTTTTTGAGGACAGAATTCAGACTCTAGGACGAGAAATATAGATAAGCTAAGTAATTATGCACGTACTTCCTGCGCAATACCCTTTTCAGTCAAAATAGGGTGAACCTTTTCAATGAAAAACCCTATGAGCGGACCGAAAATAAGCATGCCAATGACTGTCCCTTCTCTGACTGATGGTGGCAGATCGAACGCAAAAGTCAAGGCTACTGCAACAACTACATACAATATATCGGCCACTTGTCTAATAACCGCAAAGCTTAACGGGACGACCTTTGTCAGTGCCATACATAGACTTTCCATTGGAAAAGTAACTAAGTTTAAAACCATTACCATACTGACTGAAAAAGCAGCTAAGACCAGAGCAAGTATATAGGCAGTCATTGACACGACATAGTTGTTCAACTGTACAGTGGCAAACAAGTTATAGTAAAAGAAATTGACCATTATACCAATGAAAATACTCAAAGGTATTTGAAGTAGACGATGATACTCAAACTTGCCTTTTAATATGATTAACTGACCTAAGATAAATAAGAAATTTAGAAACATTGAAATCGTTCCTATTTGTATCCCTGATAACAGAGATAGGGACTGCATAAATGCATCGTAAGCCCCTACTCCTACTGCTGCTTTGAGCATAAAGGTAATAGATAGTGAAATCCCGGCCGAGAATAGCATCAGTAATGCATAGCCTCTATATTTTGTCATTATTTCATCTCCAATTTTTTATATAATGCTTCAACTATCTGCCCAGTATTCAACAACTTGTTAACAATCTAAGTCTTTAACCTGCAGGCTTCTTGTTCAATTAGTATATACTATTAACTGTAGAAAGCAAGGTACAAACTGTACGCGTGACTTGAAATAACTTCACAGCATAGCTACAATTAAAAGGATTGCGCATAGAAAATCAGTAAATTATAGGAGGAGAGTTTTATGGAACAGAGAGTGTATTTAAAACCAATTGAAAAAGAAGATATCGACTACCTGCTGACCTTGTGGAAAAACCCGGACATCATGGATTTTTGGTTCAGCGAACCGTATATGAACAGGGAAAAGTTTAATGCTTCCTTTGAGGAACGACAGAAAGATCCCTCTCTCAGACAGTTTATTGCTTATGTTGATGACGAACGCATAGGGTATGCCAATCTTCATCACATCAACTTACGTCACCGTACCGCTGTCTTTGCAGTGATGGTTGATCCGAAAAATCAAGGAAAAGGCTACGCTGAAGAAGTGGTGCGACGTACGGTCGACTACGGTTTTTATCAGCT
>RECC01000051.1 GCA_007692455.1 Alkalibacterium sp. | reverse complement strand
GTGAAGGGTCTCCCTTTGTGAAAGCAGGACGTTGCCGTGCAGCTCTTTTTTTGTTATAATAGCGTTACCTTATTCCGCAATAGCTCAGTTGGTAGAGCGCACGACTGTTAATCGTGTTGTCGCAGGTTCGAGCCCTGCTTGCGGAGTTTTTTTGTACCCTTTTTTACTCAGGCTTCTTAATACATAATATGTAATCAGCAGTAAGCTCCTTTATAGTTCAAGAGAAATTATCAGACTTCTCTTGAACTATAAAGGAGCTTTTTTTGCTATAGATAAAAATTGAATAAAAGTAATTGCACTCTATATTTTCTAACAGTCCTAGCCTGAGAAATACAAAACAACCTGACACCAGTAGATAGCGGTATCAGGTTGCTGTATATGATTTATGCTTTTTTATCTATGAATGACATAAAAGACTACTGAATTATCATTATATGGACCTTCTCCACTTAGCAATGATTGAACTGTCTCAAAATGTGTAAATCCATTCTCCATAAAAAGATTACTAATATCTTCTTTTTCGAAATAGTGATTCCAGAAGCGATAGACCTTCGGATTATTATCTTCCTGAATGATAACATGCTGATCAAGGATTGCTTTATGGTCAGGGAAATGATGGCTACTGCTGAGAAGCAGATAGGGCATCGGGCTGTAAAATCCTTTCTCAGTTAACTCCCAGGACGTAGTGAAGGACATTGTTTCTACTGCCTCGCGATTAATTGAATCAAAAAGAAAAATGCCACCCGGTTTGAGGGCACACTTAATGTTCTTTATCATTTTTGTGCGGTCATCAGGTAGCAGCACACCAAAGTCACAGTATATCATCATGACTAAATCGAATTGATTATTGAAATCCAGATTCAGGTAGTCATCAATAATATAAGTGATATTTAGATTTTTTTCAGCTGCCTGCTCTTGTGCATAGTTAATAGAGCGCTTAGAGAAATCTACTCCCGTTACATCATAGCCATTCTGGGAGAGTCTTTCTGTATAAAGACCGGGACCGCATCCCAAGTCGAGTATTCTTGCTTCCGGCTTTACCAAGCTCTCTATTTTTTTAATTGTCTTGTCAATGTCACTGAAAGAGCGACTGGCTGCACCAATCTCTGGGTCAAGATGCGCTTCCAGCAGAAATGAGGAGATATAGTTATCTGTCCACATAATATGCGTACCACTTACGTAAGGCTTCGGATGGTCAATATCCTCAATTAGATTTAAGAAGTCCATCTGTTTCTCCTTCTGTGTTATAGACCTTGATAACTACTCTGTTTCATGGAAATGATAAATTGGCTCTTCTTTTTCTTCATCATAGTCTACTTCTAAATCATATCCACTGAAAAACCAGTGATCGTGTTCATTAGTAAAATAGGTTACCCCGTTTACTTCGGTCTGCCCAAGAACAGAGTCTTCCGGCTGGTCGACACTCATTCCGACAGAAAAGCCTTCGTGCACTTCTGTGTTTCCATAAGTTTTCCCGAAGAAGCGGATGGCGTCTCCTTTTTCAAGCATTAATTCCTTTTCAAACCAGTTAACTGCTTTATCTGTAACTGATATATTCATATAAATCATTCCTCTCTACAAATAATGGTGCCTATACTTACTTTATCATTATTGGAAGAAAAGTAGTATGATAATAAACTATTAGTGCTCTTTAACTGGAAACCAGTTGGGTATTTGCGTAATGGTTTTCCATAAATTTTCAGGGATATGATAATCTTGCGGTTGAGACAAATTGATGGCTGTCTGAATGGATTTTTCTTTTCCTTCTTCAATCTTCTGAACCCATTTCGGATCTATAATCAACTGCTTGCCGAGTGATACAAGATTGGCATAGCGAAGCGTTTTTTCAGCGTCTTCTGCCGTTTTAATCGCTCCTACACCTATCAGAGGTACACGATTATCGATATACTGTCCAATTTGTTCCGGGATCTGTTTCTTGTATTCTCTAAAGCCAACGATAGAAGGCTGGAAGTAGTGATTGACTGATAGGTGCAGGTAATCTATATTTTCTCCGATTAATGCATCAAGCAAAATATAGGTGTCATCTAAACGAATACCGGGAGTCTCAATTTCTTCAGGAGAGAATCGGTAACCTAATAGAAAGCTTTTGTCAGCATGCGTTTGAATAACAGACTGACAATGTCTGACCACTTCAATAGGGAATTTCAATCGGTTTTCAATTGAGCCTCCCCAGTTATCTGTTCTTCTGTTTGAGTGAGGAGAAAAAAACTGCTGAAGAAGGTAGGTATTTGCTCCGTGGAGCTCCACGCCGTCAAAGCCCGCTTCAATTGCCCGCTTGACGGCTGTTCCAAACTGACTGATCAGTATAGTGATTCCAGCTTCAGTGAGTTCTTTAGGTGTATCTGCCCATTTTCTTTCCGCCCGTATAGGGGAAGGAGAGATGGGCTGGCGGCCACCGTTAAACTGGCGCTGGCTCATTCGTCCTCCGTGGTAGATTTGAAGGATAGCCTTGGAACCCTGGAGCTTAATAATTTGGGCTAGTTTTTTCAATCCATCAATATGGCTGTCTTTAGCTACACTCATCCCATTGGGAAAAGCCTGACCCTCAGATCCGATATAGGCACAAGCTGTTATGACTGCTCCTGGTCCGCTCGATCTGACAAGGTAGTATATCAGCTCTTCTTCAGTAACGTCACCTTCCGGGGTGCTGGAGCTGGTAGTCATAGGGGCCATTACTATTTTATTTTTTAATTGCAGTTCATTATTAAAGCTGTAAGGCTCTAGGAAACTATAGGTCATAAGATTCTCTCCATTGTTGTATACTAGTTAACCAGAATGAATAGTTGATTTAAATACTTTAAAAAAGTAAGTTACCTCCTCATTTTAAAGATTAGCTATTCAGATGTCAATTGGCTCTCATTAAAGGTTTCTGAGTGAAATGTGATAGTATAGACCTATAGAATTGCGAAGAAGAAATGGGGCTGAAGTGACTATGAAAACAGAAAAAACAAAAATGTGTGCCGGGGAAGTTTATAATCCCAAAGATGAAGAACTTGTAAAGGAAAGAGAACGTGCGCATGGACTGACTCATATGTATAACCAGCTTGAAGACGACTATGCCAGAGAGAAGTTAATTAAGACTATTTTTCACACGATTGAAGGAAGAATACGGGTAGAACCGGGACTGCGCGTTGACTACGGCTACAATATCAAAGTAGGAGATAATTTCTATGCAAATTTCAATTGTGTCTTGCTGGATGCCTGTCCGATTACCATTGGAAAAAATGCTCTTTTAGGTCCTGGGGTCTCTCTAGTTACACCGGATCATCCGCTGGATTCCGTTCAGCGCTATAACGGTCTGGAATTCGCCAAACCGATTACGATAGGAGATAATTGCTGGATAGGTGCGAATGCGACTGTGATAGGTGGGGTCACCTTAGGAAATAATGTGGTTGTCGGTGCCGGAGCGGTTGTCACGAAATCTTTTGGAGATAATGTAGTGCTTGCAGGTGTACCTGCAAGAGTCACGAAAACTATAATGTAAAAAAAGCTGGAAGGCTATCCTTCCAGCTTTTCTGCTGCTAAATAGATAAATTATTGTGCAGTATAACCGCCTTCAACTGGCAGGGTGATACCGGTCAGGAATTCATTTTCTGCAATGAAAATTACGGCATGAGCAATTTCTTCCGGCTGTCCGAGACGCCCAATAGGATGCTTGTCCACCAGGTTATCGTAGTATTCGCCTAAAGCTTCTCTGTTGACCATACCTGATTCAACATAACCCGGTGCTACAGCCGCACAGCGAATATTGTCTTTCGCATACTGCAGTGCCAGAGACTTGGTCATCAGAACGACCGCACCTTTGGATGCATTATAGGCATAGGCAGTCGGTTCGCCCACTAGGCCGAGGATGGATGCGCAGTTGACAACAACACCGCCACCATTCTTTTTCATTTGCTGGACAGCGTACTTATTACCAAAGAAAACACCGTCCTGGTTTATTTTGATGACTTTGTGATAATCTTCATAGGTTAAATCGTGTGTTTCTCCCTGTGCGCCGATACCGGCATTATTGAAGATGACGTCAAGTGATCCATATTTATCAACAGTCTGCTCAACTAATGCTTTAACGTCTTCTTCGCTGGAGACGTCTGCTTTGATAAAAGTAACATCACCTTTACCGCTTAGTCGGTCAGCGTGTTTTTTTCCATCTTCTTCATTGTAATCACTGAGGACCACTTTGGACCCTTTGTCCAGAAAAGCTTCGACTGTAGCCAGTCCAATACCTGATGCTCCGCCCGTGACGATGACGACTTTATCTTTTAAATCATTCATCCAACACACTCCTATTCGTATTTTATTTCACAAGTTCATTATACAACATATGACTTGATTTACAACAGCAAAGGCTTACATTGTTTATAATGAATGGTTAATGTCAGTTTATATTACTAATGTGAACTGAGGTGAGCATTCCAGTAAATACCATTCTGTTAGGGTCTTTAACTGTGTTAGTCACCATGCACAAAACAATTCCACTTTTTTTGTGCACGTTTACATAGCGCGAGTAAACCGTTTACAATAGAATGGGAATTGTCAACTAAACAATGTTTTGATTCAAGTTAGTTATGAATCAATTACTTTTGTAATAAGAAAGGTGATTATTAATGGTAGAAATAGCAATGAAGAATATTTATAAGAGTTATGACAATTCAGATGAATATGCGGTATCAGATTTTGATATGCGTGTGAAGGACAAGGAGTTTATCGTATTCGTTGGACCATCAGGTTGTGGTAAATCTACAACACTTCGTATGATTGCTGGTCTTGAAGAAATTACAGGCGGCGAACTATGGATTGGCGATACAATGATGAATGATGTTGCGCCTAAAGATCGTGACATTGCGATGGTATTCCAGAACTATGCGCTATACCCGCATATGACAGTATTTGACAACATGGCTTTCGGACTTAAACTGCGTAAGTACAAAAAAGACGAAATCAAAAACCGTGTTGACAATGCAGCTAAAATCTTAGGACTAACTGAATTGCTTGAGCGTAAACCAGCAGCTCTATCTGGTGGACAACGTCAGCGTGTGGCATTAGGTCGTGCGATTGTTCGTGATGCTAAAGTATTCCTGATGGATGAGCCTCTGTCCAACTTGGATGCGAAACTGCGTGTAGCGATGCGTGCGGAAATTGCGAAATTGCACCAGCGTCTGAACACCACTTCAATCTACGTTACACATGACCAGACTGAAGCGATGACAATGGCTGACCGAATCGTTATTCTTAAAGATGGTTTCATTCAGCAAATCGGAACACCTAAAGAAGTTTACGATACACCTGTTAACATTTTCGTTGGTGGATTCATCGGATCTCCAGCTATGAACTTCTTTGATGTAACACTTAACGGAAACAAAATTACCAATGGCGATGGCCTGGTTCTTGAAGTGCCTCAAGGTAAATTGAATACATTAAGCGAACATGGATTCAAAGACGGTGCGAAGCTGGTATTCGGTATTCGTCCAGAAGACATCAAGAGTGAACAGGTAGCGTTGGACGCTTCTCCTGGTACTGTTGTTACTTCAAAAATTACAGTTTCCGAGCTTTTAGGTGCTGAAACAATGCTTTACTCACAAGTCGGAGGTACCGAGTTTATTGCTCGAGTAGACGCACGTGACTACCATACACCAGGTGATAATGTTGACCTGGCATTCGATATGGGTAAATCACACTTCTTCGACCCTGAATCAACAGACGTTATCCGTTAATCTGAGATAACTGTGTTGAAAATAATTTAGCCCCCTTTTTTCCTCTCTGGTATGCGGTTGTATACTCAGAGAGGTTTTTTATTTGTAAAAATAACATTTATAAAGCCTGTTTTTTAGTGTAAAATAGAATTATTATTATAAAATAATGTATAAGATAGAGAGGGGTTTATGCTGTAGTTTTTGATAATACAGCAGTTTATTATTTATGAAAAAAAATAGAGGGTTTGAGCCCGTATCTAAATATAAAGAGAACACGATTGACATGCCGAAACGTGCCACAAAAGGGTCGGCAGGGTACGATTTAACGGCAGCGGTGGACATCACGGTTCCGTCAGTTTTTAAAGCATTCCAAGCAGAAGAAGCAGAAGGCAATCCGATGAAATCAACGTTAGTACCGACAGGGGTCAAGGCCTATATGCCGGAAAGTGAATACCTACTGCTGGCTAACCGGTCAAGTAACCCGATGAAAAGACAGCTTGCTGTGCCGAACGGTATTGGCGTCATTGACTCCGATTACTACAATAATGAAGGCAACGAAGGTGAGATTTTTGTTCAACTGATAAATTATGGACTGGAAGATGTTCATATTAAAAAAGGCGAGCGTATCGCTCAGGGTATTTTCACCCCTTATAATGTGGTAGACAACGAAGCGGGAGAGTACGACGTCCGGACGGGTGGATTTGGCTCGAGCGGAAGATAATTGAACTGTAAAAGGAGTTTCCAATTTGGCAAAGAAAAAGGCAACGGTATTCGTATGTCAGAACTGTGGATCAGAATCACCGAAATATTTAGGTAAGTGCCCCAGCTGTGGAGCATGGAACCAAATGGTAGAAGAAAAACTGCCCGATAAGACAGACAGCCGCAGCAGAGTGACAATGTCGGGAAAGAAATCAAAGGCTGAACCCATTACAGCTGTGACACTCGAAAAAGAGGAGCGAATAAAAACAGACCTGGTTGAATTTAACCGCGTCCTTGGTGGCGGTGTCGTTCCGGGGTCTCTTGTTTTGATTGGCGGGGATCCGGGAATAGGGAAATCGACCTTGCTTCTTCAAGTGTCAGCGCAGTTGAATCAAAAAGGCGGAAAAGTGCTGTATGTTTCCGGTGAGGAAAGTTCTTCTCAGATAAAAATGCGTGCCGAACGACTGGAACTCAGAGGCGCAGATTTCTATCTGTACGCCGAAACAGAGCTTTCGGCTATTCAGGAAACCATTGAGGAACTGAAACCGGATTACGTGATTATTGACTCGATTCAGACGATGCACCATGCAAATATTGACAGTGCAGCCGGTAGTGTATCCCAAGTAAGAGAGTCGACCTCGTCTTTGATGCAAATTGCCAAAATGAATGACATTGCCATCTTCCTTGTGGGTCACGTGACCAAGGAAGGGAACATTGCCGGACCACGAATGCTCGAGCACATGGTGGATACCGTTCTTTACTTTGAAGGAGAGCGACATCACACCTTCCGTATTCTCAGAGCAGTCAAAAACCGTTTTGGTTCTACCAATGAAATAGGTATTTTTGAAATGAAAAACGGAGGGCTTGAGGAAGTCCTCAATCCGTCCCAGCTCTTTCTGGAAGAACGACTCTCCGGAGCTACCGGTTCGGCTGTTGTAGCCGCAATGGAAGGCACACGACCAATCCTCGTTGAAATACAGTCGCTGATATCGCCGACTGTATTCGGTAATGCCAAACGAACGGCAAGTGGGCTGGATTATTCACGTGTATCTCTGATTATGGCTGTTCTGGAAAAAAGAGCGGGTTTACTGCTGCAAAACCAGGATGCGTATCTGAAAGCGGCAGGCGGGGTGAAACTGGACGAACCGGCCATCGATTTATCGATAGCCATTAGTATCGCCTCCAGTTATAAAGAAAAAGAAACCCGACCGACCGATTGTTATATCGGTGAAATTGGCTTGACTGGTGAAATACGTCGAGTATCAAAAATTGATCAGCGGGTTAATGAAGCGGCTAAACTCGGTTTCAAGCGAGTGTTTGTACCCAAAAATAACATGGACGGCTGGACATTTCCTAAAGAAATAGAAATCGTTGGCTGCACGACTTTACAGGACGCAATCAGGCGGGCCTTTTCATAAAGAATAAGGCGGCCTGAGTTCGTTTTTCAGCCTGCACCTGTTATACTTATAAAGCAACAGTATATTAATAAAGGAGGGAAGATATGGTAGCAAAATTGATAATTTTAACCTTTGCTCTGGTTGGAGGCAGTCTGGGATATAATCTGTTCCCTGATTTGGTCGAGAACTGGGCAAGTGCTCCCGGCTGGCTGCTAAATCCTGTCGTCGGTATGATTATTGGAGCGGGTTTCTTTTATGTTATATCGTTTCAAGCTATAAAACCGATTGAAAAACTGATTCAGCGTGTTGAAAAAGCATTTGGTCAGCTAAGCATTGCCTACCTCATGTTCGGAAGTGTGGGTGCGATTATTGGACTTATTCTTGCTGTATTAATAAATTTATCACTCATTGCACTGAATATGATTATTATAAGTGACGTTGTACCGCTGATTGTTACGGTGGTTCTGGCCTATATGGGGTTCCAGTTCGGAACGTCCAGACGGGAAGAAATTAGACGGTTCTTTACATCAAAGACATCCAAGACAGAGAATGAAGATGTGCTTGACCGTAAGGAAGGCGACTCATTTAGAAAGTATAAAGTACTGGACACCAGTGCCATTATTGATGGCCGCATTCTCGATGTGGTTCAGACTGGTTTTCTCGAGGGGACATTTGTCGTTTCCCATTATGTGCTGAAAGAGCTGCAGTATATTGCTGATTCTTCAGACAGCCTGAAACGAGTAAGAGGCAGACGCGGTCTGGATATCCTCAACGCCATGCAGAAATACGACGCGATTCAGCTGGAAATGGACGACAACGCTATACCGGAATCGGAAGATGTCGACTTGAAACTCGTGCATTTGGCCAAAAAACTGGATGGCATGATTGTAACGAATGACTACAACTTAAATAAAGTGGCAGAATTTCAGAATGTACCTGTTTTGAATATCAATCAGCTAGCTAATGCAGTCAAACCGGTTGTTATACCCGGGGAAGAAATGCGCGTCATGATTGTCAAGAACGGAACAGAACGCGCTCAGGGAGTGGCCTATCTGGATGATGGAACCATGGTGGTTGTTGAAGAAGGCAAACACCATATGAATGAACGAGTCGATGTGGTCGTCACCAGCTCTCTGCAAACGAACGCAGGCCGAATGATTTTCGCCAAGCTGGTTAATGATCAGAAAACATTGAATGACCGGAATGATGGGGAATGACCGAAGACTATGCAGTGATTTTGCTTGCAGCCGGCTCGGCTTCACGGTTTAATTCCGATGAAAATATCAATAAAGTATTAATGCCTTTAAATAACCGGCCGGTGTTTGACTATTCGCTGCGCCTCTTTCTGGAAGATAATCGGTGCAAAACCGTCTGGCTGGTTATAAAGGATGAAGAAAAACAGCAGTTTCAGACACGCCTTGAATCTCTATACGGTGTGACCCCAGCCAAAGTAAACTGGGTCACGGGTGGATGTGAACGGCAGGACAGTGTCGCTTTAGCCTTGGATAAACTAGCGACTGATGAATCCGGCTCTGTGCTGGTACACGATGCTGCTCGTCCATTTCTGACAGACCGTCTGATAGATAGACTGATCAAGGGTCTGAATGAAAGTGAAGCGGTCATACCGGTTATCCCAGTAACGGATTCGCTGAAACGTGTTAAAGAAAATGAAGTGCTAAATTCTCTGTATCGGGCGGAAGTGCGCCGGGTTCAGACACCTCAGGCCTTTTCGCTTTCTGTTCTGAAAGAAGCCTTTGAAAAGGCCGAGACAGAGCAGTTTTATGGAAATGAGGAGGGTGAACTGGTCGAACGATCAGGACATCAAGTGAAAACAGTTGCTGGAGAAGAATTGAATTTCAAACTGACGACGCAACTGGATTATCATATGGCCATCTGTTTAATTGATACCGGCTGGCTGAACAAACTTGACTGACAGTTATTGTGGCGGAACTAGCCGAATAATGGTAAGTTAAGACTATTGTAAGACGAAAGGGAGAGAAATAAATATGACAGATAAAGTTCGCGTACGTTATGCGCCTAGTCCAACTGGGCACCTGCACATTGGAAACGCACGAACAGCATTATTTAATTACTTATTTGCCCGCCATCACGGTGGCGATTTTATTATTCGAATCGAAGACACAGACCGCAAGCGTCAAGTGGAAACAGGCGAACAAAGCCAGCTCGATAACCTTAAGTGGTTGGGTATTGATTGGGATGAAAGTGCGGATGTAGGAGGACCTTACGGACCGTATCGACAGTCTGAACGTCTGGATTTTTATGACCCGTTAGTAGACCAGCTTCTCGCTGGCAACCGTGCCTACAAGTGCTACTGCACCAGTGAAGAACTGGAAGCTGAACGCGAAGCGCAGCGTGCCCGTGGCGAAATGCCGCATTACAGTGGGAAATGTGCTAACCTGTCAGCTGCAGAGCAACGCGAAAAAGAAGAGCAAGGCATTACACCGGTCATCCGTATTCGTGTTCCAAAAGGCAGCACCTATACATTCAATGACATGGTAAAAGGTCCGATAACATTTGAAGCCGACTCTGTTGGAGGCGACTGGGTTATCCGTAAGCGTGACGGCATGCCGACTTACAACTTTGCAGTTGCGGTTGATGATCATTACATGAAAATTACCCATGTTCTGCGTGGAGATGACCACATCGCCAATACGCCTAAGCAAATGATGGTCTATGAAGCCTTTGAGTGGAAAACACCGGAATTCGGGCATATGACCCTTATCATCAACAGTGACACAGGTAAAAAATTAAGCAAGCGTGACGAAACGATTCTCCAGTTTATTGAACAGTACCGTGAATTGGGTTATCAGCCGGAAGCACTCTTTAACTTTATTACACTGCTCGGCTGGTCTCCGGTTGGAGAAGATGAGCTCTTTAGCAAGCAGGAATTCATCGATATGTTCGATCACAAGCGTCTGGGAACATCACCGGCAGCATTTGATTCGAAAAAACTGGAATGGATCAGCAACCAGTATCTGAAAAATATGGACCTGGATGAACTGACTTTAAAAGCTGTACCTCATCTTGTTAAGGCAGGTTATGCGGAAGAAAATCCGACACCTGAGCAAAGTGAATGGATTAAAAAACTAATCAGCCTTTACCAGGAGCAGATGAGCTATGCTGCTGAAATTACACAGCTGGCTACATTGTTCTTTGAGGATTCACTGGAATTTTCCGACGAAGAAAAAGAAGTACTGGCAGGTGAAACTGTTCCTCAAGTCCTCGATGCTTTTGCCAATCAGTTGAAGGAAGTTGAACCCTTTGAAGCTGATGAAATTAAAAAATCAATTAAAGCTGTTCAGAAAGAAACTGGTGTGAAAGGAAAAAATCTCTTTATGCCGATTCGTGTGGCCGTAACCGGTCAGCAGCACGGTCCTCAGCTGAATGATGCCATTGAACTGCTGGGAAGAGAAAAAGCTCTGGCAAATTTAGACAAAGCTAAAGCTGCAATTCAGTCTTAATCAACAGCGAATGCGAACCAGGTAAGCCATAGCCATGCAACCGGAACGGTCTTCAACGGGTTGTGTGGCTTTTCCATTTAATCCCTCTGGTACAAATGGAAGCAGCCGGGGTTGAATTCTTGTATAATGAAAGTGACTATTGAAAGAGAAAGGAGTCTGTGCGCATGATTCAACTGTATAACACATTGACTCGAAAAAAAGAAACCTTTGTTCCGCTTGAAGAAGGTAAAGTGAAGATGTATGTCTGCGGTCCGACTGTCTATAACTATATTCATATCGGAAATGCACGCAGCACAGTTGCCTTTGATACCATTAGAAGATACCTGACCTACCGGGGGTTTGAGGTTAATTATGTTTCCAACTTCACCGACGTTGATGACAAAATTATCAATGCAGCTGCCCAACTGGGTAAGACTGCCCCTGAAGTAGCAGATACTTTTATTGAAGCATTTTATGAAGACACGCAAGCTCTGGATGTTCAGAAGCCGACTCATTCACCACGTGTAATGGAAAATATTCCGGAAATCATCAGCTTCATTGAAGCGCTGATTGACAACGGCTTTGCGTATGAAAGCGAAGGCGATGTCTATTACCGGACCCGCAAGTTTAAACAGTACGGCAAACTCAGCCGTGTCTCGCTGGATGAACTGGAACTCGGTGCGAGCAATAGGTTAGGGGATGAAGGCACCAAAAAAGAGGACCCGCTTGATTTTGCCTTATGGAAAACAGCAAAAGAAGGAGAAATCAGCTGGGATTCACCATGGGGATACGGTCGACCTGGCTGGCACATAGAGTGCTCGGTTATGGCAACTAAATACTTGGGTGACACCATCGATATTCATGCCGGTGGTCAGGATCTGACCTTCCCGCACCATGAAAACGAAATTGCCCAGACTGAAGCGAAAACCTGCCAGACCTTTGCCAATTACTGGATACACAACGGCTTTGTGACGATGAACGATGAAAAAATGAGTAAGTCGATAGGGAACGTCGTGCTTGTCAAAGAACTGCGGGAGCAGCATGACCCGAAAGCCCTGCGCTTCTTTATGTCAACGGCCCATTACAGACGTCCCATTAATTACTCTCAGGAAGCGATTGAAGAAGCCAAGACTAATCTTAACCGGATTGAGACAGCTTACTTTAATGCAGGCCACCGAATCGATCAGGCTGAAGAAACGTTGGCTAATGACAATGACAGGCTGGAACAACTCACTCACTTTAAAGAACAGTTCATTGCTCAGATGGATGACGACTTCCAGAGTCAAAACGGCATAACAGTTGTCTATGATCTAATCCGATTTCTGAACCGTTATATGGAAGAGTCAACTGTATCCAAACAGGTCCTTGAAGCAGGTATCACACTGATTGATGAGCTGATGAATGTATTCGGCATACAAATGTCAGTGGATGAAGAACTGCTTGACTCGGATATCGAAGCCCTTATTGAGGAAAGACAGCAGGCGAGAAAAGAAAGAAACTTTCAGCGTGCGGATGCCATCAGAGACCAGTTGAAGGAGCAGAACATCATTCTGGAAGATACACCTCAAGGCATCAGATGGAAGAGAGGCAGCGGAAATGACTAGAGCAGTCGATCCGAAGCTGATTAATGGACTGGCACTTGCCTATATGGGCGATGCCGCCTATGAGTTGAGAATCAGGGAATACTTGATTTTTGAAGGACAGACAAAGCCGAATATCCTGCATGTCACAGCGACCCGTTATGTGTCTGCCAAGGCCCAGGCTTACCTGGTAGACCGGTTTAAAGAAATGGACAAGCTCACAGAAGAAGAGTGGACTTACTTCAAACGCGGACGGAACGCTAAGAGCTACTCCAAAGCAAAAAACACCGATGCACAGACCTATAGTTATTCGACCGGTTTTGAGGCCGTCATGGGTTTTCTGCACCTGACGGAACAGACTGACCGCCTGAATGACCTGATTAGCTGGTGCATTGATGAAATTAGCCAAACATTCGATAACTGACAGAAAGGAGCAGTGAAATGCCTAAAAAACCATTCGACAAGAAATCACATGATAAAAAATCCAAGAAAAGCCGCATTCACTCCAAAAAAGAAAGTGGGCGCCCTGCTGATGTGGAGTCAGACAGCGAATCCGATGAAATGGTTTATGGACGAAATCCTGTACTGGAAACCCTGCGTTCAGAGCGTGACGTAAATAAGCTCTTTGTGCAGGACGGCCTATCCGGCGAAAAAATTGACCGGGTGGTATCAGAAGCCAAGAAGCGAAAGGTACAGTTGTCCTTTGTACCGAAGAACAAGCTGGATACATTATCAGATGGAGGGAATCATCAGGGTCTGGTTCTGGCCGCAAGTCCGGTCAACTATGCATCGATTGATGACCTGTTTGAAAAAGCGGAACAGAAGAATGAACAGCCGTTTTTCCTCCTGCTCGACGGAATAGAAGATCCACACAACCTGGGATCTATTCTGAGAACAGCCGATGCCAGTGGAGTTCACGGGGTCATTATACCGAAGCGTCGTGCGGTTGGCTTGACATCGACCGTAGCCAAGGCCTCAGCCGGTGCTATCGAGCATGTGTTGGTCGCCCGTGTGACGAATATGGCTCAAACCATCGATGAACTGAAAGACCGCGGTCTCTGGATTTTTGGCACCGATATGAAAGGGAAAGACTACCGTCACTGGGATGTCTCCTCTCCAATCGGACTTGTTATCGGAAGTGAAGGTAAAGGCCTCTCCAGACTGGTTAAAGACAAAGTAGATGAAACCCTGACTATTCCAATGGTTGGAGATGTGCAGAGTTTGAATGCCGGAGTCGCTTCCGGTCTCTTGATGTACGAAGTCTACCGTAAGCGTCATTCGCTTTAAATATAACCTAGATGGGAAGATAACAGAGACCTCTGTTATTTTTCTTCTTAAGCGCCGTTGGGCGTAATGATTATTCCATTGGTATTAAAGGTACTCGCTTCAATATTCTCTGCGAGTAGTGTGAATAAAGCCTTATTACCGTAACTGCAAGCGAAGGGACTGCCGAGTCACGGCAATAGAAGAGTTATTGCGGTGACTGGAAGGAAGCATGCGTTTGAGTTCCGTCAAGAAGCTGCTTATTGCCCGTACTCACGTCTAATCTGTGGGTGAGTTGCCATGATAAGAGGCTTTAACCGGTTACTCAAATAAAATCAGCGAGTGACTTCCGTCAATACGGTTGTTATTATCCGAACTCAAACCATACTCACTAGCGAGTTCAGACAATTAAGCGTCTAGAGAAGCTGGTTACTTAAATTTTTTGATATTAACTGCTGAACATTTAACTTTTCTGAAAGGAGGGGAGTCAAGTGAAAAAGGAACTGCTTTTTGTGGATGGTTACAATATGATTGGGGCGTGGCCGGAACTGGTCAAGCTGAAGCGGCAGGACAAGATAGCGGATGCCCGTGATGCCTTGCTGCATGAGTTGAGCAATTACGCCAACTTTGAAGGCATTGAAGTGCGTATCGTCTTTGATGCGCAGCTGGTACCGGGCCTGTCCAAGCGTTATGACAAGTATAATGTGGCCGTTATCTTTACCAGTGAAGGCGAAACTGCTGACAGCTACATTGAAAAAGCAGTCGGGGAAGAAAATCTATTAATTACGCATGTACAGGTTGCTACATCAGATCTGGCCGAACAGTGGATTATCTTCCAGAGAGGCGCGACTCGAAAGTCTGCCAATGAACTCTACAAGGACATCCAGACGGCCAAGAAGAAAATCGCCATCGACAGTGCCCTTTACCGGATGCAGAATAAAAGTCGCAACTCCCCTTTGAAGGAAAAGGACAAGGATTTACTCAAGCAGCTGTATGTTGACATGATTGAAAAGAAGTATGAAAAAGAAAAGTGAATAAGTTAACATAAAAATCGTATTTTATATGAGAATTCATATTCTATGCGGTTTTTTTGAATTTATTAGCATATTTTCATGAGAATAATCTCACAATCTAAAAAATATTAATGACTATTGAGATAAACGGGTAGTATAATAAGTGAAACGCTTTCATGTGATGCAAACTACTACTACAATAATTGCTCTGCTCTGTAATTGAAAATACAATCTACAGAAGGAGAGAAAGGATGCAGACGACTACCCAAGAAAAGATTACTGCTAATGAGAAGAAAACGTTTAAAGATTTCAGCGAGCCTGTAGCCGACAGCCTTATTCAAAGAATCCAGTCTGGAGAATCACAGCTTTATCCCGTACTGTTCGAACAGTGTCAGCCCATTATTAAGCGCACTACGTATCGACGATACATAAAGGGGTACGAAAGAGATGATTTATATCAGGAAGCCTGTCTTGTAATAGTCAAGGCGAGTCAGAAATACGAATGCAATAAAGGCATGAATTTCAATCAGTATGTATGTCTGTGTATTGATAATCACTTCCACCGGCTGATACGGTGGAATAATGCAGTGAAAAGGCGTGCAATACGGGAGTCATTGTCTCTGGAGGGTGTCATAGAAGAAAACGGCTATCAGCTGGCCGGTTTTTCGCGTTCTGTACAACCGGAAGACAGTCCAATCATTAATGAGACTGTGGATGAATATCTGTCACGCTTATCTACTTTTGAAAAAGAGGTATGCCTGAACTGTTATTTAGGCTATTCGTATGATGATATTGCTGAAAAATTAAACTGTACGCGAAGCAAGGTATTGAATGCTAAACATCGATGTACCGAAAAATATAGAAAGCTATTTCTATAATCGTTTAACATAGGGCATATGTTCGAGTAATAGAATGATCAGTGAAAAGTTTCAATAATTTGTAAAGGGAAAAGACTAATGAGAAGAAACATAAAGAGGTGAAGTGATGGTATCTGTCACTTTGCTTTTTTTATGAAAAAAACCCCGCTTCCGAAGTTGTAAATCTCCGGAAACAGGGCGATTGGTTTATACCAGTGTATTGGCTACGTGCTTATGTTTGCTTTTACTGCTTTTTTTTTCCTCATGCGCCTTTTTGAAGCGCTGGATGGTCGTGACGTGGGCCATCAGGAAGTTGGCTGCGATGCCGATGCCGATTCCGGAGAGTATCCCGAAAAAGGAAAGGACCGGCAGATACAGGAGTACCGTCCAGGTCTGGGCAATGGTACTGGCGACCAGCAGTTGCCCCAAGTTATGGAGAATTCCGCCGGTTGCGCTGACGCCGATAATTGACACGCGTTTTCCACCGACAAATTTAACAATAAGCATGCCGGCATAACTCAGCATGGCTCCGGCAAAACTGTACATAAAGGTGGAGATGGTCCCGCCTAAGAGAGTGGTCATTAAAAGCCGCATGATGACGACTTTCAGACTGTCTTTGAATGGGAGTGTGTAAATGGCGACAATGATAATTAAGTTGGCCACCCCGAGCTTGGCACCAGGTGCGAAAGCAAAAGGGAATGGTATGCTGCGTTCGACCAAACCGAGTATGACGGCTTGAGCGGAAAGCAGGGATATATAGATCATTTTTTGGGTACGATTCATTGGAATCCTTCTTTTCTGGAGTGGTTTCTTCTATAGAGTATTGTCGCACAAAAAGGCTCATCAAGCTATAATCATTAAAGCAATTTTATAATGAATCTAATCTTGTGAAAACATAGACAGAGTAACACTTTTACTGTAAGATGTACAGAGAAAAAGAAAGGGAAGGGAACTGATTATGTTTACCAGTAACAAGAAAAAAGTATTATCACTTATGATACCTGTATTATCACTTACCTTATTTGCATGTAACGATGACGACTCAAGAGGATTGGCTGAACAGCCTTATGAACGCACAGAATTTCTACTGGGAACAGTAGCGAATATGCGTGTCTTTAATCAAGACGGTGAAGACGCAATGGATAAAGCCTTTGACCGGGTGAAAGAACTGGATGAATGGTTTTCGATGCAGAATCCAGATTCAGAAATTTCAGAAGTTAACCGCCAGGCGGGCATTGAGCCGGTAGAAGTGTCTGAAGAAGTTTTTTACGTTATGGAACGGGCATTACACTTTGCAGAAGAATCAGGCGGCAGCTTTGATCCGACAATCGGTGCCGTGACATCCTTATGGGGAATTGGTCAGGAATATGCAGCCGTACCCGATCAGGATGAACTGGACGCAGCAGTAGCAGTTGTGGACTACCAGCTGGTTGAACTGGACGAAGATAATCAGACGATCTATCTGCAGGAAGAAGGCATGGTGCTGGATTTAGGTGCGATTGCCAAAGGGTACATTACCGATGAAGCAGCTCGTGTATTAGTTGAAGAAGGCGTCAACACGGCTATTGTTGATTTAGGTGGAGACATCGTTGTGGTTGGCAACAGCACCCGCGGAGAAGACGACCCGTGGAATGTCGGCATTCAAAATCCTTACGGTGACCGAGGCGATATTATCGGGATGGTTCCTGTATCAGACCGTGCAATCGTCACATCAGGTATCTACGAGCGACTGGTCCGAGATGGAGATGACGAGTACCATCACTTGATGAACCCGGACACAGGCTATCCTTTCGAGAATAATATCTCTGGAATAAGTATCATAGCAGACAATGCCATGGATGCGGATGCGATTGCGAATATCGCCTTTTCACTCGGCGTTGAAGAAGGACTGGACTATATCAATGGTCTTGAGGGTGTCGAAGTCATCTATACGACTAATGATCTAGAAGTGTTTGTGTCAGAAGGCATTACAGAAGACGTGGAAATTAACCACAATGACTTTGAAAAGGTCAATTAAGCCGATTTGACAGTGTTTTCAGATAATGGTAAAGTAATGAAGACTATGAAATAATGTCAGATGAAACTGAAGTGAGGAAACAATCCAATGAAAAAGAAGCTGGCCCTGGCCTGTACAGAATGCGGATCGCGTAACTATACTAAAGAAGTAGGCGCAAAAATCCGTACAGAACGTCTGGAAGTAAAAAAATATTGCCGATACTGTAAAACACACACGCTGCACAGAGAAACAAAGTAATCCACTGCAGCCGTTAAAGAGTGACCGATTAATTACCTTGTAACGAGAGGAGTTTCCCATGAATAAAGTGAAAAAGTTTTTTGGAGAAGTGAAGTACGAATTAAGCGAAACAACATGGCCGACTAAAGAAGCTATGAAAAAGAATACCGCTACCGTTTTTGGTGTAATGGCATTCTTCGGTGTCTTCTTCTATGCAGCCGACTCAGTTATTACCTTTTTATTGAACTTAATTTGACAAACAGTAATAAGAGTAGATTTAACAGCCCCTACGTGCTATACTACGTAGCGAGAACAGGCGAAAAACCTTTCTTCCAGACAATGGAAGAAGGTTTTTTTATTACAGACAAAAAAGGAGATTATTACACATGAGCGAATTAGAAACAGCAAAAGCATGGTACGTTCTTCACACCTATTCAGGTTATGAGAACAAAGTAAAGCAAAACTTGGAGTCCCGTGCCAACAGTATGAAAATGGAAGACAACATTCTGCAGGTATTGATTCCTGAAGAAGAAACCACTCAGGAAAAAGACGGAAAAGTTGATACAACCACAGAGAAAATTTTCCCAGGATACGTTTTGGTAGAAATGATCATGTCAGACGATGCCTGGTATATTGTTAGAAATACTCCCGGCGTAACTGGCTTTGTCGGCTCTCACGGTGCCGGAAGCAA
Source organism: Alkalibacterium sp. (assembly GCA_007692455.1). Classification (GTDB taxonomy): domain Bacteria; phylum Bacillota; class Bacilli; order Lactobacillales; family Carnobacteriaceae_A; genus Alkalibacterium. The sequence goes on along the minus strand of RECC01000051.1, from coordinate 42,345 downwards.
ACCATCACCTTTACTGCCTGAAGAAGTGGATCAGATTCTGCGCAGTATGGGCATCAACCCGCGTAAAGTACAGATGGATGTTGAAGTCGGCGAACGTATCAAGATTGTCGGCGGCGCGTTCGCAGGCATGGAAGGTACAGTCACTGAACTTGAAGGCGACAAAGGAAAAATCAAGGCATCTGTGGAAATGTTCGGACGCGAAACCAATGCCGAGCTGGATTACAACCAGATTTCCAAACTGGACGACTAAAAAAGTATTGCGGAAAGCAATCAGAAGTGGTACACTAAGTCAGTGCGTCTTGTATGCTTATGTGTATAAGAAGTATGATTTATAGTGGGAGAGGAAAACTGAAACCTCATTTAACCACTCACGGACTAAAGTCAAGGAGGTATGTCTCGTGGCAAAAAAAGTTGTAAACGTCGTGAAACTGCAGATACCCGCAGGGAAAGCTAATCCGGCTCCCCCAGTAGGACCTGCACTAGGACAAGCGCAAGTAAACATTATGGGATTCTGTAAAGAATTTAACGCTCGTACTGCAGATCAAGCAGGAATGATTATTCCGGTAGTTATCTCAGTATACGAAGACCGTTCATTTACATTTATCACAAAAACTCCACCTGCAGCAGTATTGCTTAAAAAAGCAGCTGGCGTTGAGTCTGGTTCAGGCGAACCAAACACTAAAAAAGTGGCATCTGTAACTAGCGCTCAAGTTAGAGAAATTGCAGAAACAAAAATGGAAGACCTAAACGCAGCTGATGTAGAAGCAGCTATGCGCATGGTTGAAGGTACAGCACGCAGTATGGGATTCACTGTCGAAGGATAATGAATTTGCCCCCATTGCTTGCTGCCTCCGCGACCAGCTGAATAAGGGAACTTGTTCGGCCAAGCCGTAAGGACATCTGTTTTTACGCTTTTGCGGAGATCAAGTGGGAGGTTAAACCGCTAATACCACACTAAGGAGGAAATATAATGGCGAAAAAGAGTAAAAAATTCGTAGCTGCTTTGGAAAAAGTAGACCGCGAGAAACAATATGATGCAACTGAAGCATTGGAATTAGTTAAAGAAATCGACTACGCCGGATTCGACGCTACTATTGAAGTAGCTTACCGATTAGGAGTAGACCCTAAACAAGCTGATCAGCAGATTCGTGGAGCAATGGTATTGCCGCACGGAACTGGTAAAACTCAGACTGTAATCGTATTTGCTAAAGGCGACGCTGCTAAAGCTGCTGAAGAAGCAGGAGCAGATTTCGTAGGAGACAGCGACCTTGTAGAAAAAGTTCAAGGTGGATGGTTAGACTTCGACGTAGTTGTTGCTGCACCGGATATGATGGCTGAAGTAGGTAAATTGGGACGTGTCTTAGGACCTAAAGGCCTAATGCCTAACCCTAAAACAGGAACAGTTACACCTGATGTAGCTAAAGCTGTTAATGATATTAAAGCTGGACAGGTAACATACCGTGTTGACCGTCAGTCAAACGTACACGTGCCAATTGGTAAAGTATCATTTGATATCGAAAAATTGAAAGAAAACTTGGCAGCTCTTCACGACGTAATTGTGAAAGCTAAGCCTGCAAGTTCTAAAGGTGTTTACATCAAGAACATGGCAGTTGCAAGTACTTTCGGACCTGGTGTTAAAGTAGACACAAGCACAGTTCTTAAATAAAAAATTTAATTTTTCTTGACCTGCACTGAATAGCTTGCTATAATAGTGCAGGTTAAGGAATTAACTTTAATTGAATATGCATTGATGAATGAGAGCTGAATGGCGGTAAGCTAATTACCGGACAGACAGCTTGATAATACCGAAGACAGTATGTGGCCTGGTGCCTTAATATCATACCGAGGATAAAGTGATGAACAATCAATTTACACTCCCTCTATGTCTACGGTGACATGGGGTTTTTTTATTCCATAAATTTCGTTGAGGAAAATGGTATAAAGTTGAATCCTCATTTCAATCGATCAGGAGGTGAAACATCAATGAGTAAAGAGCATGTTATCGCGAAAAAAGAAGAGATTGTTAAAGATCTTACTTCTAAATTTCAAGAAGCACAAGCAGTAGTAGTTGTAGACTACCGTGGTTTGACAGTAGGCCAAGTAACTGAATTACGTAAGCAATTACGTGACGCAGGTATCGAAATGCGCGTATTGAAAAACACCATGTTACGTCGCGCGGCAGAAGCAGCTGAATTATCAGAATTAGTAGATGTCTTCAAAGGACCTACAGCTGTAGCATTCAGTAACGAAGAAGTCGTAGCACCTGCTAAAATCATCGCAGAATTTGCGAAAGACGCAGAAGCACTTGAAATTAAAGGTGGCGTATTGGAAGGTAAAGTTGCAACTGTTGAACAAATCAACAAAATTGCTACACTACCAAGCCGCGAAGGCCTACTTTCAATGCTATTATCTGTACTACAGGCACCTATGCGAAACACTGCGTTGGCAGTCAAAGCAGTTGCAGAGAAAAAAGAAGAAGAAGAAGCTGCATAAAGCAGTCGATTCGACTAACAGTGAACTGTGCTTAAGCGCAGCCTGTTAAAAAACAAAACCAAATTAAATGGAGGAAAACAAAAATGGCATTAGATATTGAAAAAATCATTGCTGACTTGAAAGAGTCAACAGTTGTTGAATTAAACGACTTAGTAAGCGCAATTGAAGAAGAGTTCGGCGTTGAAGCAGCAGCACCAGTAGCAGCAGCAGGAGCTGGAGCAGCAGCAGAAGCAGAGCAAACTGAATTTACAGTAGAATTAACATCTGCTGGATCAGCTAAAATCAAAGTAATCAAAGCAGTTCGTGAAGCTACTGGTCTTGGTTTGAAAGAAGCTAAATCACTAGTAGACGGAGCACCTTCAGCAGTTAAAGAAGGCGTTTCTAAAGACGAAGCTGAAGAATTGAAAGCTAAATTAGAAGAAGCTGGAGCTTCAGTAGAAGTTAAGTAATTAACTTTTCTAAAGAACAGCTAATAAATCCCTCTGTCCGATTATGTGACAGAGGGATTTTTTGCATTCTACTATTTTGTGTCATTTTTAAGATTGTGTAGTTATATGGACTGATATTTGATAAAATTGTTCTTTGAAGTGACGTGTCACTTTTGCTTATCAGAATCTGCGACAGAAAAAGAAAGGACACTTAAAATGAACAATGAAAAACACCCTCAGCGTATTGACTATGGGGTTATCCTGTCAGTTATGCTGCTGGCGATTATCAGTATACTTTCACTCTATTCGACAACAGTCTTAATTCAAGGCGGGGGCCTGGGAATGACCATCAGACAAATTGTCTGGTATGGGGTTGGCGTCGTTGCCGTGCTCATTATCATGCAGTTCAACTCGGAACAGCTCTGGAAAATGACAACTTATCTTTATGTGGCAGGGATTATTATCCTGCTGCTCACTCTGGTATTCTATGATCGGAACATGGCCTTGTCTACAGGAGGAAGACGTTGGGTGAGGCTTGGTCCAATAGGTACCATTCAACCGTCAGAGTTTGTAAAGATTCCCTTTATATTGATGCTTGCGAAAGTAGTGACGAAGCACAACAGTGTATTCAAGAACCGTGACTTTCGCTCGGATTTACTTCTGCTCGGCAAACTGGCTCTATTTGCTCTCATTCCAATCGCTTTAGTTTTTATGCAGAATGATTTGGGAACGGCGTTAGTTTATATAGCGATAGCCATTGGTGTGACCTTGCTATCTGGAATAAGATGGCAGATTTTACTGCCTATTTTCCTAGTCATATCAGCCATTGGTCTCACTTTGATTATCCTGGTGGTCTATAATAGAGAGTTTCTTCTGAATACCGGTTTGTTTAAACCATATCAGTTTGCCCGAATCGATACCTGGCTTAATCCGCATCAGGGAACAAGCGGCACGTCTTATCAGATAGTTCAGACGTTTAAAGCAATTGGCTCAGGTGGCGTATTCGGAAAAGGTTTCGGTGTAAGTGAAGTCTATGTTCCGGTTAGAGAATCTGATATGATTTTTGCCACAATTGGCGAGAACTTCGGCTTTGCCGGCGGTGCATTTCTAATATTTATTTATTTCATTCTTGTCTACCATATGATCAAAGTGGTCTACGATACTAGAAATGAATTTTATGCTTATATTGCCACTGGCGTTATAATGATGATTGTTTTCCACGTGCTTGAAAATGTAGGGATGAATATTGGTCTGCTTCCAATGACAGGTATCCCTTTGCCTTTTGTGTCTCAAGGAGGCTCATCGCTTCTAGGGAATATGATGGGAATCGGTTTAATTATGTCCATGCGTTTCCATCACAAGTCGTACTTCTTCTCCGGAGAAGGCGAAGAGTTTCATCCAGGCACTTAAAAGGTCGAAGGAGAAAGGGTTGTCAGTATGTTGCGTGACCGAATTAAATATGTAGACAAGTTGATTGTCGTTCCCTATTTCGTGCTGACGTTGTTCAGTATCATGATGGTTTACAGTGCGAGTAGTTACAGTGCCCTGTCAGATTACGGGAATCCCCATCATTACCTGCCACGGCAGGCTACTTATGTCATCATAGGCTATGTTATCTTTTTCATTGCTTTCATATTTCCCATAAAAGCAATGAAACACAAGCGTTTTGTACAAGTGGGAACCGTCGTTACGGCACTCTCGCTGCTGGTCCTCCTGATTTTCGGACGTGAAATTTACGGAGCGAGACGATGGATTGAAACACCATTCTTTAATATACAGCCGGCTGAATTTGCCAAGTTTATGGTCATCTGGTATCTGGCTTACATTCTGTCAATTAAGCAGAAAAAGATAGCAGAGGATTTTTTCAAAGCTATTGTGGCGCCGATGATCCTGGTGTCAGCCATTGTACTCTTTATCTATATCCAACCGGATACGGGCTCATCTTTTATCATCGTTCTTATTGGAGCAATTATGATATTTGCCAGCGGAGTTTCGCCTAAATTAGGTTTTGGTTTCGGGGCGGCAGGTGTATCGCTGCTGCTTGGGCTGTCCCATTTAATTAGACAGTACGGAACACGCCTGTTCTTTCTAAACGAATACCGCTATAACCGATTTCTGGGTTTCTGGGATCCCTTTACTCTTGCTGAAGGAGCCGGCATGCAGCTGGTTCATTCCTATTATGCGCTCAGTCGAGGAGGCATTTTGGGAGTCGGCTTCGGCAACAGTGTTCAGAAGACGGGGTTTCTCCCATTTCCCTATACAGATTTTATTGTATCCATCATTGGAGAAGAGTTTGGCCTGGTAGGGATTTTCATCCTACTGCTCACGTTCACCATAATGGTTTCCAGATTGTTTTTGACAGCTGTTCGGGCCCAGCATTCCTTTGACTCTTTATTATGTATTGGAATAGCGACTATGTTTATGGTTCAGGCCTTCATCAATTTGGGCGGAGTGATTGGGATTATGCCCATTACCGGACTGACCTTTCCGTTCGTCAGTTACGGTGGGTCCAGTATGATAGTTCTATCGGCCTCGGTTGGACTGGTCGCAAATATCTCAGCTCGCGTCAATTACAATAAAGCTATCAAGCTATATGGCAAGGAGGAATAATATGCGTTTATTTATAAAACAGCAAGTATTCTCTTTGAACGATAAGTTCTCTGTGAAAGACGAAAATGAAGCAGACCGCTTTTATGTTGAAGGACAGTTCATGGCACTTGGAAAAAAGTTGCGGGTCTACACCCCTGATCACCAGGAAGTCATGTACATTGAACAGCAGTTATGGAAACTGCTTCCGGAATATGACCTGTACAGCGGTGAAGATAAAGTAGCGACAATCAAGAAGGAATTTGCTTTTTTCAAGAACAATTATACTATCCATGGTCCTGACTGGAACATAGAAGGTTCGATTACGGCCCATGATTATGTGATAAAAAGTCAGGGGAAAATTATTGCCGACATTAATAAAAAGTTTTTATCCTGGGGAGACACGTATGAAATCATTATTCATGACGAATCTCAGCTGCATCTCCTGCTGGGCATCGTCATTGTCATTGACTGTGTGATTTCTGCGTCAAGAACAAGCAATAACTAAAAAAGCGCGTGGACAAGAGAGTTAATCTTGTCCACGCGCTTTTACTGTAGTGTATGTCAGTCCTTAATGTTATTCCTGAGGGCTGAAAAGAGTATAAATAAATTGACTCCATGAAAGACGAGAGCGGTCATGAAGGCTGGCACATAGGAACCGGTAAAATCAAAGACATAGCCGACGACCGTCATGGACAGGGCGCCGCCGACACCGGCAATGAAGGAAATGATTGGAAAAATTCGTACATATAATTCTTTGCCAAAAAGTTCGGTTGTCAGCAGTGGAAAGGCAACAGCCGGAACGGCAAATACAGATCCGAAGACGAAGGAACCAATTATCTGTGCTGCCGGATGGGGAACAGACAGCAGCAGAAGAATGCCGGCAATATTAATCATTATCAGGATGACGGTAGATTTCATTACACCAATGGTATCGCTGATAAAGCCAATCAGCAGCTTGAATGATATGTTACCGACCATGACAGCGGAAAGCATGATACCGCCGACCTGGGTAGAAAGCAGATTTGATTCTGCAAAGCCGGGCAAGTGCTGTGAGATACCTGTGATTGATGTATGCAGCAAGCCGATTAAAGCAAGCAGTACGAAAGATTTCTGAGTATAGGAAAAATTTGTCCAATTCGCTTTCTTGATGACTTTGCGAGAAGACTCTTCGTTTTCGTCGTGACCGTAAGGCAGGTAGCCGTCATCTTTAGGATTAAAACTGTAAGGATACAGGATGGCCGGCAGTACAAAGATAAACATGACTGTGCCCATGACGATAAAACTGTTTTCCCAGCCGATAGACGCAATTAATGAGGTGAATATGGGAGAAAAAATGGCACCGATAATCCCGCTGAAGCCAAACGAGAGGCTCATTGCGAAGCCTTTCTTTTTCTCGAACCAGTTGTTGACTATCGTCGAGAGAGGCACCATTGCGTAAAGGCCAGTTCCGATTCCTCTTAGAATACCTAAAAGGTAAAAGACCCACATGGTAGTGGTGAACGCCATCAGGATGGTCGAAAGGGAAGCGAGCAGTGCTGCACCGGTCAGAACGGGTTTCCAGCCGAACCGGTTTAGAAGTGGTGCGAAATAAAGAGAAACGAAAGAAAGTGCAAGTGTCGATAGAGTAGCGTGCATGGCGAATGTTCCTCTATAGACATTGAGGCTTTCTGAAACCGGTGTGTAGAATACCCCGATCACATTCAGGTTTATACCGACTGCGCTGGCGGACATGCCACACGCGATGGCCAGAACCAACCAGTGTTTAAGGGATTTAGCTGGATTTTTCATATATGAGGTAACCTCTTTCTAAGTAGTGTCACTAACTAGTATACTAGTTAGTCCGAACTAAAGCAAAGCCGGAATGCGGTAAGCCTTAAAAAACTGAAAACAATTGTTGCATAATTCTAGAGAGACTGGTACACTATTTACAGCAAAGCTCCTTTAAATCTATCCAGTGAGGTAGAAAAGGATGGAAAAACTTCATTTTCTATTAGTTGAACGGTATATAAGTACAGAGAGAAAAGTGTACTGCCGAATCAATTAGTGGATTCCATCTTACTCTAAAGGTCCTTTTGCGTAATGTAAAGGGCATTTTTTTATGCCTAAAATACACAAAAGAGAGGACGATAAGTATGGCAGTACAACAACGACCGTTAATACTAGATGTGGAGGCAAGACCTGCACCTCTAAAAGGATTATTTTTAAGTTTACAGCACGTATTCGCAATGTTCGGGGCGACGATTCTAGTCCCTATCCTGCTCAACATGCCCGTATCAGTAGCACTTCTTGCAAGTGGCGTGGGCACAATTATTTATCAAATAGCAACTAAAGCAAAAGTTCCCGTATACTTGGGGTCATCATTTGCTTACATTGCAGCGATGCAGATTGCGATGGATCAGATGGGCGGAGACATCAGTGCAGCCCAAACCGGCGTTATCATGGTCGGCTTACTCTATATTATTATTGCAGGCATTATTAAATATACCGGAACAGCTTGGGTGGACAAAATCTTACCCCCTATCGTCATCGGACCGATGATTATGGTCATTGGTCTAGGATTGGCAGGCAACGCCGTTACAAACGCCGGCTTTGTAGCCGATTCAGACTGGCGAATTATCTTTGTAGCTGTTTCAACATTCCTGATTACAGCATTCATCAACACTAAAGCAAAAGGATTTTTCAAAATCATCCCGTTCCTTATGGGAATTGTCGGTGGCTATCTCATAGCTGTTGTACTGGGTATAGTTGATTTCTCACCAGTAGCAGAAGCAAACTGGTTTGCATTACCGCAGATTCATCTGCCATTCCAGACTGAAACCTTTGACAGCTACTCATTCTACTTCGGACCGGAAACATGGGCGCTTCTGCCAATCGTTCTGGTTACAGTAGCAGAACACATTGGGGATCACTCCGTGCTGGGTAAAATCTGTGACCGCGAATTCTTGAAAGAGCCAGGATTGAAACGTACATTGATTGGTGATGGAGCAGCAACCGCTGTATCAGCATTCTTCGGTGGACCGGCGAATACAACATACGGTGAGAATACCGGTGTAATCGGCATGACTCGTATCGCATCCGTTTCGGTTATCAGAAACGCAGCCTTTATCGCGATTGCGCTAAGCTTCATGGGTAAATTCACTGCCCTTATCTCAACGATTCCTGCGCCAGTACTCGGCGGAATGTCCATTTTGCTCTACGGAGTTATCGCTAGTAACGGACTCAAAGTCATGATTGAAGATAAAGTCGACTTTAACCAGACGAGAAACCTGATTATTGCCAGCTCTATGCTTGTTATTGGACTGGGCGGAGCGGTGTTCGATATTGCCGGCTTCGTGACTCTTTCCGGTACAGCCTTGAGCGCCATGGTCGGAATCATCCTGAATCTGATTCTTCCGAAAGAAGAGCCGGAATATGAGTCCGAGCTTCAGGAAAATGTTGAATCAAGCAAGTCGAGTAAAGCGGGGAAGTTAAATCTAAGCAGTGAAGCGTAAACGACTAAATGTAACAAAAGCTGTAGCTGCTTCTGATGGGGATCAAGCAGAGAACAGCACGTGGGAGAACTGAGACGTAATAATATAAAAAAGCAAAACACCTTCCTTTTCAATATGCTATAGGGCATGTTAAAAAAAGGAAGGTGTTTATTTTATTGCTCTTTTTTGTACCAATTATTTGGTATAGTTAATAGTGTCAATCGACTAACTAAGCAGATTATAATCTAAATATACAGTGAGGTAAGCATGCAAACTTAAGTTACTGAAGAAAAAGTATCCAGATATTATGATTTAAAAAGGGGATTAATATGACTAAGCGTATGGAAAGCGACGGATTTGGACAGATTAGTATAGAAGAAGGAAGCAAGTGGGGGCCGCAGACTCAGCGCAGCCTTCAGAATTTTTCAATTGGCTCAGAGAAGATGCCGCTTGAACTGATTCATGCCTACGCGCTTGTTAAGAAAATGGCGGCTCTGACGAATGCAGAGTTGAATCTACTGGAGAATGGTAAAGCAGAAGCTATAGTGGAAGTATGCGATGAAATAATAAACGAAAAATGGAATGACCAGTTTCCGTTGGCAGTTTGGCAGACCGGCAGTGGCACGCAGACGAATATGAATGTCAATGAAGTCATAGCTCATCTGGCGTCAGAACGAACAGAACTGACTATTCATCCGAATGACGATGTCAACAAAGGGCAGAGTACTAATGATACATTCCCGACAGCCATGCACATTGCCTCTGCTGCACTTCTGAAAGGGAAATTGTTACCCGTTCTGAAAGACGTTCAGGAAAGCTTGGGACTCCTTGAAGATAAATATAAAGAGACAATAAAAATAGGGCGCACACATTTGCAGGATGCGACTCCAGTCACCTTTGGTCAGGAAGTGAGCGGCTGGAGAGAAATGATAAAGCAGAATGAAGCCATGATTAATCAGACTTTAAATCCACTACTCAGTCTCCCGCTTGGCGGTACAGCAGTAGGAACCGGACTCAATACTCATTCGGATTTTGCAGAACAGACGATTCGCCGGATCTCAGATGCAGTAGATATACCTTTTAAAGAAAGTCCCAATAAATTCCACGGCTTATCGAGTAAAGATGCCTTTGTATTTGCTCACGGTGCATTGAAAGCACTGGCAGCAAATGCCATGAAGATGGCCAATGATGTCAGATGGCTGTCCAGTGGGCCCAGAAGCGGGCTGGGAGAAATCACCATTCCAGCCAATGAAGCAGGCAGTTCAATCATGCCCGGAAAAGTGAATCCGACACAGGCCGAAGCACTGACGATGGTTTGCGTACAGGTGATGGGGAATGATACGGCAGTTGGCATTGCAGCCTCGCAGGGCAATTTTGAACTGAACGTCTACATGCCGGTGATTGCCCATAATATTCTTCAAAGTATCACGCTACTCAGTGACAGCTTGGCACTCTTCAATGAGAACTGTCTGAAAGGCATAACCGTTAATGAAGAGAAAATGAGTGAGCTGGTTGAACAGTCTCTGATGCTGGTGACGGCCTTATCTCCGCACATTGGCTATGACAAGGCGGGGAGGATTGCCAAGAAAGCTCACGAGGAGAAGCTGACGTTGAAAGAAGCGGCACTCCAGATGCAGATGTTGTCGGAAGAAGAGTTTGATGAGTATATCAATCCTGCAGATATGGTTTAGAACGGACGAGAATACTAGAGTGAAGGCAGTTCAGTTCGGTGGATGCAGTTTAAACTTTCCAATTCTCTTAAACTTCAAATTTTAATTGAAAAATTTAAGTTTCCTTTTACGGAGATAGCCCAAACTAGACGGGCTTTCCATTCGGTAAAGTTTGAAGGTCTGAAAAAGGTGCAAACTCCATTCAGCAGGCCAATTTTTCAAGTTCAGCATGCAAAACAGATTTAAACTCTATTCCGCTAGTCTTGTCGCATACTACACAGCATAGTATACTGGGACTAACGATTAATATGAAAAAGAGGAGACGCGACATGTCCGATCACTATTTTACATCCAAACCGAATACTAAAAAAAATGAACAAGAAATCGAAGCGACACTAAAAGGGAATAAGCTCATCTTCACGACGGATGCAGGTGTATTCTCCAAAGACCGCGTGGACTTTGGTTCGCAGGTCATGATCGAGGCAATCGATGAGAGTGTGTTTCCTAACAGAAACGTGTTGGATGTCGGCTGCGGCTACGGGCCAGTCGGCTTGTCGCTGGGCAAGGCTAATCCGAATCTTAAAATCAATATGATTGACGTGAATGAACGCGCAATGGACCTGGCAAAAAAGAATGCAGAAAATAACGGGATAAAAAACGTATCGATTTTTCAATCATCAGTTTACGATAACGTGACCAAGAAAGATTACGGTGCAGTGCTTTCCAATCCGCCTATAAGAGCCGGTAAACAGACCGTGCACCAGATTATAACCGATGCGAAAGACCACCTTGTCGACGGCGGAGTACTGATTATAGTTATTCAGAAAAAGCAGGGGGCACCGAGTGCAAAGAAAGTTATGGAAGAGACTTACGGGAATGTCACCCGAATCGGTTTAGATAAAGGTTACTGGGTTCTCCAGTCAGTTAAGTAATTAAATAGAAAAGAAAGCCCTGGTTCGGTCACTACGATCCAGGGCTTTAAACATTCGAAAAACCTTGACACAGACTTGATTTTTGTGTAAACTTAATAGACGCTAAACAAAGTATGAAAATAAAACCCGTGCGAAATATTGTCCGGACGCGGTTTTTGAAGCAAAACAAAAGAATGTGTGATGATTCAGGATGATTCTTTCACGACTCTTTTGTATTTTTTTTGGTCTAAAATAGGGTAAATGCCCTGTTTTTAAACTTTTGTTAACAATTGTAACGCAATTGTAATATAAAAGCGGGTGATCAAAACCAGCAATTGCTTTTGAGTATGACGGCTAGTGATTATTTATGAGGGGTGAAGAGGTTGGCAGGCCAAGATGTGAAATACGGCAAGCACCGTACACGTAGAAGTTACTCACGAATTAAAGAAGTATTGGAACTTCCGAATTTAATTGAGATTCAAACTAACTCGTACAGATGGTTTTTAGAAGAAGGATTAAAAGACATGTTCAAAGATATTTCTCCTATCGAGGATTTCTCGGGGAACTTATCTTTAGAATTCACTGACTATAAATTGCAGGACCCTAAATATTCTGTAGATGAAGCGAGACAGCATGACGCAAACTATTCTGCGCCATTATATGTAAAACTCCGCTTAATCAATCAGGAGACTGGGGAAGTTAAGGAGCAGGAAGTATTCTTCGGAGACTTCCCGTTAATGACTAACCAGGGAACGTTCATCATCAATGGTGCTGAACGTGTTATTGTTTCTCAGCTTGTTCGTTCACCGGGTGTGTATTTCAGCCCTAAAGTTGAGAAAAATGGTCTGGAAGGCTTCGGTTCAACGGTTATTCCTAACCGTGGAGCATGGCTGGAATATGAAACAGATTCAAAAGGTCTTTCAAATGTCCGTATTGACCGTACGCGTAAGATTCCATTAAGCGTACTCGTTCGTGCATTAGGATTCGGATCTGACGATGAGATTCTGGATATCTTCGGATCAAACGAAAGTCTTCTGGCTACTGTAGAAAAAGATGTACACAAAAACTCTTCTGACTCTCGTGTTGAAGAGGCATTGAAAGATGTCTATGAGCGTCTGCGTCCAGGAGAGCCTAAAACAGCTGATTCTTCTAGAAGTCTTTTGACCACACGTTTCTTCGATCCTAAACGTTATGACCTCGCTCGCGTTGGTCGTTACAAGATGAACAAAAAACTGGATCTTAAAAACCGTTTGATGGGACTGACGCTGGCTGAAACACTGGTTGACAGTGAAACCGGCGAAATCGTTGCAAAAGAAGGCACGCTAATCAACCGTGAAGTCATGGATGAATTAGGACCGCGTCTGGACAATGGATTGAACTCTGTTACACTGCATCCTTCAGATGAAGGTGTCGTTCCAGAACCAATTGATTTGCAGATTGTAAAAGTTTACTCACCTCAGGACAGTGACCGTGTCATTAATGTCATCGGAAATGCTAATCCTGACCGTGAAGTGAAGTATATCATTCCGGCAGACATGATTGCATCTATGAGCTACTTCTTTAACTTACAGGAAGGTGTCGGAGAAACTGACGACATCGACCACTTAGGAAACAGACGTATCCGTTCAGTAGGCGAACTGCTGCAGAATCAATTCCGTATCGGTTTATCCCGTATGGAGCGTGTGGTGCGTGAACGTATGTCTATTCAGGACACGTCAACAACCACGCCTCAACAGCTGGTTAACATCAGACCGGTCGTTGCTTCTATTAAAGAATTCTTCGGTTCTTCACAGCTGTCTCAGTTCATGGATCAGACCAACCCACTGGGCGAGCTGACTCACAAGAGACGTCTGTCTGCATTAGGACCGGGTGGATTGACGCGTGACCGTGCCGGTTATGAAGTGCGAGACGTTCACTATTCTCACTATGGCCGTATGTGTCCGATCGAAACGCCTGAGGGACCAAACATCGGGCTAATCAACAGTTTATCAACATACGCTAAAATTAATGAATTTGGATTTATTGAAACGCCTTACCGTCGAGTAGACAAAGAAACCGGTAAAGTGACTGAACACATTGATTACTTGACTGCAGATGAAGAGGACTTGTTTGTTGTTGCTCAGGCGAATGCACCGCTTAACGAAGACGGGTCATTCCAAAATGATCTGGTACTCGCTCGTACGAAAAACAACAACGAAGAGCTGGATGCTTCACTGATGGACTACATGGACGTTTCACCTAAACAGGTTGTTTCTGTAGCGACAGCAAGTATTCCGTTCCTTGAAAATGATGACTCCAACCGTGCCCTGATGGGTGCGAACATGCAGCGTCAGGCTGTGCCGTTAATGCAGCCGGAAGCACCGCTTGTCGGAACTGGTATCGAGCACACTGCCGCACGTGACTCTGGAGCGGCTGTCATTGCCGAACACCCTGGTGTCGTTGAATACGTCGATGCGAATAAAGTCAAAGTCAGACGTGAAGACGGAACACTGGATTACTACAATATTGCTAAATTTAAACGATCAAACGCAGGTACGTCTTACAACCAGCGTGCATTAGTCAGACACGGCGAACAAGTGGACAAAGGCGATATCTTAGCAGATGGCCCATCCATGGAAAATGGTGAAATGGCACTAGGACGTAATCCGCTGATTGCCTTCACTACATTTGACGGCTATAACTTTGAAGATGCGGTTATCATGTCAGAACGTCTGGTTAAAGATGATGTTTACACTTCCATTCATATTGAAGAATATGAATCAGAAGCCCGTGACACTAAACTGGGACCTGAAGAAATTACAAGAGAACTGCCAAACGTTGGTGAAGATGCACTGAAAGACCTGGATGACCGTGGTATTGTCAGAATTGGTGCTGAAGTGCATGACGGCGATATCCTTGTCGGTAAAGTAACGCCTAAAGGGGTATCCGAATTGTCTGCGGAAGAAAAACTTCTGCATGCCATCTTTGGAGAAAAAGCCCGTGAAGTAAGAGACACTTCCCTTCGTGTACCTCACGGTGGGGGCGGAATTGTTCACGACGTGAAAATATTTACGCGTGAAGCCGGTGACGAACTGTCTCCAGGCGTCAATTACCTCGTTCGTGTCTTTATCGTTCAGAAACGTAAGATTAATGTAGGGGATAAAATGGCTGGACGTCACGGAAACAAAGGTGTTGTTTCCCTGATTCTTCCGGAAGAAGACATGCCATTTATGCCTGATGGAACGCCAGTCGATATTATGCTTAACCCATTAGGGGTACCGTCTCGTATGAATATTGGACAGGTTATTGAGCTTCATATGGGTATGGCCGCGCGTAAACTGGGTATTCACATCGCTTCACCGGTATTTGACGGTGCAAATGAAGATGAAGTCTGGGAAACGATTAAAGAAGCGGGCATGGACGATGATGCAAAAACTGTTCTGTTTGACGGACGTACAGGTGAAGAGTTCGACAACAAAGTGTCAGTTGGAGTCATGTACTTCATCAAACTGGCGCACATGGTTGATGACAAACTTCACGCACGTTCAACTGGACCGTACTCACTCGTAACTCAGCAGCCACTTGGTGGTAAAGCTCAGTTCGGTGGACAGCGATTTGGTGAGATGGAAGTTTGGGCGCTTGAAGCCTATGGAGCAGCCTATACCCTTCAGGAAATTCTAACTTATAAATCAGATGATGTTGTCGGACGTGTGAAAACGTACGAAGCTATCGTTAAAGGTGAGAAAATTCCGAAACCGGGTGTACCTGAATCGTTCCGCGTATTAGTTAAGGAACTTCAGTCACTTGGACTGGACCTTAAAGTTCTCGACATCAATAAAGAGCCGATTGACTTGCAGGACAGCGACGAAGATGATGAATTCGGCAATGTCGATTCACTTGAAAAAATGAAAAAAGAACAAGATGAAAAGCGTGCGGTAGAAGCCAAAGAAAAAGAAGATCTGGCGCGTGCTGAAAGTGAAGCGGAAGAAGCCGCTGAACAGCAGGAACAGGAATAATCAGATGGACAGGAGAAGGTCAGATAGTGACCTTCTCTCCCGTCATCTATGAACAAACAGGAGCACTAGGGCAGCTCTGTAATCTACTAAAGGGAGGTAGCCCCTTTGATCGATGTAAATAAATTCGAAAGTATTCAGATAGGATTGGCTTCATCAGATAAGATTAGAAGCTGGTCATTTGGAGAAGTTAAAAAACCAGAAACAATTAATTACCGTACACTAAAACCTGAAAAAGATGGACTGTTTTGTGAGAGAATATTCGGACCGTCTAAAGACTATGAATGTTCATGTGGGAAGTACAAGCGTGTGCATTACAAAGGGATTGTCTGTGACCGTTGTGGCGTTGAAGTAACCAAGTCTAAAGTACGTCGTGAACGTATGGGACATTTGGAACTGGCAGCACCTGTCACACACATCTGGTACTTTAAAGGTATTCCGAGTCGTATGGGACTTGTCCTCGACATGTCACCCCGTGCACTTGAAGAAATTATCTATTTTGCATCATACGTTGTAACTGAACCGGGTGATACACCACTTGAAAAGAAACAACTGATGACCGAAAGAGAATACCGTGAACGCCGTGCACAATACGGCAATGCGTTTCAGGCTGAAATTGGTGCTGAAGCTATTAAGACACTCTTAAATGATGTCAAACTAGTAGAAGAAGTCGCTGAATTAAAAGAACTTCTTCAGTCAGCAACTGGACAGAAACGTACACGTGCTATTCGTCGTCTGGATATTCTTGAAGCATTCAGAAATTCAGGAAATGATCCGGCATGGATGGTTATGGATGTTGTGCCAATTATTCCTCCAGAGTTGAGACCGATGGTACAGCTTGAAGGTGGACGTTTCGCAACAAGTGACTTGAACGACTTATACCGTCGAGTCATCAACCGTAACAACCGTCTGAAACGACTGCTTGATCTAAATGCACCGCACATCATTGTTCAAAATGAGAAGCGTATGCTGCAGGAAGCTGTCGATGCATTAGTCGATAACGGCCGTCGTGGACGTGCAGTTACCGGACCGGGTAACCGACCGCTTAAATCTCTTTCACACATGCTGAAAGGGAAGCAGGGACGTTTCCGTCAGAACTTGCTGGGTAAACGTGTCGACTATTCCGGTCGTTCGGTTATCGTAGTTGGACCAAGTCTGAAAATGTACCAGTGTGGACTGCCGAAAGAAATGGCTATCGAACTGTTTAAACCATTTGTCATGAGAGAACTGGTTGCCAGAGAAATTGCCAATAACATCAAAAATGCGAAACGTAAAGTTGAGCGCATGGATGACGAGGTCTGGGCAGTACTCCAGGACGTTATCCGCGAACACCCAGTTCTTCTTAACCGTGCACCTACTCTTCACCGATTAGGTATTCAGGCATTTGAACCGGTACTTGTCGAAGGAAAAGCAATCCGTCTTCACCCGTTAGTATGTGAAGCGTATAACGCTGACTTTGATGGAGACCAAATGGCTGTTCACGTTCCTTTAAGTGATGAAGCACAAGCTGAAGCCCGCATTTTAATGCTGGGTGCACAGAACATCTTGAATCCTAAAGATGGTAAGCCAGTTGTAACACCTTCCCAGGATATGGTTTTAGGTAACTATTACCTGACTATGGAAGATAAAGGTAAAATCGGAGAAGGTATGATTTTCTCCAGCCACGCTGAAGCACTACAGGCTTATCAGACAGGCTATGTACACTTGCATTCAAGAATTGCCGTGCATACGTCATCCTTGCCGAACAAGCCATTTACAGAATGGCAGAAAGGCAAATATCTGGTAACGACTGTCGGTAAGCTGATTTTTAACGAAATCATGCCTCCGGAGTTTCCATACTTGAACGAACCGACTCAGGCAAATCTGGAAAAGCAGACACCTGACAAGTACTTCGTACCATATGGAACAGATATTGTGAAACACATTCAGGATGCTGAATTGGTTTCACCATTTAAGAAGAAAAACTTCAGTAATGTCATTGCCGAAGTCTTTAAACGATTCCAAGTAACTGAAACATCTAAGATGCTGGATAAAATGAAAAACCTTGGTTACAAGTATTCTACTAAGTCCGGTATTACAGTAGGTATTGCTGATATTTCCCATCTTGAAGAAAAAGGGGAAATCCTTGAGCAGGCTCACAATCAGGTCGACCGCATCAATGCGTCACACCGTCGTGGTCTGATTACTGAAGAAGAGCGTTATACTGCTGTTATTGAAGTCTGGACGAAGACGAAAGACATCATCCAGAATCACTTGATGAATACACTTGATCACCACAACAATATCTTCATGATGAGTGATTCCGGAGCTCGTGGTAACATCTCCAACTTTACCCAGTTAGCGGGTATGCGTGGACTGATGGCAGCGCCGAGTGGACGAATCATGGAACTGCCGATTACATCCAACTTCCGTGAAGGTCTGTCCGTTTTAGAGATGTTCATTTCTACTCACGGTGCCCGTAAAGGAATGACTGATACGGCCCTTAAGACAGCCGACTCAGGTTACTTGACGCGTCGTCTAGTTGACGTTGCACAAGACGTTATTATCCGTGAAGAAGACTGTGGCACAAAACGTGGTCTGGATGCGGAAACGATTCGTGACGGTTCAGAAGAAATTGAAGGACTTGAAGAACGTATTATCGGACGTTATGCACGTAAGACAGTTAAGCACCCTGAAACTGGTGACATTCTGGTACGTGAAAACGATCTGATTACTGAAGATATCGCTAAAGTTATTGTGAATTCAGGCATCGAACAGGTCACTATCCGTTCCGTCTTTACATGTAACACCAATCACGGTGTATGTAAGAAGTGTTATGGACGTAACCTGGCAACTGGCCGTGAAGTTGAAGTTGGCGAAGCAGTCGGAACAATCGCTGCCCAGTCAATCGGAGAACCGGGAACACAGTTGACCATGCGTACATTCCACACAGGTGGAGTTGCCGGAGACGATATTACACAAGGTCTTCCGCGTGTTCAGGAAATATTTGAAGCAAGAAATCCTAAAGGGGTTGCGACTATCTCTGAAGTTTCCGGAGAAGTTATTTCCATTGAGGAAAACCCTAGCGAGAGAACAAAAGAAATCACCATTAAAGGTGCAACAGATACGCGTACGTACACACTGGCAATTAATGCCCGTCTAAAAGTTAAAGAAGGCAGCTATGTGGAACGTGGAGACGGACTGAATGAAGGGTCTATCGAACCGAAACAGCTACTTGCTGTAAGTAACGTGCTGAAACTGCAGAACTATATGCTGCAGGAAGTACAGTACGCTTACCGAAGTCAAGGGGTGGAAATCGGAGACAAACACATCGAAGTAATGGTTCGCCAGATGCTTCAAAAAGTGAGAGTCATGGATCCAGGTGACACCAGCATTCTTCCAGGAAGCCTCGTAGATATCTACGACTTCAAGGAAGCGAACAAATCTACACTTCTGTCTGGTGGCTTGCCGGCGACAGGTCGTCCAATTCTGTTGGGTATTACTAAAGCTTCACTAGAAACAAACAGTTTCTTGTCAGCTGCATCCTTCCAGGAAACAACACGTGTCCTGACAGATGCTGCCATTCGCGGTAAGAATGACAAGCTGATCGGATTGAAAGAGAATGTCATTATTGGTAAATCTATTCCAGCCGGAACAGGTATGAAAGTCTATAATGATATGGAACCAAAAGAAGTTGGCGTAGTCAGCGAAAATGTCTACAGCATCAGTGAAGATTCACCAGCTGCTGAAAAGACTGAAGAGTAAAATAGAGATAGAGGAGACGGAGCAGCCAAGATGCTGCTCCCGCCACCTTTATTTATCATAAAAGTTTCGAGAGAATGTTGACAACACTCTATGGTCATGGTATTATGCTATAGGTGCTTTTGTGTACAGATTCCTGTTCTAGATTCGTCTAGCTCAATTAGAGTTTACAGTCGTTCTGACTGGCGCATAAGAGCCGAATAACGCTGCATATCAATGGTTTTTGAAGGCAATGCGATGTCGCTTCATTGCGATTATTCTTTTTTGCTAAAAAAAGAACCACCTGGATGTGTGGACCTAGAAGAATGTTATTTTCAAAGAATATATGGAAGGAGGAAACATCAATATGCCTACAATGAATCAACTAATCCGTAAGCCTCGTAAATCAAAAATTAGTAAATCTGAGTCACCTGCGTTGAACAAAGGGTACAACACTCAAAAACGTAAACAGACAACAGTATACTCTCCACAGAAACGTGGTGTTTGTACTCGTGTCGGAACAATGACTCCTAAAAAACCTAACTCAGCGTTACGTAAATACGCTCGTGTGCGTCTATCAAACATGATCGAAGTAACTGCTTATATTCCGGGTGAAGGACACAACTTGCAGGAACACAGTGTAGTACTTATCCGTGGTGGTCGAGTAAAAGACTTGCCGGGAGTACGTTACCACATCGTTCGTGGTGCGCTTGATACTGCTGGAGTATCAGACCGTAAACAAGGTCGTTCTAAATACGGAACAAAGAGAGCAAAATAATTCTTAATTAAAACTAAAACTAAAAGTGAAGTGAGGCGTCAAGCTCAGCTTCCAAAATCTGAAAAACTATTCCCGAAAGGAGGAATTTGAATGCCTCGTAAAGGTCCTGTAACAAAACGTGATGTATTGCCAGATCCAATGTACAATTCTAAATTGGTTTCCCGTTTAATCAACCGTTTGATGGTTGACGGTAAACGCGGAAAAGCATCAACGATTTTGTATGATGCATTTGATCAAATTAAAGAACAAACAGGAAATGACCCTATGGAAGTGTTTGAACAAGCACTGAAAAACATCATGCCTGTATTAGAAGTTAAAGCTCGTCGTGTAGGAGGTTCTAACTACCAAGTGCCTGTAGAAGTACGTCCTGATCGTCGTACGACTCTAGCGTTACGCTGGTTAGTTAACTATGCACGTCTACGTGGTGAAAACACCATGGAAGACAGATTAGCTAAAGAAATCATGGACGCAGCAAACAATACTGGTGCTGCTGTTCGTAAACGTGAAGAAATCCACCGTATGGCTGAAGCAAACAAAGCATTTGCTCACTACCGCTGGTAAAATCTGGTGCACATGGTATTGCCGCATAGAATTTTCTGTGCGGTAATGCTGCCCCAGCTTCCCGTTAGATTATCCGAATTCATGGAAACATGATTTAATTTATCAAAGAGAGGTGTAACGATTAGTGGCTAAAAGAAAATTTCCGCTAGAGAAGACACGTAATATCGGAATCATGGCGCACATCGATGCTGGTAAAACTACCACGACTGAGCGTATCCTTTATTACACTGGCCGAATCCACAAAATTGGTGAAACACACGAAGGTGCTTCACAAATGGACTGGATGGAGCAGGAACAAGAGCGTGGAATTACCATTACTTCCGCTGCGACAACTGCCCAGTGGAACAACCACCGTGTTAACATCATCGACACTCCTGGACACGTGGACTTTACCGTTGAGGTAGAACGTTCATTACGTGTACTAGATGGAGCTGTTGCTGTATTGGATGCACAGTCAGGTGTTGAACCACAGACAGAAACTGTATGGCGCCAAGCAACTACTTACGGCGTACCTCGTGTAGTATTCGTCAACAAAATGGATAAATTAGGTGCAGACTTCCTGCATGCTAACGAAACATTGCATGACCGTCTGCAGGCTAATGCTCACCCAATTCAATTGCCAATTGGTGCTGAAGATGACTTCGTCGGTATTATCGACTTAGTTAAAATGAAAGCATACATGTACGGTAATGACTTAGGTACTGAGATTACTGAAGAGGACATTCCTGAAGATCACATGGAACTTGCTCAAGAATGGCGTACTAAGCTTATTGAAGGCGTTGCAGACATGGACGAAGAACTCATGATGCAATACCTTGAAGGAGAAGAAATCTCTGAAGAACAGCTTAAAGCGGGTATTCGTAAAGCAACTCTAAGTGTAGACTTCTACCCTGTACTTGTTGGTTCTGCCTTCAAGAACAAAGGTGTTCAGTTACTTCTGGATGCTGTTGTAGATTATCTGCCATCTCCTCTAGATGTTCGTGCCATCGTTGGTCACAAACAAAGAGATGAAGAAACTACAATCAAAGTTGAAGCAGGAGATGACCAGTCATTCTCAGCTTTAGCATTTAAAGTAGCGACAGACCCGTTCGTTGGACGTCTGACTTTCTTCCGTGTGTACTCAGGTACATTGGAATCAGGTTCTTACATCCTTAACGCAACAAAAGATACGCGTGAGCGTGTCGGTCGTATCCTACAGATGCACGCGAACTCTCGTGAAGAGATTTCAGAAGTGTTCTCTGGAGATATCGCTGCTGCCGTTGGTCTTAAAGACACAACAACAGGAGATACTCTATGTGACTTGGATCACCCAGTTATCCTTGAATCAATGGAATTCCCTGAGCCTGTAATCCAGGTTGCTATTGAGCCTAAATCAAAAGCAGACCAGGATAAAATGGGTATTGCTCTTCAAAAACTTGCTGAAGAGGATCCAACTTTCCGTGCTGAAACAGATCACGAAACTGGCGAAACAATCATCGCTGGTATGGGTGAGCTGCACTTGGACATCATCGTTGACCGTATGAAACGTGAGTTCAAAGTTGAAGCGAACGTTGGAGCACCTCAAGTATCTTACCGTGAAACATTCACCAAACAGGTTCAATCCGAAGGTAAATTTGTTCGTCAGTCTGGTGGTAAAGGTCAATTCGGTCACGTATGGATTGAATTTACTCCAAACGAAGAAGGAGCAGGTTTCGAATTCGAAGATGCAATCGTTGGTGGGGTTGTTCCACGTGAATACATCCCAGCAGTTAAATCTGGTCTTGAAGCGTCACTGGACAACGGTGTTCTTGCCGGTTATCCATTAGTAGACGTTAAGGCTAAACTATATGACGGATCTTACCACGATGTCGACTCAAATGAGACTGCATTTAAAGTTGCTGCTTCACTGTCACTTAAAAATGCTGCTCAAAAAGCAGGCGCAGTAATTCTTGAGCCAATGATGGCTGTTGAAATCACTGTACCTGAAGATTACATGGGAGACATCATGGGCCACATTTCTGCTCGTCGCGGAAATATCGAAGGTTCTGAACAACGCGGAAACGCAACAGTTGTTAGAGGAAGCATTCCACTAGCAGAAATGTTCGGTTACGCAACTGCATTGCGTTCTGCAACTCAAGGTCGCGGAACATTTACAATGCAATTTGATCACTATGAGCAAGTGCCTAAGAGCATTGCTGAAGAGATCATCAAGAAAAACGGCGGACAGTAATAACTAACCGTCTGACCGGCAGTTCGGTACTTTTTCTGACATCATTTAATGACAGAAGGAAGAGTACCGTGATTTGCCAAATGAATTGATTTTATACCGTTCTATCGGTATAATTAATTAGTGGAAATAGGAATAGAAAAATCTTTTTCTATTTAAAAAAAGAAGATAACCCTAAGGAGGAAATGTTTAAAATGGCAAAAGAAAAATTTGACCGTTCCAAGCAGCATATGAACATTGGAACAATCGGACACGTCGACCACGGTAAAACAACTTTAACAGCTGCAATTACTACTGTACTATCTAAGAAAGGTTATGCACAAGCTCAAGCATACGATTCAATTGATGGTGCTGCAGAAGAAAAAGAACGTGGAATCACAATTTCTACTTCACACGTTGAGTACGAAACTGATACACGTCACTATGCACACGTTGACTGCCCAGGACACGCGGACTATGTTAAAAACATGATCACTGGTGCTGCTCAAATGGACGGAGCTATCTTGGTAGTTTCTGCTGCTGACGGACCAATGCCTCAAACTCGTGAGCACATCCTGCTTTCACGTCAGGTTGGCGTTCCTTATATCGTAGTATTCTTAAACAAAGTTGACATGGTTGACGATGAAGAATTACTAGAATTAGTTGAAATGGAAGTTCGTGACCTATTAAGCGAATACGACTTCCCAGGCGACGACATTCCTGTCGTTTCTGGTTCAGCTTTAAAAGCTCTTGAAGGCGACGAAGCTTACGAAGAGAAAATTCTTGAATTAATGCAAGCTGTAGACGACTACATCCCTGCTCCAGAACGTGACTCAGCTAAACCATTCATGATGCCAGTTGAGGACGTATTCTCAATTACTGGTCGTGGTACGGTTGCAACTGGTCGTGTTGAAACTGGTGAAGTTAAAGTCGGAGACGAAGTTGAAGTTATCGGAATTAAAGACACTGCTAAAACAACTGTTACTGGTGTTGAAATGTTCCGTAAATTACTAGACTACGCTGAAGCTGGAGACAACATTGGTGCTCTTTTACGTGGTATGTCACGTGACGACATCGAACGTGGTCAAGTTTTAGCTAAACCTGGTTCAATTACTCCGCATACTAAATTTGATGCAGAAGTATATGTTCTTTCAAAAGAAGAGGGTGGACGTCACACTCCATTCTTCACTAACTATCGTCCACAATTCTTTTTCCGTACAACTGACGTAACTGGTGTTGTTGAGTTACCAGAAGGTACTGAAATGGTTATGCCTGGCGATAACACTAACATGAGTGTTTCTCTAATTTCTCCAATCGCTGTTGAAGACGGAACTAAATTCACTATCCGTGAAGGTGGCCGTACTGTAGGAGCTGGAGTTGTTACTAAGATTGTTGAGTAATCTCAATCTTAACTAATGATTTTAATCTTAAAGAGTGCTTAGAAGTTTTCTTCTAAGCACTCTTTTTTTTATTTGGTAGGGAAAAACTTAAAATGAATATAAATTACAAGTGTACATCGTGCTGTTTTCGCTTAATTAAGATTCGGTCTCTCTAAGTAGGGTTGAAAAGTGATTATACTGTTATAATCACTTTTCCTTCCGTCTTCCCAAGCATGAATCTCAATTATAATGATTTAATCAAGATTCATCCTGTAAAACCTGTCATGAATACCGATTATCCTGCTATAATTGATATTCATCGCCTCTCAACTATAGTTAGTCGCAATAAAAAAGCTGATCAGAGAAATCACTGATCAGCTTTATTGCATATACTTAAAGTTTTTCCTGTATCTTGCCACTTAATGGATGAGGCGTTCGTGGATTTTTTTTCAAGTCCGGAAGGGTCTCCAGTAAATCGAGGCTGTTCAGAAGAATAGCTGTCTGTTCAGCTGTTGGTTTCTGCTTTTCGGTTTGAGGCCCGTAAAATGCTTCGTCGGCCAGACTGACAAAGCGATTGATTGTTCGAGATTCATCGGAATTATCTGTAATGAATGGTTTCCACTGATACAGGTAACTGTCGATTGTCTGCCCAGTTTGTCGCTTCAGTTTAAAGTTAAATAGTCTGAGGATCAGGAAACAGGCAGCATGCAGTGTCAACAGATTTTTCTCTAGCGCTAGTTTTGAAAAACGAATGGCAATTCGCCATCTGAATATGGCGAGAATAATGCTGAGAAAAATCACAGCTACCATTGAAAGATTAAAGAACAGGGATCGCCCTCCAGAGGACTCGCCATTACCATAGTACTGCCCGTCACTTTCCGATAGTAATTCATCATTAGGGTGTGATTCACCTTCTTCAAGTGTTTCTGAATCCACATCATCAGCACCTTGTTCCGCATCTTCTGCTTGCATATCAATAAAATCATCATCTACGAACGAGTATGTTTCACCCACAACAGTGGCTACCGGTTCAGGATTCGTTAAGGGATTTGCAAAGGAGGGACTCGGTTCAAACGGAATCCAGCCGTAACTGGGAAAGAAGACTTCTACCCATGAGTGGGCATTGGCGTTACTTATTTCAAAAAAGGTCTCTCCATCTTCGTCTGTGTACTGACTGCCGGGTGTAAAGCCTTTAGTCCAGCGGGCAGGTATGCCGACTTCACGCAGAAGAACAGTCATGGCAGAAGAGAAGTTGTTACAGTAACCGATTCTTGATTCGAATAAAAAGTGATCCACATAATCACCACCATCAGGAGTGCTTTCGACTTCAAGCAGACTGTAGCGGTATCCTCCGTCTTCTTTCAGGTACTGCTCAATTGCTCTAACCATTTCGTATTCGCTGGTTAGTCCATCCGTCAAATCATACGCCAGCTGACTGACTCGATCAGGTAGTGATTCAGGTAATTGAAGTTCCTCGTCAAACCAGATATCCACTCCGCTGATATCATCATCTTGAACGTCATCCATGTCCTGCATCGTTTCTTCGTAAACATCATTATAGAAGTCTCGCCAGCCGTCATCTTCACGCAGTAAATCCTCATCAAAGCGCGAAGGGAAGGAACGGTCATATGAAACGGAGTACTCCAGCAGTTCTCCTTCTTCCAGTTCCATGGCATACAAAGCACTGTCTTCATGCCGTTCGATTGTATAAGCGGATTCGCTCTCACTGTTCAGATCATACCAGCCATATGGGTAGGCAATATAACCCAAGTCGTCCAGCCAGTCTATTTGGATGGTTGAAAGGTCCTCTGATGTACGTAAAAGGCTAAGGTCTTCAGTAGTCATGGTATAGTCGTAAGCGATATTATAAGGAGTGGATATTATCTGAGTATCCTCGTCTTCTTCATCACTTACCCATCCCAAGCCGTTGTACTCTGTCCGGTGAAGGACTTTCCAGTAATGGGGATTGCTGGTGTGTGCTCTGAACAGACGTGTATAGTCTTGTCTGAGGGGGCCGCCCAGTTCAGCGTCGTCAAAGCCCATACCGGTTCGTCTGTAACCTATGCCGCTAGTGTAGTTGTTAATCCAGTCGAAGAAACCTTGTTCATCAAGATTTCTCTGGTAAGATTGTGTTTGGCCTTCTACCCATTCCTGAGTAGGGCGTCCGCGTTCTATTCCCCAGGTAGACAAAGTTGTCAGTGCGAAAGTGATTAAAGCAGTCAGGCTGACATTTCTGACAAATTGAAAGGTTGTTGTGCGAGTAGTCATGTGCATCACTGATATGAAGATAAAGCCAAATCCGATAAGGCGAATCATCTCAGGTAGGATAGTATTGGCACTGAACGTGTGTACCAGCAGGAGATAGATAAAAGCACTGAGAAATGATGGGAAGGCCAGGTGTTTGTGCACACTTAAGTAAGTGAGCAGTGAAATGAGAACGAAAAAAAGTGTTATGAGCAGAAACTGAGGAGTTTCAGACAGTTCAGCAGCAATAAGAAGATTCCACTGGTCTCTGAAGAGTGCTGCCGAGTCTCTCAACCAGCCGGTGGGCCAGAGAGACTCACTGTGATCTCGGAAAAGGTACCATAAAAATGAAAGAGTAAATAGGGACTGTCCAATAAAATAGGTCCATCCCTTGTGGAGGATGACTGCCAGAGCTTGTGATAAGAGAAAGAAGGTGACAAGTTCCCGAATGCCGGAAACTCGATTAAGCTGAAAGCCGAAATGAAGCACAGGCAGGAAGACAGCGGCGTGTAGGAGTCCCACTAGACTGTCTTTAAAAATTGCTAAGGCTGTTCGGTGTTGCATGGTTGGTCACCCTCCTTTCAGAAAGTGAAGTGCGTGTTCATCCAGTATGGTAACAGAAGGGTCTTCGGTCAAATTACTCGGTGTTGTGGCGTCGCTGGCCATAATGATTAAGTGATTTCTCCCGACGGTCAGGGAGCGCCTTAGAATGTGAGACGCTTCTTCTTTATTCGAAGCCGGTTGGATAGTCAGAAAATGTTTCTGTGTGTATTTTATATCTGCGTGATGGTCAAAATCTCCAATCAGGTGAAGGTTAACTTTAAAGTTCTGGGTCAATTCTTTGTATAAGGTATAGGTGACACTCAGGAGAAACTCAAACTCAGTAGGAACTGCGCCGTAAAAAAATAAATCAAAAGGGGATTCCTCAAGGGTGTCGTAATCTTTAACCAGCCACTGGCCACGTCTCAGGCTGCTCTTCCAGTCGATAGAACTGATAGCATCCCTGTCCTGATAAGAACGAATTTCTTTTACATAAAACTCATGAAGAGGAGAGTACAGCACCGGTGTAAGAGTCTGGGTGAGCTTACGCATCAGTTCGGACCGTTTAGACTTCTGAATAACTGCTGGATAAATTGAAACAGCAATTGGGATATTATAATTAAGCCGTCTCGGAAATATCCCGAACAGACCGGAAGAGTCCAGGGTCAATGTCAGATGATCATGGTAGCCTCGTGAAAGTTCTATAGGCTCGAAGGTCGCCTTCACTTTTCGTGCTAAAAAAGATGACCGGTGGAGCCGGTGTTGCTGATTGTCTTTATAGAGTCTCAGATCGACTGACGATAGCAGAAGCGGGAAGCCTCTTTTACTTTGTACGGTTAGAGAGACGACAATCTCATTATTATTAATTTTATCCCAATCGATGGAGCTGATAACGGGAGTGTGCCTGGAAGACAGGTAAGCAATCAACAGCAGAAGTGTAAAGGAATAAAATAAAAACCAGGCAACGGTAGTCGAAAAAGTCAGGGTATACCAAATAACGAGTGCGTAAAGAAAAACATACCAGATAATGCGGAGAACCGAACGTGTTAATCCCATGGGCGTTTGCCCCTAATTGTTGGAACGACTAAGTTGTCTGCCAGGTCATCAATGAACGTATCGATTTCAGTTTTTGATAGGTCATTTTCAAAAAGCAGTCTGTGACGATAGACGGGCTTCAGAACAGTTAGAATGTCCTGGGGGGTTACAAAATCCCTGCCTTCTATTAAGGCATTTGCCCGGGCAGCCGATAGGAAATACTGATTTCCCCGAGGACTGACACCTAGTCTGATGGCTGAATGTTCCCGCGTAAGAGTTGCCAGAGAAATGATGTAGTGGAGTAGACGCTCTTCCACATACACATGCTGCACAGCGTCTTTCAATGACAGAAACTCATCCAGTGTCATGACAGGCTCGAGCTGTTCAGCTGCTTTCTGCTGGTCAGGTGAAGACAGCATCGTTACTTCCTGATCAGCGGTAGGGTAACCGAGAGACAACTGGAAGAGAAAACGGTCGAGCTGCGCTTCAGGTAAGGGATAGGTTCCTTCATACTCTATAGGGTTCTGTGTAGCAAGAACAAAAAATGGTTCAGGGAGATTGTACGTCATTCCATCAACCGTTACCTGTTTTTCCGACATTGCTTCAAGCATTGCAGCCTGGGTACGTGGAGAGGTTCGGTTAATTTCATCTGCGAGCAGAAGCTGATTAAATATAGGACCTTTGCGAAAATCAACAAGTGCCTTTTCTGCATGAGGGACTGTGTATCCAATAATGTCTGACGGGATGAGATCAGGTGTAAATTGAATGCGGGAAAAATCGGCATCGAGGCATTTAGCTATTGTGCGAATCAGAAGGGTTTTCCCAACTCCAGGTATATCTTCAAACAGCACATGACCGCCTGCAAGCATGGCAACGATAGTCAGCCGTGTGACTTCTTTTTTTCCAATTATAATTTGATCTGCTGCATCGATGAGCTGATGCAGCTTGTCTATAGACTGAGCAGTCTGATCCGAAAAAGTCATGAGGGGAAACTCCTTTTTAGTAAGATAGTTAACAGTATTAAAAATTAAAGTGTTGTTTTTATTATTGTATAGAGAATGACCCGCCAATACAAACGTTTTCAACATGCTGATGCAGACTTATGTGGGTGTGACACTAAACTAGGTTTAAGTGGATGTAAAAGAAGAATAGTTAGTTACCTTTGAACGAGTTTCTACTATATAATAAGCACGCTGAAAAATGAGTACGAAAAAAAGACCAGGGAGAGCTCATGAGCGGAGAAGTCAATTTGTGTCAGAACAGTGAAGAGACGCCATTTATTCTGCAGTTTTCAGAGGGTTATGGTTTTAAAGTATGAGGGAATACACTATAATTGTAAAAGTTGGTCAGCAAGTCCTGCAGACAAAGCAATTAGTTTTGAAAAAAACCAATTAATTCAGGAAAAACACTTGATATCCAACGGTGTTGTCTGTATACTTGTATAGGTGTCTGTGAGAGAAGCTTAATTCAGCAGAATCTATTTAACCTGTGTAACGATAGTTATGCTGGGGGGGCATCAATCATAGAACCGAGGCTAGGAAGCGAGAGGTTACGACACACCCGGGTGCATTGCCATGGAGGGTAGTTGAAAATTTTCGTGGAGCTAGGTTTATTTCTTAAATAAGCGAAGGAGGGAAAAATCATGGCAAATCAAAAAATTCGTATTCGACTAAAAGCTTACGAGCATCGAGTACTAGATCAATCAGCTGACAAAATTGTGGAAACGGCAAAAAGAACTGGGGCAAACGTATCTGGTCCAATCCCATTGCCAACTGAACGTAAACTGTACACAGTTATCCGTTCACCGCACAAATACAAAGATTCACGTGAGCAGTTTGAAATGCGTACGCACAAACGTCTTGTAGATATTTTAAATCCTACACCAAAGACTGTTGACGCATTGACTAAACTTGACTTACCATCAGGCGTAGATATCGAAATTAAACTATAAAACAGAACATAAACAAAAATTATTAAAACGGAGGTGTAATCATGACCAAAGGAATCTTAGGAAAAAAAGTCGGAATGACACAAATCTTCAGCGAAACAGGTGAATTAGTTCCTGTAACAGTTGTTGAAGTGAAACCTAACGTTGTTTTACAAGTTAAAACAATGGAAACGGACGGTTATAACGCTGTTCAATTAGGTATCGAAGATAAACGTGAAGTTTTATCTAACAAACCGGCACAAGGTCATGTTAAAAAAGCTAACACGGCTCCTAAGCGCTTCATTAGAGAATTCAGAGATGCAGAGCTTGGGGACGTAGAAGTTGGAAACGAAGTATTAGTAGACACATTTGCAGAAGGCGATATCGTCGATGTAACAGGAACGTCTAAAGGTAAAGGATTCCAGGGTGTTATTAAACGTCACGGACAAAGCCGCGGACCTGAAACGCATGGTTCTCGTTACCACCGTCGTCCTGGTTCAATGGGTATGGCTACTCATCCAGGTCGTGTATTCAAAGGTAAAAAACTAGCTGGACGTATGGGTGGCGATCAAGTCACTGTACAGAATCTTGAAATCGTTCGTGTCGATACTGACCGTAACGTTTTACTGATCAGAGGTAACGTACCTGGATCTAAGAAATCACTCGTTCAAATTAAAACTGCAGAAAAAGCAGACAAGTAATAGATTAGGAAGGGAGGACTAGCAGAATGCCAACTGTAACGTTATTTAAACAAGACGGAACGCAAAATGGCGATGTAACATTAAATGATGCAATCTTTGGTATCGAACCAAACGAAAGTGTTGTTTTTGATGCAATCACTATGCAACGCGCTTCTTTAAGACAAGGAACACACGCAGTAAAAAACCGTAGCGCAGTACGCGGCGGGGGACGCAAACCATGGCGTCAAAAAGGAACAGGACGTGCTCGTCAAGGGTCAATCCGTTCACCACAATGGCGTGGAGGAGGAACAGTCTTTGGACCAACACCTCGTTCTTACGCATACAAATTACCTAAAAAGGTTCGTCGCTTAGCGATTAAATCTGTATTATCTTCTAAAGTAGCAGATGAAGAGATTATCGTAGTAGACGGCTTGAACTTCGACTCACCAAAAACTAAAGAGTTCAGAGCGGTACTAAATAACTTAGATGTTAATAGAAAAGCTTTGGTTGTCTTAGAAGATGACAATGAATTTGCTAAACTATCTGCACGTAACATTCCTGGAGTTAAAGTTGTAGCTCCTAACAATGTATCTGTGCTGGATGTTGTTGCGCATGACAAACTCATCTTAACGAAGGCTGCTCTGGAAAAAGTAGAGGAGGCTCTTCAATAATGAATGCACGTGACGTAATCAAACGCCCGATCATCACTGAAGCTTCTATGTATGCTATGGACGAAAAAAAGTATACCTTCGAAGTTGATGTTCGTGCTAAAAAACCACTAATTAAAAAGTCTGTTGAACAGATTTTTGACGTAAAAGTAGATAAAGTTAACGTAATCAACACAGCGCCTAAACCTAAGCGTATGGGACGTTATGAAGGACACACTAAAAAACGTCGTAAAGCGATTGTTACTTTGTCTGCAGATTCAAATGACATCAAGTTATTCGGAGACGAAGAATAATAAAATAAACTGAAACTAGTATTATAAGGAGGGAATCACGTGGCGATTAGAAAGTATAAAGCAACCACAAACGGACGTCGTAACATGTCAGGGTCTGATTTTGCTGAAATCACATCAACAACACCAGAAAAAAGTTTGTTGAGACCAAACCCTAAACGTGCTGGACGTAACAATGCTGGTAAAATCACTGTCCGTCATCAAGGCGGCGGCCACAAACACAAATACCGTGTGATTGATTTCAAGCGTCAGAAAGATGGCGTTCGCGGTATCGTTAAAACGATTGAATATGATCCAAACCGTTCTGCTAACATTTCATTGATTCAATATGAAGACGGAACAAAGACTTATATTCTTGCACCTAAAGGACTTAAAGTAGGAACAGACATCTACTCAGGTCCAGAAGCGGATATCCAAGTAGGTAATGCATTGCCATTGGCAAACATTCCTGTCGGTACATTCGTTCACAACGTTGAACTGAAACCTGGTAAAGGCGGACAACTCGTTCGTTCAGCTGGAGCTTCTGCTCAAGTATTAGGTAAAGAAGGTAAATACGCATTAGTTCGTTTAAGTTCAGGCGAAAGCCGTCTTATCTTACTCACTTGCCGTGCAACGGTTGGTACTGTAGGTAATGAACAGCACGAATTAATCAACATTGGTAAAGCGGGACGTAGCCGCTGGTTAGGCAAGCGCCCAACTGTTCGTGGTTCTGTAATGAACCCTAACGATCACCCACACGGTGGTGGTGAAGGTAAAGCGCCAATCGGACGCCCAAGCCCAATGTCACCATGGGGTAAACCAACTCTTGGTAAGAAAACACGTAGCACTAACAAACGTTCAGATAAACTTATTGTACGTCGTCGTAAAAAGAAATAATTAACTGACACTTAAAAGCTAGATGAGATTAAGGGGATAGACCCCAAAAGGAGGGCAATACATGAGCCGTAGTTTGAAAAAGGGACCTTTCGTCGATGATCACCTGATGAAAAAAGTTCGTGAAATGGATGATGACAATAAGCGTGTAATTAAAACATGGTCACGTCGTTCAACTATTTTCCCTAACTTTGTAGGTCACACCATTGCCGTATATGATGGAAGAAAACACGTGCCAGTCTATGTTCAAGAAGACATGGTTGGACACAAACTAGGTGAATTTGCACCAACAAGAACGTACCGCGGACACGGGAAAGACGACCGCACAACTAGACGTTAATAGCGAAGGGAGGATACATTCATGGCAGAAACAGTAACAGCAGCTAAAGCAACTGCTCGCATGGTTCGAATCGCACCGCGTAAATCACGTATGGTTGTTGATACCATTAGAGGGAAAAGTGCTGCAGAAGCTATTTCTATCCTTCGCTTCACTAACAGAGGAGCAGCGGAAGCGGTAGAAAAAGTTTTAATGTCAGCAATTGCAAATGCTGAACACAACTACGATATGGATATCGAAGAATTAGTCGTAAGTGAAGCCTATGTAAATGAAGGAGCAACCTTAAAAAGGTTCCGCCCTCGTGCAAAAGGTGCAGCTTCACGTATAAACAAACGTACAAGCCACATCACAATCGTGGTATCAGAGAAGAAGGAGGGGTAATCAATGGGACAGAAAATAAATCCTCATGGACTGCGTGTTGGCGTAATCCACGACTGGGACGCTAAATGGTACGCAGAAAAAGACTTTGCAGAAAAATTACATGAAGATATTGCTGTTCGTGAGTACATTGCTAAAAAACTAAGTGATGCCTCCGTTTCTCGAGTAGAAATTGAACGTGCAGCAAATAGAGTAAACGTA
The DNA here is from genome assembly GCA_007692455.1 of Alkalibacterium sp. Taxonomy (GTDB): domain Bacteria; phylum Bacillota; class Bacilli; order Lactobacillales; family Carnobacteriaceae_A; genus Alkalibacterium. The sequence continues at coordinate 8,996 of RECC01000051.1, read as the reverse complement.
TCTATTCACACTGCTAAGCCAGGTATGGTTATTGGTAAAGGTGGTTCTGAAGTAGATGCACTAAGAAATGGTTTAAACAACCTGACTAACAAGAGAGTACACGTAAACATCGTGGAAATTAAAAAACCTGATCTGGATGCTACTTTAGTAGCTAAAAGTATCGCTGACCAATTAGAAAACCGTATTTCATTCCGTCGTGCACAAAAGCAAGCTATCCAGCGCGCTATGCGTATGGGAGCTAAAGGTATCCGCACAATGGTAGCCGGTCGACTAAACGGAGCAGACATTGCTCGTAGCGAAAGCTTTTCAGAAGGAACAGTACCTTTGCATACTCTTCGTGCAGACATCGATTACGCTAACGAAGAAGCCGACACTACTTACGGTAAGCTCGGAATTAAAGTATGGATTTACAAAGGAGAAGTTCTTCCTGAGAAATTTGAAGACAAGAAAGGAGGGAAATAATCATGTTAGTACCAAAACGTGTAAAACACCGTCGTGAGTTCCGTGGAAAAATGCGCGGAGAAGCTAAAGGCGGAAAAGAACTAGCTTATGGTCAATATGGTTTGCAGGCTGTTGATTCAGTATGGATCACAAGCAGACAAATCGAATCAGCTCGTATAGCGATGACTCGTTATATGAAACGTGGTGGGAAAGTATGGATTAAAATTTTCCCTCACAAACCAGTGACAGCTAAAGCAATTGGTGTTCGTATGGGTAAAGGTAAAGGAGCTCCTGAAGGTTGGGTAGCACCAGTCAAACGTGGTAAAATCATGTTTGAAATCGGTGGCGTATCTGACGAAGTCGCTCGCGAAGCATTGCGTTTAGCTTCACACAAACTACCCGTTAGAACTCGGATAGTAACTCGTGAAGAAAGTGGTGACTCAAATGAAGGCTAGTGAATTAAAAGGCTTATCCACTACTGAATTGATAGAAAAAGAAGCAGAATTTAAAGAAGAGCTATTTAACTTACGCTTTCAATTAGCTACTGGACAATTGGAAAACACCGCTCGTATTGGAGAGGTTCGTAAGAACATTGCTCGCGTTAAAACTGTTTTGCGTCAAGCAGAAACAGTTTAGTCTAGCGTGAGTGCAATAGCTTAATCAAAGGAGGCTAAAAAATGGCTGAACGTAATGACCGTAAGGTTTACCAAGGTAAAGTTGTTTCTGACAAAATGGATAAAACCATCGTTGTAGAAATTGCAACGCAAAAACAGCACCGTAAATACAAAAAACTTTTAAAATATTCAACTAAATTCAAAGCACATGATGAAAATAACACAGCTAAAACAGGCGACGTTGTTAAAATCATGGAAACTCGTCCATTGTCTAAAGATAAACGATTCCGTTTATTAGAAGTGGTAGAAGAGGCAATCGTTCTTTAATAGAACAACAGATTACCGCCTGGCGGTATGAAAGACAGCGAGAAGCAAAAAGCTTCATCGTGAGTTTGAAAGGAGGATCCTAACGTGATTCAAACAGAAAGTCGTATGAAAGTCGCTGACAACTCTGGTGCACGTGAAGTGCTTGTCATTAAAGTATTAGGTGGCGCAGGCCGTCGTTATGCTAACATCGGTGACGAAGTTGTCGTAACAGTTAAAAACGCTACACCAGGAGGCGTTGTTAAAAAAGGTGACGTTGCTCGCGCAGTAATCGTTCGCTCAAAATCTGGTGCGAGACGCCCAGACGGATCTTATATTAAATTTGACGAAAACGCATGTGTAATTATTCGTGAAGACAAAGCACCACGTGGAACACGTATCTTCGGACCAGTTGCTCGTGAATTACGTGAAAATGACTTTATGAGAATTGTTTCGTTAGCTCCGGAAGTTTTATAATTCCGATATACGTCATAAGGAGGTGCGCTAGAGAATGTTTGTTAAAACAGGAGATAAAGTAAGAATTATTGCCGGTAAAGATAAAGGCCAAGAAGGTACTGTCTTGAAAGCAATGCCTAAACAAAACAAAGTAATCGTTGAAGGACTCAACATCATGAAGAAACATACCCGTCCTACTGGTATGGGACAAGAAGGCGGAATTGTTGAAACAGAAGCACCAATTCAAGTTTCTAATGTCCAGTTGATTGATCCTAAAACAAATGAACCTACTCGTGTAGGATACAAGATTGAAGATGGCAAGAAAGTTCGCTACGCTAAAAAATCTGGCGAAGCACTTTAATACAAAGTAGGAAAGGAGGGCATTCATAAATGACACGCCTTAAAGAAAAGTATAATAATGATGTACGTCCATCATTAGTTGATAAATTTGAATACACTTCACCAATGCAGGCACCAAAAGTTGACAAGATTGTTATCAACATGGGTGTTGGAGAAGCAGTATCAAACACTAAAAACTTAGATAAAGCAGTAGAAGAATTAACATTGATTTCTGGACAAAAACCAGTTGTAACTCGTGCGAAGCGTTCAATCGCCGGATTCCGTTTACGTGAAGGTATGCCAATCGGCACGAAAGTTACTTTACGCGGAGACCGCATGTATGATTTCTTAGATAAATTAGTTACTGTTTCATTACCTCGTGTACGTGATTTCCGTGGAGTGAGCAAAAACTCATTTGACGGACGTGGAAACTACACGTTAGGAGTTAAAGAGCAGCTAATTTTCCCTGAAGTTGACTATGATGATGTTGACAAAGTACGCGGGATGGATATCGTTATTGTCACAACTGCTGACACAGACGAAGAAGCTCGTGAATTACTCGGACAATTGGGAATGCCGTTCCAGAAATAACCTAAACTACCTATTAGGAGGGTAATATTAGAAATGGCTAAAAAAGCAATGATAGAAAAAAACAAAAAACCAGCCAAGTTTTCGACTCGTGAGTATACCCGCTGTGAACGTTGTGGACGCCCACACTCCGTATACAAAAAATTTAAATTATGCCGTATCTGCTTGCGTGAGCTAGCATATAAAGGTCAAATTCCAGGGATGAGAAAAGCAAGCTGGTAAACAACTGGAATATATGCTGGGCAATATGACTTCTCGTTTAACTTCTTTGGAAGAAAGCAAATGGAAGACAGCCGAGCAAAACTGAATGAGAAAACTTGCCGTAAAGGAGGCTACAACGAATGGTCATGACAGATCCAATCGCAGACTTTTTAACTCGTATCCGTAACGCAAACAATGCGCGTCATACGAAAGTGGAAATTCCTGCTTCTAACTTAAAAAAAGATATGGCCGATATCCTGAAATCAGAAGGTTTCGTCAAGGATGTTGAATTCGTGGAAGATGACAAACAAGGCATCGTCCGCATTTTCTTGAAATATGGTCAGAACAATGAGCGTGTAATTACTGGAGTGAGACGTATCTCAAAACCAGGTTTGCGTGTTTACGCTAACGCAGAAGAAATGCCTAAAGTGTTGAACGGCCTAGGAATTGCCCTAGTATCCACTTCACAAGGTGTTGTAACAGATAAAGTAGCGCGTGCTAAAAATATTGGAGGAGAAGTCCTCGCATACGTTTGGTAATCAGTAACAAAGATGAAGGAGGTGCCGGACTTTGAGCCGTATCGGAAATAAACTAATCACTATCCCAGAAGGTGTAGATGTAAATCTAGACGGAAACGTGATTACAGTTAAAGGTAAAAACGGAGAATTGACACGTGAATTAAGCCCAGTTATCAACGTAAACATCGATGGTAACGAAATGACTTTTACACGTCCAAATGATTCTAAAGCTAGCCGTACTATTCACGGAACAACTCGTGCTGTGGTAAACAACATGGTCGAAGGTGTTTCAGTTGGATTCGAAAAAGTATTGGAATTAAATGGTGTTGGTTACCGTGCACAATTGCAGGGAAACAAATTAGTATTAAACGTTGGACTTTCTCACCAGGTTGAATTTGATCAGGTAGAAGGCTTAACAGTTGAAGTACCAAAAAACACTATTATTTCTATTAAAGGTGCAAACAAAGAAAAAGTTGGCGCATTAGCAGCTAACATTCGTGCCGTACGCCCACCTGAGCCTTACAAAGGTAAAGGAATTCGCTACAGAGGCGAAAACGTACGCCGTAAAGAAGGTAAAACAGGTAAATAATCGTATAGAGTGGAACCGGCAAGCTCTTGGCTTCACGTTCTGCTTACGGCTTTACCAGTTAACCTGATAATCTCTGATAAAGAGAATTTTGAATAAAGAGGTGACAATTGTGATTTCAAAACCAGATAAAAACAAATTACGCAAAAAAAGACAACAACGTATTCGCAGAAATCTTTCTGGTACTGCTGAGCGCCCGCGTTTGAACGTATTCCGTTCGAATAAAAACATCTATGCTCAAGTAATTGATGACTTAGAGGGTGTAACGCTCGCAAGTGCATCGTCCTTAGATACTGACGTTTCAGGTGATTCGAAAGTTGAAATAGCTTCTGCAGTAGGCGCTTTAGTTGCTAAACGCGCAAATGAAAAAGATATTACGGAAGTAGTATTTGATCGTGGCGGATATCAATACCACGGCCGCGTACAGGCATTAGCTGACGCAGCACGTGAAAACGGACTAAAATTCTAAAGAAAAGGAGGAGTTACAGTACATGTCAACTCATATTGATGCATCTAAATTAGATCTTGAAGATCGCGTAGTTGAGATTAACCGCGTTACTAAGGTTGTTAAAGGTGGACGTCGTCTACGTTTCGCTGCTTTAGTAGTTGTAGGAGATCGTAACGGACACGTCGGATTTGGTACAGGTAAAGCGCAAGAAGTTCCTGAAGCAATCCGTAAAGCGATTGAAGCAGCTAAAACTAATCTTGTGGAAGTACCTATGGTTGGAACTACTCTTCCACACCAAGTTATCGGACGCCACGGCGGCGGTAACATCATCTTGAAACCAGCTGTAGCCGGTTCTGGAGTTTCTGCTGGAGGCCCAGTTCGTGCGGTTCTTGAATTAGCTGGCGTACAAGACGTATCATCTAAATCCGTTGGTTCAAGTTCACCTATCAACATGATTCGTGCAACAGTCGACGGAATTGGACAACTAAAACGCGCTGAAGACGTAGCTAAGCTGCGTGGGAAATCTGTAGAAGAATTACTTGGATAAGGAGAGATGACACAATGGCAAACTTGGAAATTACTTTAAAGCGTAGTTTGATTGGTCGTCCTGTAAAGCAACAGCAAGTAGTTCAGTCATTAGGTCTTAAAAAAACCCACAGTACTGTGGTTAGACCAGATAACGACTATACAAGAGGCGCAATTAAACATATCGCTCATTTAATCGATGTCAAAGAAGTTTAATGAGTACAGAGTCTAACTAAAGGAGGTGCCAGGATTTATGAAACTTCATGAATTAAAACCTGCAGAAGGATCTCGTAAGACACGTAACCGTGTAGGTCGAGGATCGTCTTCTGGTAACGGTAAAACATCCGGTCGTGGTCAAAAAGGACAAAAAGCGCGTTCAGGCGGAGGAGTACGTTTAGGTTTCGAAGGTGGACAAACTCCATTATTCCAAACTCTACCAAAACGTGGTTTCACTAACTTCAACCGTAAAGAGTTCGCAATTGTCAACTTAGACACATTGAACCGTTTTGAAGAAGGAACAGAAGTTACTCCAGAACTACTTGTAGAATCAGGAGTAATCAAAAACGAAAAATCCGGGATTAAGGTTTTGGCGAAAGGAAACGTCGATCACAAATTATCTGTGAAAGCACACAAGTTTTCTGCTTCTGCTAAAGAAGCGATCGAAGCTGCCGGTGGATCAGTAGAGGTGATCTAAGGATGATCGAGCTGATTAAAGGCGCTATAAAAGAGAAAGATGTTCGTAGCCGTGTTTTATTCACATTAGGTATCTTGGTTGTTTTCCGTTTAGGAACACATATCACAGTACCTGGTGTTAATGCACAAGCTTTAACAGAATTATCAGATACTGGCCTATTTAATCTACTGGATACATTTGGTGGTGGTGCCCTGGGGAGTTACTCAGTTTTCGCTTTAGGTGTTTCACCATATATCACTTCCTCCATCGTCGTACAGCTTCTGCAAATGGACGTTCTTCCGAAATTCAAGGAATGGTCTGAGCAGGGTGAAGTAGGACGAAAGAAATTAAATCAGGCAACGCGCTATTTAACGATTGTTCTGGCTTTTTTCCAGGCAATCGGTATCTCTTACGGGTTTAATGCGTTAACTGGACTTGGATTGGTAAGAAATCCCGGACCGGCAACGTATGTCACGATTGCAATTATCCTGACTGCAGGAACCATGCTGGTTATGTGGTTAGGTGAAATGATTACTGTGAACGGATTTGGTAACGGAACATCCTTTATCATCTTCTCCGGTATCGTTGCGCGTATCCCGCAGGATGTACAACAATTCTACAACACACAAATTCGTAATGCCGGTGATGAAATCGTCGGTGCATGGGTTCTGACAGCTACTATCGTAGTGGTGTTTGTATTATTGGTATTACTGGTCACTTACATGGAAAATGCAAAGCGTAATATACCAGTGCGTTATTCTAAACGTGCAAGCACATCGAAAGACAGTGCTGTATTGCCTTTAAAAGTGAACTCAGCTGGAGTAATCCCAGTTATCTTCGCCAGTTCGTTTCTTATGACTCCACAAATCGTTCTCGGTTACTTTGCTCAAGGTAATCAGGACGCAGCATGGTTCCAGACGTTGAATAACATTTTCAATCTGCAGGAACCGCTTGGAGCAGCGCTTTACACTCTTCTTATTGTTCTCTTTACATTCTTCTACGCCTTCATTCAGGTTAACCCTGAGAAAGCGGCAGAGAATCTGCAGAAACAAAATGGATATATACCAAGTGTAAGACCTGGACGAGCAACTGAAGAATACATTGGTTACATGCTTATTCGTTTAAGCACGGTGGGAGCGATTTATTTAGGAACGATTTCATTGCTTCCGATTATAGCTTCTGCTTTATTCAATCTTCCTGGTTCGATCGCGCTAGGCGGAACAAGTTTACTCATCGTAGTTGGTGTGGCACTTGATTCCATGCGTCAGCTTGAAGGATTGCTAAGTAAGAAGAGTTACCAGGGTTTCATTCAGCGCACATAAGGTAACGCATTGAAATAGACGATTTGCCCGTTAAATCTAGGTGATTTGTGTTGGGTGAATCGATCTTTTTCACGTTGCGGCTGTAGAAACGCCTAACAACTAAGGAGGAAGAATGATGAATCTAATCCTACTCGGTCTACCGGGAGCAGGTAAGGGGACTCAGGCAGCGAAGATAGCTTCGAAGTATTCTATCCCGCATATTTCCACTGGAGATATGTTCAGAGCTGCAATGAAGAACAAAACCACTCTAGGTCTTGAAGCGAAAAAGTATATGGATGCCGGGGAACTCGTCCCTGACGAAGTAACCAACGGTATTGTAAAAGAGCGTCTGCAGCAAAGCGACGCGAAAAGAGGATTTCTGTTAGATGGCTATCCTCGTACACTGAATCAGGCTCAGGCCCTGCAGCACGCATTGGCGTCTTCCAACAGAAGAATCCAGCACGTACTGTACATCAAAGTACCGAAAGATATTTTGATGGAACGTCTAACCGGACGATTCATGTGTTCAAACTGTGGCGCAACGTATCACAAGACAATGAATCCACCAAAAGTGGAAGGCACTTGTGACAAATGCGGAGCACACGACTTCTACCAGCGTGAAGACGATAAACCTGAAACGGTTGAAAATCGTATTAACGTGAATGAAGAACAGACAGAGATACTTGCTAAGCATTACGCAGAGTATGATTTAGTTCGTGAGATCGATGGCGAGCAAAGTCCAAAAGAAGTATTTCAAGACATTGTGGACCTATTAAACTAGAGCAGTCCGATGTTTTAAATGAATCCTTGCAATGATTGTGTGCGCGTGGTATAATAGTACGAGCGCCAAAATAATGGTGTTTGAATCAATTATAACCAGCCAACGTAGTGAGAATACTCTTTCTCGCTATTTCGTGCGTACAGAAGTGAGATATCAAAGGAGGAAACCAGGCGTGGCAAAAGACGATGTTATAGAGATTGAAGGAACCGTTCTAGAAACATTACCGAATGCGATGTTCAAAGTTGAACTCGAAAATGGGCATGAAATTCTAGCACACGTTTCTGGCAAAATTCGTATGAATTACATCCGGATTCTGCCTGGGGATAAGGTAACAGTTGAAATGTCTCCATATGATTTAACTCGTGGGCGCATTACGTATCGATTTAAATAAACTTAGGACTCCGAAATACTCAAGGAGGGAAAGTTCATGAAAGTAAGACCATCAGTCAAAAAAATGTGTGACAAATGCAAAGTGATTCGTCGTAACGGCCGTGTAATGGTTATTTGCGAAAATCCAAAGCATAAACAACGTCAAGGATAATAATACAGGAGGTGTAAATACATGGCTCGTATAGCAGGTGTAGACATTCCACGTGATAAACATGTGGTCATTTCACTAACATACATCTATGGAATTGGTAAAACAACAGCTCAGAAAGTTTTAGAAGCAGCTGGCGTACCTGAAGAAACTCGCGTACGTGAACTTACCAACGATCAATTAGATACAATCCGTGCTGAAGTCGATAAGCTTAAAGTTGAAGGTGACCTTCGTCGTGAAGTTAACCAGAACATCAAGCGTCTAATCGAAATTGGATCATACCGTGGCATCCGTCACCGTCGTGGTTTACCAGTACGTGGACAAAATACTAAAAACAATGCGCGTACGCGTAAAGGCAAAGCAGTCGCTATTGCTGGTAAGAAAAAATAATCACCATAAGTTAGGAGGTTAATCTACGAATGGCTAAAGCAAAAAGACCCGCTCGTAATCGTAAACGTAGAGTGAAGAAGAATATTGAACACGGAATAGCACATATCCGTTCAACATTCAACAATACTATTGTAATGATAACTGATGTACATGGGAATGCAATTTCATGGTCTTCAGCAGGTTCATTGGGATTCAGAGGTTCTCGTAAATCTACTCCCTTTGCTGCTCAAATGGCTGCAGAAGCTGCTGCTAAAGGCGGAATGGAAAACGGCATGAAATCAGTTGAGGTTACTG
>RECC01000026.1 GCA_007692455.1 Alkalibacterium sp. | reverse complement strand
GTCTGGTAAATACTCGTCTTGTCTCTATCGTCATCAATATTCAAGTTACGAACGGCAACAGCCAGTGATTGAGTCCCGACGTTACCGGCCGTATCCATAATCATCGGTATGAAGGCTGCAAGAAGCACGACGGATTCAAGCGTTTCTTCAAACGCTCCAATTAGTCCACCGGTAATCATCCCTAAGAACAGGAGAATGACAATCCATGGAGTACGTGACTTAGCCGTACTAAAAGCAGTAGATTTTCTTGATCTGCTGTCATCATCACTTCGCTTGATTGCGGCGAATTCGTTAAAGTCTTCCGTTACCTCTTCTTCCAGGACGTCCATGACATCATCAACGGTAACGATACCTTTCATCGTTCCTTCATGTGACAATACCGGAATAGCCAGCAAGTCATAATCCTGGATGGTTCGAGCTACTTGTTCCTGGTCTTCATCAATTTTGACAGAAACAACTTGCGTGAACATAATATTTTCCACAGTTTCCGTTTCCGGTGACAAGAGCAAGTCACGGAGGGAAAGAACGCCAACAAGTCTTTCTTTTTCATCCACAACATAGAGATAATAAATGGTTTCAGCTTCGCGACCAATTTGTCTGAGCTGCTCAACAACTTCGCTCAAGGTCTGTTTGTAGTGAATCGCGATAAATTCCTTGGTCATTATGGAACCGGCTGTTTCTGGTGCGTAAGACAAGAGTTCCTGAACCCGTTCACTTTCTTCGTCGTCCATCATGTCAAGCAATGTCTGATTGTCTGTCTGATCACTTTCTGTCAGGAAATGCGCCACATCATCGGCTGCCATAAAGTTAAACACTTGTGCCATATAGGCATCCGGCAAGTATTGAACGGCATCTTCCTGATCTTCCGTTTCCATCCATTCAAAAATCTCGGCAAATTCTTCAGGCGAAAGAAACTCTGAGATTTTGCGTTTCTTGTCTGGATAAAGCAGATGAAACACTTCATGCTGATCACGGTCGTGGAGTCTTAAGAATAATTCTCTGAATTTTTCACGATCGTTCTTTTTTGCTGCCTGAAAAATGAGTTCATAAGTTTTCTGTTTATTGCTTTTAATCAATTTCATTAGTATCATCCTTTTCGGTTAACAGATTCAGGGATTGAATACTGTTTCTTTTTTCTTTTTTATCTATGGTATAGCTGTACAAGGGAACTTTATCCAACCCGCCTCACCTCCAAAAAGTTATCTATCTTTACAGTCATATATTTGATGCAAATAAAAAAACACGCTATTTTGAGCGTGTAAAGAACATGAAAAAGCTTCATCTTCATACACCTCTGTCGTTGAGCTTCAGCTTCATATGGCATAGAGACAGTCTCAGCTACGTTAAAAATCCCCTTCATCCGAAGATTCTTGCTGACCCATTGGCGTCTTTGGACATTTCTGGGCAGTAGCGTTTCTCCATATGGGAGCCTCACCTAACAAGGTTATCTATTTCTTATTAATCATAACGAAAGTTTACTATTACATCAAGCAATAATTCTTATGTAAAAAACAAAGAAGTTTCAATCGTTATTTTTGTACGAATTGACATTCTTGGCTATACTAATAGTGACAGTTAGTTAAAAATCAAGGAGGAAAAGAATATGAATCTTAAGAAAATAGGCGTTGTCTTTGCTGCTGGAGCAGTTCTGGCAGCCTGCCAGACCGATGAGACAGATACAGGTGAAACTGAAGTAGACCAAATAGAGGAAACTGAGGATACGAACGGAGAAGATCTTGATACACAGGAAGATGAAGCTGCCCTGGATGAAGACCCGGATGAAGCTGTCATCTCTGATGAAGATATGGCCCCCGTCAGTGATGAAGACCTCGATAACGCGGAAGCCGTTGACGATTTATCTCAGTATGAAGAATTTGAGCAACAGGATGTTTTTGTGCCAGAGGATTATGATGCCTACCTTGTGTCTGAAGAAGGCGGCAGACGTATATTCGTCTTTACCGAAGATGGCGAGCAGGTCTTCAAGTCAATTTATGTAACTCCTGATAATCAGCTGCAAATCATAGATTTAGTTAATGATGAACTACTTATGAATGATCCAATTTAACAGTTAATTGCTTTAGTTAAATAATATAATGGAAGGTTGTTTGCATATGGAAAATCATTTTGATACTCAAGCCCCCAAAAAAGATTATCTTACAAACGATGACCGGCAAAATATCAATCCAGTACCTCAAGTAGAAAGTGATTCCTATAAAGCCGCCGGGAAAATGAAAGGTTTCAACACCATAGTTACTGGTGCAGACAGTGGAATCGGTCGGGCTGTAGCCATTGCTTTTGCCAAAGAAGGCGCCAACGTTGCAGTGGTTGATTTAACAGATAATGATGACCTGAAATCAGCTAAAAAGCGGATTGAAGAACTCGGTGTAGAATGCCTCAGTTTTGCCGGGGACGTCGGTGATGAAGCCTTCGTAAAAGAGACCATATCAGCAATCAGCTCTGAATGGGGAAACATCCATACTATGGTCAACAATGCAGCCGAACAGCACGCACAGGAAAGTATCCTGAATATCGATGCCGCTCAGCTTGACCGTACGTTCCGTTCGAACATCTACTCAACTATTTATTGGTCCAGAGAAGTCTTCCCTCATTTAGTGGAGGGAGGAACAATTATTAATTCTTCTTCAGTAACTGCTTATAAAGGCTCCCCTGGTCTGATGGACTATGCTTCAACAAAAGGAGCAATTATTTCCTTTACCCGATCGCTTTCCCAAAACGAAGAAATACTGGAGAAAAAAGTACGGGTCAATGCGGTCGCTCCCGGTCCCATCTGGACTCCTTTGATTCCAGCTACTATCGGCAGCTCATACGAAGAACACGGCGGTGTCCCTTTAGATCGTCCAGGACAACCGTTTGAATTGGCCCCTGCCTATGTCTACCTGGCTTCAAGTGATTCAAGTTATGTCACCGGACAGACCATTCATGTCAATGGTGGAACCGTAGTAAACGGATAAAACTTAATGTATAAAAAAGACGCCCGACCTCGATAGTACAAGAGGTCGGGCGTCTTAAACTGTTCAGTTAGAGCAGTCAGTTCGTTTTACACTTAAATTTCTGGTGTATTTTGCGGATTCAACTTATCTCTTAACAAACCTGAGCTGACAGCTGTTAGTGGAATCGAGAGGATTAATCCGATACTTCCGGATAAGGCTCGAATAACTTCAGTTGCAATAATATCCATGTTGATGATGCTCACGTATGGTTCCTGATAGGCTGCAAACAGTAGTAGAATCGGAATCATGCTACCTACATAAGCTAAAATCAGGGTATTGGCCATCGTTCCCATAATATCCTTACCGACGTTCATACCGGCGAGAATAAGTTTCTTGGTACTGATAGACGGATCAACCTGGCGTATTTCTTCCATAGCCGAAGCAATGGACATACCTACATCCATCACGGCCCCTAATGCTCCCATGATAATACCGGCGAATAAGAGTCCGCTGAAGTCAAAATCGACTTCCTGTGGAATATACATCAACATTGATGCTTCAGGTCCGGACAAGCCTGTCAGGTTAATCATACCCCCCACCACATAGGCTATCAGACCGGCAATGAATACCCCGCCTAAAACACCTATAATGGCCGAGTAGGATTTGCTGTTCAAGCCGCCGACCACAAGCAGGGTAAAGACTGTAACGATTATGGATATACCTATAGTCAGTAGAATTGGACTGTAACCGGCAAGTAGGCCGGGAATTAAAACGCCTAGGAGTAGCAATAGTGTCAGACCTAGCGTCAGTATAGTCTTGAGTCCTTTCAGTCCTCCCAATAAAAGCAGGAGCACAACAAAGACGCCCAGGACAATGTAAATAAGTCTGTCTCGTTCGTATTCGATAATGAATACTTCAGTTTCCCCACTGATTTCCAGCGTGCTGATCAGAACGCGGTCACCCGGTTCAATGTGCATGTCATATGCCGGATTGCCAGTCAGTGTATGAACAGCATCAATTTCTTCGCCTCTATCTTCTCCAGATAGAATTTCAAGACGGACAGCCAGCGATTCAGCGTAGAACTCTTCTTCTCCAGCTGGACCTGTGGCCTCTTCGACTTCAATTACTCTCGCCCGCTCAACTTCTTCTTCATAATCTTCTGGCAAATCTTCCATCATACCTGGATCCATCGGGTCGTCCATCATATCATCAAATCCCTCATCCAAGTCTCCAGCATGGGCTTCTATCGCCAGAAACGGTACAAGCATAACCGCCAGAGTTAAAATCAGTATCAGTTTTTTCTTCATAGTGTATAGTCCTCTCAGTTAGTTAGAAATAGTCAGTACTAAAAAAATAAAGACCGGGAATTTTCCCCCAGCCTTTGATGTTTTCTTATAAGATAATGAGTCGTCTGCCTCAAAGCAGTCCTATTAGGCGTGCACAACTCTCAGTCTCAAGCTCCACTCAGTTACCTTTTCTTTCACTTTCATGCGGATGGGAGTGGATACTTCATTTATAGCACAGTATTTATCTACACAAGTGACAATCATGCTTTCCTTGTAACTTGGCAAACCAACACCGGTGGTCGTCAGAAACATGTGCTTCAAGATAATATCTTTTTCCAATTCAGTCAGTTCCGTAATGGTTTCAGCGTTCTTCACAGCAATATGCGGATGAACAAAGTTATGAGAACCCTTATCCATAGCTACGATTTCTTCTCTTCCTTCGTGGAAAAAATCATGCAGCAGGCCAGCACGTGCAACCGCTCGGACGTTCAATTTGAAACGTTTAGCAATTCGGTAGCTGACGTAGGAAACAAAGATAGAGTGAATTAGTCTAGTCGTGTAATGATGATGTGTTATATCATCCAGTTTAAGTAATTCTTCATTTTCAATTAAGTCTTCTATTAGCGTCATGTAGTCACTGTCATTTTCCCAAATTGAACGAACAAATTCCATGGAACGTCTCCTTTTTTAGTAGTCTCGATTATAATAATATAGTTTTTAAGGGTTGTGTGTTTCGGAAAAGTTTTATCAACTGTCCAGTATATATCTTACTCCTAAACAAAGGATTTTTAAAGTGGTTAGTCCATTTTAAAAACGTTTACATGCCGTTTGTGTCCATTTTGTCATAATTTGGGCCTTATTGATAGAGTGAAAACATCAAAACACTTGCTGCAACAGCAACATTAAGTGACTCAGCCTCTCCTTTAATGGGAATATACAAGTTTTCCGTCGTTCTCTTCAGAAAAGCCGGATTCACTCCGCTGCCTTCATTCCCTACTATCAAGGCAAAAGTTTCAGGCGGGGTCAGATCACGGTAGGATATGGCACGACTGTCAAGCGCAGTCCCGAATACAGCTATTCGTCTCTTTTCAAAGAAATCAATCCATTTAGTTAAGTCGTCATGGATGACAGGTAAATGAAAGTGACTACCTTGAGCAGAGCGCAATGCTTTCGGGTTATGCAAATCAACCGATCCTTTTCCTATGACAACTCCCTCAAAGCCAGCAGCATCTGCCGTTCGTATTAATGTACCTAGATTACCAGGATCCTGAACTTCATCCAGGAGAAGAACGGGTTTTCTGCCTTCAATCTTTTCAGTTTCTTCTATTATATTTATCACCGCAAACAACCCCTGATTTGTGACTGTGTCACTCAGCAGCTCAGCTATTTCCGTGGTTATAAGAACTGTATTAAAGCTTTCGCTATAGGCTTCAAATTTATCGGCTTTATCGTCTCTTATGATAATCGCGTCGATTGGACTCTCAGACTTTATTGCTTCTTCAACTAGGTGGTCCCCCTCAACAAGGTATTTCTGCTGTTTACTTCGTCCTCTTCGTGTAAGCAGTTTTTTCCATTCTTTTACCTGCTTATTCTGGACTGATTCAATTATCTCCATTATTAAAGTCACTCCTATTTTTTTCTCACTCAACTATATCATATTTTGAATAGCTGAACCTTACGATGAACTGACAATCTTCACTAAAGTGGTTCTTTTCATTTAGCCCGGTACATAATTACTTTTTCTCCTTCAGAAGTATATTGAGTATGAAATCGAGTAGGAGGTAAATAATTAGTTTATTTACCGTCCTCTCACACCACCGTGCGTACGGTTCCGTACACGGCGGTTCA
>RECC01000027.1 GCA_007692455.1 Alkalibacterium sp. | reverse complement strand
ACTGTAGAGCGACTTAAGTACCTCGACGTAAGCTACAGCTGGCGGCAACGGACTGGATTGTTAAATCTGATTATTTGAAATAATAGAAGGCGACAGAATCAGACTAAATGATTCTGTCGCCTTCTATTCATCTGTAAACTCAAGTTACCTCAGTTCACTCGTAAATCGATATTATAAAGTCATCCTACCTAAACTTACTTTCCAGAAGTTTCTGCGTCATCAAGTTTTAAAAACATGGCATTGACCGCTACTATTACTGTTGAAAGTGACATGAGCATTGCTCCTACTGCAGGTGTTAATGAGATGCCAATAGGTACTAGGACTCCTGCTGCGATTGGAATCGCTATAAAGTTATACCCGGCTCCCCAAACGAGATTCTGTTTCATTTTACGTGTTGTTTTATGAGCCAATTCAATAAAGGACTCAATATCTCCCGGGTCAGACTGAGTTAAAACGACATCTGCAGAATCCAGGGCAACCTGAGTTCCTGCTCCAACTGCCACACCGACATCTGCAAGAGAGAGTGAAGGTGCATCATTCACTCCATCTCCCACCATAATAACTGTCTTCCCTTTGTTTTTCATGAACTCAACTAAGTCGTATTTGTCCTGCGGGGACTGATTAGCTCTATAATCTATACCCAGCTCTTCCGCCACACCTTGTGCAGCAGTCTCATTATCTCCAGTTGCCATCAGCGGCTGTATACCTTTCGACTTCAATGCTGTAATCAAATCTTTACTTGTTTTCTTAAGTTCATCACCCAATAACACTGCCCCTATAGGCTTTCCGTCTTCAATAAGGACACTAATTGTAGCCCCTTTTGGACTATGAATATCCAGCTTTTTCCCATACGCTTTCTGACTGAGCAGCTGATAGTGATGTTTGTTTACTTCACCTTCAACCCCTGAACCGGATACGACTTCGATAGTATCAAATGATTTTTGACTGATTCCCTTCTCTTTAACATAGCCGATTATAGACTGTGCAATTGGGTGGCTTGATCCACTCTCAATTCCTGCCAGTAAAGCTAACACTTCTTCTTTCGAGTACCTTTCATCAAGGAGTTTTACATCCAGCACTTTGAACTCACCTGTTGTCAAGGTACCTGTTTTATCGAGTATCATAATATCTGATTTCACAGCTAGTTCAAGAGCTTCACGGTCTTTGACCAATAAGCCCCTTCCAGCACCCAAGCTCGTACTTCGTGCCGTAACGAGCGGGATAGCCAATCCTAGTGCATGGGGACACGCTATAACTAATGTTGTAACTGTAAAAATGACAGCTGTCTGTAAATCAACTAGAAACAACCAGATAAAGAATGCAATAAAGGCAACGAATAAAGCAATATAAAATAGAAGTCCGGCAACTCTCTGAGCAATACTTTCTGCCCGCGATGGCTGACTTTGGGCTTGACTTATCAAATCCTGCACTTGCGATATAAAGGATTTATCACCCGTCTCCATTATTTTTACAAATAATATACCGTCACCATTCGTTGAACCTCCAATTGCTTCATCTCCAGTTGTTTTTTGAATTGGTTTCGATTCACCTGTGAGTAGTGCTTCATTTACTCGCGAATTTCCTTTTTCAATAATTCCATCAGCAGGTATGTTCTCCCCAGCCTGAACTCTTACAATATCTCCGACTTCCAGTTTAGAGACAGCACGAGTTTCTACTTTATCATTATCAATAACTACCTGAGCATCTTTGGGTAACAGTTCAGCCAGTGAACGCTGAGCATCTCCTGCTTTTCCAACCGCTCTCATTTCGATCCAGTGACCCAGTAGCATAATGAGGAGCAAAGAAGCAAACTCGAAGAAGAATTCCATCACATGAGCACCAGTCACGTAGTGAAAAATTACAGCATAAACACTATAGAAGTATGACACTGATAAACCTAAAGAAATAAGGGCCATCATACCCGGTTCTTTTTTTCTGAACTCATCCAGAGCCCCCTGGAAAAATGGCCTGCCTCCATATATCAGTAAAAAGGTGGATAATACCGTAACTAAAACATCCGAATAAGGAAATGTGAATTGAAGGGGCAGAGTAATTCCCATCATTGGCGAGAGGATCATGATAACGATACCAAAAGGGAGTGATTTGAAAAATATTACCTTAAAATCCCCATGGTGCTGATGCTCATGTGCCCCGCTATCATGGTCATGACTCTGATGTTCGTCCTCTTCATATCTCCCGTTCTCAATCTGCTTATCGTGATGTGCATGATGACTGTGTTCTTCATGGTCTTGAGAATTATGATTAATGTGTTTATTTGAATTATGTTTCATTTAATTCCCTCCTAATACCTTCTTTCGTTTACATTTGTAATCGTCAACCTTAGTATAATCTTCTTTTGTTTTCTTGTCAACTTCTGCAAAGATTTATTTTTATACCTGATTACATATTATCTGGCACAGTCGTTTTCATACAGCTGGCAGAATTTTTACAACTGTAAAGATCTAATTTATTTAGATTATTTATACTCTTCTAATATATAAAAGGCTGCTCTCGATGACTCACGAGAACAGCCTTTTTAACTCAATTTATTTAGCCCCAGCCAGCATTAGTCGAATACGATTAAGCTGGTTGACGATTGACAGACCCGGATCATAATCCACTGCAGTGATATTCGAGTACGGATACTGCCGTCTGAGTTCTTTCATCATCCCTTTGCCGACAATGTGATTGGGCAGGCAACCGAACGGCTGCATAATCAGGATATTCGGCACACCGTTTTCAAGAAACTGGACCACTTCTCCCGTCAGGTACCAGCCTTCACCGGTATGGTTGCCGATAGAGGTGATAGCCTGAGCACCCTCGGCAATGTCATAGATGGAATGAAAAGGAGTGAAGCGCTCTGATTCTTTCAGTGCCTGATTCATCGGCTTTTCAGCCAGCTGAATCAGTTTGATCAGAAACTGGGAAATGGACTTGTTCCATTTCGAAAATCCGAGCTCATCCGACTTGTACTGCATCGTATAAAGGTTGTAGTTCATAAAGCCGACAAGATCGGGAACGACCACTTCAGAACCTTCCTTTTCCAGCAGCCTGACGACATCATTATTGGCTGTCGGGGAATACTTGACTAGTATTTCACCTACTATTCCCACTTTCGGTTTATCTGTATCGATAATCTCAACGGCGTCAAAGTCTCTTATAATTTGCTTCATGTTTTTATTGAATTCCCTGACACTTCCATTATGCACATTGGATCTGACTTTCCGTATCCATTTCTGGTGAAGGGCATCCACCGTTCCTTTCACCGCTTCATATGGACGTGTCCGGTAGACAACTTTCTGAAACAAATCGCCGTAAAGACTGCCGATTGAAATTCGCATAATGAGCGGCAAGGTGAGTTTGAAGCCGTCCTGCTTCTGGGTTCCTTTATTCCCTACCGAAATAGACACTACAGGTATGTCAGGAAAACCGGCATCGTTCAGTGCTTTTTTAAGCAGTGGAATGTAGTTGGTTGCCCGGCAGCCGCCACCTGTCTGAGTCAGCATAACTGAGGTATGGTTCAAGTCATACTTGCCGCTTCTCAACGCATCGACGAGCTGTCCTATGGTAATAATCGCCGGGAAGCAGGCATCGTTATTGACGTATTTCAGTCCTTCGTCCACCCCTTCCGCGCCCGTCTCTTCAGAAATCTGGACGACATTGTAACCTGATGATATAAAAGCTTCATCAATCAGCCCGGACTGGTGTATGGGCGACATCATCGGTAATAGAAGGGTATGCTTTTCTTTCATTTCTTTTGTAAAGGTGATGGATTCCGGTAAATCGTATTTTTTCAACGGTCTGACATGCTGAAGGTTTCGTTCTTTCATGGCTGCTTTCAGTGACCGTATCCGTATGCGAATTGCTCCGAGGTTAGAGGTTTCGTCGATTTTCAGCACCGTATGAATTTTCCCGTACTGTTCCAGAATATCCTGGACCTGTTCAGTCGTGACCGCATCCAGCCCGCAGCCGAATGAATTCAACTGAACCATTTCAATATTCGGGAACTTTGTGACGACACGCGCTGCTGCATATAAACGGGAATGATAGGACCACTGATTGACTACCCTCAACTCTCCCACTTCCTGCAGATGGAAAACACTGTCTTCAGTCAAGACATGAAAGCCTTCTTCATTGATAACATTCGCAACACCATGATTGACTTCCGGATCAACATGATACGGACGCCCAGAGAGAACAATACCCTGTTCGTTATGAGCTTTCATATAATGAAGGGCCTCTTCCCCTTTATTCTTCATGTCGCCTTTAAATGATTCCAGTTCAGACAAGCCAAGAAGATAAGCGTCTCTAATTTCATCCCTTAAAATACCTTTGTCCTTAAACGTTTCATATAACGTGTCGATAACGTGATTGTCATTCAGTAGATTCAAATGCGGGTGGCGGTAATCCACTTGCCCTTCTCTTATCTCATCCACATTCACTGAAATCAGATCGGGATAGGAAACGACTATAGGACAATTATACGAATTGACTGCTGTCCGCTCTTCCTGCTGCTGATAATTGATGCAAGGGAAGAAAATCAAGTCTGCCTTCTTTCGGATCAACTGCTTGATGTGGCCGTGTACTAGTTTAGCCGGGTAACAGACGGTATCATCCGGTATAGTGTCGATGCCGTCTTCATAAAGCTTTTGATTGGACCGACCTGAAAGCTGGACACTGAAGCCCAATCTGTTGAAAAATGTGGCCCACAGCGGATAGTCTTCGTACATGTTTAATACCCGAGGAATACCTACGACGCCTCTCGGTGCATCCTTTTTGTTCAGTGTCTTGTATTCAAACAGACGCTTGTACTTGTACTCATATAGATTAATGCGTTCTTTTTTCTCTCTGCCTTTGAGATGCATGTCCGCACCCTTTTCACAGCGATTACCTGTAACAAAACGTCTACCGTCTTTAAAAATCGTCATGGTCAATGCACATTTATCAGCGCATAAGGTGCACCGTGTAAACTTCTTTTCCGCAGTAAATTCTTCCAGTTCCTTAAGCGAAAGAAGAGTAGAGTGTTCTGCTTCAGTATAGTTTTCCAGTGCAATCAAAGCACAGCCGTAAGCCCCCATCAGACCGGCAAGATTAGGGCGCACGACTTCTCGCCCAGATATCGTTTCGAATGCTCTTAAGACCGATTCATTGTTAAAGGTTCCACCCTGACAGACAATCTTGTCTCCTAAGTGCTTTGGATCTTTGACTTTGATGACCTTAAATAACGCGTTTTTAATAACAGAAAGCGACAGGCCGGCAGATAAATCCGCCACGCTTGCTCCTTCTTTCTGCATCTGTCTCACTTTGGAATTCATAAAAACCGTACAGCGGGAGCCTAAATCAACGGGCGCACGAGATTCCAGTGCCGCATCGGCAAAGTCATAGACATTGTAATTAAGTGATTTTGCGAGAGTCTCAATAAATGATCCGCAGCCACTTGAACAGGCTTCGTTCAGTTTTATAGATGAGAGCACCCCATCTTTTACCGTCATGGCCTTCATATCCTGTCCGCCTATATCCAGAATAAAATCGACCCCCGGCTGGAAGCGTTCGGCAGCTTTGTAGTGACAAATTGTTTCCACTTCACCCTGGTCCACTTTCAAGGCATTCTTGATTAAAGCTTCGCCGTACCCAGTAGTAACAGAACGCCCAATGAAGACGTCTCTGGGCATCTCCTTGTAGAGTTCTTTCATAATACTAATTGTTTTATTTAATGGGTCTCCGTCGTTTGAATCATAATACTTCCACAGCACCTCGCCTTCGGGATTAATCAGCGTGACTTTCGTTGTTGTCGACCCTGCATCAATTCCCAGAAATGCGATACCTTTGTAATATTTTAAGGGCTGTTCTTCAATTTTCGCCTGACCATGACGTTTCCTAAACGCCAATAATTCTTCTTCTGATTTAAACAAGGAATTCAGACGGATGGAAGGATTGAGATCGAGTGCCTTGCCGTTACTGAGGTGTTCAAGCAATTCTCTAAAAGTGGTCGCCTGAGTCTCCCTGGCATCGTATGCCGCACCCATTGCTACAAACAGCTGCGGATCTTCAGGAAAAATGATGTCCTGCTCTTGTACTTTCAGAGTCTCGATAAAGCGCTGACGCAGTTCACTTAAAAATGTAAGTGGTCCACCCAGAAAGGCTACTTTGCCCTTTATTTTACGTCCAGAGGCCAGACCGGCAATTGTCTGGTTCACTACTGCCTGAAAAATTGAAGCAGCGATATCTTCCCGTGCTACCCCGTCATTAATTAAAGGCTGCACATCTGTTTTCGCAAACACCCCGCAGCGTGAAGCAATCGGATACAACTTCTTATGACCTTTTGCCAGTTCATTGAGACCTTCTGCATCTGTTTTCAGTAACATCGCCATCTGATCGATAAAGGCTCCTGTTCCTCCAGCACAGCTCCCATTCATTCGCTGCTCCATGGATGCACCGAAAAATGTAATCTTCGCATCCTCTCCACCTAACTCTATTGCCACATCTGTTTCAGGAATCATGTGCTCAACTGTTTTCGAACACGCAATCACTTCCTGAATAAAATCGATATTCAGCGCTTCCGCTATGCCGATTCCGCCTG
Source organism: Alkalibacterium sp. (assembly GCA_007692455.1). Taxonomy (GTDB): domain Bacteria; phylum Bacillota; class Bacilli; order Lactobacillales; family Carnobacteriaceae_A; genus Alkalibacterium. The sequence goes on along the minus strand of RECC01000027.1, from coordinate 18,358 downwards.
ATCCGGTCATTTTTATATGGAGAGGATTATCGTGAAACAAGTCACTAGCAAAGCCCACTAGACGTCTTGCAGATTCTTTGATGTCTGAATAATGCCGTTCATACCGTTTAAATAATACTTGATTCCATTCATCGATTACCACCAGCTTAATCGTTGTCGAACCAACATCTATACCCGCATATACTTTTTTATTCTCCATACTCAACCACTCCTTCAACAACCAGCCCACTCCACTGAAAACGATTGCCATATACTTTGCTTAAAGTATATAGTCTTGTTATACTATTAACAATCATTAAAATGGGTCATCTGTCGGATAGCCAACACTTGACGGAAATTGTCGGACGGGAGGATAACATGGCGAAGAAAAAAGATCTGCGCGTTCTTAAAACACATAAAGCAATCTATACTGCTTTTTTCACCTTACTCCAGAAAAAAGACTACACAGATATTACAATTCAGGATATTGCAGATGAAGCACTCATTAACCGCTCGACTTTTTATGCCTACTTTCACGATAAAGATGATCTGGTTGAACAAATCATCGAACAGAAACTGGATTCCATCCGTGCGGTTATGCAGCTGTCACTTTTAACCAATGACAATGAAGTAAAACTAATGCATATTCAAATGGTACTCACTCAGCTTCTTGAACAGATAAAAGAGGACAAAGATACCTATGTCCTCATCCTATCAATTATCGACAAGCATATATTGACCGACAAATTCAAAGGTATCGTCACCGATGCCTACCAGGATATTTTAAGCCGGCTGCGCATCATGGAGTCCGATATGGAAGTACCCGTCGAATTAATCATCGACTACAGTCTTGGTATTCTTTTCATGACAGTCAACTGGTGGCTGAAAAATGACTGTGATTACCCTGAAGACCAGCTAGCTCGACTCATAATGAAGCTCGTTGGCAATGCCAATCTCACTGTGCTTGGAATATCAGTTATTTAACCTGCTGTCTTCAGCCTCTTCCATCTGAATTATGCAGCCAAGCTATATTTTAACCAGACCCAATTCTCTTTGAATCCTTCGATAGATTTAGATTGGGTTCTTTTTTATTTCGACTGATTCAGCAAATGCAAGTAGTCTAGTTACTATACTCAAAACGGGGATAAGAAACGAGTAGCGCATTTCTTCCATCTTTATAGGTCATTTTATCAAATTGTAATCCCCCCACTACATTAACTTTTCGTTAAGAGAAAATCATTACAGAAAGCTTTTGTCATTGTGTATTATGTTATAATCAGTCTATATATGATCCGTCTGACCATGAGTCATGCGTAGAAGAAGGAGCACTAAAATGAATGACAAATTCTTTAAAATTGGAAAGAATATCTTATTACTTTTTTTAATAATCTATGTAGGCAGTCTAATCAGCTGGTTCTTCACTCCTTTCCGTGTAGCGTTTCAAACGATTTTTATCCCTCTTGTGCTGGCAGGATTTCTGTTTTACTTACTCCGGCCATTTGTCAATCTTCTTAACAAGAAGTTACCAAGAGGCATAGCTATTCTCATCATCTATGTAGTTTTAGCTGGAGGGATTCTGTTTGGATTGGCGTTGATTGGACCCATTCTTCAGGAGCAGATAATCAGTTTGGCTAACAACATACCCGTTATTATAGCCGGTATTGAAGATTGGATGCTCGAAATTGACTTGTTCAATCGGATCAGCCAGCTTCAGGACGATCAGTGGGTTGATATTGAGGGTTATATTGAGACGGCTACCACAACATTGAACCGGATGGGAAGAGGTTTAGTCAGCGGATTTGGCTCGCTCCTCGGAACAGTCGCCAGTGTTCTTTTTGTATTGGTTTTATTGCCTATTCTTCTGTTTTATCTCCTAAAGGAAGCAGGCAGTTTCCATGATGCTATTGTCAAACTGTTTCCTAAAAGGCAGCAGGGCGAAGTAAGAACGATATTGAAAGAGATTGACTATACGCTTTCCTCTTATATACAAGGCCAGGGCATTGTTTGTCTCTTCGTTGGAATTCTTTGTTTAATAGCCTTTCTTCTGATTGGTCTGGAGTATGCTTTGCTGCTTGCAGTCATAGCAGGTGTGACGAATATTATTCCATACTTCGGTCCGTGGATTGGAAGCATACCTGCCGTAATGGTCGCTTTGTTTACCTCTCCAATAGTGACGCTGCTGACTATCGGAGCTGTGGTTATCATTCAGCAGATTGAGAGCAATCTGATTGCGCCTCAAGTCATTGGTAAGAAGCTGAAAATTCATCCTTTGATGATTATTTTTCTTATTCTGACTGCCGGGCAGTTAATTGGACTCATCGGCATGATTCTGGCTGTACCTTTTTATGCAGCCTTCCGAGTTTTAGTGATTCATGGCATTCAAATTTGGTCACTAAAAACACACGCCAGTACAGATATTTCAGGTTTTACTAAGTGACAAGAAGCATGCTATTCTATCTGTTTCAAAAAAAGGAGCACAGCGATGACTAAACTGATTGAACGCCTGACTACCGCTTTTAAATTAACAGAAGACCTGGTTGATTCTTTATCTGATGATGCATTGAAGCTGAGCCTGGGAGATTTGCCTTCCAATACGATTGGTGAACAAATCTGGTGCATGGTCGGTGCCCGCGAGAGTTACCAGCAGGCGATTATTCACAGTGAATGGTCTGGTTTCTCCTGCTCCTTAACTGATGTATCATCGCATTCGAGTGTCAGCGACAGCCTGAAAAACAGTTCTGAAAGCTGCATCGACTATATTCAGTCTATTGAACCGAACAGCATACAAACTGACTTCCTGTTTTTACTGCTGGAACATGAAATCCAGCATCATGGTCAACTGATCCGATACGTTTATGGAAACAAGCTGCCTTTCCCGGACAGCTGGAAAGACAGATATACTGTCTAGATAAAAAAGAAGACCTCAGGATTATCAGTGCTGCTGATAATCCTGAGGTCTTTTAATATAATCATTTTTTGCTGGCTTGAGTTTAACTGCCTATTGGCTCGACTGCATTTAACTTGTTTGCGAACTCCTGAATAGTTTCTTCACGTATATCGGACACATCTTCTTTGACCTTGGCCACTTTTTTGATAATCATTTTTTCCATAAAGTTCATGGTGTCAAAATGGTACTCTCCGCCAAAGCAGTCAGTCACCACTGCTGACTTTCTGAGTACAGCTGGATAATTCAGCTCCAGTTCTTCTCTGATGGTATGCTCTTCCTGCATGCCGCAGATAAAAAGACCCAGATTTTTCTGCATCAGCGCATCCATGTTCTCCTCAGTAAAGGACCTGACATCATCCAGTATTCTGCCGGCATATATAGGACTACCTATTACCACTGTATCATAAGTAGACAAGTTTACTTCGGATTCTTCTTTTAAGTTGACTCTTTCTACTTCCCCCTCTAGACAATCAGAAAGCAGGCGCGTACATGTTTCAGTACAGCCGTGTTTACTTGAATAAGCAATCAGTGTTTTCATCTTATTTTCCTCCTAGTCACAAGCTGAATCAGCCTGAAATATGTAAAGTGCTGGATTGTGGTGGGATTAAAGGAATAGCCTTAGCATTCTACTTTGTAGAGTTCGTAACTGTCGAAGAACAAATAAGGAAGTCCAACTATTGTTCCAACGGTTAGTCCGACAAGTCCTGCCAATACATAAATATTCCAGTTTTCAAAAAAAGCTGACGATTCAATCTGGGGACTCAGCACAGAACTTATAAAAACTGCAGTACCGACAATGAGAGGCTGCCATCGCATCCATTTTTTCATGTCTATTTCGATGGAGTCACCCTCACTGACTATTAATTTATTGCTTTTGGTCCCAAACTGCTTGATTTGCAGAGTCGCTTGATCTTGTTCGAGTTCGACCCTCTGTGTTTCACCATTTTTAATTTTGATTATTTTGTCTCCATTAATCTTTACCTTTAGTTTACCCAGACTGCCTGTGTAATGAGGGATCCTGTTAATTGTTATACTGATATTGCCGCCTCCTTTTTTCTTTTATTTAATTTGCAGAAATCACAATTTCTGCTTCCTTCTAAGTTTATCTTACTTTAATTGATTCAAGTCTTCCAGTATAGTCCTCTTTACAAATGCACTGATTGACTCAGTTCACGCGCAGGGAAACTCCGTAACTATCTGAAATAAAAACTAAAAACTTACCAGAAGATTCTCTTCCAGAAACATCTATTTATCTTATGGATATCTGGTGGCGCTACTATATGGACAGTTCATTTTTATTTATATATTTTTTGAGGGCAGTTGAGTGCTAACAAAAAAAGATGCTCCCCGCATCTTTTCTCTTTAGCATCAGTATAAACAATTATGTCTATTCAGGCGGAAAAAACAGACTCTTCTCTTTACTAGTCAAAGTTTTTAATAATCAGAGACGGGAGCCGGCAGAACAGGAGAAGTGGTGTTCCTGCCCTACTAGATCCCGTTCTCTGTCAGGAAGCATTCATTTTATCTGCAAAATCCTGAATCTTATCTTCCCGAATAGCACTGACATCTTTATCTACCTTGGCTCCGTATCTGACAATACTGCGCTCCAGCATGTTCATTGTTTTAAACCGGAAGGCTCCACCAAAGTACTCTCTGACTATAGCTGTCTCATGCAGTTCTGAAGGAAAATTTGTATCGAGTTGCTGCTCCATTCTATCCTCCCGCATCCCGCAGATAAACAGCCCTATACCCTTTTGTTTGAGTTCGTCAAGATAATCCTTGCTGAACTGATTGACTTCACGAACGATGCTGCCTTCATAAATTGGACTCCCGAGTATGACTTTGTCGTACTCCTCAAGGTTGTCTGGCCAGTTTTTGTTTATACCGAGATTTAGCTTGTCCACTTCGCCATCAAGTTGCTTCTCTAGCATATTCGCACACCTTACTGTACAACCGTGTTTACTGGAGAAGGCTATTAATGTTTTCATTTCGTCTCCTCCTTTTTTCAAGGATCAGATGGTCTGTTCCTGAAGAAACTACTTGAAGCAAATCTGCCGGTATCTTCCTTTCCCCTTCTCTGCCCGCTACCAATCATCGCCTGTATGTCAGGTTTCCCAATATAGTGAATTTTGCTGCCCCTATCATTGTTTTAACCAGTAGCGGCCTTTTACCTGACTCGCCGTCCAGTCTGACTTTTTTACCGAAAGTGCTCACCCATTAGATGAAAATATACTCCAGCATTTGCTGAACGATCATCATCAGGTTTTCTGTTTTTTTCATTCTCTTAAAGGGTTTGGCTAGTCTGCATGCGAAGAAGTGTTTGGAGTGAAGATGCCCTGCGGCTCAACAGTGAGGATGTGAAAGGTAAGTTTGCTATGTATTTAACTGTTTGTATTATTACCTTAAGTATAAAGGTTCAGGATAATAATATGCAACCAATACCATGTGAAATTGTTCACTTTTTATATTCCATCTTTTTATGTGTATAAGCGGTTAAAACTAATCAATTATAGTTTCGGGTCAATCTACCAGACGGTTCTATTAGCATTATGTGAGTGGCTGTGCTATAGTCCTCGACCGTGACTATACCGTTCTCTAACTATTTTATTAAAAATTAAAGCGTGCCGGGAGATTTATCTCCTGACACGCTTTTTCTACTTAATATTTTCCCAGTGGAACTTATGAATGGAAATCATAACTCCATACATCTATACTATTCTACTTGAGGCTCCAGAGCATTTTCAATGGCTTTCAAGTAAGCCCTGGAGGTAACAGTCGAACCGGTGATGACATCTGTATCAGTCTGCTGATCGGTTAGAACATTTTCAATAATTTCCTGACTGAATGAAGAGGTAGTCAGACGCATATCGTCGATAATGATAATTTCAATAATTTCTTCATCTTCAACCACAACTTCTACTTTATTTGACCATCTACCGCCTTCGTACTCCCCTTGGTAACGACCGTCTTCAAGCCCAACAGCGCTTCTGCCTTCCAAAGGAATGTCTTTGCCCACACCACGAGCCGTATAAACAAACATACCTAGAGAAACTATCAGTAGTAAGCCAATTAGCACTCCAAATACTTTAAGAAACTTTCTCATCCCAGCCAGCTCCTTTAACTCTTGAAACATAAGGAAAACAACCACAATTGACAGTAAGCAGACATCCCGCAGAAGAGTACGACAGGTTATTTCAGTTTAATTATAACCCTTCAACAGTTATATAAACAAAGGATAGCCTGACTTTTTAACAACTAATTGCAGCTAAACACCATTTGTGCAAACTTATAAGCTGATGCAATTAAATAATTGTATTCAATGAAAAAATAGCCTTCCAAAAAGCTGGAAGGCTACCTTATTCTATAAACTAAAATCTAAATTCGGCCCTGTAGGCACAATACCTGTCGGGTTGATATTTTTGTGGCTCCGGAAATAATGCTCTTTAATGTGTCTGAAGTGGATTGTATCAGATACACCTGGCATATTGTAAAGTTCCCTTGTGTAGCGCCATAAATTTGGATAATCTGTGATGCGACGAATATTGCATTTGAAGTGCGTATAGTAGACACTGTCAAAACGGACTAAAGTTGTAAAGAGACGGATGTCGGCTTCGGTCACCTGATCCCCTGTCAGATACCGCTTATTTTCAAGGCGTTCTTCCAGCTCATTCAGCATATCGAACAGTTTGGTTACTTCCTCTTCGTAGACGTCTTGTTTAGTCGCAAAGCCGGCTTTATAGACACCATTATTGACTGCACCGTAGACTTTATCGTTTACAGCATCAATCTCTTCACGCAAGTCTTTCGGATAGTAGTCCCCTTCTTTTGCTCCAACTCCATCAAATGCCGAGTTCAGCATCCGCATAATCTCAGACGATTCATTGTTGACAATTTTATCCTGCTTCAAGTCATACAATACAGGTACTGTCACGCGTCCACTGTATTCTGGTTCCACGTGGGTATAAACTTCATACAGATAATTGGCCACAATGACCGGATCTGCCACCACATCTTCTTCAGGTTCAAATGTCCAACCGTTTTCAGCCATTAACGGATGCACAACTGAAATCGAAATCATCTCTTCGAGACCTTTCAGCTTACGCATAATCATCGTTCGGTTTGCCCACGGACAGGCATTGGAAATGTATAAGTGATAGCGACCGGGCTCTGCTTTAAAGCCTGATTCGCCACTAGGTCCCGCACTCCCGTCAGGTGTAATCCAGTTTCTGAACTGCGACTCTTCCCGGATAAAGCGCCCGTCATTTTTTTCCGTATCGTACCATTTATCGTGCCATTTTCCATCAACTAATAATCCCATAATAGCCTCCTGTTATTTGGTGTTTATTTTCATCAATCAGTTTGTTGTCACTTCAATTAGATTGCCTTCAGGATCCGCGATGACCGCCTCATAGTAACCGTCCCCTGTCGTGCGGGGTCCATTCAACAAGTCATAACCGTCCTCTGCAAGCTGCTCAACCAGTTTGTCTACTGCCTTCTTATCGCCTACTGCCAGCGCCAGGTGAGCGTATCCGAAACTTTCTTCATTTTCTTTACTAATATCTTCCCGGTGCATTAATTCCAATCGGCTGCCTGACGAAAACGTCAGAAAATAAGAGCTGAATCCTTTCTTCGGATTGTGGTAGCGTTCGCCGCTTTCCGCATCAAAGTAGTTACTATAAAAAGCCCTCATTTTTTCCAGATCTTTTGTCCATAATCCAATATGTTCGATTCTCACATGCTCACCTCACTTTTTTCGCTTAACACAATTATAAGTAATCTACCTCTATTTCACTAATCAAATGCTGTATATTCTATAAAAGACTCGTACTTGATTATTATCAACTATTCAATAGGCGGCTAGAAATCTCAGCTTGTCTCTTCTATTAAGAAAAAAAGACACCCCTATTAAAGGTGTCTTCAGTATAATTACCTTCTATTTCTTCGTTTTACCCTTTTAGTGACGAACCAGATTACTCCACTGGCCAGACCTATGACTAGAATATAGGGGACAGCATAAATCAGGAAGATAATGATGTCCTGCACGATATAATAGAAAGCAAAGAATGAGTCAGTCAGCGCTTCCTGAACACGTCTGAGGAATGACAGACCTTCTTCTCTGTCTCCAGAAATTCGTGGGCGTTCGGTAATGGTCATTCTGACAACGGTATAGTCTATAAGGTCATCAAAGTAGTCAAGTTGGGATTGAAGCTGTTCTCGTTCAGCAATCGTCTCGCTCAGGCTGTTTTCGATCTGAATGATTTCTTCAATTGTCTCTGCCTGCTCCAGGAGTTCGTTCAGCCGGTTCTCCTTGTTGTTCAGCACCTCAATGCGGGCTTCCGTGTCCCGGTACATCTGAGTCACATCTTCAGTCCCCATCTGTTCGCTTACCCTATAGGCATCCATTCCTTCCAAATCATTAAGGAAGGCATTCAGCTGTTCAGTCGGGACTCGCAAAGTATAGTCTACAATCCTATACTGCCTGGAGGCTCCACCGGATGGCGTATAGCTGGATTCATATGAGTATTCGACAAAGGCATCATGACTGGCTACTGTTTCACGTATAAAATCGGTCGCCTCTGGAAAATTTACCGTTTCATAGTCCTGACTAACCGTACGGATGACTTTTTCTCCAATCAGACGCGATTCACCAATGCCCGAGTCCTCCACGTCACCCATTTCCTCGGCCATCTCCCTGTCAACGGATTCTTGTTCCATCATCGCGTTGCCACCATCAAAGTCAGCAGCGTCTTCTGCGGTGTCGTTTCCCGAATCAGATGCACACGCAGTTAAAAATATTCCTAAAATCATTGTGACTAACAGACGTTTACTTTTCATCCTGTTCAACTCCTTCGCAGAGCACTATTTATGCCGATTTTAACACAGAGTGAGGAATAAAGATATTAAACACCTAATCCTGGCAAATAACCTCCTCAATACTTTTAATAGAAAAACATTTTTCTATCATTTCATAAAAAACACTGCTCTGAATAGAGAGCAGTGTTTTCAAGAAGATGATTAGTTTCTTGTCAGACCAGTAAAGTCATACTCGACTTGAATAGTCAATTCTTCTGTATTTGTGATGTAAGGTGCGTATTTTGAATCTGTATAAGTTCCTAACCCACCAATATTGTAGATATTATCCATGTCATAGTCGTACGCTTCTAAGATTTCCATCATCCAAGCTACACGAGCACCAGACTGACACATAATGAATAGTGTCTTGTCTTGCGGGAACATTTCTTTCAACAGCGCTTCTGAAGCAGTGTAAACCGGTTGTGGATCAGTTGTTTCTCCTCCAAACAGCTGAATCATTTCTTCATTTTCATGTGCTTCTTCGTTGTGCATAACAGCAAAGAAAGGAATCACTTCAAAGTTTTTCATGTGTAATTGAGCATAATCTTCGTAATCTCTCAAGTCAATATATAGGGCATCTTCAACATACATAAACTCATCAAAGTTACCTACGTTAACTGATGAACCCTCTGCAGAATAATCGCCGTCTTCTTCTCGCGGAGCCGGCAGCTCACGAGCTTCTTCTGTTTCTTCTACGGTTTCTTCGGTCTCTTCAACTTCTTCTGTTGCCTCAACCTCTTCGATTGCTGTTTCTTCAGTGTCGGCGTCATTACAACCTGCAAGTACTGCAGGTATAACTAATAGCATTAATAATTTTTTCATCATGATTTTTTCTCCTCTTATTCGTTTTTAAATGATTAGTTCTGGAAAAAGTCATCTTGTGCGTGGTAGTCGATCATTGCATCCACGATTCTGATGATGTTGTTTGCACTTACTGATGATCCAGTGTAGGTATCGATTTCGAAGCTTTCTCTTCCTTCACCATCCTGGTACTCGTTCAGGTCAATATCTTTGATTGTACTTAAGGTCTGCAGGTAAGAAGCATCCTTGTTTACAAAGTGAGGGATGAATTCTGTTTTAAATGTTTCATAAGACACGCCTGCTGGAGTCGGATCACTGTCACCCCAGAATCCTGCTAAATAGTTGTCTGATGAATCTGTATCAAATGATAATGTTTTTAATTCAATATCTTCTTTTTCTCTGCTTTCCGGTAAGCTTAATTCAACGTATGCTGTCTGCCAATAGTTAACTGAGGCAGAACGACATGTACAAGATAAGTAAGAAACCTGATACTTGATATAGTCTCTTCCTGCATTTTTGAAATTAACAAAAGCATAAAAGTCTGTTTCGTGTTCAGGACCATCAATATGAGCATGTGGGATAATTTGAACTTCATTTGCAATAGAACCAGGTCCTAGGCCTGCGCTGGTGTTAAGAAACTCATTGACCTGATCTAAATCTAACTCACCAGATGTCGCCATTTCTGTATCTTCTTCTGTGTCGTCTTCATCATTTGACGCTTCAGCTACTGCATCACCGTCTGCATTTAACGACTGTTCTAATGCTTCATCAATAGCTGCAATAATACCATTGGATGATCCAGTCGCCCCTGAAACCACTTCAATTTCTTCCGTACTGTCTTTTCCGACGATATCTTCAGAAATCCCTGCCCAGGCATTATCGAAAACAGAAGCTGTTTCGTCGTGCCATACAGTTTCAATAGAGCTGACTACGCCCTCACCAATTGTTACATTCAACTCAATTTCATCGTTGTATCCTTCACCTACTCCTGTGAATGTCCCACTTTGTAAGCCTTCCTCAGAACTAGCTGTTTCACAACCTGCAATTAGTGGAAGTACTGCTAGTACCGCCGCTGTGTATACTATCTTCTTCATTTTTCTCCTCCTTATTGAAATTAACTAAAGTAACTATATCACGAGCTTACTAAAAGTGCATTTGTTTGTTATCTTTTCACAAAATAAATAATGATTATGTTACAAATAATTGCAAATCCAATCTGAAAACAGGTTATTTTCATTGGCTTTTTCTCATAAACACAAAAACTACTAATGTAAACTTTAGTCGATAATTTCATTTTCTTTAACATTCTTAGCATTTATTCTTTCTAAAACACTTAAAAACGCCTTTATTTAGACATTCGTAAGAATTGCAATAGGAAATTTTCTTTTATCACCGTTTTTTTATTTACGGTTAAAAAACACACTGATTCCTTTTTAATATATTTTTAATATTATGTTTATATATAGATTATCGTTTATAAAAGAACGGAAAGTATAGTGAAAATAAGCACAAAAAAAAGAACTCATACACAAAATTAATGTGCTGAATTCTCCTCTTGGTACCTAATTTTTGATTATTGCTTTTGCTGCTCGCTTTCCAGAACGAACTGCGCCTTCCATAAAACCGGGAAAGGCTTCGGCTACTTCTGTACTGGCAAATACGACCTGACCATGTGGACTTCTAAGCTTGTGAGCTGCGTCGGGGTGACCTTTAGTGTGTATCTGGGCACTATAGCCCCCTCCGCAATAGGGATGATCAACCCATATACTTTCTCTAAAATCAGTGTAGCTTCCAGCTCTTTTCCCGAACACACTGCTTAACCTTTCCAAAACAAACATTTTTCGTTCATCCTCAGTTTTCTTTGCCCATTTCCTTGCTAAGTCTCCTCCAGTAAAAGCAGTCAGTCGTGGAGCCTCTCCTTTTTTTGAAGAGTCCGATATGCTTAAGCCACGGTAATTGCTGAACACGACTCCCTCTACAGAAACTAATGAATCTTTTAGTTCCAATTCTTGCCAAAATGCTTTAGGATATGAAAAAGTGTGCTTAATAACCGCCCCGTCGACATAGCTATCAAGCAACGGCTGATAATATTCGCTTAATTGTTCATCGAACGCAACGGCTTTTGCAACCGTCGGGGGGATGGCAATGATTACAGCTTTCGCGTAGTAGCTTTGTCCCGAAGATACTGTCACTTTATAGGAGTCCGCCTGTTTACTGACTGAATCAACAGCGTGGTTAAATAGAACTGGTTGTTTTAAAGACTCTATCATGTGGTCGATTAAAGTATTTAACTGGCCGGACGCTTGATGGCTCAAATCATCAAGCTGAGACTCATATCGTTCGCTTACATCGAAAAAACTGTCAGCTAAAATACTATCGGTGTCTACTGTTGCTTCTTCTGTAAAAAAGCTCTTTGCTATTCTTTTCTCTTCCTCACTTATCTTCCAGCCCTCAATCGTTTCAGATAAGGACCTCTTCCCCTTCCTGTCTTCACGACCGAGTTTCTCCTCTACCGATTCAATAAAATCATTTATCGGACTCAGCGTTTTTGCGTTTAAAAAGACACTTCCGGCACCTGTTTCTGTCTCTGATAGAGTCATGCCACTTTCCTCAATTAGACGAACCATTTCCGTCATGTCCGGATTGACAAATTGAGCACCTAATTCCAGACAATAGTCGCCTTGATTGTTACAACCTGACTTAACTTTCCCCCCTGCACGTTCGGCTGCTTCCAGTACGCAGTAACTCAGCTCAGTGGAGTCAATTACTTTCGCAGCAGACAAGCCGGCCAGCCCTGCCCCTACAATGAGTACATCGTACATTTCCTCTTTTACAGTAGTCACTTTCTTAACCTCCTTAAATAGACAGCTGCTGCAGTCACATCTTATAGTCCAAATACCCTCTGACTAATAGGTCAATAATCGCATGCAGACCAATGAAAGATTTGTGTGCAACATTGTAAGCAAAACCAAAATCGGTCGACTGAAAGTAGAGCTGATAGGTACTTAACTCAGCCAAGTGATTGTTTTTAAAACTTGTGATGGACAGGGTTGGCACACCCTGATGACTGATTTTTTTCAAATCACTGGTGACTTCATCTAAGTCTCCACTCAAAGAGGCTATAATCACCAAATCATCGGATGACATATTTTTTGAAGCCACTTGCAGTTCTCTAAGCGAAGGGATCAGATACACCCGCTTATCCATAGAGAGTAAATACCGGCTGAGCTCCTGGAGAGCATTCTGCTGCCCCCAACCCGTGCCGTAAGCATAGATAGTCTCTGCCTCGTCGATAAGGGAATAAATCGGTTGCTTGTCCTGATTATCGAAGAGCTGAACCGTTCGTTTGATATCATTCTCGCTTAATTCAAATACATTACCTGAGCTATCGTTCTTTGCAGATGATTCCTTTAAGTAGTATTTAAATTCGCTGTAACCGGAAAATCCCAGTTTTTTAGTCATCCTCAGTATAGACGACTTTGACATGTTGCATTGCTGACTCAACTCCATGATGGTCATATTCGCTACGCGTTCCGGTTCTTTTTCAACATAGGAGAGAATATGGTAGTCATTATCGGTCAGAAATTCAGCATATTTGTTGATTAGTTCATGCAGCATCTGCTGATCACCTTCTTTCAATCCAATCATATCATACCTCCCTTTCCTACTATACAAAAAACTCTCTACTGACAGGACCATTGCCTGCTTGCAGAGAGTTTAGTGGTTTAGTCACTTGGCTAGTTTAGTTCAGGCCAGAACTCTTTGTTGGCTTCAACCAGTTCTTCCATCAGTTCCTTAGCTACACGACCATTTGGAACTGTACGAGACAGGGTTAATGCCTGCCACAGTTTTTGACGAGAGCCTTCTTCCCAGGCTTCGACTACCAGCTTCTCAACAGCAACTTGCTGCTCCATCAGACCTTTTTGGAAGCGGGGAATCTCACCTTGCGTGATAGGCTCAGGACCGTTTGAACCGACAATACACGGCACTTCAACCATGGCCGTATCGTCAAAGTTAGCAATGGCACCCTTGTTTTCAACAATCAGCAGCATGCGCTCGCCAGTGTTGTAGGCAATCGCACGGGCCAAATCAACAATATATGAAGCATGTTCATCGATTTCGAGCGTTGACCCTTCCGTTGACTGGTTAGCGACTATCTTCTTGCACTCACCGAAGACATGCTTCTCGCGTCCATCCATGACTTCATTGGCACGGGTATAGGTCGGATCAGCTTTTGCTACTTCATCCTGTGGGTACATGTAGTACTTCAGGTAAGTGTTCGGCAGCGTATCCGGATCCAGGGCATAGACATCCTTTACTTTTTTAAAGGTATCCTGCCAGCTGCTGTCCACGTGCTGCCCGGATTCGTCAAAGTTAACCGCGTAGCCGTTTTCTGAGACATGAGCCTTGAGGGCCGGCATCAAGTCGTTTCCTTCCTTATCCGTAATGGATGTCCACCAGCCGAAGTGATTCAGCCCATAATAACGAACATTCAACTCTTTACGGCTATCCATGCCTAAAATTTTGACCATCAGATTTTCAATTGATATAGGCATGTCACAGATGTTTAGAATCTTCGCGTCCGGACGCAATTTACGCGTTGCTTCCGCTACAATAGCTGCCGGATTGGAGTAGTTAAGCATCCAGGCATCCGGAGAATATTTTTCCATGTAGTCGACGATTTCAAGTACGCCACCAATTGAACGCATACCGTAACTCATCCCACCTGGTCCACATGTCTCCTGTCCGACAACATCATATTTCAGTGGAATTTTTTCATCCATTTCACGCATCTTGTATTTGCCGACACGGATATGTGCCATTACAAAATCGACATCTGTAAAGCCTTCTTCGGGATCAGTCGTCTTCACAAAGTGAATATCCGGCGCTTTTTCCTTGATGATAATTTCACAGGCATCTGCAACGGTATTCTGTCTTTCCTCATCATTATCATAGAACTTGATTTGTCTGATGGGAAAACGGTCCAGGTTTTCCAGCAGCATGAGAACAATTCCTGGGGTAAATGTGCTTCCGCCACCTGCGATTACGATTGAATGTTTTTTCATTTTATCCATCTCCTTTAGATGCTTTTCTACTATTAAAATAATTGGTGATTCTTTATGATTACTTACTTCTAAGTGGGTCGGTACTTGTAGCGAGTCGACTCATTTAGTGGTGTCTATTTGAGTTTACTAGCCTGACTCCACTGTCTGTTTATATTATTTGCCCGTCAGTGATTCGACGGCTTCTCTCACCTGAGATACAGAGAGTCCGACAATGACTTGGAAAGACTGTTTATTTCTTACTACGCCCATGGCTCCGCCTGAACTGAAGGCGTCGTCATCTTTAACTATCTCCGGGTCCTTCACTTTAACTCTAAGACGCGTGGCACAATTGTTTACTGTTTCAATATTTTCTGACCCTCCGAATGCTTCAATAAAGGCGAGTGCCTGATCGGCGTACTGGTCCGCAGGCGACCCTTTCGCGCCACCTTTTTCTCTTTCACGGTACTCTTTTTTGCTGTAAAGCTTAGCCCCTTCTTTATCTGAGCGTCCTGGTGTCATGAAATTGAATTTCAAGATCAAGTAACGGAACAGGAAGAAATAAATAACGGTGAAACTTAGGCCAATCAAAATTTGAAGTATATAAGTCCCGGCATGGTTACCAAAAAGGGGAATCCAGTTCTTGGATGCAATTTCGATTAGTCCGCCACCCATATCTCCAACGACTCCAAAGGAATACATCACGGTTGCCATAGTCGCAGCAAGGAAGGCATGGATAAAGAACAATGCGGGCGCGACGAACAAGAAAGTAAACTCCAATGGTTCTGTTATACCCGCCAGAACGGCAGTCAATGTTGCTGGAATGACGAGAGCAGCAACTTTCTTGCGGTTTTCAGGCTTGGCTGTAAAGTAAAAGGCTGCTGCTATACCTGGTGCCGCAAACATCTTGGAATTTCCATGTAATGCAAATGCTCCTTGCGGGAACACATCAACGAGTGATGCTTCTGTGCTTGCCAGAACAGGCAAGTTTTCAATAAAGGACGTCACAATGCCGCCTTCGACAATAGCTGGTCCAAACAGGAAAGGTGTATAGACGAAGTGGTGCAGACCCGTCGGAATCAGAACACGTTCCATAAAAGTATAGAGCCAGACACCGAAGATTCCTGAATTAGTCATGAATACTTGAGTGGACTCAATGGCTGATTGAACATTCGGCCAAACAAGCGCTGTGGCATAACTTACTGGTAGCATCGCGAAAAAGCCAACAATAACAACGAAGGACGAGCCCTGGAAAATTCCCAGCCAATCAGGTAATTTCTTATCAAAGTAACGGTTGTGCAGGAATACCGCCAAACTTGCAATGGCAATGGCTCCGATAATTCCTGTATCCAGAGTCCTTACGCCGGCAATCATCTTCAAGCCACTTGTTCCGCCGACTTCCTGTGTGAAGTCAACACCGAAGTTTGAGCCGTAAAGTTCAAGCATACTGGAAAGGAAGTAATTGAACGTCAAGTAAATGACAACAGCTTCCAGTACTGCTCGGGCATTGGCTTTCTTGGCCAGTCCTAGTGCAATACCAATAACGAATAAGATCTCCATCTGGTTGAATACGGTCCAGGCTCCATTTTCTATGATGGTCCAGAATCCATGCCAAAGTGTTCCTTCTTCAGCTATTGCTCCGACAATTTGAGTGTTATTGAACATCAAGGCAAAGGCTACCATGATTCCTGAAAAAGCAAAGAGTAAAACCGGGGTAAACATGGCCCCACCGAAACGCTGTAATTTTTCCTTCATGTGGTCATCCTTCTTTCGTTTGTTATTTGATTTATCTGTACACTCATTTAATCATCTCTGAATAGCGCTTACAACAGGTTGACACCCCTTAGGAAAGGAAGCGCATACATTGGAATTTGTTCCATAGAGCGGGAAATTTCCCACCTCTTTTTATTTAAATTTGCGAGCTGGTTAAAAGCCGCTCGTCACCTTATGTACATTAATTCAAGAAACCAAGGGTAAAAAGACGCCACCTTCTGCTAAAAACAGAATAGTGACGTCTTTTATTAAGAAAAATATATTCTATTTATATTAGCGCGAGAGTATCTCAGCCGCTTTTTGCAGGGAACGGCCTTCAACTTCTGCCAGTTTACGTGCTTTTTCCATCAGATCTGCAAAGGCGTCAGGGGTCAAGCATTGTTCGCCGTCACTCCAGGCATTTTCAGGGTCATTGTGTACTTCTATCATCAGACCGTCAGCACCGGCAACAATTCCCGCTTTTGCCCCTGCTTCAACCAGGTAGGATTCTCCTCCTGCATGGCTCGGGTCAATGACAATGGGCAGATGCGATAGTTTTTTGAGGACCGGCACAGCCTGAATATCCAAGGTGTTCCGTGTGCCCGGTTCGAATGTCCGTATGCCTCGTTCACATAGAATCACGTTTTCGTTTCCTTCAGACATGATGTACTCTGCTGACATCAACCATTCTTTGTAAGTCGCTGACAGTCCACGTTTTAAAAGTACGGGTGTCTGCGTTTTTCCGACTTCTTTCAGCAAATCGAAGTTCTGCATGTTTCGGGCCCCAATTTGAATCATATCAACCGATTCAACAAACTCGTCGATCCAGCTGGTTGACATCAGTTCAGTGACGATAGGCAAGCCTGTTTCTTTTTTAGCGGCCTGAAGCATCCGCAGACCTTCCAGTTCCAGTCCCTGAAAACTGTAAGGGGATGTACGGGGTTTAAAGGCACCACCGCGCAGGAAGTTCGCTCCTGCAGCTTTTACGCGTTTGGCAATCCCAATAATCTGTTCTTCACTTTCCACCGAGCACGGTCCAGCGATGACTCCCAGACCTTCGCCGCCAATGCTCTGATCTCCAATTTGAATGATGGAATTTTCAGGATGAAACTTTCGGTTGGCTTTTTTGTAAGGTTCTTCCACACGAACAATCTGTTCGACGACCTTGTTTGCCTGGATGTGATGTTCATCTAGTGTACTCGTATCCCCAATCAGTCCGAGGAAATCTCTGCGGGCATCTGAAAAATGACTCACCGCTACACCCTTTGTTTCCAGCCTCTCTGTCAGCTGTCTAATGTCTTCTGCCTTTGTTCCTTGTTTTAATACAATAATCACGTGTATGTCTCCTCCATTAATTTACTTGTTTTCTTATACTAGAGAACCCCTCATGGCATCCTTCAGTATGGATTAAATGCTTTTCTCAGCTGACTGTTCGCTCAAAAATTGTTTCCTGGTCACTCGTCAGCAGACCCCTACCGTGTCGGTTGTTTTTTTGAAGCCTGAATCAGCTCCACAATTGTGTCCCGTTTCCCCTCATGAAAGCAATTGACAATTTGACTGCCCACGACGACGCCGTCTCCATACTGACTGAGTTGGCGCACATGATCGGGTGTAGATACACCAAAACCGGCAAGAACAGGCGTTGATGTCATTTCTTTCAGTTCCTGGATATAGTCGCCTACCGTTTCAGCAAAGCTGGTCTGTGCCCCTGTGGTTCCTTTGACGGTCACGGCATAAAGGAAGCCCTCCGTTCTCTTCGCGATACGCTCCAGCCGTTCTTTGGGACTGGTCAGTGCCGCCAGACGGATGAGGGCAATACTGTTTTCAGTCAGCTTATCTGTCAGCCTGCCTTCTTCTTCCATCGGCAGGTCCGGAATAATGAGTCCGTCCACTCCTGCTCGGGCGCTGTCTTCAGCAAAGGCCTGAGCGCCATACGCAAAGATGGGGTTCATATAGGTCATCAGAATAATCGGGATTGAACGCT
>RECC01000068.1 GCA_007692455.1 Alkalibacterium sp. | reverse complement strand
GTAGACTATTTAATTGTGAGGTTTGTGAAAAACAAACTATAGAAAAAGGAGAGATAATATGCAACAACTAGATAAAAAAAGCAGTGCATTCCGTCCAATACAGCTGCTCAAAGAAAACAAAAAACTGTTAAAGGATGACTTTCTGTCCGGCTTGACCGTCGCCCTGGCTTTGATTCCAGAATCGATTGCCTTCGCTTTCGTCGCTGGTGTGAGCCCAATCTTAAGTCTTCAGACAGCTGTCATGATTGGCTTTGTAGCATCCGTTTTCTCAGGACGCCCCGGCATGATCAGCTCATCTACCGCTGCAATTTCCGTCGTATTTGCATCACTGATAGCAACACACGGTCTGGAATACCTCTTTGCAACTGTTGTTTTGATGGGACTCATTCAAATTTCAATTGGTCTGCTCAAGTTAGGAAAGTATGCCCGCATCATTCCCTATCCGGTTATGCTCGGATTTTTAAATGGTCTGTCCATCTCAATTTTTCTGTCCCAGTGGGATTTATTCAAAACGAATTCTGTTTCCACAGTTAATGGAACTGAAGTGGTTCAGTCAACCTGGCTGCCGGGACCCCAGATAGCATTGATGCTGTTTTTCGTCGCCTTTACTATGCTGATTATTCATTTTGTACCGAAATTAACTAAAACTGTCCCGTCAAGTTTAATTGCTATTATTGTCATGACAATTATTGCTTTAGGTTTGGGTCGCTTTGGTATTCACCTGCAGAATGTGCAGGATTTCGCGGGTATGGAAATCAGCGGCGGACTGCCTCGTTTCCACATTCCGATGGTTCCGATTAATATCGAGACCCTTCAGATTATTTTCCCTTATGCTATAATCGGTGGATTGGTTGGCCTGTCAGAAGCTGTATTGACGCTTCAAGTTATTGATGAAATGACCAACACACGCGGACGCACGAATAAGGAAATCATCGCCCAGGGAATGGCCAACCTCGTGAACGGCTTCTTTGGCGGTATGGGTGGGGACGCTATGATTGGTCAGTCCATCATCAACATCAAGTCAGGTGGACGCAGCCGTATTTCCGGTTTAGTTGCCGCTTCAGCACTTATGTTTTTCATCATGTTTGGTTCAGCGTTCATCAACGCTATTCCACTGGCCGGTTTAGTCGGTGTTATGTTCATGGTTGTTGTGAGTACCTTTAAATGGGAAAGCCTGCGTTACAGAGGTAAAGTTCCTGCCCAAGACATTCTCGTTATTTTAATCGTCTCGGTTATTACTATCTTTGCTGATCTGGCAACTGCCGTTATCGTCGGTGTCATTGTTTCGGCTCTAATCTTTGCCTGGGAAAAAGGAAAAGTTATCTATGCAAACGTTGAAGAATCTGAAGAAGAAGGCAAAACCTATAAAATTAACGGTACGATTTTCTTCGGTTCTGTCTTGAACTTCAAGGATATCTTTGATGTCACAACTGACCCTGATGAAGTTACCTTGGATTTGAAGTATGCCAAAGTATCTGATTACTCAGCGGTTGAAGCCATAAGTTCCTTGACTAAGCGTTATCAAGAAGCAGGCAAGAACTTTAGAATTATTCGCCTGAGCGAAGATTGTAAACGCATGTTCCATAACGCTAATGCCTTTACATCCATCACCATTGAAGAATCTGAAGAAGAACTCATTCAATATCCATACGTATAATTAGGATATTGCAATCTTAAATGCTGACATCGAGTCCAAACTTAATAATTGCATAAAACGGTGGAGTTCAGGAAACCTGAACTCTACTATCTAAGGCGTTTTTCACTTTTGAGTGTAGTTTAGAGCTTAACTACTTGTCTGAACTTCAGCCAGACAGTCGTTCAGTTAACTTTAAAGTTAGTATACTCAACTATAGTTCTCATTTGTTTAGTTTCGCCCATAAAGCAAAAAAGACAAGCAGCATCCCTCTTGGTTAGAGCGGATAGTGCTTGCCTTTTTTTTGATTATTGATTGCCGTCTTCACTCATCAGTCGTTCCTGCGTTTCTTTCGTAATCCCCATCAGAGAACGGTAAAAATCGGCTATTTCCTTCTTGAAAGCCTGATTATTTAACCGCTCGATATTTTTTTGGATAACCGCCTCTTCCCGGCTCGTATCCAAGATAGGCAACTGATGCTTTATCTTATACTCGCCTACTTTCAACACTGTTTCCAGCCGTTTTTCAAACAAGGCTGTCAACTCCTGATCAATCAGGTCTATTTCCTTACGGTACTGGTCCAGCTCGTTCATTCTCCAGCCCCCAGCATCAAATCAGTCAGTCCGATGGCTGTGACAGCTTCCAGGACAGGAAGGACACGCGGTACGATACACGGATCGTGACGGCCTTCCACGCTTAGTTCAGCCGCTTTGCCTTCTTTTACATTGATTGTTTCCTGCTTCTTCTTGATGGATGCCGGTGGCTTGACAGCTGTACGGAAAACGATTGGCATGCCGTAAGTGATGCCTCCGATAATCCCGCCGTTATTATTGGAACGGGTTTTGACTTGTCCATTTTCATCGTAGTAGTACTCATCATTGGCTTCAGACCCTTTAAGCTTGGTAATGTCAAACCCAATGCCGAACTCGATTCCTTTTGTAGCCGGCACAGAAAATACCAGATGTGCCAGCGTCGACTCGACAGAATCAAAGAAAGGATTACCGTAACCAGCCGGTATGCCCAGCACAAAGGTTTCGACGACACCACCTACGGAATCTCCCTCTTCTTTGGCATCTAAAATCAACTGACGAATCTCTTCTTTTCTGCTTGGATTGAACATCGGCAGTTCTTCCTTACTGAAAGCTTCTACTTGCTCTGGCGTGACTGCTTTCTGGTCTGCAAAGCGTTCATCTTCAATGTTCCCTATTGACTGGACATGCGAGCCGATTGTGACACCCTTTTGCTCAAGCAGCTGCTTGCAGATAGCACCGGCAAACACGATTGGCGCAGTAATTCGACCAGAAAAATGACCACTTCCTCTATAGTCATGATGCCCCTTGTATCTCATCAGACCCGGGTAATCTGCGTGCCCTGGACGCATAACATCCTTCAGCAAACTGTAATCCTTTGAGCGAGTGTTTGTGTTACGAATAATGGCGGTTAGTGGTGCCCCTGTTGCCTTGCCGTCCAAAAAACCACTTAAAATTTCAGGCACATCTTTTTCTTTTCTAGGAGTAGCTAAATCACTACGTCCTGGTGCCCGACGGCTCATCTCGAGCTGGACTTTTTCCAAATCGATTTCAAGCCCTGGTGGAAGACCGTTAATCGTTATTCCTATGGCATCGCCATGTGATTCTCCAAATAATGACAGTTCCAGTTTTTTACCCCAAATGCCGCTCATTTATATGTCCTCCTAATGTTTGAAATACTTCCCAGAAATTCGGGTAAGATTTTGCTACACAGTCCGTGTCTTGTATGATGATGGGTTCGTCACACTTGGTCGACGCAATGCCCAGCATCATGGCTATCCGGTGGTCCTTGTGACTCCAGACAGTGACACCACCTTTTAAGTAGTCCACTCCATTAATAACCAAGGCATCGCCATCAATGTGGATATCAGCTCCCAAAGCCTCCAGCTCAGCTTGAGTGGCCAGTAGCCGGTCGCTTTCTTTAATGCGCAGACGCTCCAGATTTTCGAAGCGTGTGTGACCTTTTGTTAAAGCCGCTGCCAGTGCCGCTATCGGAATAATATCCGGAAATTGCGAGCCGTCAATCGTTCGGTCTGATTCAGTTGCCAGTTTGTCCAGAATCATCAGAATCGCCTTGTCCCCTTGCAGAGACTGTTCATTCAAACCGGACAGTTCAAGATCATTGCCCAGTTGGTTGGCACTCAGGAAAAACGCAGCCTGAGAATAATCCCCTTCAACCATGTAGTCTGCAGCCTGCAGCGACTGCTGACCAGGAATGGTAAAGGTCTGACCGTCGTCTTCAACCTGGATGTCTAAACCGAAATCTTTGAAAACAGCTAATGTCAAATCAATGTAGCCTTTGGATTCCAGTGGTGTAGTGACTTTTATCTGAGAGTCACCGTCTAAAAACGGCAGTGTCATAAGCAGGCCTGTAATAAACTGTGAGCTGATGTCCCCTCTCAGTTTTATAGTGTCCGGAGATAAAGTCCCTTTGATTAGTAAATCCAGCTTTTCAGTATCCAGCACTTCATAATCAAGGCCCTGATTGGTGAACAGTTCTTCATAAGGTGTAAGCGGGCGTTTGCCGAGCTTTCCTCGGCCGGTAAAGCGCGTTCGGCCGTCAAATAGGGTCGCCACCGGCACAAGAAAGCGCAGGGTGGAACCCGATTCGTTACAGTCGACTAGACGTACGGTATCCCTTCCACCCGTGTTCTTTACTTGTTTACTCGATCCGGTAGAGTTGATTCCAATTCCTTGTATGGTTAAAACGTCTTTCTTTTCAGTTATTTCCGCTCCAAAGGATCGCATTCCGTCAATGGTTGCTCTTATATCATCTGAAAACTGTATGTTTCTGACCGTGCTTTCTCCTTGTGCTAAAGCTGCACAGATAATCGCACGATGCGCCAAACTTTTAGATGGGGGAACGGTCACGTTGCCTTCTAATCGATTCGGTCTGATTTCTAAATGCGTCACGGTTTTTGTCCTCCTAATGTCAATGATTCAAAAAAGTCCCCATCGGTTTGATGGATCACTGCATTCCCCATTTTCTCAAGCAGGACAACATGCAGTTTGTTTTTCAGTTGTTTTTTGTCATTCTTCACGTAAGGTAAAATAGCATCATAATCGGTCAAGTCAGCCAGTTCCGCAGGGAGCTGATGCGTCTTAAGTACCCGTCTCAACTCTTTTGTTGTTCCTGCCTCAGTCAGGCCTTGCCGCTCCGAAATTTCCGTTAGGGTAGCCATTCCGATAGCCACTGCGTGTCCATGAGTAATCGACTCGTAGTGGTAAAATGCTTCAATGGCATGCCCTAGTGTATGGCCGAAATTTAAAAGCATGCGCATGCCTTTATCTTTTTCATCTTGCTGGACCAATTTTCTTTTAATCTCGCAGCATCTGCTTACGATGGATTCAATTTCCGTCATGACTGCCTGTCTAGTTTTTAATTCAGCCAGCTTCATGAAAAATGAAGAATCCTGAATACAGCCGTATTTGATGACTTCAGCCATACCGTCCGCAAAATAATGGTCCGTTAACGTGTCCAGCACCAATGGATCGATGAGTACTTTGTCGGGATGATAAAATGCACCGACCAGATTTTTACCTTCCGGCAAATCCACCCCTACTTTACCACCGACACTGCTGTCGACTTGAGCGAGAAGAGAGGTCGGAATTTGAACAAAGCTCACACCCCTTAGATAAGAAGCAGCCGCAAAACCGGCAATATCACCAACTACTCCACCGCCTAATGCTACAATCACATCGCTTCTAGTCAGGCCGGCTTCTATCAGCTGAGAGTAGACGGTCGACATAACGGAAAAAGTCTTTGTCTGCTCGCCAGGCTCCAGCACAATCATACTAACGACAAAGCCTTCATCCGTCAGCTTGCGCTTAACTTGGTCCCCATAATGCAGATCAACATTTTTATCCGTAATGACAGCCACTCGTCGGCTCGTTGTCATTTCTGACACTTCTTTTCCGACGTGTTCAAGAAGACCTTTTTGAATTTTAATTGGATAAGACACTGACGGTTGCGGCAGTGTCACTCTTATTTCATTCATACTAGCGGGCTCCTTATTTGACAGTGGTCTGGGCAGATAATGGAACGGTACGTCCCTCAACCGATGCCAGTTTTTCAGCTTTTTCCATCAAGAGACCGAATTCGTCAGGTGTCAGACACTGTTCACCGTCACTCCATGCATTTTCCGGATCATTGTGGACTTCGATCATCAGTCCGTCAGCTCCGGCAACGATCCCTGATTTTGCACCTGCTTCAACAAGGTAAGACATACCTCCAGCATGACTCGGATCAACAATAATCGGCAAGTGAGAGAGTTTTTTGATAACGGGTACCGCCTGGATATCCAGTGTGTTGCGTGTTTCCGGCTCAAATGTTCTGACTCCGCGTTCACATAAAATGACATTGTCATTGCCTTCAGACATAATGTATTCTGCTGACATCAACCATTCTTTGTATGTGGCAGACAGGCCTCGTTTGAGAAGGACCGGTTTATTCGTTTTACCGACTTCTTTCAGCAGGTCAAAGTTCTGCATATTGCGTGCACCAATCTGAATCATGTCTACTGAATCAACAAACTCGTCAATCCACTTAGTTGACATCAGTTCCGTTACAATCGGTAGGCCGGTTTCTGCTTTGGCTGCTTGAAGCATACGCAAGCCTTCGAGTTCCAGTCCTTGGAAGCTGTATGGCGATGTACGCGGCTTGAATGCTCCTCCACGCAGGAAGTTCGCTCCGGCTTTTTTAATCTGCTTGGCTACACGGACAAT
>RECC01000009.1 GCA_007692455.1 Alkalibacterium sp. | reverse complement strand
TGAAAAATAACTAACTCGAGTACATCCTTCATTATGAAAGGATGTACTTTTTATTTTTTTCAGAAAATTCCTATAGTGGATGAACGAAAGTGGAAAATTTAAAAAGATAGGTGTATGATTAAATTATATATAAAGGTCGATTTCAGAAAAATTAAAAGTAGAGACAGTCGGCAATTAATTTAGGGGGAGACAACATGGCAACTAAAGGAATTATGCTCGTATGCGCGGCAGGAATGAGTACCAGCATGCTGGTGTCAAAAATGCAGAAAGCTGCAGAAGAAAGAGGAATTGATGCGGATATTTTTGCCGTATCAGCAAGCGAAGTGGATGCGAAAATGGGATCCAGACCAGTGGATGTCATGCTTCTTGGACCTCAGGTACGCTATATGAAGACTAAATTTGAGGAAAAAGCAGCTAAGAACAATATTGCCATCGATATCATAAACATGCAGGATTATGGCATGATGGATGGCGAAAAAGTGCTGGACAGCGCACTGGCCCTTATGGAATAATTCTTCAACTAGTCAGGAGGCAGACGTATGAGCGAACAAAATAGCGAACTGATGGAAGTGGTCATGTCGTTAATTATGTACGGGGGGGATGCCCGAAGCAGTTCGATGGAAGCCATCCATGCGGCAAAAGCAGATGACTATGAGCTCTCTGCAGAAAAGCTAAAAGGAGCTGATGAAGCTATCCGAAAAGCTCATCAGGTTCAGACAGACCTGTTGACCCAGGAAGCGTCGGGGGATTCAATCGAATTGAATTTACTGATGGTACACGCCCAGGACACCCTGATGAATGCGATGACCTATCGTGATCTCGCACAGGAAATGATTGAACTGTACCAGCGTGTCTGCCGGGACGAATAGACAGGCTAAAAGATGCATTAGAACGTTGCTGAAAATACAACAGCATTGTTCTAATGCATCTTTTTTTATGCAGTAAAAAATTGTGGCTGTTCACTATAATGCACTCTCACACTATACCGATGAAGTTTAATAAAAGGTTATGGATTGTACTCGATTTAGCAGAAAAGTTTACGTCGTTTCCTTTATTTAAACTGCTTCGAAATCAAAAGAATACAAGTGATGCTGTAGTTCAGTTTTATCAACTGTCCTATGATGACCAAATAATTGAGTTTACATGTCATTTACTGGAATGGAACCATGTTGAGTGAGAATCGAATATGTTAAATAAATAAAGATAGCCACTTTTTTTACTAAATTTGTCCTATTTTTATTGTAAAAGAAAACGTTTCAGTGTATAGTTGATAGCGATGAGAGAGTTGTCTGATCGCAAATAAATGAGAGGAGATGTGCAGATGTTAACAGCAATCATAAACCAGCCTAATCTAATTACATGCACACCCCCGACTTTACAGTCTGGTGGGCTCAAATCCTCCCTTTTTGCAATAGTATAAACCCTTGTTTTATAATGCCGTCTTTTGGCATACCATTAAATAAAACCAGGCAGTCTATTCTTTAACGGGAATAGACTGCCTTTTTGTGTGAAGAAAGGAACGATACGATGTTCGAAGTTCTATTTAAACTTAAATTCTTTTTCAAAGAAAATAAATGGCAATACCTGGGCTCCTTCTTTGCATTGGCCATTTCCAATGTTTTTGCCGTTATTATTCCGTATATTATCGGACGCTTTATTGACGCCATTGTCACGGGGGAAATGGATGCGGAATTACTCAGAACGTACAGCCTGCAGTTTACTGCTTTGGTATTTATTACCTACGGACTGGACTTTCTCTGGGGATACGGCCTGTTCTCGGGAGCCTACAAGCTGCAGAAGGAAATGCGCAGTACACTCATGCGTCATTTCCTTAGAATGCGTGCCCCTTATTTTGAAAAATTCAGAACAGGTGACCTGATGGCCCGCGGAACACAGGACATTCGCGCCCTGGCAGATACTGCCGGCTACGGGATGCTCGTTCTAATGAGCGCAACTGGGTTCACAGCCACCTTAGTTATCATGATGGGAATTTCCGTCAACTGGGGACTCACTATAGCAGCGGTATTGCCGCTCCTGCCAATGGCTTATGTAGTAAAAGTGAAAGGCGCTCAAGTTGATGAGGCATACGAAATATCACAGAAATCTTTCTCATCCGTCAACGACGATGTACTTGAAATGATTGACGGTATGCGCGTCATTCGTGCGTACGTCAAAGAAGAAGATTTTATTGAAAAATTTAAAGGGCAGACCAGTGACCTGCTCAAAAAAAATAACCGGGTATCTGAAATAGCTGCCATTTTCTCGCCGACGGTTAAGGCATTTGAAGGCATCAGTATTATGATTGCTTTGAGTTATGGGGCTTTGCTGGTTGCACAGGGCGTTTTAAGTGTTGGAGATATCGTTGCCTTTCAGATGTACCTGGGTATGATGATCTGGCCGATTATTTCGGTATCCGAACTGGTCCTCATTTTAAGACAGGGCAGTGCATCCATGAGACGTGTCGAGGAAATCACCCATGCAACTGATGGACTCAACTTTAAAGGAATGATCGAAGCCCAGCGCGTCAATGATTTAAATTTTGACCACTTCACTTTCAAATACGAAGCCAGTGAAATCACCAATCTGGACGAAATCGACTTGAATCTGAAAACAGGCCAGACACTTGGCATAGTCGGAAAAACCGGTTCAGGCAAGACAACATTAATCAGACAACTCTTGAATCAGTTTCCAATGGGAACCGGCATTTTTGACATGGGCGAGTCAGCCTATTCAGAATACAACGATCCGTCGCTTAGACGTTTAATCGGCTATGTGCCACAAGATCACGTTTTATTCAGTCGCAGTGTCCGTGACAATATAGCGTTCGGTAAAAAAGATGCGACAGATGAAGAGATTCTGGAAAGCATTCGCATGGCGTCATTTGAAGAAGATTTGAAAAATATGGACCGAGGTCTGGACACCATGATTGGTGAAAAAGGCGTCTCCATTTCGGGCGGACAGAAACAGCGTATCTCCATCGCGCGTGCGCTGATTAAGGATCCGGATATTCTGATCCTGGATGACTCCCTTTCAGCTGTCGATGCCAAGACTGAACAGACTATAATCCATAATATTCAACACATCCGTTCAGACAAGACAACGATCATCTCAACTCACCGACTCTCAGCAGTCAAAGAAGCAGATGAAATCATTGTACTGGACAACGGTAAAATTATTGAACGCGGAACGCATGATGAACTGATTAAGCGAGAAGGCTGGTACTATGAACAGTTCACGAAGCAGGAAATTAAAGAATTAAACACGAATGACAAGGAATCAGACCCTTATGCATTTAAAGGAAAGGGTGAGTAAATGGATACTGTTAAACGATTATTATCTTATATGAAATATTTCAAGCTGTATTTTACAATCGGAATCGGTCTGGTCGTTCTTTCCATGATTACCGATTTGAGTGCCCCAATTATTGCTCAGCGAATTATTGACAATGTTATTACACCTGCCGCAGCAGAAGGAGAGGCCTATACCGACGTCCTCCTGCAGCTTATTCTGATTTATTTTGGACTGATGGTCTCCACCGTCATTACCCGTTACATTTCTGGCCTCTACAGAATGCGGGCGGCCAACGGGATTATAAAAATACTCAGAGATCAGCTTTACAGACATGTGCAGGAACTGCCGATTCATTACTTTGATAATTTGCCGGCGGGAAAAATTGTTGCGCGCATAACGAATGATACGGAAAGTCTGCGTCAACAGTTTTATGTTGCAACAGTTGGTCAGATTCTGATAAATGTATTCTATGTTATCGGGACCTTTATTGCCATCGCAAGTTTCCATCAAGGACTGGCACTGGCCCTTTTGGTCTTGATTCCGCTGATGTTTTTATGGAACAAGTTCTACACAAAATATGCCCGAGTCTTTCACCGCAAGGAACGTGACTTGAACTCCGACATTAACGGTAAACTCAATGAATCCATTCAGGGCATGCAGATTATTCAGGCTTTTGAACAGGAAGAACGCATTCAGGACGAATTCGAAGTTATCAATGAAAAATGGTACGAAGTTATGCGCAAGTATGTCATTCTGGACTCGGCTTTTCAGTGGACATTTGCCGATTTTCTGAGACGCTTTTCACTGCTTCTCCTGATGGTGTACTTCAGTACCCAGTATATTAACGGTGTGCTCGGCGTATCCGTTGGGATGCTCTATCTCTTCGGTGATTACGTGAGTCGCTTGTATGAGCCAATTAAAGGAATCATTCAACAGATGGCTTTTGTGCAGCAGGCAATTGCCGCCGGTGAGCGTGTTTTCGAAATGATGGACATGAAACCGGAAGACAATCCTGAAGAAAAAATGACCGTGACGGATGGCCGAGTCTCCTTTAAAAAAGTCACTTTCGGTTACACGGAAGAAAAGGATGTTCTGAAAGACATTCACTTTACCGCTG
Organism: Alkalibacterium sp.; assembly: GCA_007692455.1. Classification (GTDB taxonomy): domain Bacteria; phylum Bacillota; class Bacilli; order Lactobacillales; family Carnobacteriaceae_A; genus Alkalibacterium. The sequence continues at coordinate 2,157 of RECC01000009.1, read as the reverse complement.
AACCCGGTGATACGGTGGCCTTAGTCGGTCATACGGGTTCTGGAAAAAGCTCTATCATGAATCTGCTCTTCCGTTTCTATGATCCGCAGAATGGTGAAATTACTGTCGACGGTCAGAATACGAAAGAGTACTCCAGACAGTCAGTCAGAGAACAGATGGGCATTGTCCTTCAGGATCCGTTCTTGTTTACGGGAACCATTTATTCAAATATCACGATGGATAACCCGTCAATCACGCGAGAAGAAGCGATACAGGCACTGATGGATGTGGGTGGTGAAGACCTGCTCGATAAATTCGAAAAAGGAATTGACGAACCGGTTGTGGAAAAAGGGAGTACCTTGAGTTCAGGACAGCGTCAGCTGATTTCCTTTGCCAGAGCACTGGCCTTTAATCCTAAGATTCTTATTTTAGACGAAGCAACATCTTCCATTGATACGGAAACCGAAGAAATCATTCAGCATGCGATGAATGTGTTGAAAGAAGGACGAACCACTTTCATTATTGCGCACCGTCTGTCGACCATTCAGCACGCAGACCAGATTCTTGTGCTGGACCAGGGCGTCATTAAGGAACGCGGCACCCATGAAAAACTGATCGATTTAAATGGGGCCTATGCCGAAATGTATGAAATGCAGAAAAAAGGCCAGGTATTGGCCTCCTGACAAAACTAATTTGAGATATAGAAAAGCCTGCGCTGATTTTCAGCTGCAGGCTTTTTTACTAGTATAATGATTTTTCTGCAGCCAGATGTGGTGAAAATAATCAAATAAAGTCAGACTGATTGTGTAGACAAGGGCTTTAACGATAAGCAGATTACTGTCTGTTGAAAGTAGGTAATAAGAAATACCGGCAAGGACCAGAAGAAAATTCAGCGCGGTCAGCAGTTTATTCCAATGGGTCTTTAAGAAAGGTATATCAGCTAGAATATAAGTGATCAGGGAAAGCACTAGACCAAGTGCAATGGCGTGCAGAAGAGGGACGTTAAAAATGAGGCGAAGAATAACCCATCCGATGAGGACGTAGGATAGGACTTTGGCCCCGAATACGTTGTGTCCTTTCATGAGGGCACCTCCTATGGTGTCTGAAGATAATTTATTATAGCACGGAAGCGAGAGGGCACATAAAAAGACACCTCAGACGGGTGTCTCTACTATTTGCTATAAGATGATGAAGCTATGCAATTGTTACATATTATCATTTCGGAAGTTTATCTTCCATGTCAGAAATTTTTTCCAGTAGCAGATCGACTTTTGACTCAAGGTCATTAATCTTCTGAACTTCTTTTGACTTGGACTGACTAAAATAGGTGGTTAAGGAGCTGGTCAGCGTGCCAATGAGAGCCAGACCTAAGAACATCAATAAAATAGCGGCGAACCGACCGGTTAAAGTCATCGGATAGATTTCTCCGTGCCCCACTGTCGTAGCCGTCACAATCGCCCACCACACTGACTCGGAAAAGGAGATATCTTCAGAAACCGAAAACAATGTCGAACTGAAGAGTATGAGGAGCACAGCTGTATAAAGGACATATATCAGACCATTTGTATGAAGCACCGACTTGATTTCTCTCTGTGACCGCATTTTCAGACCGAGCAGGCGGGAGAACCGAGAGAAGCGGATAAAATGTGAAAAACGTAGTATACGAAAGATTCGCGACAGTCTAAAGAGACGGAAAATCGAATAAAAAGGAATGATTGAAAGCAAATCAAACACGTGATGCAGGACAAATTCTACTTTGTCTTCGTATAAAACAAGACGGTAGATGTAATCGAAGGCAAAAATGACGACAAAAATAATGTCTATAGCAAAGTAAGGTTGATCCAAAATCGAAATAATGGACAACAGGTCCAGAATAATCAAAACAATAGATGCCAGCGACAGAAACATCATCGTCAGGTTGTATCGGCGGTAGTTATGCATAGGAACCTCCAAGAATAAGAAGTATGTAGTAAGGAGTTGTTATAGTCTAATAGTAGGCTTTTTTGAGAATATTGTAAAGCAGCAAGGAGTACGTATGAATTGTTTATTAATCAAGTTAATAGAAACTTTATTAAGCGTTACACGTATTTTACACGTGATTTACAAACGGATGCTAGACTGAAGAAGTGTTGAGGAAAGAGTGGAGGGCAGTGCTTATAGGCTGTCCAATTGATTAAG
>RECC01000028.1 GCA_007692455.1 Alkalibacterium sp. | reverse complement strand
AGTGAGATACCAATCATTATGGGGGCTGTTTCAGACCCTGTCGGAGCCGGACTGGTCGAATCAGAAGACGTTCCCGGTACAAACGTCACAGGCGTAAAAAATCAGGCCCCGGTTGAAGCACAACTTGGTTTGATGCAGGACATTCTGCCGGATGCTCAGAAAGTCGGCCTGTTGTACAGTTCGGGAGAAGATAATTCCAGAGCTGAGGGCGAACGTGTCACACAGGTCCTGGAAGATATGGGGCTTGAAGCTGTGACCTACACTGTTTCCAGCACGAATGAAATTCAGCAGATGGTGGCGACTCTGTCTCAGGAAGTGGATGTCATTTACCTTCCAACAGACAACACCATTGCAAGCGCCTTTGACACAGTCGTCAGTGAGGCGGACCGCTATGATACACCACTTATTCCAACAGTTGACCTGATGATTGCTCAAGGCGGGCTGGCCACAGTCGGTATTAACCAGACCGAAATGGGAGAGGAAGCCGGACGAATGGCTGCTGAAGTGCTCGATGGCCAAGACCCAAGTGACTTTCCAGTATTTGTATTAAGTGAAGGAGATATATTGGTGAATCAAGAGAAAGCCGACCGTTTGGGTATCACCTTTCCACAATCTGTTTTAGATGACGCAACAATTATAGATAACAACGAATAAGAGAGGACTTAGAGACATGCTGGTATCCGCAATTGCACAAGGATTATTATGGGCTGTATTAGGTATTGGTATTTTTACCACTTACCGTATTTTAAAGTTTCCCGATTTGACCGCTGAAGGGTCTTTTCCACTCGGGTCAGCGGTCGCCGTCACGGCAATCGTCAATGGGCTTCATCCTCTACTAGCGATGCTACTTGCCTTTGCAGCCGGCATGGGAGCAGGACTGGTTACCGGACTGCTTTATACAAAAGGAAAAGTCCCCGTCATTTTATCAGGGATTCTTGTAATGACCGGCTCGCATTCCGTCATGCTTTTTGTGATGCAGCGGTCGAATTTAAGTCTGTTGAATTTCCCGCGTGTGTATGATGTATTTAGTTTTCTGCCAAATTACTTTGATGTGGTTGTAGTTGGCTTGATTATTCTGGTAGGTGTCATTAGCCTGCTGCTGTTTTTCTTTTACACCAGTTTAGGCCAGGCCTATATTGCAACAGGTGACAACGAGAATATGGCACGTTCATTTGGCATTCAGACTGACCGCATGAAAATCATCGGACTGGTTTTCTCCAATGGCATTATTGCACTGGGAGGAGCGCTGATTGCCCAGAACATTGGCTATGCCGATGTGAACGGCGGAACGGGAGTTATCGTCATAGGTTTAGCCTCTTTAATTATTGGAGAAGTCCTGTTCAAGGAAGTGACTCTCGGCGAACGCCTTATATCTATAGTGATAGGGAGTATTTTTTACCAGCTTCTTCTGCTGGGGGTTATACGCTTAGGATTCGATACCACATACATTCGTATTTACAGTGCCTCGATTCTTGCCGTGTGTCTGATGGTCCCGCAACTGAGAACAAGGCTGAACTTAGGAACTTTGATGGGAAGAGAGGATTAAGATGGAAACATTACTGGAACTGAAGCAGGCAACTAAAACAATTCAAAACGACTCCGATAGTGATAATACCATTTTAGATCACGTAGACTTAACGATAGACAAAGGGGACTTTGTAACAGTGCTGGGTGGAAATGGCGCAGGAAAATCGACGCTGTTCAACAGCATAACAGGGTCGTCGTTTTTGACCAGCGGCGAGATTAAACTGAGTGGAAAAACAGTCACCAGTATGCAGGAGGAAAAAAGAGCACGCTACATTGCTCGTGTTTTTCAGGATCCGAAGATGGGTACAGCCCCACGCATGACCGTCGCAGAAAATTTACTACTGGCTTTGAAGCGAGGGAAAAAGCGACAGGTTCTTCCAAGAAAACTGAAAGAACAGCGGGAGTTTTTTAAACAACTGTGTGCTTCTATCGGGAACGGTCTGGAAAAGCATTTAGATACGCCTACCGGTCATTTATCTGGAGGCCAAAGGCAGTCATTAAGTTTACTGATGGCGACAGTGACCCAGCCGGACCTGCTTCTGCTTGACGAGCACACGGCTGCGCTGGATCCGAAAACGTCTAAAAAGCTGATGGCGCTGACCAACCGGATTATTCATGAAAATGACCTGACCTGTCTCATGATTACTCACCGCATGGAAGATGCACTCGCTTACGGAAACCGGCTCATTGTTTTGGAAAATGGTAAAATCAAGCTGGATCTGAATAAAGAGAAGAAGGCGAAATTGACTTTAGAAGATTTATTTGTCTTATTTGAAGAAGAAAAAGTAGAACCGGCTGTATAAAAATTAAATCGTTGGAAGCTGAAATGTTTTCCTCTTCTAGTTTAGGAGAGCATTTCAGTTTTGTGTATAATTAAGGCATAGCAGTTATCCAGTATGTAAAAGGGGAGAAGTATAATGGGGTTTAACAATCAGGAATATATTGACGGACAAATCGACAAGCAGTACATACATCCGAAAGAATCAAGATTCAAAGTAGCATTTGATTACAGCGAGTACAAAGTGGATGAAAACCTTTTGAAAAAAGTGGTTCAAAAGGACAGTGCTTCGCTTCAGGAAATGGTCCGTAGCGGGGAAGTTTCCTATGCTGATATAGTGAAGTGTTTCTGGAACCAGGCAATCAGAATGAAAGACTACAATGCAGTCATATCACTCAATCCGGAAGCTCTTAAGCAGGCAGAGGCGCTGACTTACGATGAGTCTCATGGTGTCCTTTATGGGATGCCGGTCCTCGTCAAGGATAATATCAGTGTGGTCGGACTGCCGACAACAGCCGGTGCAGCGGTATTGAAAGATTATGTGGCAGATACGGATGCGGAATTAGTCAGACTCTTAAAGGAAAAAGGAGCAATCATTTTAGGTAAAGCAAACTTGTCCGAGTGGGCGAATTTCATGTCCACGGACAGTTCAAACGGCTACTCGACTATTGGTGGTCAGACTAAGAATCCTTTCGGACAGTTTGATGTCGGTGGCTCCAGCTCCGGAAGTGCGGCCGCTGTCGCTCTAAATATAGCACCCGTAGCGATTGGGACAGAAACGGCGGGATCGGTTATTTATCCGGCGAGTCAGAATGGCATCGTTGGGCTGAAACCCACTCTAGGTGCTGTGTCTCTAGACGGTATCATTCCAGTATCCAAAACACATGACACAGCCGGACCGATGTCAAAAACTGTTAAGGATACCTATGACCTTTTTAAAGGAATGACTCAGACTGAAGAAGTGGCAGAATGGACAGTTGAGGTGTCCAAGTTGGCGATAGGAATAATTGGAAATGAGGCGGTGAAGAGTGTCTACCGTGGGGAAGATACGGAAGTACTGGATGTGTTGTCGGAAAGATTGAAACAGGCTGGTGCTGCGTGTCAGGAAGTAACTCTTCTGGAAGAGGCTTTTGAAGTCGACTATCTGCCGATATTAAAATTTGAATTCGATGAAGGTGTCCGTGAGTTTTTCCATGGAATAGATAAAGGGCTCGTCTTGTCAGACGTCATTGCTTTTAACGAAAAAGATATGGAGAATACGGCACCCTATAATCAGGAACTGCTGGTGCAGTCATCTGAAACATACTCGACTCGTCAGAGTATTGAAGAGCATATCCGGTCAAATCAAAGCGTCACTAGACAAGCGCTCGACACTGCCTTTGAGTCGGTGGATGTACTGCTGACACTGAGCAATTATGCGACAGTCCTATATGCTGCGTCGGGCTATCCGGCAGTCACGCTGCCAGGCTTTAAGCGCTCGACCGGTGAACCTATCGGGGTAACTCTGATTGGCAAAAGTAGTGAGGATGTCCGCTTACTTGAAATGACTCATGCGCTGGAACCTTTATTGCATTAAAAAAATGCCATAATAATTTAATCTCATTATAGTATTCTCTATCTTCTTCCTTTACAATAGTAGATACATTTAGTGTTAGGGGAGATAGTATGACTAAAACGATAATTAATAATGCTCGCGTCATTGATGGATTAGGCAGTGAACCGCTTCAAGAGAGTATTGTCGTCTTTGAAAGCAACAAACTGGTTTATGTCGGACGGGAAGAGGAATACGAAATGTCAGGCGATGAGCAGGTGATAGATGCCCAAGGTGGGACTGTCCTGCCGGGCTTTATTGATTCACATGTGCACGTTATGATGGAATATGATGCAGTCCAGAAGCGTCTGGAAACACCTTTTTCCTTTAAATTTTATCAGGCAGCCGAGTACATGAAAAAAACGCTGAATGCCGGGATTACCTCGGTGCGGGATGCACTCGGGGCTGACTTGGGTGTGAAAAAGGCGGTAGAAGAGGGACTGGTCGCTGGTCCACGTCTTCAATTAAGCATTAATGCGCTGACGATTACCGGGGGTCATGGTGACGGATATACAACATCTGGGCAGACAGTGGAACTGCTGCAGGCTGACTACCCCGGTATGCCGGACGGACGGGCAGACGGTGTGGAGGAAGTTCGCAAGAAAGTACGCGAGATGCTGCGTGCCGGTGCTGAAGTTATCAAGGTGCATGCCACAGGAGGCGTTTTGAGCGCAACTGATCATCCCGAATTTACACAGTTTTCACTTGATGAACTGAAAGTGATTGTCGAGGAAGCAGAATTCAGAAAAGGGATTAAAGTCATGGCCCATGCCCAGGGAGCTGAGGGTATCAAGCAGGCTGTCAAAGCCGGAATTCATTCCATCGAGCACGGTATTTTCCTGGATGACGAGGCTATCAGTTTAATGAAGGAACACGGGACGTTTCTGGTACCCACTCTGCTGGCTCCCGTTTCTGTTCTGGAAATGGCGGAAGAACTGGGCATGCCGGAATCTGCAGTCCAGAAAGCAAAGGATGCTGTTGATATTCATCGGGAGAGTGTTGCAAAAGCCCACAAAGCCGGCGTGAAAATAGCAATGGGAACGGATGCGGGTGTCATGCCGCACGGACGCAACCTGCGGGAACTGGAACTGATGACCCAAGTAGGCCTGACGCCAATGGAAGCCATTGTCGCTACAACAAAGACAGCGGCCGAATGTCTGCGGTGGGAGGATAAAGTGGGAACCCTTGAAAAAGGCAAACTCGCGGATATTGTTGTCGTTAAAGGCAATCCACTCGCAGATATTGCCAGTTTGTCAGATACCGACACCATCCAACTCGTCATTAAAGACGGAAAAATCGAAAAGGATTTATTAACACAATAATAGAAGGAAACCAGCCGAATCGTCGGCTGGTTTTTTCATGTCCTGGAAGGTGGATACTCGCCCATCCGCGAGTATCTTCTCTATTGAATGCATTTTGGACGGACGATAGGCGTCAGCTGACGCCTATCACCATCATTTAGAGAGGGTTTGGTGGCTTTTTTCGTTACTTCGGTTGACTGAACGTTACTGGTCGATGGAGTTAACCGAAGTGTGCTGACTTTCAGCGTACTGAAAAGGTAAGTGTCAGTGAGTCTGCCGAAGTCCCATGCAGTTAGGTAAGCTCGAGGCTGAAGATTCTGGAGTTTACCGAAGTGGCCACAAGTTAGGTTAACTGAAAAAGAATAATGACTGAGTTTGCTGAACAGGTGCGTACTTCGGTAAACTCACAAAAAAGTGCTGGCGAGTATACCATACACTACCCTACTTCGGCATACTGGCAGGACATTTCAGTTTCAGTTAACCATAGGTCTTCACTGTTCAGCTAACTCATTTGAAACTGCCTGACGAGTTAACCGAACAAGCAAATTAAAATCACTAAGTAAAAGATTTTCTAAATTTTGAGAAGAAAAAAAGTAATTATTCAGATAAAAAGACAATTAGTATAGAAAGGAGGAGAAACAGATGGAGGTATTGAAAGAAAGAGAGAAATCCAAACTACTGAAAGGGTTAAATATTTTAGATAACCGATTGGAGTTGAACGAAACTGATAAACGCTATCTAATTAATTTGCAGAAAGGATTTAACGGGGAACAGTTTTTTGATGCCAGTGTAAGAAAAGTGATGGATAAAGAAGTTATCATATTGAATGACCTGTTTCTGAGAAATAAAGGTATTTCCTTTCAAATTGATTCCATGATACTGACTTCTGATACCTTATTTGTATTTGAAATTAAAAACTTTTCAGGGAAGTATATCAGAAATTCTGACGGATTCAGCACGGTAAAGGGGTATGAGGTAGCTAACCCTCTTATCCAGCTGAGTAGAATGGAGTCATTTGTTCATCAGCTGCTTAATGAATGGAAAATCATAAGCAAAGTCGAGGCGAATGTACTGTTCATTGATCCATCATTTAGTCTGTATAATGCAAGAATTGAGGATCCGATTATTCTTCCGAATCAACTTGAGGAATACCTGGAATCTATTAACCGCAAAAGCAAGGTGCTAAATAGGGAGCAGTATTATCTGGCAAATAATTTCATCAAACTCCATGAGAATGAAGTGCCGCATGAAAGGCAGCTGCCTTATTATTCTTATGAAGAATTGAAAAAGGGACTGTCCTGCAAGTCATGTGGGTCTTTCAATATGCTAATCACCCAACGGTCATGCTACTGCAAGTCCTGTTTTAATAAAAGTTCAGTTGAAGAAGT
>RECC01000031.1 GCA_007692455.1 Alkalibacterium sp. | reverse complement strand
TCATAAACGGCTTTAGCTGCTGCAGAACTTGATTTTTGAGCAGAAGGGTGGAAAGCAAAGATAATTGGGTTACCTGTTTTAATGGAAATAAGTGATTTGAAAATTGTAGTTGAAGTCGGGTTAGTTACTGGAGTAACACCGGCAATGACTCCGATTGGTTCAGCAATTTCAACCATGCCTTCATGTACATTCTCATTGATTACACCGATTGTTTTATCGTGCTTGATGCTGTGGTAAATGTATTCCGATGCAAAAATATTTTTTACTATCTTATCTTCATAAACACCACGGCCAGTTTCAGTTACAGCTAGTTTAGCTAAATGCATGTGCTGATCAAGTGCTCCAAGAGCCATTTCTTTTACAATGTTGTCGATTTGTTCCTGATTGAGCTCATACATTTTATCAAGAGCTTTTTGTGCATTGTTCACCAATGCGTTTATGTCACCTTGTACTGTTCTTTCTTTTTCTTTCTTGTCAAGTACTTTTACCATAATAGGTTCCTCCTATAATTATGTGAAGTTATGAGCAAGTAGTTTTAAAAAAATATACTAACAGTATTCAGTTTACTGTTATAAGGTTAAAACCACTTATTCAACGCTTCGCTTGTTTTCTTTTTCTTTACAAACACATAGTACCATACTGAATTCGCTTACAAAAAATAAGGTTTGTGTCTATTTTGTGACAATCTGTGATTTAGTGAGCAAATAGAAACGAACCTTATTATATCGGTGTTTTGTCATTAAATGTTCACTTATTCACTTGTATAAAGTGAGTTAATGTGATATATTGAACATGAAGTAATCGTGAAAAACAAAGGAGAGTTTATAATGGAAAAACAGCGCACAGAAGAATGGTCACTTGATTCAATTTGGGAAGGATTTAAAGGCAAAGACTGGAAAGAATCGCTAGATGTCCGTCACTTTATCCAAAGCAATTATAATCCTTATGATGGCGACGAGTCATTCCTGGTAGGTCCAACAGAAAACACTCAAACACTTTGGGCACAGGTTATGGATTTGAACAAACAGGAGAGAGAAGCCGGCGGCGTACTCGATATGGATACCCAAGTTGTTTCTACTATTACGTCTCACGGACCAGCATATCTTGCTGAAGACAAGGAAAAAATTGTCGGTTTCCAGACTGATAAGCCATTCAAACGTTCACTTCAGCCATTCGGTGGTATCCGCATGAGTGAAGTTGCTGCTGAATCATATGGATATGAAGTTGATCCATACTTATCTCAAGTATTCAGAGATTTCAGAAAAACACATAACGAAGGTGTCTTTAACGCCTATACTCCGGAAATGAGAGACGCTCGACGTACCGGTATTATTACAGGTTTACCGGATGCTTACGGTCGTGGCCGTATTATTGGTGACTACCGTCGTGTGGCACTATATGGTGTTGACCGTTTAATAGAAGAAAAAGAAAATGATAAAGCATTATCTGATACAGCTATGATGACTGAAGCTACTATCCGTCACCGCGAAGAATTGAGCGATCAGATTAAGGCGCTTCATGAGTTGAAGGAATTAGGTAACATTTACGGTGTTGATATTTCAAGACCAGCTAAAACAGCAACAGAAGCGTTCCAATGGCTGTATCTTGGATACCTGGCAGCAATTAAAGAACAGAACGGTGCAGCAATGTCTCTTGGCCGTACGTCAACATTCCTTGATATTTATATCGAAAGAGATTTGAAAGCCGGTACAATGACTGAAGAAGAAGCTCAGGAATTAGTCGATCACTTCGTTATGAAACTGAGACTGGTTAAGTTTGCACGTACACCTGAATACAATGATTTATTCTCTGGAGACCCAACGTGGGTAACGGAAGTAATCGGTGGTGTTGGAATGGACGGCAGACACATGGTAACTAAAAACAGCTACCGCTTCCTGAATACACTATCAAATCTAGGACCTGCACCTGAACCTAACTTGACAGTATTGTGGTCAACTAAATTACCGTCTTCATTCAAAAACTACTGTTCAAAAGTTTCTATTGAGAGCAGTGCAGTACAATACGAAAATGATGACATCATGCGCGAAGAGTGGGGCGACGACTATGGAATTGCCTGCTGTGTGTCCGCTATGCCGATCGGTAAGCAGATGCAGTTCTTCGGAGCTCGTGCAAACTTGGCTAAAGCTTTACTTTATGCCGTTAATGGTGGCGTAGATGAAATGTCCAAGAAACAGGTTGGGCCTAAATTCCGTCCGATTACTTCAGAAGTTCTTGATTATGATGAAGTAATGGAAAAATACGATGATATTCTGGACTGGTTGTCAGGTATGTACATCAACACATTGAATATCATTCACTATATGCACGACAAATACAGCTATGAAAGTGTTGAAATGGCGCTGCACGATTCTGAAGTGGCCCGTACAATGGCTACCGGTATCGCCGGCTTCTCAGTAACTGTAGACTCTCTAGCAGCAATTAAATATGCGAAAGTGAAAACGATTCGTGATGAAACAGGACTAGTTGTTGACTATGAAATCGAAGGCGACTATCCAAAATACGGTAACAACGATAACCGTGCCGACGACATTGCTATAGAATTGCTTAAGAAATTCATGGCCAAAGTCAGAAAGCATCCGACTTACAGAGATGCAATGCACACAACTTCAATCCTGACTATCACATCAAACGTGGTATACGGTAAGAAAACAGGTAACACACCTGATGGCCGTCGTGCAGGGGTTCCATTTGCACCTGGAGCAAACCCATTACACGGTAGAGATACTAACGGAGCACTGGCAAGCTTGAACTCAGTTGCCAAATTACCGTATAAAGAATCTCTTGACGGTATTTCAAATACCTTCTCAATTGTTCCTAAAGCATTAGGAAAAGAAGAAGATACTCAAAAACGCAATTTATCAGCCATGCTTGACGGTTATGTCAGAAAAGGCGGTCACCACTTGAACGTCAACGCCTTGAACCGTGAAACTCTGGAAGATGCCATGAAACACCCTGAAGAATACCCGCAATTAACAATACGAGTATCCGGCTATGCGGTTAACTTCATCAAACTGACTAAAGAACAGCAGATGGATGTATTAAGCAGAACCTTCCACGACAGCATGTAAGCAGCAAGACTTTAAATATTTAAATCTTCAAAAACCACTAGGGGGAACCGTAATGACAGAATCACCAATAGGATACGTACACTCAACAGAAAGCTTCGGATCAGTGGATGGTCCAGGTATCCGATTCATCGCCTTTATGCAAGGGTGCCGGATGCGTTGTGAGTTCTGTCATAACCCCGATACGTGGAGTATGGGAGGCGGAACACCCTACACGCCAGAAGAACTGCTGGAAAAAGCCCTGGATTATAGAGATTACTGGGGCGAAGAAGGTGGCATAACGGTCAGTGGCGGCGAACCGCTTCTTCATATTGATTTTCTGATTGAATTCTTTAAACTGGCAAAAGCGGAAGGTGTGCATGTCTCACTGGATACTTGTGGACAGCCATTCACTTATGATCAGCCATTCTTCAGTCGTTTCGAAGAACTGATGCGTTACACTGATCTAGTCTTAATGGATATCAAGCACATTGACAATGAAATCCACAAAAAATACACGCTGCATCCGAATACGAGCATCTTGGATATGGCAAATTATTTGTCTGAGATTAATAAACCGATGTGGTTGAGACATGTATTAGTGCCAGAGCGGTCGGATTACGATGAGCACCTTCAGAGACTGAGTGATTACATCAGTAAGCTGAAAAGCGTCGAAAAAGTTGAAGTGCTTCCTTACCATAAATTGGGTGTTTACAAGTATGAAGAACTTGGCATTCCCTATAAGTTAAAAGATATCGATCCACCTACTGCTGAACGGGTAGAAAATGCCAATCGAATACTAAAAACACATTTGTATCAGAACCAAACTGTTTAAGCAAAAGAACGTTACCTTTCATGTCAGCCGACACAAGGGTAACGTTCTTTTATCTATTTATGCTATTAGAGTGAGCGAACACGGAATAAAAGACAGATATTCCGTGTTCGTTCTTTAAAAGATAAGCCAACACGGAATATCTCAATATATTCGGGATTCACTAAAAATTTCCTTGATGAACACGGAATAAAATAGCATTATTCCGTGTTCATCAAGGATTTTAAGGAAAAACAGACAGAAGTGTCACTATCTGCTTAATCTAAGAGCCCACAAGGGGGTCCAAACAATTTCATTGATTGAATTTTAGTGAAAATTGCTATATTCTATTAATAAAGACAGTAAATATAAAGGAGAATGACAGTGAGTAAAATATTAATTTTTGGTCATCAGAGTCCTGATACAGATGCGATCACATCGGCTATCAGCTTTTCATACCTGCAAAACCAACTGGGTAAAGTAACAGAACCGGTAGCGCTGGGTGAAGCAACTGACGAAACACAATTTGCACTGGATTATTTTAAAGCGGACAACCCGAGAGTAGTTACTTCAGTAGCGGATGAAGCAGATGAGGTCATGCTGGTTGACCATAACGAAGCACAGCAGAGTGTATCTGACATCGATAAAGTGGATGTATTAGCTGTAGTTGACCACCACCGTATTGCCAATTTCCAGACATCAAACCCATTATATTATCGTGCTGAGCCAGTGGGATGCACGAATACAATTATTTTAAAGCTGTTCAAAGAACATAACATTGAGATTCCTGAAAACATTGCTGGGCTGATGCTCTCAGCGATTATTTCAGACACCCTTCTGCTGAAATCACCTACCTGCACTAAAGAAGATGAAGACGCAGCCCGTGAGCTGGCAGATATTGCCGGTGTCGATCTTGAATCATACGGCAAGGACCTGCTGAAAGCCGGAACCAATACAAGTGACAAGTCAGCTGACCAGATTCTTAATGCTGATGCGAAAAACTTCCCGATGGGGGATTACAATGTGCGTATTGGTCAAGTCAACGTTGTAGATGTGCAGGAAGTTCTGGACAGAAAAGACGAGCTGCTGTCGGAAATGGACAAGCAGAGTCAGGAAAACAGTTATGATTTATTCCTTCTCGTCATCACCAATGTGCTGGAAAGCGACTCGGTTGCTTTAGTATTTGGAGATGACCGTCAGAAGGTGGCAGATGCCTTTGATAAGGATATCATCGAAGACACCTTGCTGCTTGAAGGTGTAGTTTCCCGTAAGAAACAGGTTGTACCGGTACTGACAAAAGCGTTAAGCTAAAAATAGCGAATCAAAAAGACCTCTGACTGAGATTTGTCAGTCAGAGGTCTTTTTTTGTATCACTTACTTCAGTTTTCTGCGGTTATGGTGCTTTTTTGATAACCATTAATTTTTCGTTTAACTGTTCGCATGAAATCCATCATTCCAATACCACTCACAGTAGTCAAAAAGGCAATCGCGCCTAGTTTACCTCCAGATCCATCGAAGAGGGAGAAGGCGGCTATAAACATGACACCAGTCAGAACGCTGAGGAAAAACATTTCACTATACGATTTCACTCGATTGTATGAGACCATACCAGTAAAGGTGGCACAAAAGGCGGCTATGACAACGACATTAGTCGGATCAGGATAAACAACTGCAAAAGTGAGTCCAACTAGAGCAGAAGCTGAAACAGCGTCCATATCCACCGTTCGCTGCAGCATATAGGTTGCCATGCCTGCTAGAATGACAAACAGGAAAACCATAAGATAACGGTCACCAGGAAGTGGATCGACTGTTCGCAAAGGCGTCTGGAAAATATGTGAAGCTAGAAATGTTCCGATGAAAGCAGTAAAGCCGAGCTTTCCACCAAAACCGACAAACATATGAACAGATAAGACGAACACTACTCCTGAAATTAAAGCAGCTACTAGCAAGTAAAGTGGATTTGAGAAAATCTGACTGCACGCCATTCCGATAAAGGAACCGCAATATATAGCAGCCGCATATGATTTAAATGTCCATGCCCCCAGTAAGCCCACTACAGCCGAGGCCAGAACGCCTCCGAGGCCAATTGAATGGTTAAGGTAAAAAGTTATAAAGGCCCCAACTATCAGCGCTAATATTGTTAATGCATTATTCTTGTTTAGTGAATAGGCATTCTGTTTGATTTTACATTTCAGGCAGCCCCATTCTTTTTTTAACTGAAGAACGAGGAAAATACCGGACAGAATGACGGCAATAAGGATAAACCCATTTAAATTTTCTAAGTTTCCTGTTACGAAGGATTGGGATAAATAAAGGGCAACAAGTGAAAAGAAAAGAAAACTCACTGTTGTAATCACCATGCTCACTCCTTATGTTTTTTGTTTCACAAGCAAACATATAAAAAAAGTTTACTTTGAATTTGTAAGCGTTTCATTTCACACACCCATTGTAGCACATCTCTTTTTAATTATACACTATTATTCACAATCTAATGGTTTTATTAGACTGTTTTTAGATTCTTGTCATTCTTTCGTCAAAAACGACTACTAATAAGCTTACATATTTGATTTTCATAACAAATCTTTCCACAAAACAAATAAACATTCCCGTCTCATCTCCTTGCAAGGAAATGAGACGGGAATGTTTTTATTGTCCAGTTATTTTATTTGAATGGAGAAAACCAACTGTTAAATCGGCTATTAAACCTAAGTTTATCAAGTAATGTCAACTTGCGTAAAGGTTTCTTTGTTGAAGGCAGCCATCTGCTGAGAAAAGGAACCTATGCCTCTTTCAGTAAATTCATCAAACCGTAGCTCGTCATTATAAAGATTGACTGTATCTCCTATGGAAACGGACTGGTCGACTTCCACCAGCAGGTGACTCATCATCATTACACGAATAGGGTAGTGATTGCCGTTTATTGAAACCGGAAAGTCCTTACGAGAGAGAATGAGGCCGTTACCGTAGCCAATATCGCACACTGCCAGGCGAGTATCTGCTTTCGCCGTGAAGGCTGCGGAATAACCGGCAGACTCTCCAGCCTTGATGTCTGTCAATTCGATAACATTAGCAGTTACTTCAACTGTTTGTCTGGCTAGGGACAGGTCAAGATTTCCGACATAAGGTCGGGTGCCGTACAGGATGACACCACCCCTGATATGCGTGTGATTGGCCATCAGTCCATTAGTTATATAAGATGCACTATTTTGCGCATGAATATAGGACAGACGCGGTAGGTAAGACGTCAGGTCATTTAAAACTCCCAGCCAATTGTTTATTTCTTTTTCATGGCGGTTCGTTTGAAAGTCATCAGCATAGGCGAAATGCGTCCATAGTCCATTTACTTTAATGGAAGCGTCGTCCAGAACAGCTGCCATTTTAGAGGAGTCGGTAAAGCCCAGCCGGTTTAAATCATTTCTGAATACCAGCTGAACTGATAAACCTTTAAGCTCATCTTTGTACTGCTGATAAAAAGAATAAGAAGGGAGGGAGAGAGTAATCTCATGTTCTCTCATTTCTTCAAATTCCGTGCAGGGATCCAGGAGGAGAACCATGATGTCAGAATCATAAGATCTCAACTTTTTGGCTTCTTTTAAATTGGTCGTAGCAAAAGCTCTGATACCGGCTTTATGAAAGGCGGTAAAGGTATCGAATAAGCCAAAATTATAGGCATCATTTTTTACAATGGCAATCGTATCGACTTTAGATTGAATGGACAAGGCCTGTTCTGTTAGTCTGCGGTGATTTCTAATGAATGTAGCTGTCATGAGCAAGCTCCTAACGTTTCAAGTATTGACTGGTAGTACTGGACACCTTTCAACAGAATCCGTTCATCGAAATTGAATAAGGCAGTATGCAGGCCGTGAATATAGCCTTTCTCCTCATTTCTTACACCTAAGAAAGAGAAGTTTGTTTCTGCTATCGATGAATAGAAAGAAAAATCTTCGCCAAATAAATACGGTTCACTGAGTATATCTACTGACAAGTCGACCGCCTCTGCGCTTTTCTGAACTGTATCCAGCAAGCTTTCATCGTTGTAGACAGCAGGATAGCCTTTCGCTACAGTCAGTTCAGTAGTGGTTCCAAACAGCGTGTCTACCGAGTAAATAATATCAGTCATTTTATCTTTTATTTTTTCGAGGTCTTCAGGGATGTAAGTCCGTATAGTGCCTTCGATATAGCCGTTTGATGCCACAGTATTGATGGCTTCGCCGGCTGACAGTTTTCCAATGTGCAAAATATTTTGATGCAGACCATCTAGAAAATAGTGCTGAACCTGTGCCAGTTGATTGGCAATGTGAGTGACAGCGCCTAATGCACTATGCCCCTGATCTTTTTGAGCGACGTGAGCAGACAGACCTTTAACTTTAATCCGGTATTCTGTGGCACTCGCCATTAAAAAGCCTGGTCGAGTAGCCAGTTTTCCCTCGGGAATGTCAGGCCCCAGGTGCAGACCATATATTTGCTTAATGTTGTATTTTTCAAAAGGAAAACTTTTGATAACAGCGTCGGCACCGGCATTAGATTCTTCAGAAGGCTGAAAAATAAGCATGACATTTTTCTTGAGCTGCTTTTGATCAGACAATTCTTTCACCTTGGATGCAAACGTAAGCAGGATAGAGGTGTGACCGTCGTGTCCACAAGCGTGCATTCTGCCTTTGTGGGAAGAGGAATAGGGCAGACCCGTTTCCTCTTCTATCGGCAAAGCATCAATATCCGCTCTGAATCCAATGGTATCTGAATCAGCATCGGACCCTTCAAAGTATACAACAGTAGCCGTATCCAGTGGTGTAAAGTAGTCTACGCCCATTTTATCCAACTCACTGCGGATATAATCGGCTGTTTTAAATTCTTCAAAAGACAACTCCGGTATCTGATGCAGGGTTCGTCTGTGCTTCGTTAAGCGTTCAAGTAAATCAGTCATGTTTACCTCCAGAATTAAGTTTGCTCTATTGTCTTAGTCGTTTAACTGTCTTAGTGCGGAAACAATCGCTACTTTGTCAGATTCTACGTCACTTGTCATTTTTATTTTACGGGCAGGGACGCCGGCTACTACGGTGTTTTCCGGCACATCTTCGGTGACAATCGCTCCGGCAGCAACAACTGCGCCTTTTTTAACGGTAACCCCTTCGAGTACAACAGCATTGGCACCAATTAGAACGTTATCTTCAATGACAACTGGTTTAGCACTGGCTGGTTCGATAACACCGGATAGTACCGCACCGGCACCTACGTGAACATTTTTCCCCGTCATTGCACGACCGCCTAAGATAGCACCCATATCAATCATTGTTCCTTCACCAACGACGGCTCCGATATTAATAACGGCTCCCATCATAATAACGGCATTTTTTTCAATGACAGCATGTTCGCGGATAAATGATCCCGGTTCAATACGGGCATTCACTTTTGTTGCGTCCAGCAAGGGAATAGCTGAATTGCGTCTGTCCTGTTCAATGACGGTATCAGTCAACTCGTTACTGTTGGCGTCATAAAACGGCTGCCAGTCTTTAAGGTCGGCAAAGACAGTGTAGCTGCCCTCTGAACCGAACACTTTAAAGGTATCTGGGAATTCGTCTTTTTTCAAGTTGGTGTTTACATATATTTTCAAAGGGGTAGTTTTGGTTGATTCACTAATGTATTGGATAATTTCTTCAGCTTTAAATGTTTTCATCATTACACTCCTAAATTAGAATACGTATAAAATCCGTTATTTTTTTCAATCAGTTTTTCGGCTGCATTCAGTGCACCATTGGCAAATATATCTTTTGACTGAGCGGTATGCTTGATGGATATAACTTCATCCAGCCCGGCAAATAGGACTTCATGTTCGCCAACGATAGTGCCGCCACGAATGGTTGACACGCCGATTTCCTTTTTCTCACGTTTGCGATCAGTCTTGCTGCGGTCGTAAACTTCCTCAGCATCAGACCGGCCGTTTTCCTTGATGGCATCCAGCAACTTAATCAGTGTACCACTAGGGGCATCAATTTTCTGATTATGATGCTTTTCAATCATCTCAATGTCATAAGCATCCATTAAAGGCGCGATATGTTCCAAGAGTTCAGTCACGATATGCACGCCGTAACTCATATTGGCACTGAAGAAGACGGAAGTATGAGCCGCTTTATCTTCCATCATCTCAAGCAAGGTGTCTTTCTCACCGGTGGTTGCGATGACCATTGGCCGGTTATAGTCGGACTTCAGAAGAGACTTGGTCAATTCCGGATGAGAAAAGTCAATGACACAATCCGCTTCAGGCAAATCAGCATCAAAGGAAGGGTAGATAGGGTAAGGACATTCCTCTTTGTGTGGCGTTACGACACCGACAATGGCATGGCCTTTTTCTTCTGCCAGAGCAGCGACACGTTTGTTCATTGCACCATAACCTGCGAGCAGTATCTCCATATTATCCGCCCTTTCTGATGGAATCAAGTAAATCGGTCAATTGTGAAACAGATTTCTTTTCCAAAGGCACGAGCGGTAGACGCAAGCTGTACTCACCATAACCGAGGTGACTGACAAGGGCTTTTATCGGAATAGGATTGACGTCCATTCCCAGTGCATCGACTAAAGGAAACAGCTTACGGTGTATGCCAAGAGCAATTATCGGCTCGGAAAGAGCGTGCTCGTACATATACTGGTAATCTTCAGGCAGCGCATTAGCCAGTACAGAGATGATCCCATGTCCCCCTTGTGCGAAAAAAGGAAGTGCAAGATCGTCGTTTCCGCTGTAAAAAGAAAAGCGGTCATCAACGACTGATTGCAGACGACTGAAATGTGCCAGGTCTCCAGTGGCGTCCTTCAGAGCGACGATATTAGGATGCTGAGCCAGTTCTTTCAGAGTATCCGGCTCAATTGTCATGCCTGTTCGAGACGGGACATCATAAAGCATAACGGGCAGCGATACCGCATCTGCTACTGCGTTAAAGTGAGCAAGCAGTCCTTTTTGACTTGTCTTGTTATAGTAGGGTGTAATGACCAGTAGACCATCGACACCTAATGCTTCAGCTTCTTTTGATGCAGCAATTGTCTGGGCAGTATTGTTCGAACCTGTGCCGGCAATCACTGTAATATCCCCATCAGCAACTTCAACGGCAATCTTCAGCAGTTCCACTTTTTCTTTAGAAGTTAGGGTGGAGGATTCGCCTGTGGTTCCATTGACAACAAAAGACTGAATATTTTTGTTTTTCAAAAAGGTTAAATGGTCACGAAAGGCGGTATAGTCTACCTCATCTTTTTTGAATGGTGTAGTGACTGCAGCGGCAGCACCGGTAAATAGTCGAGTCATATTAGTTAACATCCTTTCCTTCAATTAGTTGGGTGAGTATTTGGACAGCGTTCCAGGCAGCGCCTTTCAAAATGTTGTCACTTACAGACCAGAGGTGGTAGCTGTTAGGCAAGCTCGGGTCACGACGAATACGTCCGACGTATACACCTTTTTTGTGAGCAGCTTCCAGCGGGGTCGGGTAAATTTCTTCTGAAGGGTCATCCTGTACGGTAATGTTTGGAAAACTCCCAAGTAATTCTCTGACTTCTTCTACTGAGGGGTTGCTTTCCAGTGTGAAATTAACAGCCACAGCATGAGCATGAGGAACAGGCACACGCACACAGGTGGCAGTCACTGCTAAATCAGGCTGATTCAGTATTTTCTGTGTTTCATGAATCATTTTCTGCTCTTCTTTAGTGTAGCCGTCTTCCATAAAGACATCAATTTGAGGGATAACATTATGGTAAATAGGCTTATTGTAATTTTGTGGGGCTTCGCCTTTTTCACCTCGGTCCAAATCTTCAATCCCTTTCCAGCCGGAACCGGACACAGACTGATAAGTGGTGTATGCCACTCGCGTTAGTCCGTATTTTTCAGCCAATGGTTTCAGCGGCACAACCGACTGAATGGTAGAACAGTTTGGGTTAGCGATGATGCGGCGTTTCAGGCTAGGCTTGTTGACTTCCGGTACAATCAAGTCGATTGCCGGATCCATGCGCCAGGCACTTGAATTATCAATGACAATGGCACCTGTTTCTTCGAACAAGGGCGCAAATTTCTGACTGATATCGCCACCGGCTGACATCAGTACGTAGTCAAATTGACTCGCTCTGACTTTGTCTTCTGTTAATTCTTCTACTATATAACTGTTCCCCTTAAGTGTAATTTCCTTACCTGCCGAGCGGGCGGAAGAGAAGAGGGTAAGTGAATCGAACGGTACGGCTTCTTCATCAAGAAGCTGGAGCATAGTTTGTCCAACTAAGCCTGTCGAACCGACTAAAGCAATGGAGACCATAATAAAATTCCTTTCTGTTTGTGTAGTCTGTTCAGATTATAAATTGAATGTCTGGCACAGGAGACGCGTTGCGCTTTCGCCATTTTCGACATCGATTACATAGGATACACTTATTTCAGACGTGGTGACCTGATAAAACGGAATAGAGGCATCAAGGAGTGTCTTGAAAATTTTCGATGCGATTCCTGTCATATCTCTCATGCCGGCACCAATGACGGACACTTTACAATAGGTGGTTTCAATTTTTACATATAAATCCGGGTAGTCTGCTTTCAGGGAATCAAACAGTCCGGTCAAGTCTCTTTCATCAGACTCTTTAAAGGTAAAGGATAACTGGAGGCCATCCTGGTTTTGAATATGAGAAATCATGTCAATGTTTATCTCTGCTTCTTCGAGTTTGACAAAAAGCTGTTTCAGAAAGTCCTGACTTTCGTGAGGGAAGGTGATGGTTACGTGAGCCATCTCCTTATCCAGAGCGACTCCTGTTACAGCTTTACGTTCGAGTATCTGATCATTTGGCACAATCCATGTTCCTTTCTCTGTAGATAATGTTTTAGCTAAATAGATAGGGATGTTATTGTTATTCGCTAATTCAACACTTCTCGTTTCCAGAACGCCAGCACCTAGAGCCGCCATTTCCATCATTTCTTCAAAAGAAACGGTGTCCCATCTTTTGGCTTCCGGGAAAATACGTGGATCAGTTGAAAAGACCCCAGTTACGTCTGTATATATCTCACAGGGACACTGAAGGGCTGAGGCAATAGCCACAGCTGTTGTATCTGAACCGCCTCGACCGAGGGTAGTCAGTTCGCCTTCTTTATTGAACCCCTGAAAACCGGCAACAATAACGATGTCATGCTGTTCGAACAAGTCATTGAACACTTCGGTCTTAATTGAAGAAATTTTACTTTTCAGATGCTTGCCGATGGTTTCGATGCCGGCCTGGTAACCCGTCAATGGTTTAGCCTTAACGTCCAGATCGTTTAAAGCCATAGAAAGAAAAGAAATGGTCTGCTGCTCACCGGTAGTCAGCAGCATCGCCAAGTCCTTGTCATTCGGACGCTTCGTCAGTTCATTCACCGATTGGAGAAGATTATCCGTTGTTTTCCC
Source organism: Alkalibacterium sp. (assembly GCA_007692455.1). GTDB lineage: Bacteria > Bacillota > Bacilli > Lactobacillales > Carnobacteriaceae_A > Alkalibacterium. The sequence continues at coordinate 12,269 of RECC01000031.1, read as the reverse complement.
CATAGCTGAGACCACAACAACTAATTGTTCATCCTGTTCAATTCTATCTTTTAAATGTTCTGAGATGTTTTTTATCTTCAGAAAATCAGCAACACTTGATCCTCCAAATTTCAATACACTTCTTTTCATAGCGACTCCTTTTTAACTATCTATTATTTAAGACGGGCTGAATTTATTTTTTGATAAACAAAAAACAAGCCGGGAATGCCGACTTGTTCCAAAAAGTATAGTCACAAGTGGAAGCACTCCGTTAAGCAAAAAGCCATACGGCAGTCTGTATATTATTCACATACAGCCCAACCCGCCAGTCTCTGTAAAAACTAACGTGTTTCGGCAAATTTCCCTTTCCCTATTAGACTTACAGGTCTTCAACTAATAGGTACTGATGATTTTTGCGCCTCATCCATAAAATAGTTATGTAATTTTCTCTATTATCTTAACAACTATTCTTTAAGAAGTAAAGTAATGCAGTAAAACTTTTTGGTTAAGTGAAAAAACTGAAGCAGTCAGCTGTATTTCCAGCTGTTATAGTAATAAAGAATAAAATTGTTATATATTATATTCCATTAATGTGTTTTTCATGGATAAAAGCATTGTATCTAAAGGGTTAGAGGGTTAACTTTGAAATAAGGAAAAAAAATAACTAAATAATTATACAGTTATTTTAATTATATGCTCTATATGCAATATTTTTTGCATTTCGAGTGCATAAAGTTTCGGATAATTTGTGAAAGTGTTATCATAAACGTAATAAAAGACGAGGAGGAAAGAGGATGGACTTGTCGGGAAAAGATGATAAACACAGACCGGAAAAGTTAGGAGATGCGAAGAAGATGGAGCCTGTCGAACTATTTTCTGAGATAGGAGAACTCAAGACGGTTTTGCTGAAGAGGCCGGGTAAGGAAATAGAGAACTTGACACCCGAAAGCATGGAACGACTGCTCTTTGATGATATACCTTATCTTTCAGTGCTGCAGAAAGAACACGACCGTTTTGCTGATGTCCTCAGAGAAAATGGTGTAGAAGTCGTTTATCTGGAAAAATTGACTGCTGAAGCGATTGATTCAGATGAAATTAAAGAGGTATTCGTTGAAGAGATGCTCACTGAATCGGATATTCAGTCTGATGCGGTCTTTGCGGCATTAAAAGAGTATCTGCTGGCGATGGACTCTCTGGAAATGGTCGAAACCATCATGGCAGGTGTCCGTAAAACTGATATTACCGTTCAGTCCAGCCATCTGGCAGATATCGCAGATGCTCACGACTATCCGTTTTATATGGATCCGATGCCGAACCTTTATTTTACCCGTGATCCAGGTGCCGCTATGGGACATGGTGTATCTGTCAATACGATGAAATTCCCCGCGAGAAGAAGGGAATCACTCTTTTTACAGACTATCTTAAGACACCATCCGCGTTTTAAAGGGAGTCAGACTGAAATCTGGAGAGACCGTTCAGAAAAATCAAATATTGAAGGCGGAGATCAGCTTGTCTTGACCGATAACGTAATAGCCATAGGTATTTCACAGCGGACAGAACCGAAAGCCATCGAATCACTCGCTCAGTCACTGTTTGATAAAGACAGTTCCTTTCAGACCGTTCTGGCCATCAGAATACCGGATGTCCGTGCAATGATGCACTTGGATACGGTCTTCACTATGATTGACAAAAATGTCTTTACTATTCACCCGGGGATACTGAAGATGGACGGTTCAATCGATATATATGTGTTAAATAAAGCGCCCGGTGAAGCATCCATCAGCATTACACATGAAACGGATTTGCAGAAAGTGCTGAAAGACACACTGGCTGTTGATACATTGAACCTTATTCAGTGTGGTGGCGGGGACAGTATAGCGGCACCGCGTGAGCAATGGAGTGACGGTGCAAATACGCTGGCTATAGCTCCTGGTGTGGTGGTAACTTACGATAGGAATACTGTGTCCAATCAGTTAATGAGAGAAGAGGGCATTAAAGTAATAGAAATCGATTCAAGCGAACTGTCAAGAGGAAGAGGCGGCCCTCGCTGTATGAGTATGCCGCTTGTAAGAGATACCTTATAACACTACTCATTCACAATAGGAGGAAAAAATATGCAGAATATTTTTCAGGGACGCAGCCTATTAGCAGAGAAAGATTTTACAAAAGATGAGCTGATGTACCTTATTGACTTTGCCATTCATTTAAAAGAGCTGAAGAAAAAAGGCGTACCGCATCGTTATCTCGAAGGTAAAAATATCGCTCTGTTATTTGAGAAAGCCTCTACTCGAACGCGTGCAGCTTTTACCGTTGCTGCTACTGACTTGGGAGCTCATCCGGAATACCTTGGAAAAGATGATATTCAAATAGGAAACAAAGAATCTGTTGAAGATACGGCAAAGGTATTGGGGCGGATGTTCGACGGAATTGAATACCGTGGATTCAAACAGGGAAATGCGGAGGTGCTTGCAGAGCATTCAGGCGTTCCGGTGTGGAATGGACTGACGGATGAATGGCACCCCACTCAGATGATTGCCGATTACATGACTTTAAAAGAAAATTTTGGCAAGCTTGAAGGTCTTACACTGGTTTATACAGGTGATGGCCGCAACAATGTCGCCAACAGCCTCCTCGTAACCGGTGCGATTCTGGGGGTCAATGTAACTATCGTGACGCCAGAGAGTTTATTCCCCGATGAAACGGTAGTGAATATGGCAGAAGGATTTGCAGAAACGTCCGGAGCGGTCATTAAGATTACCGATAACGTAAAGGATGGTGTCAGAAATGCAGACGCCTTGTATGCGGATGTGTGGGTATCCATGGGTGAGGAAGATAAGTTTGAAGAACGCGTCAAACTGCTTCAGCCGTATCAGGTAAATACAGAAATGCTTGCGGCTACTGAAAACGACAAGACGATTCTGCTTCATTGCCTTCCAGCTTTTCATGATACAAAAACGGACTACGGAAAGATGGTGGAGAGTAAATTTGGTATTTCTGAGATGGAAATAACCGATGAAGCATTCCGAAGCAGTCAGGCCCGCCAGTTCGATCAGGCAGAAAATCGCATGCATTCCATTAAAGCAATTATGGCAGCCACTTTGGGTCAGTTGTTTATCCCAAGGGTATAGAGCTTCCTGCTGTTCTACTGGGTAGAGGTTCATCATTAGGTTTGGGAAAGCGAGTGAAGCAAATGGCCAAAAGAAAAATTGTAATCGCTTTAGGCGGCAACGCGATACTGACGGATAATCCTTCAGCACAAGCTCAGCAGAAAGCACTGAAACAGACAGCTGACTATCTTGTTCAATTCGTGAAAAACGGAGATGATATTGTTGTAACTCACGGTAATGGACCCCAAGTAGGCAACCTCATGCTTCAGCAGGCGGCAGCTGACAGTTTGAAGAATCCGGCAATGCCCTTAGACACCTGCGTGGCGATGACTCAGGGAAGTATCGGTTACTGGTTGCAGGCTGCACTTACAGAAGCTCTGAAAGAAAATGACATAAATAAAAACGTTGTCTCTCTGGTAACTCAAGTAGAAGTATCGGAAAAGGATCCTGCCTTTAGTCACCCGTCAAAACCTGTCGGTCCTTTTCTAAGTAAAGAGGATGCTGATACTGAAATGGCGACAAGTGACGCGACCTTTATAGAAGATGCAGGCAGAGGCTGGCGAAAAGTCGTACCGTCACCTAAACCGATAACAATAAAGGAAATAAAAGTAATAGATACATTAGTGTCCAGTGGAGTGATTCCTGTCACTGTGGGAGGCGGCGGCATCCCTGTCATTAAGGATGAAAACGGACGCTATACAGGTATAGAAGCAGTGATTGATAAAGATTTTGCTTCTCAGACATTGGCAGCTAGTCTTCATGCCGATTTACTCGTCATACTGACAAACGTCGAGCATGTTTCCATAAATTATAAACAGCCGGATGCAGAAAACTTAACTAGAGTGTCAGTAAAACAGATGAAGAACTATATAGAGCAGGGACAGTTTTTGCCAGGCAGCATGCTCCCTAAAGTGGAAGCAGCTGTGAATTTTGTAGAGGCGAATCCAAGCGGTAAAGCAGTTATTACCTCTCTGGAAAACATTCAGGGAGTCATTGACGAAGACGGTGGAACAATTATTACCAGTGGTTCAGATTAGGCAACTAGAAGAGGAGGAGTGACAATGGGCAGTACGATTAAGAAAAAATTGCAGTCCATGCCAACATCGTTCACTATATTGTTTATCATTATCGTATTTATGGCAATTCTGACCTGGTTTGTGCCAGCAGGAAGCTATGAAGTTGACGAAGCTGGAAACATTATTGCGGGAACATTCACCTATGCTGAACAGCATCCGCAGGGAATTTGGGATATTTTCATGGCACCTGTGAAAGGGATGCTCGGAACAGAAGGCACACCCGGAGCTATAGAAGTGTCTTTATTCATTCTTGTCGTCGGTGGTTTTCTGGGTGTCGTGAATAAGACAGGTGCTTTGGATACAGGTATTGCACAGGTCGTTGCAGCTAATAAAGGACGGGAAAAATTTCTGATTCCACTGCTAATGTTCATTTTCGCACTCGGTGGAACAACTTACGGCATGGCAGAAGAAACGATAGCATTCTATCCACTAATCATACCTGTCATGATTGCAGTTGGCTTCGATACAATCGTAGCAGTCGGAGTCGTCCTTTTAGGTGCAGGGGTAGGTGTTCTGGGTTCAACCGTCAATCCATTCGCAACGGGCGTAGCTTCCCAAGCCATTGGAATAAGCCCGGGAGAAGGAATCGGATTGAGACTTGCGTTCTTCTTTATCTCTTACCTTATTTCAACTCTCTATGTCTACCGTTATGCGGTTAAAGTTCAGAAAAATCCGGAAAAGTCTTTAGTTTATAAAGACTACGAAGAAAATAAGAAAAAATTTAAACTGACTGATTCAGACGAACGTCTCACCGGCAGGCAGAAAGTAGTATTAGTCTTGTTCGGTCTGGCCTTTTTCATCATGGTTCTCGGATTAGTTCCCTGGACGATGCTGAATGAGAACTGGACACTGTTTGAAACAATTAACGACTCACTAATGGGCTTGCCGATTATCGGAACAATTCTTGGACAGCAGATGATTCCATTAGGAGACTGGTACTTCATGGAAATAACCATGCTGTTCTTTATGATGGCAGTTATCATTGGTCTGGTTTATCGGCTGCCGGAAAAGGAAATCGTGTCCGGTTTTGTATCCGGAGCCAAGGATTTGCTGAGTGTTGCTTTAATTGTAGCTGTTGCCCGAGGTATTCAGGTCATTATGAATGAGGGTATGATCACAGCAACTATTTTGAACTTCGGTGAGCGGTCACTTTCCGGTCTGTCACCAGTGATATTCTCCATTCTCACCTATGTTTTCTATATTCCTATGTCCTTCCTGATTCCATCAACTTCAGGACTGGCTGCTGCAACGATGGGTATTATGGGACCGCTTGGTGGGTTTGTAGGCGTTGCCCAGCATATCGTGGTTACCGCCTTTCAGTCTGCCAGCGGGATTGTCAACTTAGTCAATCCGACATTCGGAGTGGTGATGGGGGCCTTGGCCATAGCTGGAGTTGAATTATCCACCTGGTGGAAATTTACCGCGAAATTATTGGCGATGCTCTTTGTTGTTTCCTGTATCTTGATGGCCATTGGCGCGGTGATTTATTAGCGGGAGAATTAAGGATAAATAGAAGAACGAAACATAATGATTGAGGGTACTATCTATAAAAGAGTTCTTCCGTTAAAGGAGGAGCTCTTTTTTTACGCTTTGGAAGGGTACTTTTTCTATTGAACTAGTCATGTTAATGAGGTCATCCAAAAAAGATGAACGAAAATGACTGTTTTTGATAGAAAATGATTGATTATCATGGAGACACATGATAAACTTCTTATGAAGAGGTGAAGAAAGTGCTTACACAAGATAGGTATACGTTTATTTTAAATCAACTCGAGCAAAAAGATACGGTCACTATTCAAAGTCTAATAGAAGAATTAAATCATTCGGAGTCGACAATCAGACGTGATTTAACGACTTTGGAAGAACAGAATAAGCTGGTACGCATTCATGGTGGAGCGAAAAGAAAACGCAAAGCAATGAATGAAGCCTCGATGGATGATAAAACGGTCAAAAACACTCATGAAAAAGAACAGATTGCCAAAACTGCAGCAGCTTTAGTCGATGATCACGATGTCATCTACTTGGATGCAGGAACAACGACCTATGCAATGATTCCCTTATTAGAACATAAGAACATTACAGTCGTCACGAATGGCGTACCTCATGCCGAACTACTGACAGATTATAGAGTAGATACAATACTACTGGGTGGAAAAATCAAACAGAAAACGAAGGCAATTATAGGGACTGTTGCAGAACAGCAATTGAGCTCCATGCATTTTACGAAAGCTTTTATGGGTATGAACGGTGTGGATCCGCATTACGGCTTAACAACTCCCGATATAGAGGAAGCGTCAGTCAAAAAGAAAGCCATTGAACAGTCTAATGAGTCCTATGTCCTCGCAGATCACTCCAAGCTTGGTGAAGTCAGTTTTATCAAAGTTGCTGACATTGACGACTGTGCCATCATAACAAGTGAATCAACAGTTTTAACTAAAAAAATAGCAGAATTAACGAAAGTGATAGAGGTGAACAAATGATTTATACAGTAACACTAAATCCTTCAATCGATTATGTGGTTTATCCAGAAGAGGAAATAAAACTGGGTGAATTAAATCGATTTGAGAAAAATGACAAATTTCCTGGCGGCAAAGGAATAAATGTCTCGCGCATTTTAAAAGAATTAGATAAGAAATCTGTTGCATTAGGCTTTCTTGGAGGGTTCACAGGCGAATTTATTAACAGCAAACTTGCAGAAAGTTCGATAGAGACTCAATTTATCAAGGTAGAGGAAGACACGCGTATAAACGTGAAGATAAAAGGTTCTTCTGAAACAGAAATTAATGGCGCTGGTCCCCATGTCGATGCAGACAAACAGGAGGCATTGCTGAAACAGATGGATAATCTTGAGTCGGATGATGTCGTCATTCTCTCAGGCAGCAAACCTTCCAGTCTGCCAGATGATTTTTACCAGACAGTGATTGGTCACATCACAGAAAAGAAGGCATCATTTGTGATTGATACGACTGGAAAAGAACTGATGGAGTCGCTGGGGAGTCATCCTTTGCTGGCAAAACCCAATATTCATGAACTGGAGGCGCTCTATTCAGTTGAAATCAAAAGTAAGGATGACCTTATCCATTACGGTAAAGACTTAATTGAAAAAGGTGCGGAACATGTCATTGTCTCAATGGGTAAAGACGGGGCGGTACTCTTTACAAACCAAGGCATTTACCAAGGAAAAGCTGAAGCTGGAAAACTGATTAATTCTGTTGGAGCAGGCGACTCGATGGTGGCAGGCTTTGTAGGCCTCTATCAGGATACAAAGGATGCTGTTGAAGCCTTCAGGTACAGCCTGGCATGTGGATCAGCTACTGCTTTTAATGAAGACCTGGCAACAAAAGAAGACATAAATAAGGTATTGAAAACAATCACAATTGAAAAATGGGAGGAAAAGTAAATGCAAATCACAGACGTACTGAGAAAAGATTTAATGATCATGGACTTACAGGCAACGACTAAAGAAGAAGCCGTAAACGAAATGATTAAACGCTTAGCTCAAAAGGAAGTCATTTCAGACAGCCATACATTTAAAGAAGGAATTATGAATAGAGAAAGTCAGACCTCAACGGGCTTAGGTAATGGTATTGCCATGCCGCACTCTAAAAACAAAGCAGTAAAAGAAGCAGCTGTTCTGTTTGCAAAATCATCCAAAGGTGTTGACTACGATGCATTAGATGGTGAACCCGTCGAATTATTCTTCATGATTGCCGCTCCTGAAGGTGGAAATGACGTTCACCTGGAAGTGCTGGCCTCTCTTTCAAGAAAATTAGTTGATGAAGACGTCGTCTCTCAATTGAAACAAGTGAGTACACCCGAAGAAGTACAGGCCTTATTTGCCGAAAATGAAGAAGAGGTCTCTGTCAGAGAAGAAACAAGCGCAGCGGATACGAAAGATAGACCTTTTGTAGTAGCCGTGACGGCATGCCCGACTGGTATTGCCCATACGTACATGGCAGAAGACGCACTGAAGAAAAAAGCTGCTGAAATGGGTGTGGAGATCCGTGTTGAAACCAACGGAACGGATGGAGCCAAAAACAAGCTGACGAAAGAAGAAATCAGTCGAGCAGCTGGCGTTATTGTTGCAGCTGACAAGAAGGTCGACATGGCCAGATTTGACGGCAAGCCTGTGCTTCAAAGGCCTGTTTCTGAAGGGATTAATAAGCCTAAAGAACTGATTTCACGTGCAGTAGCCGCAAATGCACCTCTATTCAGTTCAGACGGTGCCGCTACCTCTGAAGACGCTCAAGATGGAGATAATGCGAGTATTGGACAGACCATCTACAAAGATGTCATGAACGGGATATCACACATGTTGCCTTTCGTAGTCGGTGGAGGGATTTTACTAGCCATTTCATTCATGTTTGAAGCACAGTTAGGTTCCGACCATATTCTGTTTACTTCACTCAATACTATCGGTGGGTCAGCATTTGAATTTCTGATTCCGATATTGGCCGGTTACATTGCTTTCAGTATCGCAGACCGTCCAGGACTCCTTCCAGGTATGGTCGGTGGGTTACTTGCTGTTGAAAGTGACGCAGGTTTCCTGGGTGGATTAGTTGCCGGTTTTGTAGCTGGTTATGTCATGATAGGAATTAAAAAATTACTGAGAAATGTTCCACGAACGTTTGAAGGACTTAAGTCTATTCTGATTTACCCTGTATTAGGGTTGCTGGCAGTCGGTGTCCTGATGTTCTTCCTGATTGGCCCGTTCTTTGCTGTAATCAATAATGCTATGCTAGGGTTCTTGGAAAACTTGGGAACAGGAAATGCTGTCTTGTTAGGTGCTGTACTTGGTGGCATGATGGCAGTAGACATGGGTGGACCCGTTAACAAAGCGGCCTACGCCTTCTCAATTGGTGTTTTCGGTGATACAGGTAACGGTAGTTTAATGGCGGCAGTCATGGTGGGCGGAATGATTCCTCCATTAGCCATTGCGTTTTCAACTCTGCTGTTCAAATCAAAATACACAGAACTTGAGAAAAGTTCAGGACTGTCCAACTTTGTATTGGGTGCGTCATTCATTACTGAAGGAGCGATTCCATTTGCTGCAGCTGACCCGGTCAGAGTGATCGGTTCTTCCATCCTCGGTGCCAGCATTGGTGGTGGATTGACTCAGTTATGGAATGTAGCTATACCGGCTCCCCACGGCGGACTGTTTGTAGTTGGAATCGGGGATAATCCGTGGATGTTTGTGGCAGCGTTACTGATTGGCTCAATCATTACAGCTACCGTTATGGGACTTTGGAAGCCGAGAATTGATCAGACTGATGCCAAAGTACAAGCATCTGAATTAGCCTAATGATTTAATTAAATTAGTAGTCCAGAACTCATCACTTAATAGGTGGTGAGTTCTTTTATTTGTCCGAAAATTTAAAGACTAAAGTTAAGACCGACACACAATTAGGTTTTTCCCTATCTTCATTGCGAAGATAATCACAAATTGGAGAATTGCAGTTTATAATCGTTGGTTATTAGTCTCTTGCATGGTAATCTTTAACTAAAGAGAAAGCGTTGAAGCGCTTTTCTATAAGCGACAAATAATTTTATAAATCTGAAAACATAGAGGTGTCCAAATGATCTACACATTAACGCTTAACCCATCCATTGACTATGTGATTTATCCGGAAAACCCAATTCAAATTGGAAAACTGAACCGTTTTGAAAAAAGCGATAAGTACCCAGGAGGTAAAGGCATCAATGTCTCGAGAATATTAAATGAATTGAGTATTCAGTCCGTTGCTCTCGGATTCGTCGGTGGATTTACCGGAAAATTCATTGTAGACCAGCTGAATCAGTCAGGAATCAGCAATCGGTTTATCACGATAGACGAGGACACGCGGATGAATGTAAAACTAAAAGGGACTGCTGAAACGGAGATTAATGGAGCAGGACCTTATATTAATACTGATAAGCAGGAAGAGCTGCTCCAGCAGTTTAAGGAACTGGAGGAAGATGACATTGTAGTTTTAGCCGGCAGCAAACCGTCAAGCCTTCCAGAAGATTTTTATCAGACATTGATTGCCTGCATTGAAGAAAGAGGCGCTGCTTTTGCCATTGACACGACGGGTGACGAACTGATAAATGCCTTGAGCTATAGACCGTTGTTAGTCAAGCCAAATAAAGAGGAACTGGAAAAACTTTATTCAACTGTATTGTCTGAAGATAAAGATATTGTGCAATGCGGGAAAGACCTTCTATCAAAAGGAGCTGAGCATGTCATTATATCAATGGGAAAAGACGGTGCATTTCTCATTACTGCCGAAGCGGTCTATCATGGCCAGACCGAACCGGGTAAGCTTGTCAACTCAGTCGGTGCCGGCGATTCCATGGTTGCTGGCTTTATCGGGAAGTTTCAGGAAACCGGCAATCCAATAGAGTCCTTTCAGTATAGTTTGGCATGCGGATCCGCGACAGCATTTAGTGATGATTTGGCTTCCTTAAAAGACATTGAGAACCTGGCGAACAAAGTGTCTGTCATTCAGTTGATAGATTAAATACTGTATAGCTCAATTAAACGCCTTGCGGAACCAATCGTAAGGCGTTTTTAATATTTATAGCTTTCCTTGGTCGACATGACTGAGGATATATAAGTGCTTATCACAGAATAGTTGCTTAAAACTTGTTAAAATGGAACAAGTTATCAGTAAGGTAATAAAAAAGGAGAATCGCTAATGAAAAAAACTATAGTATTTCCTAATAATAGAGAAGTTCTGAACTTGGGCCAGGGAACTTGGCGAATGGGGGAGGATGAGAGCAAGAGAGATGCTGAGATTGAAGCACTCAGAACTGGCATTGACAAGGGGCTTAACATGATTGACACAGCCGAGATGTATGCTGATGGCAAAGCTGAATCCATAGTCGGAGCAGCAATTAAGCCTTATAAGCGAGAAGATTTATTTCTGGTTTCAAAAATCTATCCTTACAACGCGAGCAAAGAACGCATGTTCGATTCGTGCGAACAGTCACTGAACAGGATGGGTATTGATTATATCGATTTGTATTTGCTTCACTGGCGTGGCGATGTTCCTTTACAGGAAACGATTGACTGCTTCGAAGAGTTAAAAAGCCAGGGGAAGATTAGGGACTGGGGAGTGTCAAATTTTGACCTGGAAGACATGAAAGAACTTTTGTCCTTGAAAAATGGCAAAAATTGTCAGACCAACCAGTTATTGTATCATTTAGCTTCGCGGGGAATTGAAGCAGTACTGACTGATTACTTAAAAGAAAACAACATTCCTGTGATGGCATACTGTCCAATAATAGGTCAGGAACCGGAATTAAGAAAAAAAGTAAATAAGAGTACAGTTGTAAATGACATTGCCGAGAATCATGGGATCACTACAATACAATTGCTGCTGGCATTTGTGTTGCAGCAGGACAACATGATTGCAATTCCGAAAGCTGGATCAAAAGAGCATGTGGTTCAAAACATTGAGATGTTTGATGTTAAGTTATCTGATAATGAAATGACTTCACTCAATAGAGAATTTCCAGTACCGGATGAGCGCGAACCTTTAGACGTCCAATAAAATTTAGAGGAACAGTTCTACAGAAATATATGTAGAACTGTTTTTTTATAGTGTAGAGGACAAAGCAAGTCAGCAAAATTATTTATGTTTGTTTGAAGAAGTAAATGACTACAATTCAAAAGCAATTCAGCGAGAGAACTAGAGTAATTGAAATTCAACTCAAGTTTAGAGGTAAGTGGCTGAATCTCATATAATCTACTTGGTATAATATATATTATGTAAACTAAAATAAAATTAAAACGTTGTCTGACAAGATACCTAAAATTATCGAGAAAATCCCCTCTTTTTTCCTTATTTTTGCTTTAATTATAGACAGCTCTGTTTTATCGATGAATTAAGACAATAATTAAAAATTTATTTAGTTGAGTTCAGTTCCTGAACTCTTCATCATTGAATTCTTTCAGACGTGTTTAAATTCTTTATTGTGATCTACTGTATGCTTAGATTTCTAAAAGTTTCGTCTAAATCTTATTTACGATGAATTTGCTGCTCGTTTAATGATTAATCTATGACGCATGGATTTTAAAGCTGATTTCAGGATTTAATTGCTTTGTTGCTGATCAAATAGTTTTTAA
>RECC01000077.1 GCA_007692455.1 Alkalibacterium sp. | reverse complement strand
TAATAGAGAATCAACAAATAGAACAGTAAAAATAAAACACATTTCACCTAGTAAACATAATAGGTGAAATGTGTTTTATTTTGAAATGATGAACTATCCTCTCAATTATTCAGTATTCTACTTGCCGTCCACTTAATTATTTCCGGTTCGGAGTGAGAAAAGAATGGGCTCTCGCCTTCGTTTAAAGCTGAAATTTGTTTCTTATCTTCTTCAGTCAATCCAAAATCACATACATTAATGGTCGATGCGATAATGCCATTCTCTTAATATTGCAATTAAATCATTGATCGTGTTGAGGATATTTCATAACCTTATCTACAGCTTTAATAATTTCCTGCTGAACGTCAACTTGGAACTGGGGATTAAATTCTTTAGCTTTTGCATATAGAGTTCCTTTGTCAGTGACTACGTAAACTGGCTTTAAATTATTTAATGCGATAGCTTTAACATCATCCTGACATTTCTGACAGTCTAAGATATGCTTGTTTTCATCAATTAAACTCGGTAACAAATGGTCAACTAAACTTTCCATGTAATTTACAACCATTTTTTATCCCCTTTTCTAAGACGAATAGTAATTTTTAATATGCATTTATTAATTATATTTAAACAACTGAAAAAGCCTCTGTTCCTAAGTAGAGTGAGTTCGCTGTTGTGCTGAGTGGGTGATAATTTGATAAAGGGTCATCACACCTATTCAGACTATTAATAATTACATTTTATCACACTATGACTATTCCAACAATTTAAAGGTAAAAAATAGCTGTCTATTTAAAGAGAAGACATGACCAAACAGTGTGAGCACAAAACCGCTTGCTGTCATTAACAACTTATCTTTCCTTCCCTAGCCCTCTTTTAAATAGGCTTCACGATGCAACTCGCGGATTTCATCTGCAAAGTCTAAAACGGGTCCGTCGACGTCTGCATCCCGGATGAGCTCTTGAATCGACAAATTCCGAACCGGTGACTTGGGTGCCCCCATTTCTTCCATCCACTGTACCAGCTGCTTTGATGAGCTGGCATACACAATTCTGCCCAAACCAACCCATCCGTGGGCTGCTGCGCACATCGGACAATGTTCTCCGGAGGTATAGACGGTGGCCTTTTTTCGTTCTTCCGGTGTCAGATTTGCCGCTGCAAAGCGTGCCAGTGCAAACTCCGGGTGCTGGGTATGGTCTCCGCCTGCCACGTGATTATGGTCTTCAGCAAGCACCTCCCCGTCCGCTGACACAAGCACTGAGCCGAAGGGCTGATCACCTTTCTCCAGTGCCGTTCTTGCCAGGTCAACGCATCGCCTGAGATATATTAAGTCTGTTTTGCTGATCATAGTGACCTTCTCCCTCTCGTTTCAATGTATTTTCTATTTATCAAACGTTTTTCAAGAAACCTTGCCCAACTCATCAATCAGTGCTTTTTTCCTCGGATAGGTTTCTTTCACTTCAACTATGACCTCTTCCCTTGCCTCAGTTCCAAATAGTTGACCAAAGTATACAATCATTTGTGCCAGCTGCTGGTACTCTTTTCTGCCGGAGAAACTGTCTGCTGATTCTAGAATGTAGGCTTTAAATAAGTCAGCTGTTTCGTCTTCGTCGGTTTCTTTTAAGGTGCCGGCCAGTTCAACTATCAGTGACGGATTGACTTTGACCAGTTCAAGCAGTTCGTTTTTGTCTTCTTCTAAAAGCAGTATTTGCTTTAAGGTATTGACCACGTGAACGTTGGGCAGTTCTTCTTTCAAGGCCTGCTTGACGGTGTAGTAAAAAGCTTCTGTATCGGAAATGATGTCTTTTGTCTGTTCATAGTAGGCGACTTTCCCCAAAAGTATGAGTTTGACGGCGTTCTGTATCAGGTCATAATGATTGCCCAAGCCTCTGTGTGCTTCATAGGCGATTTCAAGCAGATTAGGCGTGTGAATGTTTTCTCCAGCCTTGGACATTTCTTCGAGCTGATTGAGTACCTGTCTGAAGGCATTCTTTTCCAGCAAGTGGTGCATCAGGGATTGCCGGATAGTCGTTAAAGCCTTGTGCCGATTGAGAAATTCTAGGTAGTCTTCTTCTGTCTCATAGGCTTTGAAGACGGCTGCTTTTATAAGCAAGAGTCTTGGAAGCATGATGTCTTTTTCCAGCGGATTCAGCTGATCAATCATGTAGTCAATTAAAGCAATGAATTCCGCTCGGACTTCTATGTTTTCCAAACGAGACAGGAAAATGGACAAGAGTTGACTGCCATAATCCGTCCAGGACCGAAAGACCGGATGACTCAGGGTTTTTCTCAGTTCCCGCATCAGTTTCAGCTGTTCCAGTTTGTCTGAAAAGATTGTCGCGGTCAGTGCATTGGATAGAACATCGAGGATGCTGTCGAGTAAGGTCCCCACACTGCCACCGGAATCGTCACAACAGTCAATCAGCTGGGTGGCTTCTTTGTAGAAAAAGATTAAGGTTGCCAGTTTTTCAAAGGACTCGTCGGCCTCATTTATCAGCTCCAATAGATTTTGCAGGTCATCGGTCAAGTCCAGCGTATCGTAATAGGCAATGAATTCTCCGTCTCCCTTGGCTGTATCAATCATGTCGGTGATGAGTTCCTTGTCAGGGAGCGCCTTCTTTTTTGTGGATTTATGAAAGGTTCCGATAAACTTATCCCGCTCAGACGGGTAGCGCTTAAAGAGAATTAAGAGAATATTAATGAGCTGACCTCTGTCCAGTTTAGAAAAAATGCCGTAGAGTAGCTTTTCCTGTTTTTTCTCGACCGCTTGATCCTGCTTCAGTCGGATATACAAAAAGGCAGCCACCTGGTGCTTACAGTAAGGGCCTTTGTCATAGGGGCAAGTACAGGCGGTGTCAAAGATGGTGTCTTTATCCTCCTCTAAGGCTACATGCAGTGTATAGACCTCACTGCCCTTAATGACAAAGCGGTAAAGCTGGTTGTTTTCCTTTTTGACGGATTTAAGATTTTCATAATTCAAATAGCCCATTCCGCGTTTGAGAATCACGGGATCGAGGGCTTTTTCAATGTCAGACAGTTTCATAAGAGCCTCCTTTACCGGCTTCCATTTTGTTTACCTGTAAAATAACTTTCTTACTCTCTAGTGTACACCATTTTGTCCCTCTGATACATCGTTAACCTGGAAAGAATCCTTTAAAGGCAATCGTGTAAGCGTATTAAAAAACACCAATATTGTCCAGTGAAACACGTTAAATAGTCTTTTAAACAAACTGGATACGCCCTATAATAAGGCTATAATGACTAGGAGGAATGTATACATGAGTGTTAACTACCACGTATCAAAGACGGGTTCAGATTCGGCAGACGGTTCACAAGAACAGCCGTTTTTAACTATCAGCAAAGCAGCCTCAGTGGCCAAAGCGGGCGATTCGGTTACCGTGCACGAAGGCGTTTACCGCGAATGGGTCAAGCCAAGAAATGCCGGGTTGAGCAACCGCAGACGCATTACCTATCAGGCAGCTGACGGTGAGAAAGTTGTCATTAAAGGGTCTGAAGAAATTTCAGACTGGGAAAATGTCGAAGGCAGTGTCTGGAAAGCAGTTATTTCCAATGCCCTATTTGGCGACTACAACCCCTTCAAGGAAGAACTGTTCGGAGACTGGGTTGTCGAAAATCCGGGGCGTCACCTGGGTGAAGTGTACTTAAACGGCAAATCTCTGTATGAAGCTGAAACGCTGGACCAGGTGAAAGATCCACAGGAAGTGACGGAAGTCGTTGACGGCTGGACACGCAAAACGGTTCCGGCTCATGATGCACCTCAGACAAAATATGTCTGGTATGCGGAAGTTGATGAGAAAGAAACAACGGTTTTTGCCAATTTCCATAATTTCAACCCAAATGATGAACTCATTGAAGTGAATGTCAGACGATCCTGTTTCTACCCTGAGATTACCGGTATTGACTACATCACCGTCAAAGGCTTTGAGATGGCTCAGGCCGCAACGCCGTGGACGCCCCCTACTGCTGATCAGCCGGGACTCATTGGACCCAACTGGGCAAAGGGTTGGATTATTGAAGACAACCATATCCATGATTCCAAGTGCAGCGCCATCAGTATCGGAAAAGAAGGGTCAACCGGAAACAACTACTACTCCAGACGTCAGGACAAACCGGGCTATCACTATCAGATTGAAACGGTCTTTGAAGCGACCAAGGCCGGCTGGAGCAGAGAAACAGTTGGTTCACATGTCATCCGAAACAATGTCATTCATGACTGCGGCCAAAACGGAATTGTCGGTCATTTAGGCTGTATTTTCAGTGAAATCTATAATAA
The DNA here is from genome assembly GCA_007692455.1 of Alkalibacterium sp. Lineage (GTDB taxonomy): Bacteria > Bacillota > Bacilli > Lactobacillales > Carnobacteriaceae_A > Alkalibacterium. The sequence continues at coordinate 21,466 of RECC01000077.1, read as the reverse complement.
CCATATTTTCAATATTGCCATCAAGCGTCAATTTTACGGCCACGAGATTGCAGGCATCAAGCTGCATGCGGCCATTGATACGCAGATTCACGACAACCGCATCCATGACTGCACGCTGGGCATCTGGCTGGACTGGCAGCTTCAGGGCACGCGCGTCAGCCGTAACCTATTCTACAACAATAACCGTGACCTGTTTGTCGAAGTCAGCAGCGGACCATTCGTCGTTGACCATAACATTTTGACAGCCGACTATGCGCTGGACAACCACGCTCAAGGCGGTGCGTACATCAATAATATCGTGAGAGGTCATATGGAACACCGCAAGATGCTCGACCGTTCTACTCCCTATCACGTGGCGCACAGTACGGATATTAAAGGCTTCTCCCCTGTTTACGGAGGCGATGACCGCTGGTACAATAATATTTTCATTGGTGACACCGATATTGAAGGCGTTGGAACGGCTCACTATAAAGGCTACACGACGTCTCTTGAGGAATTCATCTATGATGTGCATCACCAGCCGGGTAGTGACCACGAAGCCTTCAATGTAGTTGAACAGCCGGTTTACATCAACAATAACGCCTATCTGAATGGTGCTCAGGCATTTGAACGGGAAGACAATAATCTGGTAACTGATCACGATCCGGAATTCAAGATTGTGGACGAAGGCGATGAAGTCAGCGTGGAACTGACCCTTCCGGACGGTTTCGAAAACCTTAAAGGCGGTATTCATTCCACCCAGACCCTGGAACGGGTACGTCTGGCTGATGCGGAATTTGAGAATCCGGACGGCAGTGATGTCGTTATCGATACAGACCTTGTGGGCATCGTCAAAGATGGCGAATCAGTCCTCGGTCCCCTCTCTGAATTAAAGAGCGGCACGAACCGCATTAAAGTTTGGGGCTAACACCTCCTCTATCAAAAGAAACAGACCTCAGTCGTTAAATACTGGGGTCTGTTTCTTTTGTCTGTGTAGTTTTCATCAACTTAGAGGTGCCTCTCGCCTTTTTTTATTCATCCACAAGGGGTGAACACGGAATAAAGCTCTAATATTCCGTGTTCGTCCTTTGAAAAAAAGATGAACACCTGATAAATTGAGATATTCCGTGTTCGAGAAGAAAACAGGTGGTGAATACGGAATATAATGGACAGATTCCGTGTTCACGAGCGCATACCCGTCAGAAAGGCACTCTTAAAGATGTTGAACAAGGAGTCTCCTTGTTCGTCCTTATTTTAAAAAAAGACCTCGTGATTGACGATTACAGTTAGCATAATCGAAATGCACGAGGGTTTGATTTTTTTATGCAAGTTACTCCATCTCATCTATCAGACTGAAATAATGTGCGGTATGCTCGATTAAGTCATCATAGTAAACCGGGTACCGGTTTGAACCGCTTATGTTTACAGATTTTAACGTGTCAAATTCGAGCCGGATTTCCCACTGTGTGCCGTCCAGTATATCGGGATCAGTATAGTCTTCTGTCCAGGATAAGATAAACAGCTCGTGAAACAGCGTCTGCTTGAAGTCCCGCCATTCATCTAAAGTCGTCCGGAACGTCAGGCCGCTGTGCTCGAATTCACTGTAAGGTGGTTCAATGGTCAGTTCGGCGTAGCCATCTCTTTCTCGCATCGTCAGCGATTTATACCCGCCAAAATAGCCTCCATAGGAAAAATGGAATGTATCACACTGATTTATAGCAGAGTCTGGTGCTGTTGGATTGGCCTGACCAAAGGGCTTTCCACAATTTAGACAAATATACTCATTATGTTCTCCATTTGATAGAGATGCGTCCTCTCTTGTTTGGGGTGTTTCCTCTCCGCAGTGCGGGCAGCGAATCGTTTTCATTAAGCCGCAACTCCTTCCTTTATAAATTCAGACTGTTTAATTATAGAGCGGATCCACGGTCTCTTCTGATAAATCATATCGTCTGACATCGACTGCACCGTAGACACTCGACGCGTCAAAGATAATGGAATCGCCAATGTGCGTTAAATGGCGGATATAGTCTGTCACATACAAGCGTTCATTCTCCAGGCCTTCAAGGTCAGCCTTATAAACGCCACTGTAGGGGTGCTCTCGGGAGTAAGTGCTGGTCATATAAAAGATAGTTGAGTCGGCCAGAATATAATGGTCTACTTCTACATCGAGCACTACTTCTTCCTGACCAGGACTATTTTCTGATAGGCGGTATAGTCTCTGGTCCTCACCTTTGAAATAATAGTAGTCCTCCTGTCTTGTTATGCTCCAGGCTTTTGCCGCAGTTAACTGTTCAATATGCTCACCGTCCAGCGAGTAGCGGTCTATTCCATCTCTATGACTCACGTACATAACATCTTCATAAACTGACAAGTCATAGGCATTCTCTACATTTACGACCCGCTCCAGATTCGCTCCGTTAAAATCCATTCGGTGAACGGTAAACCGGTCGGCGCTGTTAAGGAAGTATAGGCCATTTTCTGTCAGGTGCACATGTGTGACATAACCATGATCAAAAAGTGTTTCTTGACTGGAGCCATCCATCTTCATTCGCTGCAGGGTTTCTCCATTTGTAAAGTAAAGCCAGTCGCCTGCCAGGTTTAAATGACCAAAGCCAAAGGATGTTTGAGGAAAGGTAATGGTTTCCTGAAAATTCAGATCGTTGTCTGTTTTAACGAGTGTCCGGTCATCGTGCATATAAATCGTGAAATCCTCAGCATCAATGCCTAATCCGCGGGTATTCAGATTGCTGACAGTATTCCCATTAAGGTTACCATCAAAGTCTTCCACTTCCGCATTTGCTCGCTCCAGATTATGGCGAAAAGCCGTCCATTCCCAGATTAACCCGCTGTCTCTGACAAGTGGCATGGTTAGAACAACGGCCGCAAAAGCCAGACGGAAGGGTTTGAACCAGGCGGTATTTTTTTCATCGTCACTGTTATGCAGGTGCTTAAATAGGTCAGTCACATACAATTGTGGTCCAGAGATGCGTACTAGGTTTCTATTCTTTTCAATGGTTACCTTATCATCAACAACCAAATTAAGCGGGGTATCAAAGGCTGGCCGAATGGTTGTATAAGAATGATTGTCCTGCAGAATTTCCCACCTGCCTGACTGCAGATACCTATTAAGAAAACTATAGTCGTCCAGTCTTTCTTCCTGTGAAATAGGTTTGTAGCGCTTATACATTAAGGTGCCGATTAGTATAACGTAACTCACCAGGGTTACCCATTCAAGATTCATGATGTGACCAAACATTAAATAATATAAGCCGTTCAGCACTATGTAAGCAGGTAACAATAAAAATAGCAGACTCCTTAGTAGTAATTCAATTATTTTTATTAAGTTCATCAACTACCCCTCTCCTATTTCCTGTATTCAAGATTATGCTTTTAAGTGTATCAAATTTATCGGCTTTAATATACACGTATATATAAAAAGGCTCCCGTTTGTTGGGAACCTTATTATATCTTAAACTGTCAGAGTTCTACCCGTGTGCTTCCCACTGGCATGGTAAAATCTCCATTTCAGAGAACCTTGCTTTAAAAGACGACTCTTCCGGACTGCAGGCATAGACACCGAATGAAATCTCTCCGTCTCCTTCATGCAAATGACAGATTCGCATCTGGCTGAATGTCTTGCCGTCCAGACTGTACTCGATTAAATAGTCAGACTCCCTTCGGCTCAGTCTGTACCAGATGGATTTGACTGAAGCATCCGTATCCTGCGTTGACCAGTCCGAGTAACCTTGATTAGTTACGACAGCTCCGAGCCGCTGCAGGTCTTCATTTTCGTATTCAATTGACGCTTTAATCCAGTTGTCCGAATTAAGATACAGGACAATGCCGGCCTGATCAAAGCGATGTGAGCTGTCAAAGTCCACTTTTGTCACAAAGGAAAAGTAGCGTTCATCCGTTTTGACCTGAAACATTGGCGCATTGTCATTTTGGAAACCATAATAGGTACGCTGCCATAAATCTGTGTTCGGCTGAGTATGAAGTGTGATTTCTGTTTCGGTAATTTCATAGTTATCTGGTTCGTAAGTGACAGTAATATCATTAGCTAAAAAATCATCTTTCATTTCACAGTTCCCTCCCGATAAGTGTAATCCTGTATTGATTTAGGTTTGTATCATAGCTTTAATCTTTAATACCGTCTTCTCTTCTATTTTAACAGAGAGGCGACTAATTTGCAGTTGTCGGAAAGTTGAATAGGGAACTAAATTATACTGTAGTGGACGAATAGTGCAGTTCAGTTTGACGAACTACATTCTCAGGGTACAAATGCAGTAGCGGATGCAGTTCAGCAGTCAATGAGAGGGGTGAAGTATCTTCTCAGTAAAGTTCGCCAGCCGTAAACATTGTGTACTTTACTAATCCATCACTTTAATCGAGTTTAAACAATTTTATTTAGACAAATCTGGCCGGGCCAGATTCCACACTATTGAATGACCTAAGAATGATGATGTCCGAATATCGGACATCTACCTTTTATATTTTTTGCTCTGCCCATAAGAAAAATCCCCTCATCGCAATTGATGAGGGGATTCATTAAAATGTATTAAAGAAACACATACAGATAAGTGGCCATGAACAGGAAGAAACCGGTCATGGCGGTGATAACACCGTTGAAGGTCAATTCGATGTGGCTGATTCTATCCAGCAAACCACTCTGCTTGACGACACCGTTATAAATACCGGCGGCGGCTACTATCATCAATGCATAAACGATTCCTTTTTCAAAGTATTCTGTGGAGAACACTTCGATTTCATAACCGAATAACAGGTCCATGGAGATCGGTCCAAGCAGGCCGGATACAAGAATCAGTCCACCCATGATGAAGACCAGCAGTTCAGATAGACGGTCTTCTTTCGGTGGCTTGGCTTCTTCTGCCCGGTTGTCTTTACCGAAAAGAATAGTTCCGAATTTCAGGAAGTACGTAATGGTTCCGAGATTAATCAGGTTTAATCCAAGCTGCACAATCGGACGGTAACTCCCGTAACTGATCATGTATTTTGAAATACTCCCGTTAAAGAGCGGTGCGCCCGTTACTCCTAAGATACCAAACGCAATCGCCATTCCAGACAGCGGCATGCTTCTCAGGACACCCCTGATTTGTCTGATATCCCGCGTGCCGTATTGGTTGTAGACTTGGCCGGCAGCCAGGAACAAGGTCGATTTGAACAGTGCGTGACTGACGACGTGAAACAGTGCGCCCCAGTAGGCAATGTCAGAGCCCATGTTCAGTCCAATCATGATCAGACCGATTTGAGAAACGGTTGAGTAAGCCAGAATCATTTTAATGTCATTTTGACCCATGGCCATGATGAAGCCGAATATCGATGTAATAAAGCCGATAACGAAGAAGACTTCCTGCACCTGAATAACCGGTTCAAACATCGCGCTGAAACGGATAAACATGTAGACACCCGTCTTGATGAACAGGCCGGATAAAATAGCTGAGACAACCGGTGGCGCACTTGGTGTTCCGTGAGCTTTCGGCAGCCAGCTGAACAAGGGCACAACAGCTGTTTTCAGACTTAAGGTTGTCATCATTAAAGCGAACGGCAGCATGAGAGCCTGCGGATTTTCAACTTCTGTAATGGCAACACTGATAGCGCGCATGTCCAGAAGCCCCGTCGTACGGTACAGCATACCGATACCCAATAAAAGAAAAGCCGTTCCGATTACGTTAACGAAAAAGTAAATCATCCCATCGTAAATCGCCTGTTTTTCCTTGTTGAACATAATAAGGATGGCCACCACGACGGTAGACACTTCCAGCATGACAAAGATATTAAATAAGTCCGTAGTCAAAAACAGTGAAATAATCAGTCCCTGAAGTACAAGGAATAAAAAGGCAAATTGAGTGTTGAAGTACTCTTTATGAAAAGCGAATAAAATCATCATCAGGAAGATAGTTGTCGTCAGCAGTACAAACACTGATGATATAATATCTGCCATTAAGGTAATAGCGAGCCCGTCAGGAACATCTGACATAAAATTGAAAATCGTTCCGTCTGTACGGACCTGAATGAAAATGCGCAAGGCATAGAGAAATTGAGCCACTTGGACCCCCACAATAAACAGTCGTGTATCCTTTTTGGAAAACAGTATGTTCATTATGCCGGCCAGAATCGGTCCAATAACGAGTAGATAAAGCAAAGTGTGTACCCTTCTTTCTGTTTCTTAGTAGTTAAGCCAGCCAGTACATGTAACCAACCAGTCCCATGAAAAATATAACCTGGGCAGTTATCATCGAATTGAATGACAGTTCAATGTAGCCGATTTTCGAGAAGAGGTCCCTACCTCTCACCCAGCCTCTGTAAATCGCAAAGGCTGCTAGCATCAGCAGTAAATAAATAAATGATTTTTCTAAGTATTCACCTGGTAAAATGGCAAAATCATAACCATATAAAAATTCCAGCAGGAAGTTTCCAAATATACCGCTGGCAAGTGTCAATGCGCCGAATGCAAAAGCAATCCACTGCGGCAGATCGTGAACAGTATTTTTCTCTTTCAGCTCATCTGTCATGGTATTTCTACCGAACAGCATAGCGGCAAATTTCATACTGTAAACAAGAGTACCCAAGTTGATCAGATTCAGCAGCAATTGAATGTAAGGCGAGTCACTTCCATAACTGATCATGTACTTGGAAATTGATCCGTTAAATAGTGGCGCACCCGTTATACCCAACAGGCCGAATATAATGGCAAAACCAGTCACGGGCAAAGTCTTCATGACTCCCCTGATACTGTGTATATTCCGCGTCCCATAGTGGTGTGTCAGCACACCGACTGAGAGGAACAGAACGGTCTTGAACAAGGAATGCGCGAACATGTGATACATGCTCCCCCAGTAACTTGCCTCCGAACCGAAAGAGAAACCGACAATAATCAGTCCCACTTGGGAGATGGTCGAGTAAGCCAGCAGCAGACGCAGATCGTTCTGACCCACTGCCAGGACAAAACCGACAATACTTGTGACGAAGCCGATGACCAGGAAGAAAGCGTTCAGTTCGATAACTTGAGCGAACATGAAAGATACCCGAACAAAGAGATACAGACCTGTTGTTTCATACACCCCGGATAAAATAGCCGGAATGACTGGCGGTGCACTCGGTGTCCCGTAGGCTTTCGGAAGCCAGCTTGATAATGGGAACAAGGCGATTTTCAGACTGATTGTTGTCATCATAAAGGCAAAGGGCAAAATCAGTGAACGCGGGTCTTCCACTTCTGTAATGATCTCTTCAATCGCATGCAGATCGAGGTAACCGAATGTCCGGTAGAGAAAGCCCACACCGAACAGCCAGAAGCCTGAACTGATGACACTGACGAAAAGAAAAATCATGCCATCATACACAGCCTGTTTGTCTTTCATCAGCATAATCAAAATCGCTACAACCACAGTTGATACTTCCAGTAAAACGTATATGTTAAATAAATCCGTTGATAAAAATAAACCGATAATAAGCGACTGCAGGGTCAGGTAGAGAAAACCAAACTGACTGCTGAAATAATCGCCTGTATACGCGTATAGCAGCAGACCCAGGAACAGCAGCGTGGTCAGCCAGACCAGCACCATGGAAATTCGGTCTGCATAAAGCGTTATGGCAAAACCGCGAGGATATCCGGCCATGTTATCAATGATGGTGCCTTCCTGGCGTACTAAATAAAACAAGTAACTAGCGTATCCAGTCACACCAATCTGAGACCCGACAATTAAATTACGTGAGTCACGGTGAATAAATCCAATATTAATGACTGCAATAATTATGGGGATGATAATTAGCCAGTACAGCATCCTCTCGCTCCTTTTAAAATAAATTTAAAGTAAAGAATTTCTTTAAATAATCAGTGACAGATACGTAACAATCACGATAAAGTAACCGGCCATCGCCGTAATAATACCATTGAAGGTCAGCTCCAGGTGGCCTATTCGCGTAATCAGACCCCCGTGCTTGACAATCCCGTGGTAAAAAGCTATCCCGGCTACAATCATCAGAACGTAAACCATCCCTTTTTGAATGTATTCTTCGACGTTTACATGCACTTCGTAGTTGAATAGAAATTGTGTCAGCGCTTCTCCGAATATACCGGTAAAGAATGAAGCAATTCCCATCGAAACTGAAGCGACAAGCGCAAACCTGTCCGTTTTAGCGTGTCCTTCTTTCGGATTGTTTCCAAAAAGCATTGTCGAATATTTAATAAAGGACATCATGGTCCCCAAGTTTATAATATTGAGTAGCAGAGTGACGCCGTAATCATAGGTTCCGTGTGCAATCATGTATTTGGAAATACTTCCGTTGAAGAACGGTGCACCGGTGATCCCTAAAATGGCAAAGGTTGTCGCGACAGCTACCCAAGGCATTCGTTTAAATAAACCGCGTATTTTATAGACGTTCCGCGTTCCGTATTCGTCGTAAATCATACCGGCTGTCAGGAACAAGGTTGATTTGAAAATCGCATGGTTAAAGATGTGATAGACGGCACCCCAGAAAGCAATTTCTGAAGCCATGTTAAGTCCCATCATAATCAGGCCTATTTGAGATACAGTATGGTAAGCCAAAATCAGTTTGATGTCTTTCTGTCCCAGCGCCATAATGAAGCCGACTAGAGACGTGAAGAAACCGATCCAGAAGAAAAAGACATGCATATCGATGACTGGGCTGAACATGTCATTAAAGCGAATAAACATGTAAACCCCACTCTTGATGTACAGCCCACTCAATACGGCAGATACGACCGGTGGCGCACTTGGTGTTCCGTGCGCTTTAGGCAGCCAGCTGAACAACGGTGTGACGGCTGTTTTCAGTGACACGGTCACCATCATCATTCCGTATGGCAGAACAACTGCTCTTGGACCGTCCAGAAGGGTCATCGATTCTTTGATGGCACGTATATCAAGAAGGCCAAATGTTCGGTAAAGCATCCCTATTCCAAATAATAGAAAAGCAGTTCCGATAACGTTGACGAAGAAATAAATCATTCCGTCGTAAATTGCCTGTTTTTCCTTGTTATACATAATCAGAATAGCAACGACTACGGTTGATACTTCTAGAAAAACAAAGATGTTGAACAAATCGCTTGATAAGAATAAGCCCATCATCAACCCTTGAAGGGTCATGAATAAAAAGTAGAATCGCCCTTTGAAATACGTTTCACGGGTTGCATAAATTAAAAATGCAATATAGAACACGGCTGTCATCAGGACCATGAAGATTGAAATGGCATCTGCGTATAAACTCAGTGCCAGCCCATCGGTATAGCCTCCGACATTCCAGACGATTGGGCCGTTTTCTTTCACATTCAGGAAAATAAAGAATGCCAAGCCGGCGTACAAAAACTGAAATATATATAAGATAAGCTTAGATGCTCTATTATCAAGCAGGTAAGCAATTACTCCAGCTAAGATTGGAGTAAGTACTAGTAATCCTAACAATTAATGTTCACTTCCTGTCTGATTTCTATTACGCGACCAGTGCGTAATGCCATGTTTCTGCTTGTAGTGCATGAACATGGTTAAACCTATCGCTGTAACACCAATACCGATAACGATAGCGGTAATCATCAAAGCGGAAGGAACAGGGTCTACATAGTTGACACCGGAAAGGTCCTGGCCAATTGGCGGGACACTTCCTGATGTGTAGTTGATGGTGATGTAAAATAAAAATATACCCGATTCCATGATAGACATGGACATAATCGTCTTAACGATAGTCTTTTTTGTCATCAGTCCGTATAGGCCGATAAAGAATAAAAGAATACCGACGATTTCGCCAGTGATAAAATCCAATGGTTTCATCTTCTTTCTATAGATAGTTGCGTTAACGTGTGATCAAGTGAAAGCAGATTTCCTTATCTGCCTTCGTAAAATACGAATCGGTAGAATATTACACTCAGACCGGTAAAGACTTTCATACCAATCAGCGTATTCATTGCCACCATGTAAATCTGGTGAGATAAAGTCGTGTCTGCTGGCTGCAGCTGCATGAACACGTAAAGTACTGGTGTCATGACAATTGACAGGAAAAGCAGTTTTTCAACAATTTCAAGGGCATGCAGATCCAGGTCAAAGTTGGGATAAACCAGGTAACGTGTAATCAGTGCTGTCGCCAGTACCGCTCCACCCTGGAATCCTCCACCCGGAGAAACGTGTCCGTTGATGATAATGTATAAACCAATCAACAGAACGAATGGATAGATGATCCCGACCATTCGGATGACAATTTCTGAGTTGTTCTTTCTGTTGAAGTCGTCTTCTTCAAATCGATACTGTTCAGCGTGTTTGTTCGCCCAGGAGACGTTGATAACCTCCATTACCGATACCATCAGCATCAATGCTTCAAACAGTGTATCGAATACTCGGTAGTTCAGGTAAATTGCCGCAACGGAGTTCGTTGCACCGGTCTGATTAAAGAAATCAGCCGTGAAGTAATCCATTAATGGCGTGTCGATTTGCTCGGAATAGCTCAGGAATAAGAATAATACGACTGCTGCACCGACTACCGCAAAAATAATTCGGAGTAAGTGAACGAGTCTATGCGTCTGTGCCATCTAGGCTCACCTCATCTCTAAATACCACACGGATATCGGAAATATCTGTAATAACATCGTTCAAGTTTGCGATAATATCCTGGAAAACCTGATCGGTTGTATCACCGTAGATATATACCAAATCGCCTTTTCTGTGAATCAGGCAGTCATGGTCATCTTCTTTCATGACCAAATCAAGTGTGCGGTTTGTGTATGCCAGTTGTGGCTCAATTTCTTCTGTTCGTTCAATGAACAATTCAAGTGGACGTACAATGGTGTCCATGATTTCATTAATCTGGTCATCATTGAATGTCTCAACATCTTCATTGATATAGCAGATGTCGTATACCGATACTTTTTTCAAAGCAACCAGATACATTACCGTTGACAGGCCAACTCCGATAGCCGCTTCTGCGAGGGCCACGTCGGGAGCATTGTAGTGCAGGTAAGCCAGTGCAATGGTTAATGAAAAAGCACCTAAGAAAATAATTGAGCGACGTAAGTTATCCGAGAAGACAGAGACACAGGCCAGGACAAGTAAAGTCAGTAAAATAAACGTTTCAAACATGTCTCCTATCGCTCCTTTTTAATTCTATAGCCACTCAAGTGAGCTGAACGCGTAATGGCATGAGTCGCTATGGGGTTCGTTATAATATATAATGCTAAAACTAAAATAATTTTTCCGGTGAAAAAGTCGAAACCGTGTCTGATGATTAACCCGATCATAATGGTAATAAATCCGACGGTATCCACCTTACCGGTTATCAGAATACGTGAAAAATAATCCTTGAATCGGAAAATTCCAAAAACGCCAAGCGTCATGAACAGAAGACCAATCAAAACGACAATATTACCGACCCATTCCTGTACTACTGCCATTAGACATCCCCTCTTCTCTCTACAAATCGTGCAATCATAATGGTACCGATAAAGCCCAGCACCCCGTAGATTAATGCAACATCGATCATAAAGGTACGGTCAATGACCATTCCAATTAATACGGCTGCCACAATTACTTTTGATGAAAATATTGCGAAACCCAGCATCCGGTCCCATACAGTTGGTCCCTGCAGGACTCGGACCAGACCAAATACAGACAAGCCCGCAACAATGATTAAAGCAAACGAATCAAAATTCATGTGTTCCCCTTCTTCCTTTCTAGTACTTGCTCAGTAACTTACGCTTTTCCTTCGATTTTGTTTTCGTATTTCAGAAGAATATCTTCCAATCGAAGAGGAATGACACCTCGTGGGTCTTCGTCAATACCAGGTGGATTCAACGCCAGAACTTTAAGTTTGCTGCCTTTTTTCTCCACGGTAACGGTACCGGGTGTCAATGTAATAGAGTTTGCCAGAATATCAATCAGCAGTTCATCAGTCAGCTTTGTCTCACAGTTGATAATTTCAACATCAGACTTGCCCGTTAAGATATTCGGGATAACTGCAATTCCTGCAATGAATATTTCAATGATCAGGCGCAGTCCATATCGTATAAGCGTTCCTATTTCAATCATGTACGAGTGCTCATAATTGCCCTTCAGCAGAAAACGGTCTGTGAAGATTACAACAAGCACTGCAATAAAAATACCTGTCAGAGCAATTCCGACAGAAAACTCTTCAAACAAAATAAGCCATACTACCGATAAGATGAGGATTACCTCTTTATTATCGACGATGTCTTCCCATAATGCGTTCATATATGTTTTCAAAAAAAAACCTCCCTTCCGACGTGAGTAGATGAAAGTCTATCTCTAAGTAAGTCGATGGGCGGGCAAAAATCCCGTCTTTTCGGCTGTACTTCGATTGTAGCATGTTTCGAATCATATGCAATGAGTTTTTGGCAAAAATACAAGGTTTTATAGAGTGAAAACGATTTTTTTGAAGAATTCCTTCGTTCTTTATTCACAATTTTTCTTCCTATTTAATAGTTTAACAAAAAGCTGAGATTAGTCGAAGCCATATTAAAGAAAAGTCTGATAAAATTGTGACAAGCTGGAGAATTTCTCCCTTTTAGTTTTTCCCCTCCTTTTCCTGGCTAATGCCCGTCTTCACATACACACCTGTGTGCTCACAAAAAAAGCTCCCCAATGTGTGGAGAGCTTCAACAATGCTATTGCGATTTATTGCCAGTCTTATTTGACCCGTTTCAGGAAAGAAGGCGGTACTTCAGCGGTATAGCGAACAAGTTTATTTGTTCCAGGATGAACAAGAACCAGAGTGGTCGCGTGCAGACCCAGGCGCTTGATGGGATTCGTTTCTGCATCGTACAATTTGTCACCGGCAATCGGGTGCCCCAGCTCCTTCAAGTGAACACGAATCTGGTGCTTGCGTCCGGTTTCCAGTTCCACTTCCAGAAGCGAATAATTTTCGTTACCGAGTACTTTTCTAAAATGGGTGACAGCATGTTTGCCGCCGTTATTTTCAGGATTGGAATACATTTTAATGCCTTTACTTTCTTTCAGCCATGATGAATACTCGAAGCTGTCTTCTTCTACTGCCCCTTCTGCCAGGGCTGTGTAAATACGTTCCTTGACGGTGTTCTTCCAGTCCTTCTGCAGGATTTCCTGTATTTCTTCTGTTTTGGCATACAGCATGACACCGGACGTGTCACGGTCGAGACGATGAACGACAAAGATTTTATTATCCGGGTCCTCTTTTTTAACGTAATCGCTTAGTTGAGAATAAGCGGTTAAGTCGGTCGGATCATCCGCTGCAATCGACAAAAGACCAGCATCCTTGTTGATGACAATGATGTCTCTGTCTTCATGCAGAATGGTCATGCCCGCAAGCGCTGACTGTTTTTTTGATTCCCTGTTGCTCAATATGCTGACTTTAGTCCCTGGTTTAAGCGGATGGTTGTGCTTAGTCGTTTCTTCCCCTTCGACGGATACTTGTCCGCGGGTCAAAATGGATTTAACCGCGTTACGACTTTTATTGGTAATGACACTCAGTAAAAAAGGAAGCAGTGTCGTTTCTTCTTCTACCGTGTAATGACTCATCCCTCTTTTATCTGTCTGTTTTGTTTCGCTGCGCAATGATTTAGGCTTCTTACCTGGATTGCGTCTCTTTTTTTTACTCATGACTATTCACTCCTAATATTCTTGACTCCTAAGTAGTATAACAGAAATTCGCCCTTAATTGACGACAGATTAAGGATTTGTGAACAGCCACAATAAACCTTACTCCCCATGGTGAAAACGTGTATCCAGAAGGAAGAGTTCCTCTGAATCCGGCTTATAAGTATAAAAATGGTTAATCCTCGGTTCATCCACAAATCTGACAACCATCGCATTCTGAGGTGAGTCTTCACCGATATTGACCCGGTACATTTCGATAATGTCGTTCTCAAGATCGTAGCCTTCACTTTCAAGGTGCGTTTCAGTGTTGCTGACGAAAGCCCTATTTTCAGAAACACGCGTGACAATATATGTACCATATCCTATTAGCAGCACAGCAATTACACCATAAAGCAATTTCTGTTTCATATACTCAACTCCTCTTAATCAGTCTAACAAATATAAAAAACAAAACCTAATTGATCAATCTTATAAAGTCAGCTGAATTTCACCTATTTATTTTGGTATACTGTTATCAATGACGAATTAATGTTCAGGAAGAAAGGATTTTAATAGATGAATAATAACGACAGATTAGTGCGTCTGAGGTATGCACTTGATTTAAAAGACAGAGAAACGGTTGAGGTTTTCTCTTTAGGTGAGCAGGAGTTAACGAAAGATGATGTCCAGCAGATGCTAACCAAGGTGAATAATAAGGACATTGACCAAGATGACGAAGATGACTTTACAGAAAACACTTATGCCAAAGCCTGTGATAATCGTACATTTGAATCATTTCTGAACGGCTTGATTGTCTATAAGCGAGGCCAGCAGGTCACAGCCAAAGGCGAACCGGTTAAGCAGACCCGACTGATCAAGCACGACAAAGATATCAATAATGTGCTTTTGAAAAAAGTGAAGATTGCTCTCACCCTGACAAGTGATGACATTCTGGATATTCTTGATGAAACAGGCGTGCATATTTCAAACAGTGAACTCAGTGCTGTCTTGAGAAAAGAAGGTCACCGTAATTACAAGGAATGTGGCGACCGTTATGCCAGAAATTTCCTTAAAGGTCTGACCATGAGATACCGTGACGACGAAGAGTAAGTTTTAAAGCATCCAGCTGATGTAACAATCAGTTGCATGCTTTTTTTTGAATTGAAAAAACTCCCTTTAGTTAACAGAGAAGTCATTGAAGTTCTCTGCTCACTTTAAAGGGAGTTTATTTGTGTTATGTGCGATGGCGTCTATCTTTTATTGAAAGGCAGATGGTCTTGAATGAAATGACCAACTGACCGTGTCACTTTTTTAGTAAAGGGTACTTTTTTGGAAGTATCTTTTCCCAGTGATTCGTATGTCTCGTAGGCATCATTCAGTGCTTTGTCAGAATCAAATTCAAGATCTTTTGTCCGCAGTTCTTTCCGATTCAGTTTAATGTTCTTCTTGAACTGACGGCGCATTAATCCTTCAATGCGGCTCAAGTCGATGCTTTCGCCCTCTTTTTCTTTCGTAGCAATGATACTGAGCACTTCAATGTAACTGAGTCCCAGTGCGCTTGTCACGATTGACGCAGTGGTTCCGCTGATGATACCACCGATTACCGTACCGGCTCCTGGAATAAATTTGAAGGCATTTGCCACTATCGTCTTCCCAATCATCGTAGCGGTTCCCGTTCCTCCAACTGCCGCAATCAGGCTGACAATGGTTGATTTATCCATGGATATTCCAAATATAGCTGTAATATGAGCCAGCAGTGTGACCTGCATGGGCACTAATACCGATGCATCGGAAAATGGTATCGGAGCAAAACCTACTCCAAAGGTTGTCGCAACGTATCGACTAGCCCAGCGTCTGGCCGCTTTCGCCTTGCGCTCAATGTCTGCCTGCTGGGCGTTCATAAAAGCATCATGCGCGTCCTTTGGGATTAATTGCAGCGTCTTGTCAATCAGCTCTTTCAGACCGAAGGCAGGAATGACATAATCGTCGGTAATTTCGTAGGGTTCGGCCATGATGTTCTGCACTGCCGCTACCGGTAGATTCTGATTTTCCAGGTAACGGTTAAACTCTTCTGCAGGCTTGCCAATGGACTGGGTCAATACGAGAATGACCGGCAGTACTTTGGAGATTTCTTTGATTAGTTCAATCTCAGAGTCTTCTATGCGGGAAGAATTTGCCTGAATACAGTAGTAGACGGCATGGAGTGCTTCTCTGGTCGCCTTCTTTTCCTTAACCAGGTCAAAAATCTCCTGCTTAACGGTTTTCTGAACACATGGGTCCAGTTCCAAACCCCTTGTATCATAGAGGACAATCGGAATGCCTTCCTTGGAAATGCGTCTTAAATGCTTAGTAACCGGCTTTCCAATACCCGTATCCGCTAGTTTTTCACGAAATACGTTATTAATCAATGTACTCTTGCCTACACCTGTTTTACCAGCTATCAGTATATTGACCGGCTGCATTTTTTCAATTTCAGCTTCAGTTTTTTCAAGTATTTCCTGGATCATATTGTATTTATTATCAGGGAATTTCATGAAAGGCCTCCTGTTCTTTTTTATTAGTTTACCATGATATTAACCTTTTAACGAAAAGATGCGCCTTTCTTATCTTCCCTGCCGAATTAAGCTTCGTGTGTACTTCATGCCCATCGTCCAGTATAGTAGTTTTTCAATATTTTCGAGCGTCTCTTTTTCGGTCGATTCAAATTTGTCAAATGCAGTAGCACGACTGCTATCCATATATGGAAGATCGACTGTTTCATATAAGACGACCATGTCGAGTGAACGTGCCAACTCTACCGCGTCTAAATTTTCTCCGAATCTATTTTCAATACCATAATAGACCAGCAGAAGCGTTTTGTTTTTGACTTCCTCAGACACTTCTTTTAAAGCCGCTGTAATGTCATCTGTTATTGATTCAGTATCTTTGGGGATAATAAATACATAGCCATCTTGTTCATGCATTATTTTAGACCATTTTTTACGGTCCTTATCATTTTGTAGATTGTATTGGGCTGCTTCTATGAGAGTAAAATCGACAGGGTGATTCGATGATTGAAAGCGTCGGGAGATAGTCCTGATGCGCTGGGCAATTTTTTTACATTCTTTTTTATTATGATAACCAAATGAAACCAGACCGATGGCATTCACTTGACACACCCCTCACCTGTTATTATCTTAACCATACTCATTTGAAGTCTATAAAGTCAAGTTTTGAGAAGCAAAAATGTTTAAATTGTGAAAACATTCTTATTTGAACTATAAAAAACTGCGCCCATCAAAATGAGCACAGTTTGGATATACTATTTATTTTCTGTTATCTGAATTCTGAAGGCACTTCCGACAATTCTTCATAAGCGGTAACGTGCCATTCGCCTTCACCATACTGCAGGAAGGTTCTGTAGACTTCATTTTGACCACTGTCTGACATAACGGCAAACACTCTGCCGGGGCCGTTATTACCGACGCGCCAGGTTATCATATCAGACTGGTTCAGACCGGTTACAGAGGCAACTGCACTTGCAATCGCATTTCGGTCGCTGGATCCATCGGCGTAATTAGGAACGTAACTTTCATCGAGAGGAGCATCTTCATTGATAGTAAACTCTGAATCATTATCAGCTTCCGCGTCAGTATCTTCATCAGTGTCTGCCTCTTCTTGTGGCTCGTCTTCTGGTTCCTCATCAGCATCATCACTGTCATCGGCTTCTTCTGTGTCCTCAGTCTCTTCATCATCTGAAGTATCTGTATCCTGCTCATCATTGTCATCTTCTGACTCTTCGTCATCTTCATCGTCTGCATCATCGTTTTCGTCGATAACAATTCCGTTGTCATCATTTTCAGAATCGGTCAGCTCTTCTGAATCAAATGCCCCATTGTTATCCGGCGAATCAGTTGCTGTGTCCCTGTTGGAAAAGATGAACACGGCAATGCCGATTAAAATAATCAGCAGCAAGCCAATGATGGCATAATAGATATACTCGGGATTTTTATTTTTTGGATCCTTTGGTGGTTCTGGTGTTGTATTGTTTTTTCTCTTTGTACGTGTTTGTCTCATGAATACTCTTCCTCCATAACATCTGTTTACTAATAGCAAAGTACTTATATGATTCTATCATATTCTTTCATTAATAATAGTATCAAAACTACTACAAAGCTCACAAAGCGGTTGCAAATGACATAATCTGTTAATAAACAGTCACAAAACTCTGTGTTCGTTCATAATCATACAGGTTAAGGCGACAAGTTTCTACTATCCGACTTGGGACGATACTATTTTTCTGCGGCTATAAACTGAAATGAGGTCAAAAGTGACTTAAAGCCTCCTCCTTCCCCCTTAGATAGAGTAAACTAAAGAGCGCATATCATGTGAATCAGTATTATTCACTGCTGTTCGGTAAGGTGAGACACTAAAGACCACTGAGTTTGCCGAATTAGTAGTCTGTTCGGTTAAGTGGTCCCCGGAAAAAAACTGAGTCTACCGAAGCATCACCCTCTTCGGTAAAGTCGGAAGCACTGAACCGTTAATTTGGTCGAAGTAGATTCCTCTTAGGTAAAGTCAAGGCGGAAATCATTTCGACTCTGCCGAAATGCATCAATCTTAGGCAGACCCAGAGCCTGATTCAACTTGAGTATGCTGAAGTGATGACCCCTTCGGTTAAGTCAAAGTGAAAATACTGCAGAGTTTACCTAAGAAGCTCACACATGAGTTAACTCAAATCCTTTATCTACTTGAGTCTGCCGAAGTAACTAGTCTAAGTGACTATTTGCTGGAACTTATGAACTGGGTGTACCCAGTTCTTCCATATTTGCACTTTTTCACTTTGAAAAGAAATAAAGAACGTATTCTCAATGGAGAATACGCTCGATATAAAAGTTATTTTTTATGTGTAATTTTTCGCAGTGGGATAACGATTAATGGTGCAATAATACCGGCAGCAATCGCTTCTCCGACGCCGTTGGTCCCGACAATTGCAGCCAAGGCAGCAGCCAGGTTACTGATGTCCACATCAATGGCCTGAGCATACGGTTCACCGTAGAATAAGTAAATGAATAATAGTACAAATATAGTATTAGTGAATGATCCGACTACTGAGGCGCTCGCCAATGCGACCTTGTCTTTATTAGGAAGCAGTTTATGCGACAATTTGTATGACCAGCCTGTAAACAAACCAATCAGCATTCTTGGAACGAGTGCAATCATGGGATTTGTCCAAAGCATCAGATCTAAAGGGCTAGCGGGCATAGTGTAGGCACGAAACATACGGGTCAGACCCCAAATGGTACCGATTATAATACCATCAGTCGTGCTCATAGTTAAAGTAGCCACAATTACCGTAATATGAATAATGGTTGGGTTAAGTGGTGGAATAGGAATATTCCCCAAAAATGGAACGAAATTTTGAATCAGAATTATTGCTGTTAGAATCCCTAGAAGAGCTATACGATGGGGATTACCATTTTTTCTCTTGCTTTTCATCACTGTTTCCTCTTTCCTTACCGGTTCTATTTAAATGCGGTTGGTCATGCTGCGGTTAAGTCGTCCAATTAAAACGGTTAACATATGGACTTCTTCCTCTGTCCAGCCTGATAAAATAGAACTGAATTTTTCTTTCAAGTGAGTCTGAAAGTCATTGAAAACAGCCATGGCATTATCTGTAAGAGTAAAGTAAGCGTAGCGCTTATCTTCACCAGACGTTTTTGTAACGAATTCTTTCTTGACTAGAGCATTCATCTGTCTGCTGACTGTTGACTTATCAAGTTTGCTCAACTCGGTTATCTGCTTTAATGTGTACTCGTTATCTTTAATCAGATGAATCAAGTTAATAGCAGAATGAGATAAGCCGTGTTCCTTCAACATTACTTCGGTTACCTGTTTGTAAAGCACATTCAGTTCGGTTACTTTATCAAGCAGTGCATCTGTTTGTCCTGGTGTTTCCAATGGTATACCCCTCTCGTCACTTAATTAATTTGTTACTATTTGCATAAGTCAACTTTATCATGTAACCCCCAAATGAGCAACAAAATTTGAAGATTTGTTGCAAAGTATACAAAAGTGCTATACTGTAGAAGACTTTGCGAGATGAAAGGAGCAAGAATTATGTCATTTGATGGCTTGTTTGTCCATTCCCTAACCCATGAACTTAAAAATAAATTAGAAGGTGGCCGTATTTCTAAAATACAGCAGCCTTATGATAATGAAGTCATTCTAAAAATACGTGCAAACCGTAAAAATGTATCCCTTTTGCTGTCTGCCCATCCTCAATATGCGCGGGTGCAGATAACAGAAACGCCTTTTGAGAATCCAGCATCTCCCCCCCAGTTCTGCATGATTTTGAGGAAATATCTGGATGGAGCAGTGATTGAATCGATTGAGCAGAAAGACAATGACCGTCAGTTGACGTTTTCCTTCCGGAGCAGAAATGAACTGGGCGATATGGAGTATCTGTCGTTGGTAGTGGAAATAATGGGCCGACACAGCAATATACTTTTGGTAAATAAAGATGACAATCGATTAATTGATGCCATACGCCACGTACCGGCCAGTCAGAATACTTACCGGACACTGCTTCCTGGTGCTGCATACAAGTCAGCCCCTGAACAGGACAAAAAAGATCCCTTTGATTATGACGGCCCTTTTCCAATTGGCCAGTTGTCAACGAAAGAAAAAATCAAATGGATTCAGTCCACTCTTCAGGGATTTGGGAAAGATTCAGCTACTGAACTGAGCTACCGTTTTGAAAATCAGTCAAACGATCTACCTAAAGCAGTCTATCAGCAGTTTATGCACTCCTTTTCGCCTGAGAAAATTGAACCGACCTTAATTAAGCTGGACAACAAGGAGTTCTTCACTCCCTTTGAGTTCAAGCATTTAGACGGACAGCGTGAAACCTTTGATTCCTTAAGTCAACTGATGGATCGCTACTTTCTGGAAAAGGCTGAGCGGGACCGTGTCAATCAGCAGTCTCATGACCTGACTCAACTGGTTAAAACTTTTTACCAGAAAAACGAGAAGAAACTGGAAAAGCTGGAAAAGGAACTTAAGAACACTGAAAAAGCTGAGAAAATTAAGGTGAAAGGGGAAGTACTCACGGCTTACCTGCACGAAGTAAGTAAAGGTATGGAACAGATTGAGCTGCCTAACTTTTATGAAGAAGATTCTATAATTACGATTTCTCTTGATCCTCAGAAAACACCGGCGGAAAATGCCCAGCGTTATTTTTCCAAGTACCAGAAACTTAAGAATGCCAAGCAGCATCTGGCTAAGCAGATCAAATCGACGAAGTACGAACTGAAGTACTTTGATACTCTCCTTACCCAGCTTCAGATTGCATCCTTATCTGATTTGGAAGACATTCGCCAGGAACTGCGTGAAGGAAACTACCTGAAGAAAAAAGCAATCAAGAAAAAGAAGCAGGCAAAATCCAAGCCTGAACAGTTTACCTCTTCGGATGGGACGTCTATTCTCGTCGGTAAAAATAATACGCAAAACGATGAACTGACCATGAAAAAAGCCCGCAAGAGTTACTGGTGGGCCCATGCTAAAGATATTCCCGGCTCTCATGTCATTATTGAAGAAACAGAGCCATCGGAACAGACGATTGAAGAAGCTTGCCTCTTGGCCGCATACTACAGCAAGTATCGCTTGTCCTCTTCCGTTCCTGTAGATGTAGTGCAGGTTCGTCACATCAAAAAGCCCAATGGTGCGAAACCAGGTTATGTTATTTACGAGGGTCAGACGACATATTACGTCACCCCCAGTGACAAGACTGTCAGAGAGTTGAAAACCAGCAGAAAATAAAAAAGCTTCGAGCCACGTGATTACTCAGTGGCTCGAAGCTTTCTTTTGATTAAATTATTTTTTTACTTGAACAGGTTTTTTGGTGAAGATGAATACGA
>RECC01000029.1 GCA_007692455.1 Alkalibacterium sp. | reverse complement strand
TTTTCCAACCCTTTAAAGGCTGTCTAAGAGACTTTGGGCATTCTGCCTCCCGGCCTGTACAGCACCTTCCATGAAGTACGGAAACGCCATACCCAGCTCAGTGCTGGCAAAAACGATTCGTTCAAAGGGCGTACTCAGCGTTTCGGCCGCATCATCATCACCATCAGGATGTATCATGGCCCCATAGCCTCCACCGTAATAAGGGGAATCGACCCATATGCTCTCTTTAATGTCTTTATAGTACTCAGCTCTGTCGCCGAATACTTCGACCAATCGGTCCAAGGCAAAATTTTCTCTTACCTCCGGTGTAACGTTGACCAGTTCTTTAGCCTTATCTCCACCGATAAACATAGTCAGGCGGTTTTCTTCATCTCCTTTGGATGAATCCATTACATTAACACCTTCATTACCGACATAGATAACACCGAAGATAGTTTTCTCCCTTCCTTTGACAGAGTGATGTCGCCAGAAATCGTCATCGTAGACATAGGTAAGCTTGATGACAGCTCCGTCAACAAAGCTGTCCAGTGCTGACTTGAAACGCTGGGTCACATCGTCCGGCAATTTAATTCGACCGGCAACCGTTGGCGGCACTGCCAGAATAAGGGCGTTAGCGTAGTAAGTATTATCATTTGCAGTCGTTACCTGATAAACATCTTCTGTTTTCTCAATCGAGACTACCGGGTCACAGTATATAATATTTCCCTCAAGTTGTTTCTCAAGATAGCGGGTGACGTTATTTAATGGTCCGTCAGCCTGATATTTCAATTCGTTATCCTGTGTGGTAATACGGCTGATCATCTTTCTTGCCGCAATAGCATTAATATGTGAGCTGTTAACGGTTGTTTCAGCCGCAATAAAACTTTTGACCACACGCTCTTCCCATTTGTCATTAACGACTTCACTGAGGACTTCTGATAAAGGTGCGTGGGTTTCTATGTCATAGTCATCCAGCAGGTTATTGTCTTTATTCATACTGATGTTAATTGGACGCTTATTTTTTTCGTTGATGACAATAGATTTATCCGATAAATTTGTTTCCAGCAGGCCCATACCAGAGTCTTTAATTAACTGAATGATTTCAGTCATATCCTCGTTCACAAACTGGGCACCGTGTTCAAAATGACGCTTGTGATCTTCTGATTCTTCAGAATACACTTTCCCTCCTGCACGTTCACTAGCTTCCAGCACTTTATATGTCTTGCCAGCCTCTTTCACAACGCCGGCTGCGGATAAACCTGCCAGTCCCGCCCCAACAATTAATACATCAAAGTGTTCATCTACATTTTTACTCATGATTTTCCTCCTGACGAGTCGTCCCCTGACCTCTTTTTCATTTAAAAACAGAATGGGTTATGAATTTTTCAATTTCTACAATAACAAAGACAGTGATTCCAATCAATACAGGAAAAATCCAGTAGAATCCTTCAATCGGATAGAGACCCAGAGATTGGTATAGAAACGGTACATAGGTCACGAGCAGCTGAAACACAATCAAAAGCCCTGATACAAAGAACGCTGCTTTATTTTCAAAAAAATGCTTGTTAAGACTGAAGTGGCGCTCATTTCTCACATTGAACAAATGAAACATCTGAGCAAATACGATTGAATGAAGAGTGACCGTATTCACATGAGCCAGCGAATAGTTGGTTAAGAGTACACTGTTCATTGCCATTATCATACCGCTGATTAGAACCGAAACGAAAATGATTCGGAAAATATAATACGGGCTTAACAGTCGCTCTTTCGGACTGCGCGGCGGTTTTTTCATTGATCCTTCTTCCAGCGGTTCAAAGGCCAATGCCAGTGCCACTGTGACAGCAGTCACCATGTTGACATATAAAATTTGAACAGGTGTTAGAGGCATATCCATTCCGACCAGCAGCGCCGCCATGACGAGAAGTGCTTCCGCCCCGTTAGTCGGTAGTATAAAGAGGATCGTTTTTTTCAGGTTATCGTAAACCCGTCTGCCTTCTTTCACGGCATTGACTATCGTGGCAAAGTTATCGTCCGCCAGAACCATTTCCGACGCTTCCTTTGCAACTTCAGTTCCCTTTATGCCCATGGCCACACCTATATCAGCCCGTTTCAAAGCAGGTGCATCATTGACTCCGTCCCCTGTCATTGCACTGATGTAACCGTTGGCCTGCAGTGCTTCAACCAGCTGAAGCTTATTGTTCGGACTGGTTCGTGCAAACACATCGGACTTAATGACCGCTTCTTTAATTTCTTCGTCCGTCATCGCATCCAGTTCTCTGCCTTCAACCACATCATCGTGATCGGTTATGCCCAGCTGCTTCGCTATAGCTAAGGCTGTTTCTTTATGGTCTCCGGTAATCATTTTTATTTCTATACCGGCACTGATACAGGTCGCGACCGCTTCTACAACCGACTCTCTCGGGGGATCGATTATGCCTACAATGCCTATTATTGTCAGCCCGTCGGAAACGGATTCGTGGTCAATTTTATCAGTATTATCAGGTACTTCCTTAAAGGCTGCAGCGAGAACGCGTTCGCCTTTCTTGGAACGATGTGAAATCTTTTCTTCAAAGTAGCGGCGTTCCTCTGAATCCGACTGTAGCCCAGCCATATCTAAAATTCGATCAGGGGCGCCCTTTACCAGTATGCGCTTTTTGCCTTCCCAATCGACCAGCCCAGCCATATATTTGTGTTCTGAATCGAATGGAATTTTTGACTGCAATTCCAGCTTATTGACGTCCCAGCTTGCTTTCTCAGCTAAAGTTATCAGACAGCCTTCTGTCGGATCTCCCCGCACCAGCCACTGGTCTTCTTTTTCATAAATATCCGCTTCATTAACTGACTTTAGTACTGTCAATATTTCATCCAAATCAGGATGCTCATTTTGTTCCGCTTCATGCTGATCGTCTGAAATAGTTCCTTCAGGCTGATAGCCAATTCCCGTTACCGAATAGGCCTGTTCTCGTGTTATGACTGATTTGACTGTCATTTCATTTTTAGTCAGTGTGCCGGTTTTATCTGAACAGATGACTCTTACTGCTCCCAAAGTTTCCACGGAAGGAAGCGTGCGCATGATTGCTTTTTTATCGGCCATCGACTGTACACCGATGGCGAGAATAATCGTCAGTATGGCAGGCAGCCCTTCTGGTATAGCCGCAACAGTAAGCCCAATGACTGAAAGCAGCAGCTCGCCCCATTCATAATCATGGATCAGCAGACCAAAAACAAACAGTATAATTGAAAGAACGAGAATCACCAGTGATATAGTTTTTCCAAACGCCTCAATCTGTCTCAGCAGAGGCGTTTTTATTTCTTCCACATCGCTCATTGAGCGGTTTATCTGGCCAATTTCCGTTTCTTCACCGGTCCCAGTGACAACGCCTTTACCGGAACCGGACGAGACAGCTGTCCCGGAAAAAACCATATTCGTCCGTTCTGCGAGAATCGTGTCGTCAGGGAGTGCCTCCGTCTGTTTTTCAATCGTATTCGACTCTCCCGTAAGTGGGGACTCTTCTACCTTAAGATTATCCGACTGAATCAGTCTAATATCCGCCGGGACCTTATCCCCGGCTTTCAGCAGGACAATATCTCCCGGAACAAGTTTGACCGATTCGACTTCCACTTTTTTGCCATCTCTAATTACTGTTGCCTGAAGCGACAAGAGCTGCCTGATTCCTTCCAAGGCTTTCTCCGCTTTATTTTCCTGCACATATCCGATAACTGCATTGATTACGGCTACCAGCAGAATGACAGCTGTATCAACATAATGCCCCAGTATAAAGGTCACGACCGCAGCTACCAGCAAAATATAAATCAGTATATCCTTGAAGTGACTGATAAATTTAATCCATTCTGGGGTGACCTCTTTCTCAGGCAGCTGATTCAGGCCATACTGCTCCCGTCTCTCATACAATTCTGCATCAGCCAATCCCTTATCACTGTCCGTATTCAAGCTACTGATAATTTCTTCCGATGATTGTGAAAATGGTTTGCTTTTAGACATCCTGCCACCCCTTTAATAAGAGCATGTATCGTTGTCTTCCGAAATGTTTAACTTACTAATAGAATACCATATTTCAATTGTTTTCTCCTTTATATATGAAACTAAAAATCTTATCTTACTTATGAAAAAGGCTTATAATTGAAGTTTTCCCTTGCGAGTAGTAGGCTTTAAAGTAACTAGGTAATGTAATCGCTATACTCATAATTTTTCGGGAGGAATGCACATGGATTTAGGTATAAAGAATAAAGTCGCTCTCTTAACAGGTGGTGCATCGGGCATCGGTAAGGAAACAGCACGCTTATTACTGGAAGAAGGTGTGAAAGTTGTCATTACAGATAATGATGACAATCAGCTCAAAAAAACAGCTGACGAACTGAATAATCAGTCGGATCTATTTACTTGTCCAGCAGATATTACTAAACTTGATGATTTAAAAACCCTTCATGACTACGTGAAAAAAGAGGTCGGAGAAATTGACATTTTAGTACAGAATGCCGGCACAGTGGGGGCTCAGGGTCTTTTTCATGAAATTGATGACGAGGGCTGGGTTGAGACTATTGAAGATGATTTGCTCGGTCCCGTGCGTGTAGTCCGAGAGTTTCTGCCTGATTTAAGAAACGGCGGATGGGGTCGTATAGTATTTATTTCTTCCGAAAACGGTCTGCAACCTTATAAGGACGAGCTCCCTTACGATACTTCTAAAGCAGGCATATTGGCTTTTTCTAAGGGTCTGTCTCGTACCTATGCGACTGAAGGACTTCTGGTTAATACAGTTTCTCCAGCCTTTATCGAAACACCCATGACGGATGGCATGATGAAGGAACGTGCTGAAAAACTTGGCGTTTCCTTTGAAGAAGCTATAGAGTCCTTTCTCGACGAAGAACGGCCGCACATCGAACTGAAGAGACGGGGTAAAGTTGAAGAAGTCGCCCCTGTTATCGTCTTTCTCTGTTCGGATAAAGCCTCCTTCGTTAACGGTTCAAATTACAGAGTCGACGGCGGATCAGTTGCGACAATCTAAAGAATATTAAAAAGGAGAAGATGTATATGGTAAATGAGTCAGTAACGCATTACGATTATCTTTTGGTCGGTGGCGGAATGGCAGCCGCTTTTGCAGCAAGAGGCATACGCGAAATAGACAAAGCAGGAACGATAGGTTTGATTACTACAGACCAGGATGAACCTTATACGCGCCCTGCTCTTTCGAAGAAGTTATGGACTGATAAGGAATTCACAGAAGATAAAGTTTCTTTAAAAACTAAAGAAAAAACGGGAGCGGATCTATTTTTAGAGACAGTTGTGACCCGAATTGATAAAGAAAGCAAGCGAGTGGAAACAGCAGACGGTCGTCAGTTCAGCTACAACCGACTACTCCTTTCTACCGGTGGAGAACCTAAACGGCTGGATGGACCGGATGACAAGGAACGCATTTTTGCCTTCCGTTCATTTGAAGATTACCGTCTACTGAGAAAACTCGCTGGTGAGAAGAGACATATTATAGTCGTTGGCGGCAGCTATATCGGTACAGAGCTGGCAGCTAACCTTGCTTTGAACGATACTCAAATAACCTTTATTTATCCTCAAGAACGTTTAAGCGGCAACCGTTTTGTTGATGAACTGGCCCGGGAGTATGAGGACCGCTACCGTCAACACGGTATTACATTGATGAACAGCACCCGGGCATCATCTTATACTGTGAGTGAAAATGAAGTGGTCGTCACACTTGAAAACGGAGAAACCTTAACGGCTGATGGACTTGTTTTGGGTATCGGTGTCGAACCTCGCCTGGAACTTGCTGAAGAAGCCGGACTGAAAGTAGAAGATGGCGTCATTGCCGATGAATTCCTGACAACATCAGACCCGGACATATTTGCGGCAGGCGACATCGTATCCTATCCTGATCCTATTTTAGGCAGGAACCGTATCGAGCACGTAGACCATGCGCGCAAATCCGGAAAGACTGCCGGTAAAAACATGGCTGGTGCCGCCGCAGCTTATGATTATACCCCTTACTTTTATTCTGATGTCTTTGACCTTTCATGGCAGGCTATCGGAACTCTTGATCCTGAACTCGACTATTACATCGATGAAGTCGATGGCGGAAAAGTTGTCTATTATCTTGAAGATGATAAGCCCGTTGGTATCATCACCTGGAATATGGATGCGGATTTAGATGATGTCCGGGAAGTACTTAAAAACCCGCCCGCATCCAGAGAAGCACTGAAAGGACTCATCAGAGAAAAAGACGAATAGATATTCACAAGGAGGATGATGGCATGTCGGTATTTGCAGAAGGAAGCTACGACTCCTATGAAGATACAATCCGCGCGGCGGATACCTTGGTTATGCGCGGACACGAGAAAGATGATATGAAAATTGTGGGAAATTCCTCAGCCTTACAGGAGTATGACGATGCTGCCGGTATCTCTGCTGTCGAACATTCAAAGATTCACAGTGAAGAAGAGTCCACTGTTTTGGAAGAGTATGAAACAGAGCTACAGAGTGACAAATTGATTCTGCTAGTCAATGAAGCCGGTGATTAGGATAAATAACAATCAGAACAAATAAATGTTAGTCATGGAAGTCGCTTAGAGGATATAAAAAACAGCGAGACTAACCTGTCAGACTACCGAAGAAATAATGATGTCCGACTGTAGAGCGACTTAAGTACCTCGACGTAAGCTACAGCTGGCGGCAACGGACTG
>RECC01000069.1 GCA_007692455.1 Alkalibacterium sp. | reverse complement strand
AAAACTTAGAAAAGAGGAATTATCATGGCAGATAAAGAAAAATTATATTTCACAGAAGAACACGAATGGGTAGAACTGGTAAAGGATGACTACGTACGCATTGGCATTTCCGAGTACGCAACGGAACAACTTGGCGATATCGTATTCGTGGAGCTTCCGGAAGTCGATGCTGAACTGGATGCTGAAGACGAGTTTGCTACAGTGGAATCAGTAAAATCCACTTCAGAAATCTATGCACCTGTAAAAGGGAAAGTAGCGAAAATCAACGATTCACTTGAAGATGAGCCGGAAAAACTAAACGACTCACCCTTTGAAGACGGCTGGCTGATTGAAATGCAGGCTTCAGAAGCAGTGGATGTCTCCGGCTTGATGGACGCTAAAGCCTACGACGAGTACGTTTCAAACTTATAAAAATAGAACGTAACGGAAAAGAGCAGGCAGAAGTGTCTGTTCTTTCTCCCGCTTAAAAACCATTTGAGGAAAAGGAGTGACCCTTTTGACTAAACTGCACCGCTACTTACCGACCACTGACCAGGACCGCAAAGATATGCTGGAAACGATTGGCGTGTCTTCCATCAAAGATTTGTTTTCTGATATCCCTGAGTCCACCCGTGCAACAAAAGACAAAGCGATTGAACTGGAAGAGGCTCTCAGTGAGCAGGCTCTAACAAAACACATGAAAGAACTGGCTGCTAAAAATACGACGACTGAAACCCATGCCTACTTTTTAGGTGCCGGTACGTATGATCATTACAGTCCCAGTATCGTCAACCATGTCCTGCTTCGTTCAGAATTCATGACCGCCTACACACCCTATCAGCCTGAGGCAAGCCAGGGCGAACTGCAGGCATTGTTTGAATTCCAGACCATGATGTGTGAACTGACGGGGATGGATGTCGCGAACTCAAGCTTATATGACGGCTTTACATCTCTTGGCGAAGCATGCAATCTGGCTGTTTCAGCCACTAAGAAACAGACCGTTCTTTATTCAAAAGGACTGCATCCTCAGGCTAAAGAAGTCATTACAACCTATGCCTACGGAATGGAATACGACGTTAAGGAAGTCGGTCTTGACGGCACGCGCACTGATCTGACTGCGCTGAAAGAACAAATCGGCGACGACACTGCAGCGGTCATTATTCAGTATCCGAACTTCTTTGGAACAATTGAAGATCTGAAAGAAATTAAGAGTCTTGTAGAAGAGTCAAAAGGTCTGCTGATTGTCATGGCGAACCCTCTGGCCCTGGCATCACTTGAAAGTCCAGGCAAACTGGGCGCAGATATTGTAGTGGGTGATACTCAGCCACTCGGCCTGCCGATGAGTTTTGGCGGACCACACTGCGGCTACTTTGCTGTCCGCAAGAAATATATGCGTAAAGTACCGAGTCGTATTGTCGGTCAGACAACAGACAAAGACGGCAAACGCGGTTTTGTCATGACACTTCAAACACGTGAACAACACATTAGACGTGAAAAAGCGACATCAAATATGAGTTCGAATCAGGCACTCTTTGCCCTGGGCACTTCCGTCTTCCTGGCGGCTGTTGGGAAAGTCGGCCTTGTGGAAATGGCACAGCAGAATATCAACCATGCACATTACGTCAAGCAGGCACTTGAAAATAAAGGTCTGACCGTCTTATCTGGCAATGATTTCTTTAATGAATTTGTGGTTAAACTGGACCGCAGTCTGACAGACGTCACGGATGAACTGCTGGATAATAATATCGTCGCCGGCTATGATGTGTCTAAAGAATTAGACGAAGACAATGCGATGCTGTTATGTGTCACTGAAAAGCGTACTAAAGAAGAAATGGATGCACTTGTTTCATTATTAACAGGGGAGGGGAAATAATATGACGACAACCTATGACAAATTATTATTTGAAATCTCGAAATCAGGCCGAAAAGGCTACAGCCTGCCTGAGTCCTCTGTTGATGCTTTTGATTTGAACAGTGCTGTTCCTGATCACATTATCCGTGAAGAACCGGCGGAATTACCTGAACTGTCTGAGCTGCAGGTCATGCGTCACTATACAGGTTTGTCGAACAAAAACTTCGGAATAGAGACCGGCTTTTATCCTTTGGGCTCCTGTACAATGAAGTACAATCCGAAAGTAAATGAAGACATTGCACGCTACCCTGGCTTTGCAAACATTCACCCCTTACAGCCTGTGAAAACAGCTCAGGGAGCTTTTGAACTCATGCACAGACTGGAAGAAAACCTGAAGGAAGTTACCGGCATGGATGCTATTTCCCTTCAGCCAGCTGCTGGAGCTCAAGGGGAATGGGCGGGACTGCTAGTCTTTAAAGCCTATCACCAGGCTAACGGAGACGGAGAGACCCGTAAGAAAATTCTTGTTCCCGATTCAGCACACGGAACTAACCCGGCCAGTGCAGTCGTTGCCGGTTATGACGTAATTGAAATCAAATCAAACAAAGAAGGACGCGTCGGTGTTGATGCATTGAAAGAAGCCGTAGGACCGGATACAGCCGGCCTGATGCTGACCAATCCGAATACATTAGGACTGTTTGAAGTCGACATCGTAGAGATTGCTGAAATCGTCCACGAAGCGGGCGGACTGCTCTATTATGACGGAGCAAATGCGAATGCCATTTTAGGCAAATCCACTCCTGGCGAAATGGGCTTTGATGTAGTTCACTTGAATTTGCATAAAACATTCAGTACACCTCATGGTGGTGGTGGACCGGGTTCTGGTCCAATCGGTGTGAAAGATTACTTGAAAGACTTTATGCCGTCGCCGCGTATCGAAAAAGATGGCGACACGTATACTGTTTCAACTAATCATGAGCAGTCCATTGGTCGGGTTAAAGGCTACTTCGGTAACTTTGGCGTCAATGTTAGAGCTTATTCCTACATCCGTTCCATGGGTGCTGAAGGCCTGCAGCAGGTATCAGAAGATGCAGTATTGCATGCCAACTACCTGAAAGCGCGTCTTTCTCCATACTATGACACGCCTTATTCGTCACACTGCAAGCACGAGTTTGTCCTGAGCGGAAACCGTCAGAAGAAACTAGGTGTACGTACGCTCGATATCGCTAAGCGTCTGCTAGACTACGGCTTTTATGCACCGACTGTGTACTTCCCCTTAATTGTCGAGGAATGTCTGATGATTGAACCGACAGAAACGGAAGCAAAAGAAGAGCTCGATGCCTTTGCAGATGCAATGATTGAGATTGCCAAAGATGCAGAAGAAAATGCTGAATCCATCACTGGCGCACCTTTCCATAAAGCTGTGAAACGACTGGATGAAGTGACCGCTGCACGCAAGCCGATTGTCATCTATCAAAAAAGCGAGTAAGCAGAATGATTTTGCAGCTAAGGCATAGTCGTTGCCTGAACTGTTTGAGTAAGCTAAACTGAATACCATAAAATGAAACAGGCTCTTTGGCTAACCAGTTGAAAGAGTCTGTTTTTGTAGGGAGAGGATTAGTTTGGATTTAAAGTTAAAAGACAAAACAGCTTTGGTATTGGCTTCAAGCTCGGGCCTAGGAAAAGCTATTGCAAAAGAATTGGCTCTGGAAGGCGCAAATGTCATGCTGACTAGTCGAAGCAAAGATAAACTGCTTGCCGCAAAACGCGAAATCGAACTCGTTTCTAAAGGTAAAGTCGACTATATGGTGTCAGATGTGACGGATGCTGAGAGTATAAAAAATCTGGTTGAAGTAACCCGTAAAACCTTCGGGAAAATTTCCATTCTAGTCAACAATACAGGTGGACCGCCGGCAGGATCCTTTGAAGACCTGACCGATCAGCAATGGCAAAAGGCCTTTGATTTGACTCTGCTCAGCTACATTCGTACCATTCGAGAAGTGCTGCCTGATTTGAAGGAAACGGGTGGTCATATTTTAAACAACACATCTTCATCGGTAAAACAGCCAATAGACGGCTTGCTGCTTTCCAATGTTTTTCGTATGGGCGTCCAGGGGCTGACAAAAAGTTTGTCTCAGGAACTGGCTTCTGATGGTATCATGGTTAACACGATTGGAGCCGGACGTATCGAGACCGATCGTCTGACGGAATTGGATACAAGCCGGGCTGTGCGCGAAGGTAAGTCAAAAGAAGAAGTACAGGAAGCCATTAAAAAACAGATTCCAGCAGGTCGCTACGGTGAACCAAAAGAGTTTGCCAAAATGGCAGTCTTTTTAGTATCCGGGGTCAATACCTATGTGACCGGACAAACCGTTCTCGTTGACGGCGGACTTACGAAAGCCTACTAAATAGTTAAATAGTCTTCTGTCATGTAAAAAGTGTTTGGAACAGCTGTGGATTCATTGGAGTGTGCGGGAGATTCTTTAAATAGAGATGATTTATTTCTTAGAAAAGATTCATTTATTTAAAAGGGGCTTGCATAAACAAGGGGAAGATTGTAAACTATATAAAGTTGAAAACTGAAAAAAAGATAGAGGCGCAAAGAATAAGAGTACGGACGAGTAGGGTGACTCCCGATGATCAGTCCCAAAAGGGTTCTTTGCCGAAGAGAGGGTAAGCGTCACTTGCCTCCTCTGGGCATCCGTTTAATAAGCGGATGACTGTCACGACATTCGTGGAGCACTATCCTGTAAATGCTGACTTATTTATGCATCTGGGTAACTGTTCCTGGGTGCTTTTTTTCTGTTTAAAAAATGAATGGGAGATATTATGATGAAAAAACGTTATGTACTACCCCTTGCAGTCCTGCTGTACTTTATACCTACACCAGTATTCGCTGAGGAAACAGGAGCCAGCATGGCATCTACTCTAGGAGCAGTGACACTCATACCGCCATTAGTGGCTATCATTTTGGCCTTTATTACAAAAAATGTCGTGATGAGTTTGTTCTTTGGTATTTTTTCGGGAACTATCATTGCTCAATATGCCGGTGGAGCAAACCTCTTAACCGGTCTGATTTATGGCTTCACTGATATTGTTGATTATATTCTCGAATCTCTGGCTGATCCGTGGAATGCCGGTATTATCCTGCAGGTTCTGGTCATCGGAGGTCTGATAGCCTTAATTACCAGTTCGGGTGGGGCTAGAGCCATCGCAGAAAGCCTGGCAAGAAAAGCTAAGGGACCTATCAGCACACAGCTGGTAACCTGGGTACTTGGTTTGCTGATCTTTTTTGATGACTACGCCAATGCCCTTATCGTCGGACCAATCATGCGTCCCGTATCGGATAAAATGAAGATTTCACGTGAGCGTCTGGCATTTGTCATTGATGCGACGGCCGCTCCTATAGCAGGAATTGCCCTAATTTCAACATGGATTGGTTATGAAGTGGGATTAATTAATGATGCCTATCAGTCTATCGGGCAGGATGTGAATGCTTACGGCATTTTCCTCCAGACTATTCCGTACCGTTTCTACAATATTCTCATGCTGTTTTTCGTGGTTCTCACTTCTGCAACACTGCGCGAATTTGGATCAATGAAAAAAGCTCAGGAACGTGCTCGTGATACTCATGAGTTAATTGCCAAAGGTTCTACAGCCGTCAGTGAAGACGAAGAACTCGAAGTAGTGGCGAAAGGCCAACCATCCATCTGGAGTGCACTGGTTCCAATCGGCTCACTGATCCTTTTCAGTTTTATCGGCTTTTACACAGATGGGCGTCAGACTCTACTTGAGTCAGGTGATTCTGCCATTATAGATACCATTCAGAATGCACCGTTCTCTTTCGTCACCTTAAGAGAAACATTCGGCGCATCTGATGCATCCGTTGTCCTTTTCCAGGCAGCTTTAATTGCCAGCATCATTGCCCTAGTTATGGGTGTATCTAAAGGACACTTCTCCTTCAGTAAGGGAATTGACATCTGGGTAAACGGAATGAAGACACTGATGATTACCGGGGTTATTCTTCTTCTAGCCTGGTCATTGTCTGGAGTAATGGGCGAGCTGGGAACAGCGGACTATCTCGTTTCACTGCTAAGTGACACCATGCCGCCATTCCTGCTGCCGACTGTTATTTTCCTGCTTGGGGCAGTGATTTCCTTTGCGACAGGAACATCCTACGGGACTATGGGAATTCTGATGCCCCTGGCTATCCCGCTTGCGACAGCGATGCAGCCTGAGAACGCTGAATTCATTGTGATGTCTACTGGTGCTGTGTTGACCGGTGCTATTTTCGGTGATCACTCGTCACCCATCTCGGATACGACTATCCTGTCTTCCATGGGGGCGGGTTCAAATCTTCTGGACCACGTCAAGACGCAGCTGCCATACGCATTGACTGTTGCCGGTATCTCCATAGTGTTCGGCTATCTGCCAACCGCTTTCGGTATGAATGTCTATGTCGTTCTGGCCATTGGGTTTGCGGCAGTCATAGCCGTTGTATTCCTATTTGGTAAAAAAGTAGATACAACCGCTAAAATGGAAAAATAAGAATTTAATATGAGGAAAAGGCGGTCTTTAACTAGGCCGCCTTTTTTTTGTATTCCGCGACTATTAGAGTGCATTTTGATTTGAACAAATCCTTTAAAAACAAATAAGGTAGAGAAACAGCACAGCTGTTCTCTAAGCCCTTTTTGATAAAAGAAATACCCCACGTTGAAGTGGCCGGTGATTAGAAGGAAGAATGATTTGCATTTAATTAGATAGAATGGGACAGTATTCTTAAATTGTGAGTACGCACTAACTGGTACACGTATTCAGGCTGACTTGGGTGAATAACTCGAGATTCCCTAAACTGGGTCGTGTAATCGCAGCTGAGTTGGCCGAATAACATAGGATAACAACAACCGGCATAGAAGCACTCTGCCGAGTTACTCCAATCGCGACAACGGAAAAGAAATAAT
>RECC01000053.1 GCA_007692455.1 Alkalibacterium sp. | reverse complement strand
AATTAAAAACAGTCAGTATACACAGGTTTTCACCTGATATACTGACTGTTATGTTTAGTTCTGTCTTTTTCCGTCTTTAGTATAGGTTCGGACTGACGAACCTTTGTTTTCTGCTATTTCCTCAGCGCGCTTTAAGGCATCGTCTTTTTTGTCATGCGAAGAGTCCGCCTGTTTGGCATCTTTCGTACGGACTTTCCAGTACTCCTCTTCATAGTAGACGAGTATATCGTTATCGAGCAGCTCTTCGTTGGTGGTGTCTTCATGTGAATCGCCTTTGGAAGGGGAGGAGCTGTACTTATATGACTTTATTTCTTCCTCAGAAGCATTATCAGCCCACTCTTTAGCCTGTTCAGTAGCAATTGGAATAGCCCGCCCTTCGCTGTAACCATTGTCTAAAAGCGCATTGGCAATATCAATGGCTTTTTTCCGCACGACCTGGTCGAGGTTTTTAAATGAATCCGGATAGTCTGATAAATCCCATGGCATATCTGAATCATCCTTTCAAATTTATTAATTTCGTTATATCATTAATAGAAGAAAAGGTCTATTAATAGACATTGAAATGAGGAAAGTCATGTTAAAGAAAAGAGACAAAGCTCAGCTGTTTTTAAAGAATAACTTGAAGCTTTTTCAGTGCCCGGTTTGTCATAATGGCTTCGAGTCAATTGAAAACTACCAGCTGCTGTGCAAGGAAAAGCATCAGTTCGACTTGAATAAAAAAGGCACTCTTCATTTGATGCTGAAATCTGTGGAGTCTGAATACACTCGGGATATGCTCTTATCCAGACAGCGTATAGCTCAAAGTGGATTCTGGCAGCCATTGCTCGATAGTATTTATCCCAAATTACAGAAAGTCGATGGGGCCATTCTGGATGTCGGCTGCGGAGAAGGGTCACATGCAGCTTATTTGAAAGACAAAGGAATAACGGAGCCTCTGATTGCCTTTGACATTTCAAAAGAAGGCATTAACTTGGCAGCAGCCACGTATTCGGATCCGTTTTTTCTGGTCGCAGACCTCGCGGATTCTCCCTTTGCTTCCGGTCAGTACGCCACGCTCCTGAATATACTGTCTCCTTCGAACTACAGCGAGTTCAAGCGACTGTTGAAGACAGGCGGACAGGTGATTAAAGTGGTTCCTAATCCGGATTACCTGAAAGAACTTAGAGATCTAAAGGGATCTGGAGCGGATACTTACTCTAACGAAGAGGTTGTCTCGAAGTTTGAA
Source organism: Alkalibacterium sp. (assembly GCA_007692455.1). Taxonomy (GTDB): domain Bacteria; phylum Bacillota; class Bacilli; order Lactobacillales; family Carnobacteriaceae_A; genus Alkalibacterium. The sequence goes on along the minus strand of RECC01000053.1, from coordinate 25,186 downwards.
GAGCATTTTTCTACAGTTCACAAAGAAAAAGTACGGTACACCTATAAATTATCTAAAGAATTACAGGCAGATTTTTTAAATATGACCCCTCTGGGCTGGCATTTGGACAAAAATTTGAATAATATTACTGATGAATTGGATGAAATTACAATAGATTTACTGCTATTAGTTGGAAGTAATGCATAAATAGTGCGTATATTGTAATTTTGTCAGTTTTGTCACTAATTTTAGGGAATGGATTGCTGATATCCTTGTGTTATTATTCAGTAGGTGTTATGATATAGAGCATAAGCTAATTTGGTTCATTGGTTTTTATCAGTCAACCCATCAGAAGCTGATAAAAACATGTGAATTTCCAAAGGCTTCATCAACGTATTGTTTCGCAGTGCTGGACACCGAAACAATACGTTTTTTTTGCGCAAAATTTTAGGTTTAACCAACATTTTTTAGGTAAACAGTTAACCAATCAGTGTGTCATAGTGTATAATACAGTCAGAGTATAGGAGGAAAAAAGATGAAAATAGTTGTACTAGCTGGTGGCTATAGCCACGAAAGAGAAGTCTCATTAAGTTCAGGCAGTTTGATTGCCAATGCACTGATGGAGAATGGACATGACGTTATTTTACTGGACCTTTATTTTGGAACAAAAGAAGCTTCAACATTTGATGAAGCTCATAAATTATTAAGCAAAGACCGTTATGAATACAAAGTTAAAAGACAAATTCCTGATTTAAAAGCCTTGAAAGCTCAAAAAGAAAAACCGGAAGAAATGATTGGTGAAAACATCATCCCAATTGCGCAGTCAGCAGATCTTGTGTTTCTGTCTCTGCATGGTGAACTGGGTGAAAACGGTCAGCTTCAAGCTGTATTTGATTTATATGACATCACCTATACAGGAACCGGATACTTAGGCAGCGCCATTGCAATGAACAAACTGTTGTCAAAAGAAATTATGTCAGCTCAAGGTATTTTGACTCCTGACTGGGAAGTAGTTGAACAGGGAGATAGCCCTCAAAGTGAGGTACCTTGTGTGGTTAAACCCAACGAAAGCGGTTCTAGTATTGGTGTGACCATTGTTGATAATGAAGAAGATTTAAATAATGCCGTTGACGATGCTTTACAGTATTCATCCTCTGTATTAATTGAAGAAAAAATTGAAGGCCGTGAATTCTCGGTGGGTGTTCTGGAAGACACTGCATTGCCGGCTATTGAAATTATTCCTAAAACGGGATTCTATGATTATGAGAACAAGTACCAGGAAGGGGCAACGATTGAAATCTGCCCTGCCGAACTGGATGAGACGATTACAGAAAGAATGCAGTCTATCGCACTTGACGTGTTTAAAGCCTTGCGTCTGGAATACTATGCGCGAATCGACTTCATGGTATCCGGTGAAGGTGAAATCTACTGTATAGAAGCCAACACACTTCCGGGAATGACACCAACCAGCCTGTTCCCACAAGAAGCCGCTGCAAGTGGAATGGATTACAATTCATTGTGTAATAAATTGGCGCAAATCGCTGCAGACAAGTAATACCTCAACCAGACAGTTGAAAGGAGGCTCTCAGCATGAGTCAGCTGCTCAAAGAGAAAATTATAAAAAAAGCCGAAGACATCGGTATTAACAAAATAGGCTTCACTCATGCCGATCCTTTTTATGACCTGGAAGATAAACTGCATGCCCAGCAGGAAAAAGGGCATCATTCCGGCTTTGAACACCCGGTTATCGAAGAACGGATTTATCCGGAGAAAATATTTGATGAACCGAAATCAATTATTGCGATAGCATTGGCTTATCCATCTAAAATGAGAAACAAACCGCCCCGTGTCAAAGGAGAGCGTCGAGGAGAATTTGCCCGTGCGTCATGGGGTAAAGACTATCACTTTGTTTTAAGAGAGAAAATGGATGAACTGATTGCTTACATCAGGAAAGAAGCAGGCGAAACTGTTTCCTTTAAACCCATGGTGGATACCGGCGAGCTCGTCGATGTGGCAGTGGCTCAGAGGGCCGGCTTAGGCTTTATCGGACGAAACGGACTATTGATTACAGAAGAGTATGGGTCCTATGTCTATCTGGGTGAAATCATTACAAACATCGAGTTTGAACCGGACCAAAAGGTTTCTTTCGGCTGCGGGGACTGCACGCGTTGTGTGGATGCCTGCCCGACGGATGCGCTGCTTGGGGACGGTCGAATGAATGCCCAGCGGTGTCTGTCCTATCAGACGCAGACAAAAGGGTATATGCCTAAAGAATACCGCCGCAATATGGGACACGTTATTTACGGCTGTGACATCTGTCAAATCGTCTGTCCCTATAACAAAGGAATCGATTCGCATTTTCATGAGGATATGGAACCGGATCCGGAAAGTACGATGCCGGAACTGAAACCGCTACTGACGATTTCCAACAAAGAGTTTAAGAATCAGTTTGGCGATTTGGCCGGATCCTGGAGAGGGAAGAAGCCTCTACAAAGAAATGCCATTATTGCTCTGGCAAATTATCGGGACTTTTCTGCCGTACCCGATCTGCTTAACGTCATTGAAAAAGATCCGAGACCTATGATTCGCGGAACAGCAGCCTGGGCTGTGGCTACCATTACTAAGAAGCGACCGAATCAGGATATACTCGACTTTTTGAAAGAAGCGCTGGAAAAAGAAAGTGAGCCGGAAACGGTGGTTGAAATGGCTGAAGCCATTGCTGAGCTGGAAATTCATTTAGAAGAGTAACAAAGGAGACTGACTATTGACTAATCATATTGTACTTTTTGAACCGCAAATACCGGCTAACACCGGAAACATTGCGCGGACATGTGCTGGAACCAATACAACACTGCATCTAATAGAACCATTGGGGTTTAAGACAGATGACAAGTACTTGAAACGTGCAGGATTGGACTACTGGGAAGCCGTTGACATTCATTACCATAAAAATCTGGATGATTTCATGACATTCGTCGGTGAACGTCCTCTATTTCTTATATCGAAATTTGCTGAAAAAGTGTATTCGGATATTGATTACTCCGATACCACTAAAGATTACTTCTTCCTTTTCGGTAAGGAAACAACTGGGCTGCCGGAAGAATTCATGCGAGACCATGCTGAGAAGTGTCTGCGTATCCCAATGGATGACACGCATGTGCGGTCGTATAACCTCTCAAATACAGCGAATATACTCGTGTTTGAAGCCCTGCGGCAGCAGGGGTTTCCGAATTTAGAGACAGTCCACACCTATGAGAACGATAAACTGAAGTAGAATGGTGATTACACTCATTATTAAAGGCAGACCGTCGGGAATTTCCAGCGGTCTGCCTTTTTTCTGCTTGATTAGATAAATATGTGGCGCTGAACAAGGAATATGTCAGCTATATTCCGTGTTCGCAAGGCATTTAAAAGTTAAACACGTAATATTTTTTCATATGCGGTTTTCGATCGAATTCAACTGGACGAACACGGAATAACCGCGGTTTATTCCGTGTTCATCACCCTAAAAAGCTAATAATGTAGATTATCTGACTTCTCAGATAATCCATCGTAAAAAAGCACGGGCAAGGAGGTTTAGCTCACAAGCTCGTGCTTTCATTATTTTTAATTATTTAATTTCTTAGGCTTACATTTCGTCCGGTGTTTCGACACCTAATATTCTCAAGTCTTCTTTCAGTATTTCTGTTATAGCGAAGACAAGTGCCAGTCGTGCTTCTTTTTCTGGATGTTCATCAAGAACACGGACATTTGCGTAGAAACGGTTAAACGACTGAGCCAGCTGGATAGCATGCTTGGCAATAATAGACGGTTCAAAGTTATCGTAGGCACGTTTGACTGTGCTTGGGTAGTCGTGAAGTAACTTAATAATTTCCCAGCTGTATTCGTCAGTGAGTGCATAAGAATCAGAAGGAGCGACTTCGGTAGAGCCGGCCTTTCTTAATATACTCAAAGCGCGAGCCCTGGTATACTGTACGTAAGGACCTGTTTCGCCTTCGAACTGGACAACTTCTTCAATGGTAAAGTCAAAGTTATTCAGACGATCATTTTTCAGGTCATGGAAGACCACCGCACCGACACCGACCTGCTCGGCAACTTCTTCTTTGTTCGCCAGACCCGGATTTTTATCCTCTATCTGCTGAAGCGCCTGAGCTGCTGCTTCATCAAGAACTTCTTCAAGCAGCACAACTTTTCCTTTACGTGTAGACAACTTCTTGCCATCTTTAGTAATCAAGCCAAATGGAATATGGTGGATATCATCAGCCCAGTCAAAACCTAATTCTTTCAGTACAGCTTTCAACTGTTTGAAGTGGTTGGACTGTTCATTACCAACAACATACAGAGACTGCGCAAAATTATAGGTATTTTTTCTGTACAGAGCGGCAGCCAAGTCACGCGTCATGTATAGTGTCGCGCCATCTGATTTTTTAATTAAAGCAGGGTTCAAGTCATATTTATCCAGATTCACAATATGAGCACCCTGATCGACTGTGAGTACTTTTTTAGAGTCCAGCAGCTCGACTACTTCAGACATCTTGTCGTTATAAAATGCTTCACCGTTGTATGAATCAAATGAGATATTTAGTCTCTGATAGACTTTCTCAAATTCTTTTAGTGATTCTTCTCTAAACCAAGTCCATAATTCTACCGCTTCGGCATTGCCTTCTTCAAGGCGTCTGAACCATGCTCGGCCTTCGTCTTCAAGTTCCGGTGATGTTTCAGCTTCATCATGGAATTTCACATATAGTCGAAGCAGTTCTTTAATGGGCTCAGCTCTTACATCTGTTTCATTTCCCCATTTTTTATAGGCTGTAATCAATTTTCCGAACTGCGTGCCCCAGTCACCTAAGTGATTGATGCGAACAGGAGAGTAGTCAACCTTTTTAAGAATATTGGCTAATGAATTACCAATTACAGTTGAGCGCAGATGACCCATTGACATTGGCTTAGCGATATTCGGTGAAGACATGTCGATAGGCACGTTCTGCCCGTTGCCCAGTGACAAGTTTCCGTAGTCACTGCCTTTTTCGATGACATCTTTAATGATTTCTTTTGATACAGCTTCTTTATTTAAAAAGAAGTTAATGTAGGGACCAATCACCTGTGTTTTTGCAATGAGTGGGGAAGACAGGCTTTCAGCTATTTCTGAAGCAATTTGAGCCGGATTTTTTCTGAATACTTTTGCCAGTTGAAAAGCGGGGAATGCGATATCACCATGTTCAGCATGTTTCGGTTTTTCAAGCAGCATGTATATTTCATTTAATTCCAGGTGTTCGCTTAATTCTTTGTGAAGCGTGTGAGCAATCTGTTGTCTATAGTCCAAATAAAAGACCTCCTATGAGCGTTTAAATAAGTATTAGTATATAAGTCATTGAGACATAAAAAAAGGGCGGTCTTTTTATAAAACAAAAACCAGTCCGTTTCCTTATACCTTATGATGTGCACTTGTATTATAGCAAAGCTGGCCATTAGTATCAATACTTGTCAAAATTTGAATTGATTGTGAATATAGCTTATAAAACTTCGAATTATAAGTAATAATTGATGAAAAAAATATGAAAATAGCGTATACTAATTGTAACAATATGCACATTTATATGATGGAAAGTGAGGGAAGTCCTATGAAAAAATCCGAAAGACAAATGCTGATTAAACAAATCATTTTGAATAATGATATTGCAACACAGGAAGAGTTACTGCATCAGTTACAGGATAAAGGCGTTAAAGCAACACAGGCTACCATATCAAGAGATATCAAAGAGTTGAACCTGGTCAAGACCAATAATGCCGGTCAGGGCGTCAAGTACACCATCTACCAGAATAACCAGATGACTGTTGAAGATAAACTGAATTCAACAATCAAAAGTGTAGTAACTGCGTATAATATTGTACAATTTATGAATATTATTGCGACATTGCCAGGTAACGCTCATGTTATCGGTGCTTTGATCGATGATATCGAATTTCCTGAGATAGTTGGAACAGTTGCGGGAAATGATACCATTATACTTATTTCACGTACAAATGAAGATGCTCAATTGATTTATGAGTATTTTGATAACGTAATGGCAGACAGCGATTGAAATAAAAAGGGACACAGAATAGGTGCTCCCTTTTTTATTTTACCTTGATTAGTTCACCGCAAATTATTATAGTAATAGATGAATACTATAACTTTATAAAACAAGGAGACGTGACATGACTAAAGCCAGTTTATCAGCACTTCAAAACGGTTCGGATATAAGAGGATTTGCAATGGACACGGATTTACATAAAAAGGATTTGACCGAAGAATCAGTGAAACTGATTGCCCGCGGTTTAGTTAAATGGTGGGACGAGAAAACAGTTATGCCGTTAAACCGCACAACTATAACTATTGGACACGACAGCAGATTGACCGGTCCAGCTATCAAAGACTGGCTCATCTCCGTCTTCACCGAGTATGGCATGAATGTAATTGATGCAGGCATGGCAACAACACCGGCCTTGTTTATGTCAACTCAGTACAAATCATTTAAATCAGATATAGGCATTATGATAACAGCCAGTCATTTACCGATGGCTTATAACGGAATGAAGTTCTTTACAGAAAAAGGTGGCTTTGAACACGAGGACATTGAAGCCTTGCTGAAACTGGCAGAGCAGCCCGATGTATTAATTGAAAAACCACTCAAAGGAAAAGTCACTCACAAAGATTTACTGTCTGAATATGCGGCAGATCTTGTTGATAAAATTCGAGAAGCACTAAAAGTTTCAGCTGACGAGCGTCCATTGAGCGGACGAAAGATTCTTGTCGATGCGGGTAACGGTGCAGGGGGCTTTTTCGCGGATAAAGTACTGGAACCTTTAGGTGCCGACACAACAGGTAGTCAGTTTTTGAATCCGGACGGCACATTCCCCAATCATGAACCGAACCCAGACAATAAGGAAGCAATGAACAGTATTTCAGAAGCCGTACTGAAGCATGAGGCTGACATGGGAATTATTTTTGATACCGACGTCGATCGCTCGGCGATTGTGGATAAAAAAGGGCAGAGCATCAACCGAAACAACCTGATTGGTCTGATTGGTGCAATCATACTTGAAGAGAATCCGGGAACGACCATTGTCACTAATTCACCGGTATCCGATCATCTGATTGATTTTGTTGAGGCAAAAGGCGGAAAAGTTGACCCTTACATTTCTGGTTACCGCAATGTTATCAATAGAGGGATTGAATTGAATAATGAAGGAACGGACTGTGCACTGGCAATAGAAACAAGTGGACATGCCGCAATCAGAGAAAATTATTTCCTTGATGACGGTGCTTATCTTGCAGCTAAGATTGTTGCCAAAGAAGCTGAAATGGCTAAAGAAGGTCAGAGTGCAACGGATCTGATCAGTGATTTGAACCAACCGGTGGAAACAGAGGAAGTTCGTTTTGTCATTCAAACGCCAGCTTACAAAGACTGGGGAAATGAGATCCTGGACCGCTTTGCACTTTGGTTAAAAGAAACAGAAGGCTTTGAACCGGTGGAAAACAACCTGGAAGGCAAGCGCAGTCAAATTAGAGCGCCTTATGGACATGGCTGGCTTCTACTGAGAATGAGTCTCCACGAACCGAAACTGGTTCTTCAGATTGAAAACGACGAAGAAGGCACAATATCAGGAATAAAAGAAAAGCTTAAATCATTCTTCTACAGTCTGGAAGACTTGGATTCAAGCAAACTTTAATAGTGAAACAAAAAATGTCATCCGTTCGTCAGTTCTCCATAAAAGAGAGCTGCGAGCGAATGACATTTTTTATATTATTCTGCTGTATACACCCAATGATGACCATTGCGTTCAAGAAGCTGATTGGCTTCAGCAGGGCCCACGGAGAGAGCCGGGTAGAAAGGAATGTGATCTTCGAATGAATCCCAAGTCTGTCGAATTTGATCGACATATTTCCAGGATTCGGCCACTTCACCCCAATGAGCAAAATGCGTTTCGTCTCCATTCAACACATCAAGAATCAGTTTTTCATAGGCTTCTGGACTGTTCTTGAGTGTCTCTTTAGAACGAAGACTCGCCAGTGTCATTGGCTCAAGATCCATGCCAGGACCGATTTTCTTGTTGTTTATGACTAATTCGACTCCTTGATCTGGGTTAATAAAAATAGTCAGTGTAGAAGGGGAGTCGTTAAACAAGTCAGACGTTGTTTCCTTAAAAACAATATCTATGCGGCTGAGCTTTTCCGCCATACGTTTGCCGGTTCTGACATAAACAGGTACGTCACGCCATTCATCGGTATCAATAGTGATTTGACCAGCCACAAATGTTTCTGTTAAAGATTCCGGGTCTACCTTGTCTTCATTTCGGTAGGCCTTTACTTTTTGATCGGATGAGTCAGAATATTGGCCTCTAACAAAATCTGTCGTTTCATCCTGTGTAACGACAGGAGTTTTTAACGACTCTATAATGGCCAGTTTTTCACGTCTGACATCCTCTGGAGTAAACGAATCAGGGCGATTCATAGTCAGCATACCAACGACTTGAAGCACATGGTTCTGGACCATATCACGCAGGGCGCCACTTTTATCATAGTATTCTCCGCGTTCTTCGACACCTAAATCTTCACTCAATGTGACCTGGAAGTTTGCTATTGTCTCTTTATTCCAGCTGTTTTCCAGAAGTGGGTTAGAAAAGCGCAATGCCAGAATGTTCTGAACCATTTCCTTGCCGAGGTAATGATCGATTCGGTATAACTGATCTTCAGCGAAAGATGAGTTGATTTCGTCATTCAACTCTTTGGAACTTTCAAAATCAGTTCCGAACGGTTTTTCAATCACGACTCGGTTAAAGCCTTCATCAGTCGCGAGAGACTGTGCTTTTAAATGACTGGTAATTGTTCCAAAGAAGCTGGGTGACATGGATAGATAGAATATACGGTTGCCTTCCAGTCCATACTCTTCATCCAGTTCGTCTGCCAGTTTTTTCAGCGTTACGTAGTGCGCGGTATCTTTTACATTATGTGACTGGTATCTGAAATGAGTAGAGAATTCTTTTGCATGTTCTTCTGATTCTATACCATCAGCAATCGAATCCCTGACGACTTCCTGAAAATAATCGTCGGACCACTCTCGGCGTGCAGTACCAATGACCGCAAAGGATTTCGACAGATAGCCTTTCTTGTAAAGTTCGTAAATTGCCGGGTACAATTTTCTATGAGCAAGATCCCCGGTTGCTCCAAAAATTATGAATAAAGCTTTGGTTTCATGAGACATTTGTTCCCTCTTTTCTACATGTTGTTCATGTGAATCAATCCTATGGTCTATTTTACGTTTTATTACGCTATCATTCAACTGAATTGTCACATTCCTGTGACAGATACCTTTAGCTGGCTGATGTAGAAATAAGCAGGAGGGCAGATTGCCTGCAGAAAATGGAAGAGCTTGGAGGGCAGATCGGAAGTAAACTAGGATTTATAAAAGGGGCAGGGGATTAAATAGTCTGGAATTATTTGCTGGATTAGTTTTAAAGTTAACCATTAGTTCTTTTTGAAAAAAAGGAGAAACAGTATGTGGATTATCACCTTTAGAATTAAGTGTGGCTTGAAGGGCTCAGCTTTGGTACAATACGTAGTAGAATAGAAAAGAGGAATAAAATATGACACACCCATTTGATACATTTAATTTATCACCATTCTTAATTGAAGCCATTTCAGAAATTGGTTTCAACGAACCCACTGACATTCAAAAGAAGGTCATTCCCGAAGTGAAAAAAGGTAGAGACATCATCGGACAATCGCAAACAGGCTCCGGTAAGACTCATTCATTTTTACTGCCAATATTCAATAAAATTGACGCCTCTAAACAGGAAGTACAGGTAGTTATTACAGCACCGAGTCGTGAATTAGCTGAACAGCTGACCAATGCTGCGGCTCAACTTGCTGAACACGCTCCTGAACCAATCATTGTCCAGTCATTCATGGGCGGAACAGACAAGAACCGTCAAGTTCAAAAACTGCAGAATACGCAGCCTCACGTTGTAATTGGAACGCCGGGACGCTTGCTAGATTTGATTCAATCCAACGCTCTGCGTACCCATACTGCACCATTTATGGTAGTGGATGAAGCGGACATGACACTGGACATGGGCTTCCTGGAAGATGTCGACCAGATTGCATCACGCTTGCCTAAAGGCGGTCAAATGCTGGTGTTCTCAGCTACTATACCGCAAAAACTGCAGCCTTTCTTGAAGAAATACATGCAGAATCCTTTAGTCATCCAAGTAGAAAATGAACAGGTGATTGCAGACACAGTTGAAAACTGGCTGATGTCGACTAAAGGTAAAAATAAAATTGATATGATTTATAAGCTGCTGACAATTGGTCAGCCGTATCTGGCTCTGGTTTTTGCAAACACGAAAGAGCACGTTGATGAGATATCATTGGAACTGAAGAAAAAAGGCCTCAAAGTCGCAACAGTTCATGGCGGTATTCCTTCCAGAGAACGTAGACGAGTGATGAGACAGATTCAAAACCTGGACTATCAGTATATCGTTGCCACTGACTTAGCAGCTCGCGGTATTGATATTGAGGGGATTTCCCACGTCATTAATGCTGAAGTGCCTCAAGATCTGGACTTCTTTGTTCACCGAGTCGGACGTACCGGGCGTAATCAAATGAAGGGTATAGCCATTACCTTATACGGTCCGGATGACGAACAGGATATTCAAATCATTGAAAATAAAGGCATTGCTTTTCAGCCAAAAGATATCCGTAACAACGAAATTGTGGATTCCTATGACCGTAATCGCCGGGATAAGCGCAAGAAAACGGATCAGGATAAATCTTTTGACCCAGAAATTCATGGCATGCGCAAAAGAATGAAAAAGAATATCAAACCGGGCTATAAACGTAAGATTGCACGTAAAAAAGAAGAAAAGAAAAAGCGTGCACGCCGATTGAAACGTAATAACGATTAATAAGTAGAAAAAACAGCTTTCTCACAACCGAGGAAGCTGTTTTTTACATATCATAAAAGCGACTTTGATTAGCCAGAATAATAATAGACTTGCTGGTAATTTATACTGTAGCTCTGGAAATCAACAGACAACTGATAGCAGCAATAGGCTCCAGTTGTATGAATAATGATGGAATTACAGCAACTGAAGAAAAATAGATAGTTGAGTACTACTTACAAGGCTCGTCAGGATACAACTGATTGGGAGATTTTGTAAGGAGTTGTATTTACAGAGCCTTTCTGAATACGACTCAAGTGACTTTAACCGAATCAGTTGTATTTAGACAGACTTTCTAAATACAACTTAACTACAAAAAAAAAACGAGCTGTATCCATACCGAAATAAAGGATACAACTCGTTTATTTTATTTGGAAGAGTAATACTTAATCTAAATCAATCAGCTTAGTATTACTCTTCTTTCTTTTTCTTTGGTGCAATAGCTTTTAAAGAAGTGAATAGGAAGTAGAGAGCAAAGCCGACTTTCAATTCAAACGCAAAAGGTACAAAATAACCGAATGCTTCAATTAGCGATATAGACAGTGTCGGTATACTTAAGCTGACCAAGGCCATCCGAGCATTTTTTCTAAATGTGAATTTCAGACGGAACAACGTGACTAAAATGTTAGTGAAGAGAGACAATATCAGCCATTCGTAAAGCAGTGACAGTGAACTGGCTAGATAAGCTACTGCAAAAATAAACAGCAGTACGAGGGGAGAAAGATTTCCAATCTGACTCATTAGATTAATAAAGGTTGTATGAGTAAAACCGTCGAGCTGATCGTAAGTGACCGGCAATGATCGACCGGTTACATTCAGGTAAAATTCATCCTGCATTAAACCTATACCAATCGGGACGTTAAGTCGATTCAAGTTAGCATCAATTTCTGACGTTTCGATTGAGCCGTTGGGATCAAAGAAAAAAAGAAAAGAATTAGTCTGGTGAACGTAACTTTCCTGATCGTCATCGGTAACAAGTCGATTGTCAGTAATAGTGAATTCAGGTATCTGTTCTGCAATTTCAGTGCCGTCTTCCTGAAGAGTGGAGAGGACATTTATCAGCATACTGGTCATTGAGAACGTTAGTATGAGAGCCAGAACGGCAAAAAAACCGAGAATTTGCTTGCGTGTCATCTTCCGTGCGTCTGTCAGTTTCTGAGGGTTCATAAACCCGATTTTTAAGTATTCTTTCATCATTATCTTCCTTATCTTAATTAAGTCATAAAAACAGTGTACGGTTTAACTTGTTAAAAAGCAATCAGTCTTTTGACCGATGCATCTTTTTAATTATTACTTTACTGAAAAGACGCATAGTGTAAGGATTTTTATACAAGCTTACTTTACACAAGTGTTTTTATTTGCTAAAAACAGTTAAAATGATAAAATAGTACTGTACGATAAATTTCACTAGGAGGAATGTTAATTATGACATACACTTTACCAAATCTACCATATGACTACGATGCACTGACACCACATATCGATGAGGACACTATGCATTTACATCATGATAAACACCACGCTGGTTACGTGACTAAAACTAATGCTGCATTAGAAAATCACCCTGAATTGGCTGAATTAAGCATTGAAGACCTAATGAAAAAATTGGACTCTGTTCCGGATGATATTAAAACAGCAGTAAGAAATAATGGCGGCGGCCACGCAAACCATTCTCTTTTCTGGCAAATTATGTCTCCGAATGGCGGCGGTGAACCGAGTGGTGAACTGGCGGATGCCATAAAAGATACTTTTGGCGGAGTAAAAGAATTTAAGGAAAAATTCAACACGACTGCGGCAGGACGCTTCGGATCAGGTTGGGCATGGCTAGTTGTTTCTGATGGGAAATTAGAAGTTATGGACACCTTGAATCAGGATTCTCCATACTCACAAGGCAAAACACCAATCTTAGGACTGGATGTATGGGAACATGCTTACTACTTGAATTACCAAAACAAACGTCCTGAGTATATTGAAGCATTCTGGAACGTCGTTAACTGGGATGAAGTTGAAAGACGTTTTAAAGAGGCTAAATAATAACAATTAAGTTTTTAAACAGACTTTCTACTATAACAGTAGAAAGTCTGTTTTTTTGTTGCTGATCAATGATTAAACTGCATTTATTCATTGATCATTAGTTATTTCATTAATGAACGATGATTAAAATGGAAATAATAATCGTTCACCTGTCACTTTCATTCTAAAGGCTTATTAAGTAGGGGTTAATTAGTACTCATTTATATAGTGGACAGTGAATAATAATTAACGTAAATAATTAAACAATGAGATTTCTTTCCTTTAAGTCCATCTGGCTTACTCATACAAGGGTAATAACGAATCAATAATTTACTCAAATTGAGAACACTATATGAAAGTTATATGAAACTTTTCATTATTACTAACAATTGAACAGGTCTGATATAGAAATTGGGTAACTAATTTGGTAAACTGATACGAGGCTGAATAAGCATTCAGCACACATTCAAAAATAAACTACTAACCCGCATTAAATGCACAGGAGGGAAATGAGTGAAAACACCAGCTCAAAAAAGGAAAGACAAGAAGAAATCACATATCCCTTTTCGATTGAATCTGCTCTTTTTTCTAGTATTTCTAATGTTTGCCAGTCTTATACTGCGTCTTGGTTACCTGCAGATTATTCGGGCAGATGATTATCAGGCAGAAGTAGAACGAACAGAACGCACGACTATTACTGGCAGTGTGCCACGTGGAGAAATATTCGATGCGAATTTAAGAACATTAGTTGGAAATGAAGCGCGTTATTCGATTACTTATACAAGAGGGCGTAATGTGCCGGCCGGTCAGATGGCTGAGGTAGCATACGACCTGGCGGGTATTATAGATATGCCTTCCGTGCCGTTTTATGCAGTCGATTCAGGTTCAGATGTATCCAGAAGAGATTTGCAGGATTATTTCATTGCCCAAAATCAGGAAGAAATACGTTCCCGATTAGATGATGATGATTTGAATCTAGATGGAACGGATGCCTACCAGGCCATGATTGATACAGTATCCGACGAAGAACTGGAAGGTCTGCCAGAGCGCGACCTTGTTGCTGCTGCAATTTTCAGAAGAATGAATGCCGCATTTGCCTTGAGTACGATTAATGTAAAGAATGAAGATGTGACTCAGGAAGAAATCGCTCGAGTAAGTGAAAACCTTGATTCCTTACCAGGAGTCGGCACAGGAACTGACTGGGTCAGAGAGTATCCCGAAGGAGGGATGCTAGGCAGTCTTGTAGGAAGAGTATCTTCTGAGGAAAGAGGTGTACCTTCTGAATTCGTGCGTACTTATCTTGCTCGCGGTTATTCAAGAAATGATAGGGTGGGCATAAGTCAACTCGAAGAACAATATGAATCTGTGCTTAGAGGAACCAAGTCTCGCTTGGAAACTGAAACGAACAGTCGCGGAGATATCATTAATCAAATTGAACAGTATTCTGGTCAAAAAGGGCACAACCTCATTTTGACCATTGATATTGATTTTCAGGAACAAGTTGAACAAATTGCTTTGGACTCCTTGGAGGAGCGTCAAGGCTTAAGCGACAGTATCTATATTGTTGCTATGAATCCACAAAATGGTGATATTCTGGCCATGACCGGTAAGAGGGTCAATAGCGCTGGTGAAGTAGTCGATAATGCACTAGGAAATATCAATAATGCCTTTGAAGTAGGCTCATCCATTAAAGGAGCAACTGTGCTTGCGGCCTCAATGGATGGGGTGTTGGACAATAGTAACAATACTATATTTGATACTCCACTTAGAATTAGAGAAAGTCAAGATATCCGTTCACTTTTTAACTTTGATGGTAACAATAGTGTAACGATGAATGAAATCGATGCACTGGAACGTTCTTCCAACGTCTATATGGCTAAATTGGCCATGCGTATGGGAGGTGTCTGGGATCACGAACAAGGCAGCTCATTGAATATAGATGAAGTTCAACTGACAAACAGACAACGCTATTACTTCTACCAGTTCGGTTTGGGAGTTCTGACTGGAATTGACTTGCCTGGAGAATCAGCAGGTTTACAACCACGACCTTCAGGACCGGCAGATTCTCTATTCCAATCATTTGGCCAGTACGACACTTATACTAACATTCAGCTGGCTCAGTATATTTCAACTATTGCCAATGGAGGTACACGTATTGCACCGAGATTAGTTTCTGAGGTTAGGGGAACCGACCCTGATACGGGACGCGTAGGTGCTTTGAAAACAGAAATCAAACCTCAAATTCTTAATCACTTGGATGTTGATCCTGACATGCTTGCAAATGTCCAGGAAGGCTTTTACCGAGTCAATAATGGCACACAAGGAACTGCGCGCAGTTTCTTCGCTGATGCTCCGTATACCTCTGCAGGAAAAACAGGAACTGCTGAAGCCCGCTATTACGACGAAGATGTGGGACGCACTACAGCGGATGTAACCAACCTGACCTACGTCGGGTACGCACCATTCGATAATCCGGAGATTGCCGTATCAGTGATTGTCCCTTACCTGCCGCGTTCATCTTCTGAACGAAACAATCGAGAGAATATGAACGCCGCGAGACGTGTGTTCGATGCCTATTTTAATGAAGGTGAGTTCGAAGATACGGAAACAATTCAGCAGGTTGATACAATTGAAGAGCTTGAAGAGATAATTGAAGAGGAAGAAGAATAACCTGTCCGTCTTTAACAATATGAATTAATAAACAGAGAAGGTATAGCTCACTAGCTGAGACAAACCTTCTCTGTTTTTTTGAAAAAATGTATACTCGGTGAAAAAGGTAATAAGGAACCTAGTGTTCACCAGCCCTTAGGTTGATAATAAAAGACACGCTACATTTCCATGTGTTTTTATAAAAAAAAAGAGAAGCCCGAGGGCTTCTCTTTTCTGTATTCACTTACTTATTTTGTCTCGCGGTGCAATGTAACTTTGCGTTCGCGTGGGCAATATTTTTTAACTTCCAAACGTTCGGTGTTGTTACGTTTATTTTTAGATGTTAAGTAGTTGCGTTCTTTGCAGTCTGTACATTCTAATGTAACGTTAACTCGCATGATTGTCCCTCCTAATGGTCCTGTTTTGAAGGCTATCAAACATGATAGGTGTCTAGCCTTTCGCCTTGACTAGAATACCACGTTTTAAATGAAAAAGCCAATCTTTTTTTAATTATACAGCAAAGTGAAGCCTATTACTATGAAATAAATGACTGGACTAATCGGTTAGAATTTGAGAGTATATCTTATCAGCCTATTTTAGATTGATCTATGAGGTAATAATAGTATTTTCTTAAGAATTGTTTTAAACTTATTTTGTAAAATACCTTTAACTTACTCATGCTTTTGTAGTAAATTATAATAGGCCTAAAAATTCACAGGATAGTATAAAATAAGTTCAGAAAGGAATGAGTGAATTGAACAGAAAAAAAGGGGAGCCTAGAAAAAAGGACAAACCCAAAAATAAAAAGTCTGAACGGGTGCAGACCGAGTATGAAAGAGCATTAGAGTCAGAGCGCCAACTGGCAAAGAAACTGCGTCAAGAAGAAGTAGCTGCCCGTAAAGATGCTATAGAAAACAGAGAGCGTTTCAGAGGGCTGCAAATACGTCCAACCGTGTCTCTGTTCGATGACGAAGGCAGAGAAGAAGTAGGGGAGCGAAACTGGGAAAGATTCGGCTTTGACATTCATCCGGAAGTGACCATTACATCATCAATTATTCTGGTATTATTTATCGCAGTCACTTTAATTTTCCCTACTCAGGCACAAACATTCTTTGATAACACACTGGATATCATATCCAATACAACCGGCTGGCTGATGATATTTGCCGCTAACATTTTTATCATTGCCGCTTTGTATTTCGCGTTTGGCCGATACGGTTCAATTGTTATAGGTGGTAAAAAGGCAAAACCCGAATTCTCCCGTTTCGCCTGGTTTTCCATGCTTCTCAGCGCCGGTATGGGAATCGGCCTGCTCTTCTGGAGTGTAGCGGAACCGATTATGCATCTGGGAGAACCCTCACCGATGTTCGGAAATATTGATCCTAATTCACCTGGTGCAGCTCAAGCCGCCATGGCTTCGACCTTTTTCCACTGGGGCATCCATCCTTGGGCGATTTATGCCATAGTTGGTCTGGGTCTGGCGTTCTTCTCCTATAATAAAGGACTGCCTTTAACCATTCGCTCGCTTTTCTATCCCTTAATCGGAAATAAAATTTACGGTTTCTGGGGAAATATTATTGATATTCTTTCCGTTCTGGCTACACTGATGGGCTTGGCTACGTCACTCGGTCTGGGTGTATCGCAAGTTAATGCCGGCTTGAATCATTTATTTGGTATTGGAATCAATACAACAACTCAAGTTATCTTAATTGCAGTCATTACCGGTTTTGCGACGATATCCGTTGTGATGGGTCTTGATGGAGGAGTTAAGCGACTTAGCGAGATTAATATGGTACTCGCAGGAGTTTTCCTTATATTTGTACTGTTCGCAGGACCAACCGTTTATATTTTAAGCGGATTTACCCAAAACATCGGGTATTACGCGTCAAACTTTATTGAAATGAGTATGTGGACTGAAACATTCAGAGACAGCAACTGGCAAGGTACCTGGACAATTTTCTACTGGGCTTGGTGGATTTCCTGGTCTCCATTTGTAGGAATGTTTATCGCTCGTGTTTCTAAAGGACGCACAGTCAAAGAATTCATTATTGGGGTAATCATTATCCCTACAACAATTTCTTTCCTTTGGATGAGCGTATTTGGTGGAACGGCAATTTTCCAGCAGCTGAATGGAATCAATGATTTAACTGCTGCTATCAGTGTTGATGAGTCACTGGCATTGTTTGAATTAGTAGAAAACCTGCCGATATCCAATATTCTTTCCATTGTTGGAATAATTTTAGTAGTCGTTTTCTTTGTTACTTCATCCGACTCAGGATCTTTAGTTGTTGACCACTTGACATCCGGTGGTAAACTGGAATCACCAGTTCCTCAGCGTATATTCTGGGCTGTAATGGAAGGTGTGGTTGCTGCTACACTGCTTGTAGGTGGTGGACTATCTGCCCTGCAGACAGCATCGATTATCACCGGCTTACCCTTTACGATAATACTGCTGGTCATGATTTATTCTCTTTACCTTGGACTGAGACAAGAGTTCCTGATTGAACGAGCGGTTAAACAGAAACTGCAGAAAGTCAGAGATGATCACATTATTACCGAGGTTATTCAGACCCGGGTAGAGGACGAGGCTCTTGTAGAAGCAGTCACGGAAAAACTTATTGAAGAACGCTCCCATGAAACAGAAGGGGACAATACCATCATTGATGGAGATGCAGCAAACCATCACGAGGGTTAACAAAATAGATCCAATAGGCAATAAAAGTATGATAGAACAGGCAGCTGACCTTATTGGCTGCCTGTTTTTACTTTAAGTCATAACTCTTTTTTATGACATTGATTGCACAAAGCTTACAATAGAGTCATCTGTTACATTACCCGTGATTCGCTGCTTCCTTAAACTGCCAATATGTGATACTATTCTAAGAGTTAAACAAAATAAGAAAGAGGGTACAGTATGGAGATATGGATGATAGCAGGTGTCTTATTTGGAATAGCACTGCTTCTTTTTATTTTTTCATTGATAAAGAAAGAGGAAAAGGAACCAGCATACAAAGAACTTGAAAATTTTTCGTTATCTGTAACAAAAACAGTCTATGATTTGAATTTGAGAGTACATAAACTAGAAAAAGAACTCAAAATTGCTGTGGAAGAGGCTGATGAAAAATCAGCACAGCTGACTAGACTTTTAAAAGATAATATCATTACCTTATTTACTAAAGGCACACCAACTAATGTGATTGCCGACCAGCTTGATATATCCTCTCAGGCAGTACAGGAAGTCATCAATGATTATATATCGGATGGACTGCCCAATTAATCAGAAACACTTGAACGATTTGGTATAGGAGGAAGTAAGAATGACGAAGCGAAACATACGCCTGCTCGCAACAGGTTTTTTAATTTCAGGACTGCTTTTAACCGCTTTTCAGACAGTTAATGGCACGACAGAAGAGAACAGTGAATCTGAGACTACAGAAGCATTAGAAGCAGATATGCGTGTGCTCGAAGAAAAGGCAGTTCAATTGGAGCTGGAAAATGAACAGCTTAGAGCAGAATATGATAAATTAATTGAAATGCAGAGTACCGAGATTGCTGATAATGATTACAGTGGGGAAACTGAGGACACTTCCGAAGCTTCAGAAGATACTGAAGACAGCGAAAGTGGTGAGGACTCAGCAGATGAGGATTCAGCGAGTGAAGCATCTGAATACACCATTGTCATAGCTGAAGGGGAACCAAGCAGTGTCATTGCTTCTCAACTTGAAGCTTACGGCTTAATCAACGATTTCTTTGAATTCAATGACTACCTGGAAGACAATGATCTGATCAGAAGAGTGCGTCCCGGAGAATTCACGGTTACATCTGATATGAACCGAGACGAATTAATTGAAGCCATTATTCGTTAAATTTGTATTTCTACTCCTTTAAGGTAAAATGTAACTATCCAAACTTAAAGGAGAGAATGTCATGTCTGAAACTGCAGTTATATACATGTCCAATGGAAAAACGTATACAGTTGATCGCTCACTCACATCCGTCAGCGAGTTAATCAATGATTCAAAAACTCATTCAGAAGAGTCATTTTATGAATTCACGTTATTGAACGGTAAAAAAGTGCTGGTGAATCCAGTTCATGTCGTAGCAGTTGAAACAAGCGAGTTGAGCAACATGGATGCGTCCAGTCAGGACAGCACAACACCTGTAGAAAAAGAGAATAAAAAAAAGGCTAACTTGAAAGCAGCCAGAAAATTTAAAGACGATATTGACGGCAATATGGAATAGATACGATGTCATACAATTATCCGAAGCATTCTAAGTGATTAACCGAATCTCAGATTAGTTTGACGGTTTAGTCAGTTTAGAATGCTTTTATTTTTTATTTTCAAATTGGTCGTTAGTTTGTTATATGCTATACTTATTTTAAAGAATTAAGGAGCTAAAAAAGTGAATTCACAAATGCGCATCACCTTGCAGAGGTGGAATAGAAAACCTTTCGTCGCATACGGATTGCTGGGAATTACCGGCTTTATGTATATCCTTCAAGAGATGTTAGGCGGCAGTACCAATCAGTGGACCTTAATCAGACTCGGAGCGAAAGTAAATGAACTGATTGTAATGGGCGACTGGTACAGATTGTTTACACCTATGTTTCTTCATATCGGCATCACACATCTGCTGTTTAATGGCCTTATTCTCTACTTTTTGGGCATTCAACTGGAAATGGTATTTGGACACTGGCGATTCTTTCTACTTTATATTTTCAGTGCACTAGCAGGTAACGCTGCAAGTTTTGCCTTTAACCCTGCCGTTTCAGCAGGAGCCAGTACAGCTTTATTCGGACTTTTCGGTTCAACGCTTGTATTGGGCAAGCTATTTCCTGGGAACCCGCAAATAGGAGCCATGGCTAAAAACTTTTCACTGCTGATTGTATTGAATCTGGTTTTTGGCATGTTCAGTACGGGGATTGATATGGCTGGACACGTCGGCGGCCTAGTCGGGGGGTATCTGCTAGCCTATGCTTTATCCGCACCCAGAGCCTGGGAAAAAAACCGCAAGAGACAGATTATGTTTGTGCTTATCTATGTTGCAGTGATTTTAATCTTTCTTGCAATTGGCTACACGCGTTATGCTTCAATTATTCAATTATTTAATTAACCTTTAGGAGGAAATGTGTTGGAAAAAAAGAAATTAATTGGAATTGACTTAGGCGGTACGTCCGTCAAATTTGCCGTTGTTACAATCGACGGCAATATATTAGACAAGTGGAGCATCATGACTGATATTTCAGAAGAAGGCAGTCTGATTACCCCATCCATCATTAATTCATTAAAAACATATATGGCAGATCACGGCTACAAAGCTGAGGATTTTGTTGGTATCGGAATGGGTTCTCCTGGAACAGTGAACAAAGAAAACGGAACTGTAATCGGTGCTTACAACCTGAACTGGAAGACGCTTCAGCCACTTCGTGAGTCTATTGAAGGGGCGACGGGCATTCCATTCTTCATTGATAACGATGCCAATGTGGCTGCTCTAGGCGAACAATGGATTGGAGCCGGAAATAATGAGCCTAATGTTGTTTTCATTACCCTTGGTACAGGCGTAGGTGGCGGTGTGATCATGAACGGTCAACTGCTGCATGGTGCAGGAGGAGCTGCTGGTGAAATCGGGCATATGACTGTTGACAGAGAAGGCTATGACTGTACATGCGGCAAACAAGGCTGTCTGGAAACTGTAGCCAGTGCAACTGGCGTGGTTCGTGTAGCTAAAGACCGTGCATTCGTCTATAAAGGCGAGTCACAATTGAAGGACAGTATTCTTAATGATGAGCCCGTGGATACTAAAGTCATCATGGATGCGGCCAAAGAAGGCGACAAATTTGCCATTTCTGTTGTTGATGAAATTAGTGACTATCTCGGTCTGGCTTGTGGTAATATTGCTAACCTACTTAACCCGTCTACAATCGTTATTGGTGGAGGAGTATCCAAGGCTGGAGAATTTCTTGCTGAGAAAATTATTGACCGTTTCAAAGTTTATGCATTTCCGACAATTAGAGAAGATACCCATATTCGTATAGCCGAATTAGGTAACGATGCAGGGGTTATAGGTGCCAGCTCACTCGTATTGGCCGAAACAGTAAATTAAGCATATTTAAAATAGAATACACACAACTTGTGGTAAAATAATAATAAGATAACCACTTGAAGAGGTGATAGACATGTTGAAGCAAAAAAAGCACAAAATGATTCAGTGGCTTTTTTTCACATGTTCTTGCCTCTTTTTATTTGCGTGTACAGGACAAGACAGTGCTGCAAATAATGAAGACGAAACAGAAGAAGAACCGGCGCTGCATCTTGTCAACATTGAACCCGAGTTATTTCAAAAGGTTGCCGGCTGGTTTGGTCCGGAAACGGTTCTGTTGCATACAGGAGACATGGATCAACATGAACTTCATTTGTATAATGTAGTGACCGGTGAAATAGAGGAGCTCTATGAGGAAAAAGGTTATATACTAAGTATTGAACTTAACCCGCTTTCAAGCGAAATACTATTTCAAATCGTAACTGAAGAAGGCGTTTTTCTCAAAATTATAAACAGTTCGGGTGAGATAAGTCACAGCATCCCTATTGATTATAATGGCTATGTATCCCTGGACTGGAACAGTGTCAATACAGATCTTATTTTCATTGCTCATTACCACTACAGTCTTGAAGAGGAAGGCGAAGATATTCTTGTGCAAATCTGGGATATTGAGTCCAATACACTGACAGAACGACCGGTTTCATCAATGTATCCAAAATGGTATACCTCCAATGTCTATGTATATATAGATGAACTGGAAGGGCGGAACCTTTACATTGGTGATATTCGAGAAGACTCAGATGATTTGATTATTAATCGTGATGTCGTGGACTTCTTTATGAATCAGGATACATTTATTGGTGTCGTCGAATCAGATATCAACGATACTCAGGTTTACTTGTTTCATGAGTACCCCTTCCTGGTTGGGGAAAGTGTGATTACGATTCCTAAAATTACAATGAATGATGTGGCGTTGAAACCTCATCTGACGCAGTCGAATCGTGACGGGGAAATATATGGTGTTATTCCCCAACAGGCTGTCGCGCTGGAAGAGAGTTTAGGTGATTTCAACCTGGAGCACCTTGATTTCAGTGAACAGACCACAGAAGAGATTGTATCACTACCTTATGACGCACCAATTGAACTGTCACCAAATGAGGAGTTTATTTTGTTCGGCTGGCGCTTTGAGTATATAATCGACTTACAGACACATGAAATGCATTCATTACTTGATTCCATGTAATGAATAGAGTCCACTTTTTTCTGGAATTAGCAGAAAGAAGTGGATTTTTAGCGCACTGGCTAAATATACACTAGAATTTTCAGCTGGTGTCATGTAAACTATTATATGATAAGGAATAGAGAGGGAGTTTTATTTGGATACTTGGACAATTATAACTATACTGCTTTGGGTTGGTATTATCGCATGGGGAATCTGGGAAGCAGTTCAGTATTTCAGAAGAAAAAACGCGGCGGATGCGCTTGAGAACGAAGAATTCAAGCAGGAAATGCGTAAGGCACAAATAGTTGATGTAAGAGGGAAAGATGATTTCGATGCAGGCCATATTCTAGGTGCCCGTAATATCCCTTACATGCAAATGAAACAGCGTGCAAACGAATTACGTAAAGATCAGCCGATTTACTTATACGATGACAAGAAAACACTCAGCTACCGTTCAGCCTTACTGCTTAGAAAGCAGGGCTTCGAAAATATATACGTACTTAAAGGTGGCTATTCAAACTGGGATGGTAAAATCAAACGCAAAAAAACGCTTGATTAAATCAAACGCTCAGGTTTTATGACTCATGTAATTAGTTTAATAAGGTGTAGAAGGGAATCGGCTCAGATTTCCTTTTTTCATATTTTAAAACAAATCAAGCAATTGTATAAAAGGAGAAAACAGTGGACATCAGACAAACAAAGTGGGGAAAGAAAGGCATTCGCCTGCTTACAAAGCAACTGGATAGACGAGACAATAACGAAGTACCATACTGGATGGTTTATACGGCCCTTTTTGCCGGCTCATTAATGGTTATCATGAACCAGACAGCAATTAAAACGGCCTTGCCGACAATGATCAGAGACTTGAATGTTTCTCCTTCAATCGGACAGTGGACGGTTTCCGGTTATACTTTGATTAAAGGAATCATGGTTCCTATTACAGCCTTTGCCATGAATAAATTCAGGTCGAGAAACTTATTTATCCTTATGATGATTATATTCGGAGCCGGTTCATTCATAGCCGGTTTGGGAATCAACTTCTATGTGGTGCTGTTTGGAACACTCCTGCAGGGGGTCGGCGCTGGGATGGTCATCCCTTTGATGCAGACGATTATCCTGACAGTCTCTCCTCCTGAAAAACGAGGGAGCGCACTGGGCTTAATGGGAGTTGTGCTGGGACTCGGGCCGACGCTTGGACCGGCTACCGGTGGGTGGATAGTTGACACCTTATCCTGGCACTACATCTTTTTTGGCTTATTCATCGGGTCAATCCTTGTTATACCAATAGCGATGCTTACGTTGACGGATGTACTGCCAATGAGTAATCCGAGAATCGACTGGGTATCCATACGGCATTCTTTAATTGGTTTCGGCATGCTGCTCTTTGGCTTGTCCATTCTGGGTTCAGAAGGGTTCGATTCGATTATCGCCTGGGTTTCCGTCATCATTGGAGCTGTGTTTATATACCTGTTCGTCAAGCGCAATCTAGATAGTGACGAGCCGATGCTCAATGTTTCTCTGTTCAAAAATAAAACCTTCAGTATCGCAGTGGTCATTACGATGCTTGGACTGATGGTGATTACCGGTATTTCCAATATTATGCCGATGTATATCCAGACTGTTCTCGGTCGCTCGGCTACATTATCCGGAATGATTCTTTTACCCGGCGGATTGTTCAAGGCTTTTATCTCGCCAGTAACTGGAAAAATCTACGATAAATTCGGGGTATCTAAAATTGGACCCCTGGGTGGTTTCGTGCTCTTTGCGGGCACGCTGATGATGGTATTTGTCGGTCATAATACGCCTATCTGGTACATCGTACTTGTTTACCTGCTCTTGTCAGTCGGCTTTGGGATATTCAATATTCCGATTACGACTGCGGGTATGAATGCTTTGCCTAATGAAGAAATGGGGCATGCAACGTCTGCCAGGCAGACAGTGAGACAGATTGGATCGAGTTTTGCCATCACACTCGTATTTGCTTCCATGTCTATTGTATCTGCATTCGTCCATTCTCCAACACTTGGAGAGGCGGAAGCGGGAGGAGCGGCACCGGACTTGACGATTGAAGGGATTCGCGGTGGTTTTGCCATGGTAGCTATACTGGCTTTCTGCGCATTCGTGCTGACCTTCTTTATAAAAGAGCAATCCCCATCCAAATAGAACTAAAACCATCAGATTTAAAACTCTGATGGTTTTTCTTTATATTTATTTCAAAGGATAGAAGGGGGACAGACAAAAAAGATTCCTTCAAATGAAATGAAGGAATCTTTCTTTATTATAAAATTTTAACCGGAA
>RECC01000062.1 GCA_007692455.1 Alkalibacterium sp. | reverse complement strand
TTTATTTATAAACTAAATACAGTTTAAAACATATGTTATCATTTAAACTATTTTTTCTTATTTTTTTCTTATATAATTATATTAAGCAAATTGAAGCATTGTTGTCGGCAATTTATCTCACTTTCAGTGCAATATTTTACGTATGGAAAGTGGAAACTGCTATAATTAAGAAAATCAAATGGGGTGTTTATTTTTATGACTGAAGAATTACCTGCCGTTCAGCTATACACGCGTGCATCAATAAGTAATAACCCGCAGTCTAAAGAAGACTGCCTCAGGGAACTGGTAAATGAGATGCTTCAGACAGACTTTCCTGAGATTAATGAAGAAAAGCTTCTCCAGTCTATTTTTGAAAGAGAAGCACTCAGCACCACGGGCTTTGGAGACGGCTTTGCGATTCCTCACGGTAAATCAGCAGATGTATCCACTCCAATTGTGGCGGTGTTTAAACTGGCACACGCCGTTGACTGGGACGCTATGGATGATGAATTGGTTGACTGCATTATCTTTCTGATTGTCCCTGAAACAAAGGGGGAAGAAGTCCACCTGAAACTACTCTCTCATCTTGCTTATAATCTGATGGATGAAGAAGTCAAAGCTGCCTTGAAGAAAGCTCAATCAGACGAAGCATTAATAAAGGTAATAGAGCCCATTCTAAAGAATAAATAGGAAAGAAGGCGAAGATATGAAAATAGTCGCAGTAACAGCGTGTGCGACGGGGGTTGCGCACACATTTATGGCAAAAAGAGCCATAGAGGATGCAGCAAAAAAGAGAGGCCATCAGATTAAGGTGGAAACGCAAGGCGCTACAGGGATTGAGAATGCCCTGACCCGGTCAGATATAGAAGAAGCAGATATTCTAATTCTGGCCACAGATATTAAGCTGGCAAAGATGGAGCGCTTTGAAGGTGTAAAAAAAGTGACTATTCCAGTCGCTACAGTGATTAAAAGTGCCAATAGTGTCATCAAAAAAATTGAAGAAAAACTTCAATAGGAAACTGAGGGGAACAATCATGAAAAAATTTCAACAGGCATTAATGACCGGCGTATCTTATATGCTGCCGCTCATCGTATTTTCAGGTATGACTATTGCATTAACCGGTATGCTTTCACAGTCCGGCACACTTGATACTCCGGCAGTCGCTACTCTAAACGGTTTTGCATGGACAATGATAAATCTGATTCCAGCTATTTTCGCCGCTTATATGGCCTATTCCATTGGAGACAAGGCAGCACTTATTCCTGGCTTTATCGGAGGCTACATAGCTGCACACCCTCCGGTAGAGAATACATCAGCCAGCGGCTTTTTAGGGGCAATTATGGCCGGTTTCCTGGCAGGCTACGCTGTATTGTATCTCAGAAAGGTCAAAGTACCTGATTTTTTGGATTCAATTAGAAAAACGTTGTTTATTCCTGTGTTGACTGGCTGGGGAATCTACCTCATTATGGCGTATCCGGTTGCCTTAGTTGTCGGGGCATTGAATGATCTGATTATCAGCAATCTGATTACGCTATCGGAAGCACCCCAGTATGCCTTTTTACTCGGCGGTATTTTAAGTGCCATGTGTGCCTTTGATATGGGAGGCCCCATTGGGAAGATTGCCATTACCTTTGTTTTTGCTGTCTGGAATGATCCAAGTGGACTGGGCTTTGTCGTCAATGCGGCAGTATTTCCAGGAATTATGGTACCCGCCTTGTCAGTAGGGATTGCATCACTGATTGCCCGTGAAAAGTATACGGAAGATGAAATTCGACTGGCTCCGGCATCCATTTTATCCGGCCTGGTTGGTATCACAGAATCCACTTTACCATATGCTTTCAGAGATCCGATTCGCATTATCGGAGCGAACATGATTGGCGCATTTGTGGGGGGAGCAATAATGATGGGCTTAGGTATCTCGACTGCAGGAGTATCCGGAGTCTTCGGTATGCCGATGGCCAGCAATATTGGACTGTTTATACTAGCTATTTTAGTTGGGACAGCTATTTCTGTATCGCTTCAAATAGCCGTTAAAAAACCTGTCGACCGTACGGTACAGGCAGAAGAAGGCGACGATGCAGACTTTGATTTCGAAATTACGATGTAATCTGAAAAAAACCTTCTATTTTTCCTTTTTTATGGTAAAATAGTGAACGTTGTTAAAGACTAAACTTATAAATGTTAGGAGAATGTCTCCGGTATGGAAAAAAGTAATAAAAGAGAAGCGATTCTTTTTGCCTACTTTTAACTACCGCCGGAGAGGTTCTCTTTTTGATTTGAAAACTAAAGAAGAGGTGTACAGATGACATCAGTAGTAGTAGTAGGAACACAATGGGGAGACGAAGGAAAAGGGAAGATTACGGATTTCTTAAGCGAAAACGCTGAAGTGATTGCCCGCTATCAGGGTGGAGACAATGCCGGTCATACAATTATATTCGACGGCACTACGTTTAAACTTCACCTGATTCCTTCTGGTATTTTTGCACAGGACAAAATCAGTGTTATCGGAAATGGTGTAGTCATCAATCCGGAGTCGTTAGTCAAAGAAATAGCGTATCTGCATGAACGCGGTATTTCTACTGACAATTTGCGCATATCTGACCGTGCACATGTTATTTTACCTTACCATTTGAAACTTGATCAGCTCCAGGAAGATTCCAAAGGCAGTCAGAAAATCGGAACAACCATCAGAGGAATCGGTCCAGCTTATATGGACAAAGCGTCCCGAGTCGGTATTCGTATTGCTGATTTGCTGGATAAGGAATTATTTAAAGAACGCCTGAAGACAAATCTGGATGAAAAGAACAAGTATTTCACAGCTGTCTATGACTCTGATGAGCTGGATTTCGATGAGATTTTTGAAACATACTACGAATTTGGTCAGCAGTTCAAGCAGTATGTCTGCGACACATCCGTTATTTTAAATGATGCACTGGATTCCGGTAAACGTGTCCTTTTCGAAGGCGCTCAAGGTGTTATGCTGGATATCGACCAGGGAACCTATCCTTACGTGACTTCTTCCAACCCAGTTGCTGGTGGGGTTACTATCGGTAGTGGTGTCGGTCCATCAAAAATCGACAAGGTTGTCGGAGTTTGTAAAGCTTACACCTCACGCGTAGGAGACGGTCCATTCCCGACAGAACTGCATGATGAAATTGGTCAGCAGATTCGTGATACCGGTAAGGAATACGGTACAACAACCGGACGTCCACGCCGTATTGGCTGGTTTGACAGTGTGGTCATGCGTCATGCCAAGCGTGTTTCAGGGGTCACTAACTTGTCACTGAACTCCATCGACGTGCTGTCCGGCCTGGAGACGGTTAAAATCTGTGCAGCCTATGAGCGAAACGGAGAAAAAATTCTGCATTACCCGGCAAGTTTGAAGGAATTGAGCGAATGCACGCCAATTTATGAAGAACTGCCCGGCTGGAGCGAAGACGTTACCGGCTGCCGTACACTGGAAGAACTGCCTGAAAATGCCCGAAACTATATCCGCCGCGTGTCTGAACTGACCGGCGTTCATGTATCGACCTTTTCAGTTGGTCCTGACAGAGATCAGACGAATATTCTGGAAAATGTCTGGTCGCCCGTACGTTAAAAAAGAAACATACACGCTGACTGGCGCGGATGACCCTCTCAAATCTACAAAATGAAAAGACGCTTATCCTAGTTTAATTAGGATAAGCGTCTTTCTCTATCTCATGTGTCTTTACTTAAGCTGATCAGTGTAATCCAGGTGTTCAAAGGTGTCCGGTTTACCAATCGCTACGATGAAGCTGTCCGGTTGGATTTTTTCCTCGGCCGGCACATTGATGGATAAAGGACCGTCTGGAGTAGATTTCATTCCGATAACGTTGATTTTATACTTTTTACGCAAATCAAGTTCTGCCAGACTTCGTCCAACCCAACGTTGAGGAGCAGTAAATTCAATGATTGAATTATCCTCGTCCAACGTGATAACATCCAGAATATTGTTTCGCATGATATTACGGGCTACCTTGTCTCCCATTTGTTTTTCGGGACGAATGATTTCATCTGCACCAATTTCCTGCATAATTTCCATATGAACACGGTTTTTAGCTTTGGCTATAATTTTTTTAATACCAAGCTTTTTGCAGTTCATGATAGCCATGACACTGGCTTCCAAGTTTGATCCTGTTCCAATAACAGCTACATCGCAATTAGCGAAACCGATACTTCTCAGTAACTCTATGTCAGTAAAATTCCCCTGCACTGCCTGAACGACGTGTTCTTCCACGCGGTTAACGTCGACTAAATCCTTGTCGACAGCAATGACATCGTAGTGCTGGTCGCCAAGCTGCTTGGCAATCGTTGATCCAAAAACACCTAAACCTAGTACTCCAACTGTTTTAACCATTTCTTATTGTCTCCTAACCAATTAATATACTTCCTGTAGCGTAAGTGATTTCTCTCTGACGTCTGTCTCGTGTGCTCAATGCAGTGAAGATGGTGATAGGGCCTAAACGACCGATAAACATTGAGAACATGATGACGGTCTGACTGTATCGTGATAATTCCGGAGTCAAATCCGCTGATAACCCAACTGTACCAAAGGCAGACACTGATTCAAAGAACAGGTACTGAAGCGGGATGTGTTCGTCAAAAATTGTCATGAGCGATAAACCGATGAAATTCAGCAAAACGAACATAACGACAATGACCAAAGCCCGTTTGACGATATCCATTTCGAGTGTACGTTTTTTATAATTGACGTTGGTAAGACCTTTCATCTCAGTCCCAATCAATTTAACGACCAGTGCGACAGTAGAGGTTTTTGCACCACCTGCTGTACCTCCCGGCGAACCGCCAATGAACATGAAAACTGTAAAGACAACGATGGTGAACATGTGGAGCTGAGTTAAATCAATTGTAGCAAAACCTGCCGTTCTTAATGTAACGGCCTGGAAAAATGTCGCTTGGAATTTTCCGAAAGTAGTTAAGTCTCCAAGGGTACCGGTGTGTGTCCACTCTGATAAAATAATAATCAGCATCGCAGAAACAATTAACCAGAAAGACCACTTAATGACTAAGCGCGTATGCAGTTTCAGTCTACGGTAGTTTCCTTTAAAGTCAATCCAACTACGAACACGCACGAAACTCCTAAAATGTTTCGCGACATCAAACCAGACAGAAAAACCGATTCCCCCCAGAATAATCAGAGTAGGTATGACGATATTGACCATAGGCGTTTCTACAAACTGCTGAAGACTGGTTGTTCCCAGGTTATCGAAGCCGGCATTATTAAAGGCTGAAATAGCCAGAAATAGTGAGGTAAAAAGACCTCTTCTCAGACCAAATGATGGAATCAGATAAAATGACAGAAGAACAGCGCCGATTCCTTCAATAACAGTAGTATATTTCACAACAGAGATAAGGAAACTTCTAAAGCCCATCATATCTCCCCTGTTGAGAGCCTGCTGCAGGGTTACTTCTTCTTTCATACTTACTTGGCGCCCGAATTGCAGGATTAGGGCAGATACTATCGTAATGATACCTAAGCCGCCGAGTTTAATTAGGGCTAACACAACAAATTGACCGAACAAATTATACGTATGCGCAACGGGCACCGTATACAAGCCGGTGACGGCAACCATAGATATTGATCCAAATAAATGGTCAAAATAGGTGGCTTGTGAACTTTCCAACTGACTGAACGGCATGGCGAGTATTAAAGACCCAACGAACATGACGAAAGCAAAACTGAGAACAATCTTTATGGGGATTGGCCAGTCAGAAAATTTATTTAAAAACTTCTTCATTCATAATACAATCCTTCCTTTTCTACTACCTACTAAAACCAGTATAAATTTTAAACATGAATAGCTTGATTTTAACTCTTGAAGGCAATAAAAACAAGTCAATTCAAAAAGTTAATTTAGACCTCCCAATATTGTGAAAAAGGCATAAATCTTTGAGAATTGAAGAGAGTAGGGTAAAATGATTAAATACAGTGCATATAATTCTGTATGGAAAGCAAAGGGGAGAAAAAGCATGAATGGGACGATGATGCAGTATTTTGAATGGGACTTACCAAATGATGGTAAACACTGGAAGCGTCTGAAAGAAGATGCTGAGCACCTGAAAGAAATTGGTATAACCTCTGTTTGGATTCCACCTTGTTTTAAAGGAACTGGCCCGGATGATGTCGGATACGGCATTTATGATTTGTATGATTTAGGGGAGTTTGATCAGAAAGGAACCGTTCGAACAAAATACGGCACAAAAGAAGAACTGCTGGAAGCCATTGATGCGCTACATGCACAGGATATACATGTCTACGCGGATGTTGTCTTGAACCACAAGGCAGCAGCTGACGGTACAGAACGATTTGAAGCCACACCGGTGAGTCAGGACAATCGTCATGAAGCAATTGATGAGACCCGTGAAATTGAGTCCTGGACGCATTTCACATTTCCGGGAAGAGCAGGGAAGTACTCTGATTTTGAATGGCACTGGTACTATTTTTCCGGTGTGTCAGAAGATACGATTTCCGGCGAACAGGGTATTTACCGTATCGAGGGAGAAGGCAAAGGCTGGGCACCCGATGAACATGTCTCAAATGAATTTGGCAACTTTGACTACTTGATGTTTTCTGATATCGACTACAGTCACCCGGATGTAGTGGAGGAAACGAAAAAATGGATTCACTGGTTTATTGAGGAAACAAACATTGACGGCATTCGTCTGGATGCGGTTAAGCACATCGACAACCAGTTTATGCGCGAACTGATTGAGGATGTCAGAGAGGTTCATGGAGAAGACTTTTTCTTTGTGGCTGAATACTGGCACCAGCGCTACAAGGATTTGGAGGATTATCTGGAAGAACACGACTATTCCATTTCGATGATGGACGTCCGCTTCCACTATGCTCTGCATGAAGCCTCCAAGCAGCACAGCGATTTTGACTTGAGACGACTGCTGGACGGAACGCTGTACAAATCCAATGCCGAGCAGGC
>RECC01000010.1 GCA_007692455.1 Alkalibacterium sp. | reverse complement strand
GCAGTGTGTAAAGCAAACATCACTCCCATGCCGATAGTATAATACTGGAAGGAACTCACCGGTTCTTCTCGTGTGAGTGTTTCAAGTGATCCATATTCTTCCGGTGTTTCAACGACCTCAGCTTGTCCCTCAGTTGCCACAGCCACACTTGCTTCAAGATTGAACTGATCTGCATAGGTAGTCAGAACCCCTCTGACAATGTCTGTCGTGACACTGCTACTGTCCTGAACTTCCAGTCGCAACGGCTGACTGTTTGCTTCATCTAAGAATAGCGCAGACCAAACCGCTTCGTTAAAGCCGTCCGGCATAATAATTAGTCCGGTTATATCCCCTTCCTCCAGAGCGTCTTCTGCCTCACTTAGTGAGCTGTAGCTTACCAAGTCAATCCATTCCGCTATCTCCTCGCTAGTCAGAATATCATTTAACTGGTTACCCGGTGTGACTGATTCAGCTTGAGCAACCAGCTGCTGAACAGCTTCATCAGGCAACTGGAGATCAGATAAGTCATTCCGCCAGGCCTCAAGCGATTCTTCTGAATCCTGCTGAACAAAGCCGACTGGGAAGGTATTAATATTGAATTCCGTCAAGGTCAGATTCCCTAAAGCCAGACCGAGGATAGCTATAAGAATAAATGGCATGAAAAGCAATTCTGTCAAATCAGCACGACTTCTCATAAGAATCAGACTGTCTTTTTTTAGCAGCTGAAACATGACTTGTCCTCCTCAATCCCTCAATGTCCGACCGGTAAGATGGAGAAAAACATCTTCCAATGTCGGCGTCAGTACAGCCAGGTTTACAATATGAGTCCCCGTTGATCTGGCCAGCTCAAATATGTCTCCTAGCAGATCAGTCCCTTTTGGAGCAATCACTTTATAACCGGAGCCATCTTCAGTTACTTTTGATATCGCTTGATGCCCGGATAAAGCCTCTTCAAATGAAGGTGAAAGCTGACTGACACCAATTTGAATCGTTTCTTCTTCGGATAAAATACCTTTCAATTCTTCGTTAGTTCCATCAGCAATAATGTCACCGTGGTCCATGATGTAAATACGGTCACACAGTTTCTCGACTTCTTCCATGTAGTGACTCGTATAGAGGACAGTGATGTTTTGACTTTTATTCAAGTTGCGAATCATTTCTAAAATATAATTACGCGACTGCGGATCAATTCCCACAGTGGGTTCATCCATTATGAGAACTTCCGGTTCGTGCAGAAGCGTGACCCCGATATTGATTCGTCTTTTCATGCCGCCGGAATAGGTCTTCAATGCTTCTTTTTTCCGCTCAGTCAATCCAATCAGCTCCAGCACCTCATCGATTCGAGTGGCCAGCCGTTCCCCTTTCAAGCCGTAAACTTTTCCGAAAAACTTCAGGTTTTCATACGCTGATAATTCTTCGTACAAAGCTATTTCCTGAGGTACAACACCGAGAACTTTTCGCAGTTTCTGCGGCTGTTTCAAAGCATCATTGCCTTCAAAAAATACTTGGCCTGAAGATGGCGGGAGTAAAGTTGACAGCATGGAAATAGTCGTAGACTTTCCGGCACCATTTGGTCCCAAAA
This sequence comes from Alkalibacterium sp., assembly GCA_007692455.1. Classification (GTDB taxonomy): domain Bacteria; phylum Bacillota; class Bacilli; order Lactobacillales; family Carnobacteriaceae_A; genus Alkalibacterium. Next base: position 5,554 of record RECC01000010.1, on the reverse strand, counting down.
GACCGACCGATTCTCCTTTGTTCAGAACCAGACTGACTTGATTGACTGCTGTAACCGCTTTATATTTTTTAGTTAATTCTTTTGCTTCAAGCATGATAAACACTCCTAGTTCTCCAGATTATAGTTATATTATATAGGAAAGTCTACACAATAGCGCACTACAGAAGTGAATTTAAATAAATTTTGTGAAAAAATAATCAAAGGATCAGAGCTAACTGCTTTTAATTTTGTTCCCGATTCTTCTCTTAGCAAATGTAAACTTAACTCAATACTTGAAAGCCTGAATTACCTGGCGTCTACTTCTTTCAGCTTTTACTATAAATAGACGTCAAAACAGGACAGTCTGATGTGACTGCCCTGTCTTATTAATTTCAAATTATTTAACTAATACGAATTCCGGGTGTGCAGTCACGTAATAGACTTCTCCTCTACGATTTTGCACTTGGTACTGATCCCCTTTCCCTACTCTGACTTTTTTGTTGATGAGAGGAAACACTTGCCCCTCTGTCATGTAGCCGAAAACATCCTCGTCTTTCCAGCTCGGTCTGGAATAAAAACGCAGCTGGCCCTTATGAACACTTTGTAGAATTTTTCCAACATAGCTGTTTCTCTTACTATCGGATTCCTTTTTATCCTCGTTCCTTAAAGTTTTCTTTTGCACGACTTGTAAAGAAGGGACTTGAGTTGTTACCTGCTTAGCCAGGTAAGTCACTCCCAGTTCGATGCACACCGATTCAATGACTGCCTCAGCTGCCCTTAAGAACTGGCTATCATGCTTAAAATACTGATTATCAAGTGGGTGATCGATAAAGCCGTATTCAATTATCAAGGTCTGTGTCGAACCAGTTAGTCTGTGCATAAAATAGTAATCATGCTTTTTGTTCGGCAATGACCGACTGAATACGCGTCGAAAAGGTAAGCCTGTTTGCCTCACCAAATTGTCAGCAACTATTTGTGAAAAACGAGGAGAAGCATGAATAGAATGAATGACTTCCAGTCCTCTAGCTGATCCGTTGAACGCATTGAAATGATTACTGATACAAATATCTGCTCTGTTCTTTACACGACTGATACGGGCTACAGGGTTGAGTGTACTATCCTCGTAACGAGTCATTTCAACGTTAACACCTAATTCTTTGAAACGTTTGTACTGATACAAGCTCATTTTTAAAGTCCAGTCTTTTTCCTTTTGCCCAAAAGCTGTAGCTCCCGGATCTGTTCCACCATGCCCCGGATCTATTATCAGTCGTTTCATTAATTTATTCCTCCCTTATTTTCAATCAGTGCTTGCGTCTGAAGACGAGCTTTAACTTTGTCACGCCATGTATAGACCGTTTTACGGCTTGTCTGGTATTTCTCGGCAATAGCCGTAATCGAAAGGCCGTTCAGCACTCGCTCTTCAATGTACCGTCTTTCATTTTCAGGCAGACATTGAATAAATTCGTTTAAACTGTAAGTTTCAATCCAGTCCAGCTCAAAGCCTTCACATGAGAACTCTTTAAGTCCTTCTGTTTCCTCAGGTAATGAACAGGCTTCATTTTTTCGTTTAGCTTCTTTTCTTAAGTGATCAAGAATAGTCCAGTACACTTTTCTATAGGCAAAGCCAGTAAACTGGTAGAACTGTTCATCTGTCATAACTTCTTGCGGAAATGTTTCATAGGCTTTTAAAAGAGCCAGTCGGCCAATCTGAATAAAATCGTCATAATCCCTATCGTTATAGGATAAGCTGCACCGTTTTAAAATCCCAAAAACTATCGAGTCGTGTACCTCAAAAAAATCAGCAGCGAATTCTTCTGTTAATATATTAGTCATTTCAAAAACATCCTTAAGTTTGATACAAGGCCTTGTTCACTTCAAACTATACTAGCCGGTACCTTCTCATTCAAAAGACCAATTCAGCTGTAAAAGCTCCTGCATCTCAATAAAAATGAGCTTTCGCTACTCTTTTTGTCCGTATTGGGTAATAATTATGTATTTTTTCATTAAATTATAATGTAATTAGTTATAAACCTATCTATCTTTGGATATTGTGATATGATACACTAACTTTGCTGTATTTGTTTTAAATTGTTTTGTAAGCGTTACCTAAAATTAAATATGTTTAAGAAGGAGCTTGATTCATGACGCAATCAGGTAGTAAAGAATCGGATAATATTTTCAGACAGCTAAAAAATTACTATACAGAATCAGTTATACATGAGAAGCCAGCCGACTACATCATCGCCCGTCCGCAATTCAATCCCAGGCGTACCCTTAAAATCAAAGCAGACTCTTTATTCCAGAGTCTAGACGAGGCCATTGAGCAGTATCCCCTATTGCTCACGCGAGAAACGTTTTACATACAAGATATATCATTGAATACAGAAACGGATTTCAATACGTTAGTCTATCAGACCTGCGGCAGTATCCTGAAAACGAAAGAAACCAGTTCTCAGGTCATGACCCGTTATTTTCACTATATGAAGGTCGATTATAGTTTTATCCAGCAGATTGGTAAATGTATCGGCATATCCCAACGTTGCCCTTACGTGATAGGTGAGTTGCTGTTCTCACCGGAAAAAGGAACGGTGAAGAAGAATTCCAGTTGGATTGCTTTTCATAATGTGATCTATTCTGAAGTTATTTCTTCTACTGATGTCTGTCTAAAAATAAGGCATTTCCATGAACTGATACTCCCTCTTTCGTCTAAACGCCTGGCTGAGATGACACGCAAATCTGCCCAGCTTTATTACACGATGAAGATGGTCTCTTTAGATATTCAGGAAAAATTTGCTCCGCCTTTTTTAAATGAATCATCACAGGAACTGAATATTATAAAAAAAGAACTGGCTGTACACTTAATTGGACACCAGCCCGTTACCTTAAGTTCCCTTTTTGAGCACATATCTATTCATCGTGCAAACGATATTCTCCAAACCATACTCGGTGAAGGGAATCCCTATCTCGAAGAAATAAACCAGGTATTTCCACTCATTAATGTATTTGAAGATTAAGGAATTTTCATTTCATAAGTCCATATATTTGAACAAATTGTGTCTTTTCGATAGAATCTAAATATGAATCGTTATCTAATACAGAATGATTCTAGTAAAGATAGGTAGCTATACAGATAGGAGGATTACATTTGAGTATCTATGAAAGTGTCAAGCACTTCCTAAAAAAATTGACCAATGAGTCAGATCAGCTAATAAAAACTAAACCTTTAAAAGATCAAAAAGATGGACAATCCTTGAACACCCAACATAAAATCAGTTTTTCAGCCAGTGAAATTACTAATAACCAGGCTGTTGTCGATTCAATTGTTGAAAAAGTTATTCGCAAGGATTATTCCAAGCGTATTTATGCTGGGAAAAGAGATGAAGACATTAAAGCGTGTAAGGAAAGAATCTATCAGTATGAAAGCTTCCGCACGAAGAAAGTCAAGATGGTGCCACGCGACACAAATGAACTGGAAGTGTATATAGAAGATATTTACCTGGGTAAATTGCCGGAATCCTACACTCAAGAAGCCCTGTTCTATTTACAGTCTGCAGTTGTCATGAATTTTGCTTATATTTCAGGCGGCCCATTTAAACACTTTAATGCCGACAGTAACACAATGGAAAAAGGCTCTGAACACTATGACTTAACTGTGTATATTCAATTCAGTTAATCAAAGCATAAAACACCAGAGCTGACACCTTTTAAAGTGGTCTCTGACTAAACCATATAAAAAACCCGACTTGTTATTTTACTCCAGCCTTTAAGGTAGAGAAGAATAATAAGTCGGGTTATTTTCATTTTTTTATTTTTTTAAATCACTTCCGCACCGAGTGTATCTTTAAAATGCGACAGGGCCCATTCGTGTCCAGCCTGATTAAAGCTGGCGACGGCTCTTTCATGGACAACTATTTTATATCCCCTATTATAGGCATCAATTGCTGTATGAAGGACACAGATGTCTGTGACCACTCCAATGAGATGGACTTCACTGATTCCCCGCTCGCGCAGCTTCAACTCCAACTCAGTGCCGTTGAATGCACTGTAGCGTGTTTTATCAGTATAAAATACATTTTCTGAATCTTTAATGCTCTGGAAATAATCTTCCAGCTCGCCATACAATTCTCTCCCCTTAGTACCTGCTAAATTATGAGGAGGAAACAGACGACTTTCAGGATGGTAAGAATCATCTTCTACATGTTTATCAATTGTAAAGGCTATGAACTGCCCCTCTTCATGGAATTGTTTAGTCAGTGCCAGTACCTCGTCATGAATAGCCTGACCGGGTTCACCACTTGTCAACGCTCCGTCTTCTGCCACAAAATCATTAGTATAATCGATGTGTATCAATGCTTTATCCATTTTCACTCACCTTTCCTGACTCGCAATTAATAAGTGTTAGTTTATGCGATCAGACATCATATTCTGCATAAACTGCCAGACGCCATTTGTCAGACCCAGTTCTTCTCTCTCTTCATCAGCTACAGTAAAACGAATAGTATCTTCGCGGTCATTCAATACCTTGCTGACAAAATGAGGGTCGGCAAGCATTACACGCCCTAAAGCCACTAAATCACTATGCTCCAGAGCTTCAAGTGCCTCTTCTCCACCACGAACATCCCCAACCGACATGAATGCTGTGCGATTATTGATGACTTCATTCAGATAAGCCAGCATCGATTTTTCCTTATACTCCTCTGACTGAGATGTTAAGTCATACTTTCCTAATGAGACATGCAGGTAATCCAGAGCTTTGTCTGCCAGTTTATCGACCAGATAGAGTGTATCCCCAAAACGAATCCCTGGTGTTTCATATTCCTCTGGTGAAAAGCGGTAGCCGACCACAAATGGGCGCTTAGCATAGGCCTTCACCGTTTCGATAACCGTATCTGTTAAAAGATCAGCAAAGCGGAAACGATTTTCGACACTGCCTCCCCATTTATCTTCCCTGCGATTTGAGTGTGGAGAGAAGAACTGCTGAATTAAATACGTATTGGCTCCATGCAATTCAACACCATCAAATCCCGCTTCTATCGCTCGAATGGTCCCTTGTTTAAAATCCTCTATTATTTGATAAATTTCATCTTCCTCAAGTGCTCTCGGTTCTTCAGCAGTCGGACGTTCTGCCTTGACTGCACTGGCAGAAACAGGCTGAACCCCTCTTAAAACGGAAGAATTCGTCATCCGTCCGCCATGATACAACTGTATAAAAGCTTTAGTGCCGTTCCTCTGTATTGCTGAAGCCAAATCGGCTAATCCGGCCAGATGTCTGTCATCATGTATGCCCAGCTCGCCTTCCCAGCCCTTTCCTCCCTCAGAGACATTGGCTGCTGCTGTAACTACTGCCCCGATATCTTTACTTCTCAGATAGTAGTATTTCTTTTCATCTTCCGTAATGACACCGTCGAAAAAACTCATTTTAGTTGTCATGGGTGCCATGATAAAGCGGTTTTTCAAGGTTACTCCACTTTTAAATGTAAATGATTCTGAATAGTGCTTTTTAGTCAATATACTCTTCCTTTCTGCTTTCCTATCTATTTTACCATTTGTTCAGTGAAAAACAATTTTTATGCAA
>RECC01000024.1 GCA_007692455.1 Alkalibacterium sp. | reverse complement strand
GTTATTTCTCCATTTTCATCAGTCATTTTTTCAGCTATTACTTCACCGTCTTCGTTTCTTAATTCAAACGTCGCTCCTTCAAGAGGATTACCCTTTGAATCGACTTTATATAAACGAACGGCGCCTTTGTAATTTGCCCAGCTATCCAAGACCACTTCTTCTGGTTCGCCTGCTTGTTCTGCTTCTATAGTAAAGTTTCGGCTTCTTGTATCTCTAATGAAGCCTTCTGCAGCCTCTGACTCACGCACAGTGTAATCACCTGGAGACAAATCGGAAACAGCGACTTGGCCATTAGTATCGGACTGAACAGTCTGAACCACTTCATTACTAGCATCAAGCACTTCAAACGTGACGCCTGATAAAGGGTCACCTTGCGCATCTGTTTTCTGCCAGCTGACGCTTCCTAGATAATTCACTACAGTCAGTTGGGGAACCGTCTGTGTGCCGTCCTCATTGATTTCAATTGTAAAAGGCAACAAATCTGTGTTTAAGATATAGCCTTCTGGTGCATCTAGTTCTTTTAGGTAATAGTTACCTGGATCTAAATCTTCCACAGTCACTTCACCATTTTCAGCTGTGACCTCTTCTCTCACGAGCTCGCCGTCTTCATCTAAAATAGCAAACACAACAGCCGAGCGAATCGGTCCATCGGGTGACACTTTAGTAATGTCCACTTGTGTTCGGCGGTTAACTGCTTCATATTCCACAATTTCCTGGTCTTCTTCATGGTTAAGAGTGACTTCAATTCCTTCAGCCAGCTCTTCACTGATAACGTATCGGTCAGGTGCTTCTTTTTCTTTAAGCAAGTATGTTCCGCGTCTTAAGCCACTAAACTCAACTTGACCATCACTATCTGTTACGCCACTTCTTAAAAGCTGCTCACCGTTTCGTGTAAAGAGTTGCATTTCAGCGCCTGACAAGTCGTTTCCGCTTGGATTAATTTTTCTCAAGAGAAGATTTCCTCTGACACTTGACCCGTCTCCTCCACCTGCATTTGATTTAAAGACAGCCACTTCGTCTTGTGTCAATTCTTTGAATTCGGTTGTCGTTCCTTCAACAGTGAAGGCATTACTGATGGATTCACTACGATCAACGAGCGGATCGATAAAGGATCTGTAAGTTAATATATAGGCCTGAGAAATCTCATCTAAGAAAGTGAGTTCAAATGATTCTTCTCCGGTTTCCTGGTTAATAGTGAGTGTCAGATTATAGTCTTCACCTTCTGTTAAAATGGTCTCAGTTTTTGATAATCGGCCATTTTCATCGACAGCTGCTTCGTATAGAACGAAAGTGTCGGTCAGCAGTTGAGAATTCAAATCCGGCACATCTGTGAGTCGGTAATCAGACACGACAGACTGATTCGGATTCAAGCTAATTTCCCAGTCAATAAATTCGGAGAACTCTCCTGTCTGCTCGCCGTTTTTATCAGCAAAGACACCGCCAAATGGAATTTGCACACTGGCATCAAGTGAAATAGTTTCTCCGTCATTCGTCACTTGGGCCGTATTTTTGACCTGTGCATCGCGAATCCACCCGTCGGTAAACTGCGTCTTGAAGCGTACGCCAACTGCCATTTCATTCCCGATTTGAGAATCATCCAGTGTCAATCTAAATGATTCACCCTCTTCTTCAAAAAAGTCAAGGCTATAGAGGCTCTCGTTAAGGCTTTCTTCGTTGATAATTGATCCATTTTCACTCACTTCATATTTAAAGACGTCAAAGGAATCTTTTAACCATTCCTGATGCTCTGGCAGTTCATCTATCAATTCGAAATCGTCTTCTAACGGTAAACGGGCATAGTTGGCATGAACTGACCACGTAATCTCTTGGGTCACTGCGTTATACCGCCCATTTTTCACACCATTAACGGCAGTCAGCCCAGTGTCTCCGCTCGATACTCGACCTGAATCAGTCGAATAAACATTGTCGCCTTCTGTCCAGTCTATTGTCGCTCTATTGGCATAGCTTGCACTACCATCAGAATTACGTTCAAAACGTGTTGAGTACTGGAGCGTTAGCGGACGGTCAATCGGTTCTGTAAAAGTCAAAACAAATTGGCCCGGTTGACCTGTTTGAGGTTCGGTATACTCTATACTGTAACCTTCAAATTCTGTACCATCTTCTTCACGAAGAAACAAATTAAATCCTGAGTGAGTGTTGTCATCTTCAATCAAGGACAAGCCGTCACCTTCAAAAATATCAGTCAGCACCAGGTTTTCCATCAGGTAACTGTTTCGGTTAATTCTCATTCGCCAGTCAATACGCTTGTTTCCAATATCGGTTCTAATGTGATTTTTACGCAAGCCTTGCTGACCCCAGCTTCCGCTGCTGCCATCTGAAGCGTCGGTCCCCGTGTTAATCGTATTAGAGATACTGCCGCCGCTCTCAATAACGCCCGTTCCCTGGTTCCCTGTTAGTTGGGTAGTATAGCGGATCTGATAAGCTTGTCTATCAATTCGGTCATTAAATTGTAGTGTAAAGCCTGAATCATCGGGGTTGGTTGTAAGGCCATATAAATCTGAATCAATCGGCTCGGATGACACAGTTGATTGGCCGTTTTCATCAATCGTCACTTCGTATACCTCAAGGGAGTCTTCATCCAGTTTCATCCGGCCAGCAGGTGACCACGTATCTTCCAAAAAGGCACTGCTTTGATCAATCAGTTTTTCATTGAAGTTATAATTAATCGTCCAGTCAAAGGATTGCTCCTGCCAATTGTAATTCGGCGACAACTTTTCTATTGCTCGGCCGTAACCACTACTGACTGTTGAGGTCGCATCATAAGTATTGCCATCCGTGTTCAAAACGGCTCTATTAGTAAAGGTCTGTGCTCCATCAAAGCCCTCTGCTGGTTCAGTGATGTCAGTTGTATAGCGCAGACGGTAAGCCTGCTTCAGCTGATCTTCATTCAGCCCGCTCAAGTCAATCTTTAGTTGTCCACCTTCCACTAAATAACTGTAGTCATCAGGAGACAAGACTACTCCTTCATTACGGTCTCCCTGTGGTGTCATGTCGAGTTGCACGATTTCCAGACTGTCAGAAAAATAGGTCATGTAGTCCGGTATCGTATCTGTTACGGTAGGAGATACGAGCGTGTTCAGAGCTGTGTTAATGTCGACCGTCCAAAACGCTTGAGTGGAGTTAAAGCCTTCGTTATTAATTGTTCCCTCTTTATCAATTAGACCACTGTTTTTTGGTGTAACCGGAAAACTAATTGTCACTTCCGGCACCAAGTCAAAGGTTATCTGCTGTTCGATCTCTTCTCGAAGGGCATCCTCGTCCAGAGACACTTCAAACCAGAAGGATCCGCTTACTTCATCACCATCTACTGCATCATTGAATAAGAAGGTCACGACACCGGCTGCGTTAACGGACCAGGTACCAATGTCTCCCAGTTGTCCACTTGTGCCGGCTACTGGTCTAAACTCATCCGGCAATTCAAAACTGTACGAATCACCGCCTGTTACAGTATGTCCTTCTACTAAAAACCAATCGAAATCCAGACGGCCAATTGGCGAAGCATCTAGATCGAACGGGTTCTCTGCGCTGTATTCTACGCCATTTCTATCTGAAAAAGTGACATTGCTAAACTGAAGCTGTTCGTCAATCTCTACAAGAGAGACGGAATCATCATTTTCTTCCATCATGTCTGACTTGTTTGTTTCACTGTCTTGAGTGCTGTCTTGCTCGTCTACTTCAGACTCAGAAGAAAGATCTGCGTTATTATCTTGAACGACTTCGTCTTCTTCCACTTCTTCCAGATTTTGATCGTCTGAACGTGCTGGCTCTTCTATTTCTTCAGAATCTTCACCTTCTATTTCGTCGTCAGTGGACTTGGTAATCTCTAAATCAATTACCCACTCTTCTCCATTTGAGTGGAAAACTAGAGTGTTGTCACCTATCTCCACAGCATCCATTCGTGCTTCAAAACTGAATCGCCCCGCATGTTTGCCGTTAGATTTAAGTGTTAGCTGCTCGTCAGTCTTTATGTACTCTCCAGCTTCCTCACCGGACTCACTGAGTAAGACATCACTGCCTGGGTGGGCAAGTAAAGAATCAGGTAAGACTAGTGTCCGCTCACTGTCATCGTGAGACGTTGCTTCCCAGTTGAGCTGAACGGTCACGTCAGAATTTTGTTCCACTGAATCGATAGATTCTCCTTCTGAATCGATGAGTGTCACTTCCGAAAAAGTCATATTGCTATCTGTTGACCAATCTTCTGCAATTACTGATAAAGGCAGAGTAGCCAAATGCTGTATAAACAGCATCACAACAAGGGTAAGCTGTAATCCTTTTTTCATTCTATTTATCCTCCTATAGTCCATACATTAAATACTCGTTAAATTCGAGTGTATCAGAAGGAAGATAGTTAAACTTATCATAAATTTCAACAGGCCTTGCAAGATATGAGAAAAGTCAGAACAAAAGTGTATTGTTGACTTTTTTATGATAACATTAGTTACGTAATATGCTGAAAGGATGATTTTTATGTGGACATTGATTCCTGCCAAGGAACGTAAGCTGTATACCCTTATTGAAAGCCTCTTTTACTCAGAAAAACCACTTAACTTGAATGAACTAAGCAAACGTGTCGGTTCATCCAAACGAAGTGTAAGTGACTACATAGATGAATTAAAGGTGCGCATTGAGGCGTCGGGTGGCGAGTTAACGTCCAATCCAGAAGGCTTTTTGCTTGTTTTTCCAGACAATCTTAGCATCGACACGTTCCAGTACCAGCTACTGCAGTCGACACCTTCTTTGAAACTGCTTGAACTGTTACTTATAAAGGACGAGCTGACCGGTCTGGAACTCGAAAACGAACTTTTTGTCAGCTCAGCTTCCCTCAGTCGGATGATCACCCGCTTAAAGGAAACGTTGGCGGACTATGGTTTGGGTCTGGAACACCACCCTTATCGTCTTACAGGAGATGAATTTCTCATCAGACGGCTTTATACCTCCTACTACCTCGAGGCCTATGGGTATGAGAACTGGCCCTTTCAGTCTGTCTCTTTTGATGAAATAAGCGAACTGGTTAACTCTTTAGCTCAATCTGACAGTGTGCAATTCGAAACGGTCAATGTTCAGAAATTCTTGCTTTTCACATCAGTCAGTGTCATACGGGAAAAACATAACCATCCCATTTACACATCGCAAGCTGCCAATGACTGCATCCATAAAGAAGAATTTAAACGAATCAGCGGCCACGTTAGAAGGTGGCTAAGTTCGGTTATGTCTTCAGTAGATAAAATCGAAATGTACACACGCATTTTTAGCCACTACATGTTTTATTACTTTAGGTCTTACACACAAAAGTCAATTAATTTAACTAGGATTGATCATCAGGACTTCATCAAAGACAGTCTTTTGGACATATGCCGCACCTTTGACTTGCCAGAGACCGACTTCAGTCATATTGCGGGAAAAATTGATGATTCCCTTTATCTCTGTAAGAAAAATGGCTACTCACATGCACTGGGTTCTTATCTGTTTTTTAAACCGCGGGATTATGCGCTACTGATTATTTATTCCAGTCAGTACCCCAAACTCTATCAGTCTTTAAAAGAGATGATGGAGCAGTTATATGAAAAGTACGGCATAAACGAAAGCAAAATAGATACTGAAGAATTTTTGTATCTCATTATTTCAAGATGGGACCAGTTGAGTCTGCATCTCTATGAAAAATATACCGTCTGCCGTGTACTGGTTTACAGCCCACTCAGCTACCGCCACGCTGATAACATTGCACGCCTTTTGAACTCAAAATTGGAACGCGCCTGTGATGTAAACGTCTATTCTGAACCTTTTTTAACAGTAGATAAATTAAAGCAGTATGACTACGATATACTTGTTTCCACCTGTTCACTGTCTTTGGATATCACTCAACCTATCATAACGCTGCACAGCAAAGTAAGCGGCAAGCACCTTCACCCTCTTCTTTCAGCAATCGACTCTGCCGTTCAGAAGAACCGAGAGAAAATACGAGAAGAAAAAGGCTTGTAAAATTGAATGGATAAACAAAAAAATCACGTTTTCTTTAGCCAGTTACAGCTAACAGAGAACGTGATTTTTTCATCTATTTTTCAGTGATTTAATTATTTAGTCCATTTTGTTCAATCACTTTCTTGTACCAGTTGAACGATTCTTTCTTCTGGCGCTTAAGTGTGCCATTCCCCTGGTTATCCTTGTCAACATGGATGAAACCGTACCGCTTTTCCATCTCGCCTGAGCCAAAACTGACAATGTCAATGACGCCCCAAGGGGTATAGCCCATGACATCAACCCCGTCTTCATTGACTGCTTTTTCCATGGCTTCAATATGTTCTTTGAGGTAGTCTACTCGGTAATCATCATGGATCTTGCCGTCTTCTGAAATTTTGTCATAGGCGCCCATCCCATTTTCAACAATAAATAAAGGCTTATTGTAGCGCTGGTAAACGGTGTTCAAAGTATACCGCAGCCCATTGGGATCAATCTGCCAGCCCCAGTCATTTGCTTCCAGGTACGGATTCCCAATCGTTTTCGCATCAGGATAGTCTCTTACCGCTTCGCCTTCTTTGTCTGACAATGTCGTTACAGCACTGGACATATAGTAACTGAAGCCAATGTAGTCAACTGTTCCCTCTTTCAACACAGCTAAATCGTCGTCTGTGTACTCGATTGAAAAACCATTCTTTTCCCACATTTTCAATGCAAAGCTCGGAATCTCACCTCTAACATGCACATCGCTATAGAAAAAGCGGCGCTCCATCAGTTTGCTGGCAGCCATCATGTCATGCGGGTTGCAAGAATAAGGATAAACTGGCACGTAGGCCATCATGCAGCCAATCTGGAAATCAGGATTAATCTCTTTCCCTATTTTGACAGCTTTAGCACTGGCAATCAGCTCATTCATACTCGCCTGTATAGTGACTTCTTCCTTGTTATCCTCTTCTTCAAATATAATGGCAGAGTTGGTCCAGAGGTGAAGCGGCTCAAAGTGATCCATTTGGTTGTTGATTTCATTAAAAGTCATCCAGTATTTTACTTTATCCTTGTAGCGTTCCATGACTGTTTCGGCATACGTCTCAAAAAAACCAATCAGCTTTCTGTTTCTGAAACCACCATATGTTTTGTATAAGTTATAAGGAATTTCAAAGTGGGACAAGGTCACGACCGGTTCAATGTCGTTTTTCAACAGCTCGTCAAACAAGTCATCATAAAAAGCCAGCCCTTCTTCATTAGG
>RECC01000011.1 GCA_007692455.1 Alkalibacterium sp. | reverse complement strand
GGTCTATTGTGCACAGGAGCTTTTTGAACTACAGCAGGTACGGCCTTCGCGTAGCGCGAAGCATATACTTTGTCTATTACGACTGCAATGGCATTGTCTCCGGAAACATTGGCCGCTGTACCAAAACTGTCCTGAGTAATGTAGAGCGTGATGAGCAAGTTGCCCAGTGTACCAGTTGGATCAATTCCCACTAGGTATACAAATGGGAGAGCGCTCATGATAGCCCCGCCTGGAGCACCTGGAGCAGCTACCATAGCCACACCTAAGGTAGCAATAAAGCCGGCCATCATGCCGATTCCATGAGGCATGTCGAACATAAGCAGGACAGCAGTCACACAGGATGTAATAGTAACAATACTGCCCATTAAATGAATAGTGGCGCTCAGGGGAATAACAAACTCTCTGATTTCTCTAGATACGCCATTTTTACGTGCACATTCTAGGTTAACTGGAATAGTAGCAGCAGACGACTGTGTTCCCAGAGCTGTGAAGTATCCCGGTATCTGATTTTTCATCAGAACAAATGGATTTTTTCCACTGTATAAGCCCGCCATCAGAAACATCATAGTTATTAGGAAAAGCTGTAGTCCAATAACAACCAGGAATACACGCCAGAATACGGATAAGAGAGAAAATGCTGCACCGGTATAGCTTAAGTTAAGAAAATTACCAAAAATATAGATAGGTAGACCAGGAATTATGATGGTCTTCAGTATCAATGTAATGATTGCACCAAATTCTGTGAAGAAGCCGTACATGACTTCGCCTTTTCCTTCAGATCTCAGCCAGGATATAAATACCCCGAACATGAACGCAAAGATAATCGCTGATGTCACACCAAAAAGTGGTTCGAGAGGCAAGGTAAAGATAGGCTCAAGTGCCGCGGTTTCTGTCTGAACGGTATCTCTGACTGACGCATCGATAAAGAGCGGAAAGACAGTTGAAGCAATAATGTAGGCAATGAAGCCTCCAATAAGCGTTGACCCGTAGGCAAGAACAGCATTCAGTCCAAGTAGCTTGCCTGCTCCCTGTGTAATATCAGAAATTCCTTTAATCACATAGCCGACAATCATTAATGGAATGATAAATGCCAGGAGACTACTGAAGAGACTGGAAATAGTAATGGGTATCTGCAGGAGAAAATCAGGTATGAAACGCATCTGACCGATAATGACACCTAAGATGATGGCAATAATAAGCTTTGGAACAAGACCTAGTTTATATGATTTCAATAATAACGCCTCCACTACTTAATAGTTTAATACGGTGTAACCCTGTCAGTCATATAACCGAAACGAGAAGATGTAATCCCTTACATTATTGTATTAGCTTATATTCTTCACCTGCCAGTCCTAGAATATTTTGATACTTAAAGTATACAACACTGAAATATAATTAGTACTATTAATTAGATAAAAGGCATTATATTTTTCTCATGCATTTATAGCTGATTTGTAAGGGGTTGCATTCAGTGGTGATTAATTCCAATGTTTCTTTACTTGCTTAAAATAACCATGTTTTCCTCGGTTAGCAAGAACTCGCCTCTTATTTGTGATTGAGTTCAAACTATGTGGGAAGATAGTGGAGACTCATTTGAGTTAGTGGAGGTGCGAGTCAACTATGTAGGAAAATAGTGGAGACTCATATTTTTATCGTTTTCCATGGAGAGGCTTTTCCTGTTTTTTCTACAGCGGTACGCAGACAATTATCAGTTTATAGACAAAAAAGAACTAACCGATGCAGCAAGTGATGAGTTCCCTAGTCAACTTGCTGTTCAGTTAGTTCATTTCTGCAGATACAATTGCTCAGTCAGCGATTTAGTCAACAGGTGCAGCTTCTGCCTGAACTTCTCCTTTTGCAGATTCTTTCAGGAAGTAGCTGGAATAGATTTTGTCGATAATCAGCGCGATGGCATTATCACCTGATACGTTGGCTGCTGTACCGAAACTGTCTTGAGTCATATATAAAGTAATGAGTAAGTTGCCGAGTGTTCCTGATGGATCAATCCCTACCATGTAGACAAAGGGTAAAGCACTCATAATGGCACCGCCTGGAGCTCCAGGTGCTGCGACCATAGCGACGCCAAGTGTGGCAATAAAGCTGGCCATCATTCCGAAACTATGAGGCATATCAAACATCAGGAGGACAGCTGTCACACAGGATGTGATTGTAATAATGCTTCCCATCAAATGAATTGTTGCGCTTAATGGAATGACAAACTCTCTGATTTCTCTGGAGACACCATTTTTACGGGCACATTCAAGGTTAACAGGAATAGTAGCGGCTGATGACTGTGTACCCAGGGCTGTAAAGTAACCAGGAATCTGATTTTTTAATAGAAATAAAGGGCTTTTTCCAGTATAGAAGCTTGCAATCATGAACATGACCACTATAAGGAATAATTGTAAAGCAATGACGACCAGGAAGACTCGCCAGAATACAGATAGCAGGGAGAATGCTGTGCCTGCGTAGCTTAAATTCATAAAGTTCCCGAAGATATAAATAGGCAGTCCAGGTATAATAATTGTTTTTAGAATAAGTGTAATAATTGCGCCAAATTCAGTGAAAAAGCCGTACATGACCTCGCCTTTGCCATCTTCACGAAGCCATGAGATGAAAATACCGAATAGGAAGGCAAAAACAATAGCTGAGGTGACGTCCAATAAAGGCTCCAACGGTAATGTAAATAAAGGTTCCAGTTCTACTGCTTCTTCCTGTACCGTATTTCTTACAGAGGCATCAATAAATAAGGGAAATAATCGTGATGCAAGAAGGTATGCAGTGAAGCCTCCGATAAGTGTAGATGAATAGGCCAATAGGGCATTCAATCCAAGTAGTTTACCGGCTCCCTGAGTCAAGTCAGAAATACCTTTCACTACATATCCCACAATCATTAATGGAATAATAAAGGACAGCAGACTACTGAATAAGCTGGAAACAGTAACAGGTATCTGAAGTATAAACTCTGGTATAAACTGCAACTGACCCACGATTACTCCCAGCAGAATAGCCAGCAGTAGTTTAGGCACTAGCCCAAACTGTATAGCACTTAATTTTTTCATTATCATTCTCCTCCAATACGAGTCTGTTTAAAAGACTCTTTGTTTTACCCACCACCTAATGTAGGTTTTAACAGTATACTACATGAGAATACAATTAGTAATATTGTAGAGAAAATTAATTTAAATTATTTGTAACTTTGTGAATAACGTGTGAAAATTTGTTTTTAATTAGCTTCATCAGATAAATAGAATTAAATAAAGACAAGTTTTTGACAGCGCCTTCCTTAGTAAAATAGGTGAATTGTGTGTGTGTGAACAAAAATACTTTCTAAAAGTTAGTATAATGGTATAGTAGATTTATGAGTTAAGAAAGGTGAATGAGGATGCGATTAAGTGTTTTAGACCAGGCGCCGATTACTAAGGGGAATAGTCCCCAGGGTGCTATAGAGAAAGCAGTGGAACTGGCTCAATTAGCTGAACAATTAGGTTATCACCGTGTATGGTTGGCGGAGCACCATGGCAGCAGTTCTTTTGCCAGTTCTGCTCCGGAAATTATTGCAGCGTATATTGCTGCTAAGACAAATCAGATTAGAATCGGAACGGGCGGCACCATGATGATGCACTATTCTCCTCTGAAAATGGCAGAAATATTTAAAACACTGAGCGCACTGGCTCCCGGTAGAGTCGACTACGGTGTTGGACGTGCTCCCGGTGGGGACCAGAATGCAATCTATTCATTGTCAGAAGGGAAGTATCCGGATGTTGACCATCTTTATGACAAGCTGGAAACAGCACTGGATCTGATTAAAGATACTGTACCGGGTGATTCAATGTACGCGCGGACCCTAGCCACTCCGGAAAAAGTCACGTTGCCGGAAGCCTGGCTGCTGGGATCGAGTGGGAACAGTGCGATTCAGGCAGGAGAAATGGGGATAGGCTATTCCTTTGCTCAGTTCTTCATGCTGGGAGCGATGCGCAAAGAAGTGTTTGATTTATACAGAGAGCGATTCGTACCGTCAGCTTATTTGTCTGAACCGGACATTAGCGTGGCTTACCTCGTGACAGTGGGTGAGACGGTGGAAGAAGCAGAGTTTCAAGCTAGACCACAGGATATTGCCCGCATCAGGTTAGCTCAGGGAAGAATGGAACCCATCTTGACGCCTGAAGAAGCAAGGGATTACAGCTTGTCTGAGGAAGAAGAGCAGGCGATACTGACTAACCGTGAAGTGCATCTAGTTGGTACAGCTAAAGAAGTAGCTGATAAAATAAGACGAGACAAGGACACGTACGGTTTTCAGGAAGCTATGATTTGCAGCATTACACATGATCAGTCTCAAAGACTGAAGACATACGAACTGCTGGCAAGGGAAATGCTTTAAATTAAAAACGGAAGGAAGTAGAAGATGAAAGTGGCACTCATTGAACCATTAAGAGTATCGGAAGAACTAATTAATGATTTAGCTCAACCCATTAGAGACATGGGACATGAGTTTGTCTATTATGATGAGAAAACAACAGATGGGGATGAACTGGTTCGACGCAGCAGTGATGCAGAGATTGTGATGATAGGGAATAACCCCTTTCCGGCTGAAGTGGTTCAGCAATTGGACAAAACTCAGCTGATAAACGTCGCCTTTACTGGTGTCGACCATGTCGGCAGGAAAGAAGCTCAGGAAAAGGGCATCAAGATTGCGAATGCGGCCGGCTACTCGGATCAGTCGGTTGCGGAACTGGTCATCGGGCTGACACTGGACGTTTACCGCTCGTTGTCAAAAGGGAACGAGGATGTGCGTCAAGCTGATTTTCCCGGACCCATTCAGGGGAGAGAAATAAAAGGAAAGACTGTAGGTATAGTCGGTACCGGTAAGATTGGTCTGAAAACGGCCGAACTGTTTAAGGCATTTGGAGCTAATTTAATCGGCTATAACCGCTCCGAAAAAGAAAAAGCTAAAGAGCTGGGACTAACCTATTTGTCTATGGAAGAAGTCATGACTCAAAGCGATATTATCAGTATTCATCTGCCAATGAATGAGGAAACGAAAGGTATTATTTCAGAAAAACACTTGCGTCTGATGAAAGAGTCAGCTGTTCTTATTAACTGTGCCAGAGGGCCAATCATAGACAATCAGGCACTAGCGGAGCTGTTAAACGATGAAAAAATAAGCGGTGCAGGAATTGATGTATTCGACATGGAACCGCCTATTCCTCAGGATTATCCACTGCTTAAAGCAAAAAATACAGTGTTGACTCCACATGTCGCCTATCTGACAGATGAAGCGATGGTAGCAAGGGCGTATATCGCTTTTGACAATACACTAGCTTTTCTGAAAGGCAGCCCCCAAAACATTATAGACTAACAAAAAAGGGTCCTTCTAAAATTTAGAAAGACCCTTTTTATACTAAAGTGCGTCCAGTTCGCTTTTCAGATACTTGGCAAGTTCGAGCATGGCATACTTACCGGCTTCTTTTTCCGCATCTTCATTATAGTTCGTATTGGTATTAACGTCGTAAGTATAGACGTCACCTTTTTCATCCGTTATAAATTCGAGAGCTGCAACATCAATGCCTTGTGCATTCATGAAGGTCTGATAGCCTTTGATCTGATCCTCTGGTAGACGGTCAATAATACTGAACTTGCTTTCTTCGGCAATGACTTCACCGTCCGGCCCAATCTGGCAGGCGTCTGCGGGACAAAGCTCGAATCCATCACTGGAATCTACTTTTACAGCATAAACGTATTCTCTACCAATGAACTCAGAACGGACGATATGACCGTCTGGTGATTTGATGTACTGCTGAATCAAACTTAGTCCATCAATTGAATCCTCAAAATCGGGGCCATTGACGTAGTCTTTCAGTTCCTCCAGGGAGTACAGCAAGCGAACGCCGAGTCCTTTTCCGGCCCGGTTATGCTTGATGATAAAAGGAAATTCATTCAGTTTTATGGCAGCTTCAATAATATTATCCTTGCCGACAGCACCGATAGTTTTAGGTGTACGTATACCACTGGCCTGAAGTGCAAGGTACTGTTTCAGCTTGCTGACTTCAAGATTGATAGCCCCTGTCCCATTGATGACGCGTGCACCTTTCTGTTCAAGCCAGGTTAGCACCTGATCCGTCAGTTCCGGTGCGTAACGGTTACCTCTGGTATGAGAAGAGGCACTCATCCGGTTATAGTAAACAGCTTTTTCAGGCAGTTCCTCTATATCAAGCATCCCGTGGGATAAATCCCATTCGTCGTATGGGACGTCCAGTTCTTCGAGTCGTTTGATTAAGTGTTTCGTCCAGTCCATATTTTCATGAATGATTACTACTTTGCTCATTAAAAAGCTCCTTTAGTCTATATTAGTCTCACAACTTATTATCAATAAAATACTTACTTATTGCAAGTGAGAAAGTGTTGAAAATGCTCGCAGCTATTAAAAAATTTTAAGATGTTTCTGAAAATACCTAAGTGTGAATAGTAGAGAGACATATGTACTAGCATGCTTTTGTAAGCCTTTACACTTGTCTATTAATTGCATACCTGTTAAATTAATAATAGAAGCAAAATACTGTAAAGGAGCGGATAACATGGGTCGTTTAGACGGAAAAGTGGCAATCATTACAGGTGGCGCAGGCGGAATGGGCAAAATGCATGGTAAGTTCTTTGTGAGAGAAGGGGCAAAAGTAGTTATAGCTGACCTGGAATCTTCAAACGGAGAGAAAGTAGCTGAAGATTTAGGGGACAATGCACTATTTGTTGCATTTGATGTGACAAGCGAGTCCAGCTGGGAAGATCTAGTCAAGAAGTCAGAAGAAAAATTTGGACCAGTCAGCATACTCGTTAATAACGCAGGGATTGTAAAGCAAAATTCAATCGAAGGCACCTCATTGGAAGAATATAGACAGACCATCCATATTAATCAGGACGGTGTTTTCCTAGGAATGAAATATGTATTGCCATCAATGAAAAAAGCAAAAAATGGCTCAATCATCAACATATCATCTATTGCGGGTATTGTTGGTGGAGCGAATAACCTTGCCTATACGGCTTCAAAATTTGCAGTTAGAGGTATGACGAAAGCAGCTGCAGCCGAGTTTGCTGAGTTTGGTATTCGCGTTAACTCAATTCACCCGGGAATCATTCGCACGCCGATGACCGAGCAGGAAGGCATAAAAGAACTAGTGGAGGAAATGGCAAAAAGTATTCCAATGCAGCGTATAGCTGAACCAGAGGAAATCTCAAACTTGGTGCTGTATCTTGC
>RECC01000012.1 GCA_007692455.1 Alkalibacterium sp. | reverse complement strand
GTAAACGAACAATGATTATAGCTGTTATAATCATTGTTCATCTGCCTATTGCTCCTTGAACAATCATTAACTCATCCAACATAGCAACAATGTAAAAGAGACTGAACTCCAGTAATCCGGAGTTCAGTCTCTTTTATGTATTCTCATTATACGAGAAAGGATTTCAGTTCATTCAGTTCGTCGTCAATGCCGTTCGGATAGTGATTGTAAAGTTGCGCCAGCAGCTTCGGGTCACTGCTTGCCGTAGATAATAGATGGACTATTTTTTTGAATAGTTCATGATGTTCAAGAGAATGGGATTGCTCGCCGGATTCTTTAAACATAACCAGACTGTCCAGTACAGCGTGAAATTCTTCTACAAACTGTTTGAACTGGGGTCCTTTTTGTAATAAGACTGCTTTGTGTTTCTGATGTTTCTGATGAAGACTTATAGCATACTCTTCGGGAGTCATGCCGATAGATTCTGCGTACTCTTGAAACTTAAAATAATCGTTATCAGCATAGTTATTCATCTTTTCACCTCGACTCGTACTGCCTCTATATACTAGAGCAACAACGAGTTATTTTTAATCTTATTCAATAGTATAGTATGTTGACGAAAGAGTAAACAAGATAGACTCTACTGTCACAATAATGAAAAACTAGTGTTCATATTTCGGACACTTATTTTTTGTAAGAATATTTAAGGCTTTATACTGCAATTATTCATCACCAGAAGAAAACATAACTAATTGTCACAAATTCGACACAAGATAACTGTAAACGCTTCATTCACTAGCAAAAAAGGATTCTTAGTTTTTGAGTAGAATAAGATGAGAAATTAATGATAAGAAAGTTCTTGAGTACCAATTGACAAAGGTTTAGCGCATCGGTAAACTTTAAAAAACATTAAGAAAAATGATAAACTTCTCATTTAATTCAGAACTCTTAAGGAGTGACTAGTCAATGACAGATATAAATTTAGCAAGTGAGCTGGAAAAACTCTTTCCACAGACTGTTGAGTGGAGACGATACTTGCATGAAAATCCAGAACCCTCCTTTGAGGAGTGGAATACCAGACATTATATATATGAAAAACTGAAAGAATTCGGTTACGAGGATATTGAACAGGATGTAGGTGGCGGTGGACTTGTCACTTATGTAAGAGGAGAGAAATTTGGACCAACCATTGCTTTCCGTGCTGATTTTGACGCCCTGCGTATTCAGGAAGAAACAGGCTTGCCATTTACCTCCAAGAATCCGGGAGTCATGCACGCCTGTGGCCATGATGGACACACAGCAACTTTACTGAGTGTGGCGAAAGTATTGAAAGAACATGAAGATCAGCTTGCAGGCTCTGTAAAATTCATTTTCCAGCATGCGGAAGAAGTACTTCCTGGTGGAGGCAAGTCAATGGTTGAAGCAGGAGTATTGAATGATGTCGATGCCGTCTACGGCTTACACCTCAGATCACCACTTGAATTTGGAACAGTATCCTACTGCTCAGAGTATGCAATGGCAGCCGCCGACTTCTTTACTATTACGATTCAAGGTAAAGGCGGGCATGCTGCTCATCCAAATTCGACAGTGGATGCAGTGGTTGTTGCTTCATATGTAGTCAATCAGCTGCAGTCCATTATCAGTCGCCAGAAAGATCCCACCCAGTCAGGAGTGTTGACTTTTTCAACACTGCAGGCGGGTGAGGGTGCTCATAACGTGATTGCTGATAAAGCCGTGCTGAAAGGAACCGTCCGGACGTTCAATCCGGAACTGAGAAACTTAATTGAAGAAAAAATCAATTCAATGACTGAAAGCATCTGCAAAGCACACGGTGCCACAAGCGAAGTCAATTATGTTCGCGGCTATCCGGCACTTTATAACCATAAAGAAGAAACGGAACTGGTCAGACAGTTATTCACCGAAAAACTGACAGATGTATCAGTCGAATCCATTCCAATGCGTATGGGTGGCGAAGATTTCGCCTACTTCCTGCAGGAAAAACCGGGATCGTTTTTCTTTGTCCATTCAGGAAACGAAGAAAAAGGAATTGTCTACCCGCATCATCATCCAAGATTTGACTTTGATGAACGGGCACTACTGGTCGGGGGCAAGTGTTTTGCATCAATTGTTGAGCATTACCTCCTGGAGACGGTGGCAGAACCTGCTGAAGTACAAGAGTCACTGAGAGATTAATTTAAAGGAGGGGCTTAAATGGGATTTGAACAATGGAAAGAAGAACTCGAAAAGAATTATGCTGACACTGTTGCTTGGCGCCGACACCTGCATGCACACCCTGAGCCGTCTTTTGAAGAGAAAGAGACAGCAAAGTATGTGTTGGAAAAACTGGAGTCCTTCGGAGTGGATGACATACAGACTAATGTAGGAAATGGCTATGGCATTGTCGGAAAAATCAAAGGGAAGTATCCAGGACCGACAGTGGCCCTGCGTGCTGACTTTGATGCTTTGAGAGTAAAGGAAGAAGTGGACTTGCCATTTAAATCAAAAAGAGAAGGCATCATGCATGCCTGTGGACATGACGGGCATACCGCCTCGCTTCTCAGTGTGGCGAAAGTCATGGCCCAGCACAAAGACGAACTTCACGGCAATATTGTCCTTCTCCACCAGCATGCTGAAGAAGTGCTGCCGGGTGGAGCTAAATCAATGGTTGAAGCAGGTGCCTTAAAAGATGTCGATTATGTTTTCGGCATTCATCTGGGAGCGGACCAGCCACTCAATCAAGTACTCTACAATGTAAGTTTTGGTTCTGCCAATTCTGATTCCTTCACTATGAAGATTCAGGGTAAGGGTGGGCACGGAGCGGCACCGCATGATACGCACGATGCACTGACAGTCGGGACACAAATTGTTTCAGGCCTTCAGCAGATTGTCAGTCGAATGACAGACCCGGTCAAACCGGCTGTCCTGACCTTTGCAGGATTTCAGGCAGGCGGGGAAGCCTACAATATTATCGCTGATACAGCGGAAATTAAAGGAACAGTCCGTACACTGCATAAGGAAGTCCAGCAGAAAGTTGAACATAAGCTTAAACAGATGAGTGAAATGATTGCATCTGCCTATGATGCAACGGTTGAAGTAGATTATAAAAAGGGCTATCCGTCGATTAAAAACACTCCGGAAGAAGTGGAGAAAGTTAAAGATACCTTTTTATCCGTATTTCCGGAATCAGAAGTAGCCGAAGTAAAAGAATCAATGGGAGGCGAAGATTTCGCTTATTTCCTGGAAGATAAACCGGGTGCCTTCTTCAGAGTAGGCGCTCAGGCACCGGATAATACAGCTGCCTTCCCGCATCACCATCCGAAATTTGAAATCGATGAACGTTCATTACTCAGATCGGGCGAAGTATTTTTAGCTATTATCAGTACCTATCTACAAGGATGATACACACAGAACTAACTGAAGGAAAGAAGGGATGAAGTTGAAGAAGTATATTATAAAAAGGCTGCTTACAGCCATACCTGTTCTGCTGATGATTTCTGTTGGGGCATTTATCATGATGAACCTCGCCCCAGGAGATCCAACCGATTTGTATGTTTCACCGGATGCGACGCCTATGCAGGTTGAAGCTACACGGAGAGCATTAGGGTTGGATCAGCCTTATCCGGTACAGTATGTCAGATGGCTTGGTCGGGCACTGCAAGGGGACTTGGGAATCAATTATTCCACACGTTATCCCGTTTTACCTATATTAGTGTCTCGTATTGGCCCAACGATTGTTCTGATGGGTGCAACATTGTTAGTCTCATACCTTATCGCTATTCCACTAGGCATCTTGAGTGCTAGGAAACATGGCACATGGATAGATAACTTACTGACAGGTGGTGCATTCGTGGGTGTTTCCATCCCGAATTTCTTCTTAGGATTAGGGTTGATATACGTCTTTTCTGTTCAACTGGGCTGGTTCCCAACAGGTGGGATGTCTCAGCTCGGTGGAGAAGGTGGATTCATCAGCGCCATCCATCATCTAGTCTTGCCGGTCACTGTACTGTCAGCTTTCTATATCGCTAATATGACGCGGTACATGCGGTCAACAATGATTCAGGTTTACGGCGAAAATTATATTCGAACGGCTACAGCGAAAGGGCTGGCTGCTGAAGTTATTTTGACCAGACATGGGATTCGAAATGCACTGATTCCGGTCATTACAATCATCGGAACAGACTTGCCCCGACTCGTCGGAGGAGCGATTGTCACTGAACAGATTTTCCAGTGGCCAGGCTTAGGACGATTGACCATCATGGCTATACAGCAGCGGGAATACCCTATGCTGATGGCAATTACAATGTTATCGGCCGTAGTAGTCCTGTTTGCGAACTTATTTGTAGATATTATGTATGCAGTAGTCGATCCGCGAATTAAATACAATTAGAAAGGGGGAGGAATGAATGGCACAGAATGTAGGCAATAAAAATGCAGAAGCAATGTTTCATCTTGTTGATGCAGTTGAACGAGTGAATTTTCCTGGAAATGCTGCTGAGCAGGTAGCCTCTGACGGGGACAGTTATGTAAAGACGGTAGCTAAGCGTTTCTTCAAAAATAAAGTGGCCGTAGTCAGTCTGGTTATTTTTGTCATCATGTTGTTGACTGCCATATTCGCTAATCAGATTGCACCGCATCCGCGAGATGCATCTGTCGGACAGTTTCAGGCAGCGCCCTATGATAATTTTTATCTGGGAACAGATGATATAGGAAGAGACGTGTTATCGCGACTTATTCACGGGACTCAAGTTTCAATGATAGTCGGCCTAGGATCCGTTCTTGTGTACGTCATCATCGGCACAACACTTGGCCTTGTATCCGGCTACTTTGGAGGATTTGTGGATAGTGTGATTATGCGAATCACAGAAGCCTTTATGTCCTTTCCATTTTTCATGGTCATCCTGACCCTGGTATCCTTACTCGGTTCAGGCATATGGGTCGTAACAATCGTTCTGGGAGTATTGAGCTGGCCGCCTTTATGCAGGCTAGTCAGGGGACAAGTTCTCCAGTTGAAAGAACAGGATTTTGTACTGGCAGCTGTTGCCACGGGGTATGCAACACCGGGCGTCCTCTTCATCCATATTTTGCCTAACGTGCTGTCTCCGATTTTAGTCAATGCGACATTCGGAATCGCAACGGCAATATTAACAGAAGCATCATTAAGCTTCCTGGGGGTTGGTGTGCAAAGACCACGTCCAAGCTGGGGAAACATCCTGTCAGAAGCACAGTCACTACGCGTACTGGCGGGCGAACCATGGAGATGGGTTCCGGCAGGCATACTGATTTTTGTGGCAGTTTTGGCCATCAACTTTATTGGTGACGGCTTGCGTGAAGCGATTGAAGGAGAAACAAAAGGGTAATAATCTTTGGGGAAAGAGCATTACGCTGAATGAATATTGAAAATTGTAAAACAGCATTTATTTTGGGGATTCACTTGTTTTAAGATCAGAGCATCACCGTTAAGGGATGACTCATAAAGGGGAGAAAATCAATGTCTAGAATGAAGAAAATGTTAAAATATGGAACGGTTGTCTTTGCGTCATCACTTGTCCTTGCTGCGTGTAACAATGGGGATGTACCAGATTTGGATGAGGATACCTCAGCCGATGCTGACGATAATGGAGAAGAAACAGCGGAGGGTGATGTACCTGAAGTTGACGAAGGGGATACATCGACATTAATGGTCGGCTTGACCAATGCACCAGACAGTTTCAATCCTTTCTATCGTCCAGGCGTCGCCGGTACATGGGTTCAGCGGTTCTTTTATGACAGCTTACTCACAATGCCGACTGCCGATAGTTTTGAACCGGCTTTAGGTTCATTTGATACAGACGATAATCAGGTATTTACCGTTACCATCGATCCGGATGCTTACTGGTCTGACGGAGAGCCGGTGACCGCTAACGACGTAGCCTTTACTTTGAATACAATTGCTGACCCTGAGGTTGAAACCACTTTAGGTACCAGTGTAGCCATGTTGGAAGGTACAAATTCATCCGGGGTACGTGATGAAGGGACTGACGAACTGGCCGGTGTTGAAGTAGTAGACGACAAGACACTGACACTGACAACTAAAAATCCAGTGGATGAAGCGTATCTGTCTGAATTCTTAGGGTTTAATGTGTTGATTGCTCCGGAGCATGTCTTTGGTGATATTGACGTTGTTGACATCCCGAATTCTGATGCGGCAACGATGCCGACAGTATTCAGTGGTGCGTATAAATTTGTAGAGTATGACACAGACAATTATGTTCATTTTGAAGCGAATCCTGATTACTACCGTGGGGCACCAGAAATTGAAACAGTGTACGCACGTATCATGAATGGTACAGCGTTAATCACAGAGTTCCAGGCAGGTAACCTGCACATGGCAGCTGGTGGCGGTATCGGTATGGTTCCGGTACAGGACATCTCACTGCTTGAAGATATCGATGGACTGGTTGTAGAAGAACACCCAAGTTTCAATGGACAGTATATGGTCATTAACAATGAAAGAATCGATGATCCTCAAGTCCGTCAGGCATTTGCCTACGCATTGAACAGAGAATTAACAGTGGATAACTTGCTGGGTGGCCGCGGCGAAGTCCTGGCTTCAACTTACTCTTCAGCAAGTCCATATAAAGACGAAAGCTTGGATCCACTGCCATATGATCCTGATTTGGCGCGTGAAATGCTCGAGGACGCTGACTTTGACTTTGACACACCGCTTGACTTTGTTGTACCGACAGGAAATGCCGTTCGTGAGCAGAATGGTGACCTGATTGAACAATGGTTGACAGAAATTGGTGTAGAAGTGAATCTTCAAACGTATGACTTCCCAACTTGGTTAGCAATGGCCAATGATCTGGATTACGATATCGGATTGATGGGATGGGGTCATACAGTCGATCCTAATATTGCAAGTTACGTTCAAACAGGTGGCGCATCCAATAACATGGGTATAGAAGATGCACAGATTGACGACCTGTTGGATCAAGGAATGGCAGGAACAGACTTTGATGAACGTTTCGCAGTCTATGCTGAACTGCAGCAATACCTGCAGGACGAAATGCCAGTTGTTCCACTTTACTCTGATTCTCAATTCGCAGTAAGAGTGGACTACTTGGATGGTGGAATCAATGAATTCTGGGCCGGTTCACTTCACGATCTGCATGAATGGACTATAGAGTCTCAAGATTAATACTAATCGACCAACGTAAGAGCTGATAAAGAGAGACACTCATTGATAACTGTTTTAGTGTGTGTCTCTCTTTTTATCAGTGTCACTGAAACAAGTTTAGAAAGAACGAGGTGAAAGAAATGGAAGATACAACAATTTTGGATGTTAAAAACTTGGCAATTTCTTTCAAGACCTTTGAAGGAGATGTAAAGGC
>RECC01000013.1 GCA_007692455.1 Alkalibacterium sp. | reverse complement strand
CAGACCATCCTGAAGTAGCATTCGAATTTATTCAAATGTTGACTAACGACGAAGAGTTCCTGACAGAATGGGTTGGCGAAACTGGTGACGTATTAAGCCACATCGGAATCATGGAAGAAGTATCTGACGGATACGAAGATGACTTCTTAGGCGGACAAAACCACTATGACTACTTCTTAGCTGAAGCAGAAAATATCGACCCAAGCCACATCACTCGTTATGACCAGCGTCTAGACCAAATGTTTGGTTCAGCAGTTGGAGCATACGTTGAAGGTGACTTAACTCAAGAGGAAGCACTAGAAGAGTTCTACGCTGAAGTACAAAATGCGTTCCCTCAAATTAACGTTCCTCAAGACTAATTAACGTTTATCAAGACTAACAAAATCACATAGGGGGTTAGCTAACTTAGTTAGCGCCCTCTATATTACTTATCAAAGTAGAAAAGTTACAGTTTGACTTCTCAGTGTCTGAGTGGATTGACCTGCTTTTCTCAGCACAGAAAGGAAAAGATTGATTATGACTAAAGACAATAGAGCCTATTTATTTATAGCGCCGTTCGTTATCGTGTTTCTCTCGTTTAATATTTACCCAATCCTGTTGACCTTTTACTACTCCGTAACGAACTATTCGGGTATGGGGGGACTAGAAAACGCTGACTTTATCGGACTGGACAACTATAGACGACTGATACAGGATGACTTCTTCTTCCAGGCCTTTTTCAATACCATTAGAATATGGGGTCTGAACTTTGGTGTTCAGATTGCTATTGCCTTGGGACTGGCTTTGTTGTTTACCGATTTGCGGTTAAAACTTAAAGGTCTGAACTGGTTCAGAGCTCTATTCTTTCTACCGAATATCATAACTATTGCATCTGTTGCGTTGCTATTCAGTATTTTACTGGACTGGAACTACGGTTCATTGAACCAGATGCTATTAAGCTTAAATATTATTGATCGTCCGATTAACTGGCTCAATAATCCAACTTACGCTCAAAGCTGGGCTGCCCTTATTGGTGCGTGGATGTGGTTTGGTAACACCTTCATTATTTTAATGGCGGGTATTTCCGGTATTCCAAAAGATTTCTATGAAGCAGCATTTATTGATGGCGCAAACTGGTGGCAGACATTTACTAAGATTACCTTGCCACAGTTGAAACCAATTCTGCTTTATGTCTTTATTACATCCATCATTGGTGGACTTCAGATTTTCGATTTACCAATGCTGTTAACAGATGGACGAGGTGCGCCTCGTGGATCATTGAACACAATGGTTCTGTATCTATACAATCAAGGCTTCAGTTTTGCTAACTTCGGTTACTCTGCGGCTATTGCCTACGGACTATTCCTGATCACAATTGTGTTCTCAGCAATTACATTCAAGACGATGTACCGTGGTCAAGTTAAAGTTAAAAAAGGAGGGAAGAAATAATCATGAAAGATTTAAGAATAGCACGCGGTGTGGTTTATTTCTTCCTTGTACTTTTAGTCATCATCTGTTTTATTCCTTTTTACATGATGATCGTCAATGCAACACGTTCCAACTCTGAAATTTTAAGAGGGTTCTCACTTATGCCTAGTGACGCCCTGGTTGCCAACTACGAAACGTTGACAAACTATATTAATATCTGGCTTGGGTTCAGAAACAGTCTGTTCATTGCTATCTCAGTTACAGTACTGAACGCTTACTTTTCCGCATTGACTGCGTTCGCTCTTGCTGTGTATCAATTTAAAGGTAAAAATGGTATCTTCGTTGTCTTCATCGTTTTAATGATGGTACCTGGACAGCTAGGATTAATTGGTCTGTATGACTTGTCAGCTACATTCGGTATCTTGGATACCTACTGGCCTTTAATTATTCCGGCAATCGCAGCACCATTTACTGTCTTCTTCTTTAGACAGTACTTGATTACGTCGATGCCTATGTCTATTCTGGAATCCGGTCGTATGGACGGTGCCGGTGAAGCATACATGTTCCACAGACTAGTATTGCCTATTTTAAGTCCGGCAATTGCGACGATGGGTATCTTTACCTTTATCGGATCATGGAACAACTTCTTGTTCCCGCTGGTTATCATTCGCTCGCCTAGACTTTATACTTTACCGATTATGATTAGACAACTGCAAGGGTCACCTGTTGCGCAGAACTTGGGTGCGATTTACCTAGGTATTGCGATCTCAGTTGTACCAATTATGGTTGCCTTCATATTCTTATCAAAATACATCATCTCAAGTATTTCTGCAGGTGCTGTTAAAGGGTAATACGACATTAAAAGTACTATCATCTATGTGTTTTGTAGAGCATAGTACTTTTTTTGTGAAATAAATGAGGGGTTTTAGCCCTGAAAAGTTTAAATTAAGCATAGATTATTAAGTAAGACACTAAGAAGTGAGGATGATTTTTAAAATGACACAACGTACAGTCAAAGCTGTTCAATCTGTCAAGGAAAACAGTAGTTTCTGGCAACCTGTTTCTATTGAAAAAACTAATGATTCAAAAGGTGCTGCAGTAACCGTCGACCCATCAAAGTCATATCAGACATGGATGGGGTTCGGAGGCGCCCTGACTGAATCCGCAACGTACACACTTGATAAGCTTCCTGAAGAAAAGAAAGAAAGTATTTTACAGGCCTATTATAATCCAGAAAATGGACTGGGCTATACGCTTGGCAGAGTACATATTGCCAGCTGTGATTTTTCTCTGGAAAATTACGATTATGTAGAAGAAAATGATGAAACGCTTGAAACATTTAACATGGACCGTGAAGAAAAATGGGTACTGCCGACACTGAGACGCGCTCAGGAAATTGCCGGTCAGCCATTGACCATGCTTGCGTCACCATGGAGTCCATCTGCTTGGATGAAGACAAACGGCGAGCGTAATAACGGCGGTAAACTGAAGAAAGAGTACTACACTCTCTGGGCTCAGTTCATCGCGCGTTACTTGAAGGAAATGAAAGCAAAAGGCTTTGATATTGAAGCAATTACTGTACAAAACGAACCGGCAGCAACCCAGACATGGGACTCCTGTGAGTATACAGCTGAAGAAGAAGCTGAAATGGTAAAAGTACTGGACAAAGTCTTTAAAGAAGAAGGCATCGATGTAAACATCATCATTTGGGATCATAACCGTGACCTGATTTTTGAACGTGCAGATACCGTTTTACAGGATGAAGAAGCCAACGATATTGTCTGGGGCGTCGGCAACCACTGGTATATGTCAGAAGACTTCGAAGAACTATCCAAAGTAAAAGAAAAGTATCCGGACAAGCATATGATCTTTACTGAAGGCTGTATTGAAGGCGGCGTTCAGTTGGGTGCTTGGCATACAGGCGAGCGCTATGCCCGTAATATTATCGGAGACATGAACAACTGGCTTGAAGGCTTCCTGGACTGGAACATCGTCCTGGACGAAATGGGCGGACCGAATCACGTCGGCAACTACTGCGACGCACCGATTATCGTGGATACCAACGAAAAGGTTGCTCACTACAACAGCTCGTATTATTTCATCGGTCACTTGAGTCGATTCATCAAACCGGGAGCAAAACGAGTCCATTCAGCTTTAGAAGGCGCAGATTTATCTGTTGTTGCCTTTGAAAATACAGACGGATCTATTGCGACTGTATTGCTGAACGAGACTGATGACGCTACCGAACTAACTATAAATCTTAATAATGAAGCAGCAGCTGTTCATTTACCGGCACACAGTATTACAACTGTCGTATCTGAATAGGCATAGAAAGGTTGACAAGTGTGTATAAATTATTAGAAGACGGACGTTTTAACATTAAAGATTTCCAAACTGCCAGTCCGTTTGCCAGTTTCCTTCCGGGCATTTCCGGAACAGACGGCATTCCACTCTGGGCATTTTATGTCAATAGAGGACAGGGAATGGCAAGTTTTGGAGTAGATAATAAAGACAACGCCATGCTGGAATTTTTACCGGCCAACAAAGCTTACCAATATGTATCAACACAAGGCTTCCGGACATTCTTGAAAGTAACCCGTTCGGAAGAAACAATTGAATACGAACCCTTCAACGAAGAAAGCAGCGTGATTTCTGATGAAATGACCATAGCGGACAACCATCTGGAAATTACGCATACCCACAAACAGCTGGGACTAAAAATGAAGGTTGTTTACTTTACTTTACCTCATCAGGCCATTCCTGGGCTGGTCAGAGAAGTAACATTGACGAATACCCGTGACGAACCGATTTCCGTTCAGGGAATTGACGGTCTGGCCAGCATGTTTCCGGCAAATGTGGATGATGCAGGCTACAAAGGTATCTCCAATACATTCAAAAGCTGGTTCGATGCATCTGTCGTTAACGACAAGTTCACTTACTACTTCCTGAGAGGGAGTACAGCGGATGATGCCAAAGTGGATCAGAATGACGAAGGAAACTTCTATGTCTCTCTGCTTGAAACAGAAACCGGCAGTAAACTGGTTACACCATTCTTCGACCGTGACAGCGTATTCGGCAGTGATTTGACATTGCAGAAACCAAGAGCATTTTTCGGTCAGGATACTCTAGATGTTTCCAATCAAGTGGGAACAAATAAAGTCAGTGCAGCATTCACACCATTTGATGTTGACCTGGCTGGCAATGCTAGCATCACGCTGACCAGCGTGTTCGGCCAGACAAGCGACAGAGAACAGGCTGAGCAGTTTATCGACAGCCACATCACTACTGACCAGCTGAAAGCAGATAAAGAATCAGCCTTCACACTGGCTCAGGAATACACTAAACGCGTGGAAACGAAAACAGCGAACAAGGCTTTTGATGCTTACATTAAACAGAACTATCTGGATAATGGTATTCGCGGCGGTTTCCCAATCGTATTTGAAAATGAGCAGGCGAAGCAGGTATTTTACCTGTATTCACGTAAACACGGCGATTTGGAAAGAGACTATAACTTCTTCTCCATTTCACCAGAGTACTATTCACAAGGTAACGGAAACTACCGTGACATGAATCAGAACAGACGTCTTGACACATTCTTTGAACCAAAAGTAGCTGACCGCAACATGCGTCAGTTTATGAGTCTGATTCAGCTGGACGGCTACAACCCGTTATCCATTAAGACTGTGAAGTATACCCTGCAAGACGATTCATTTGATTTCACTGCACACGGTTTCTCAGCAGACCAGCAGACTGACTGGCTGAAACAGTCAACAGATGGTTACACACCTGGAAGTCTGAAGAAGTTTGTAGAAGAAAACACTATTGAATTGAACGACTCCTTTGAAGCCTTCCTGACAAATGTCTTGAGCGCAAGCAAGGAAGCACTTGAAGCCGTTCACGGTGAAGGATTCTGGAGCGATCACTGGACTTATAATCTGGATCTGATTGACAGCTATCTGGCTGTTTTCCCGGATAAAGCAGATGAAGCCTTCTTCGATGAAAGCTACCGTTTCTTCAACAGCCCTGCATCCGTGCAGCCGCTGAAAGAGAAGCTGAAGCAAGGGAAACTGGGCTGGCGTCAATACGATGCGGTCAAGGAAGATGAAGAGCTGGTTAAAGCACAAGCTAAAGGCGAACAGCTTTGGATTGAAGCTGACGGCAAGCCGGTTGAAACAAGCTTGTTCAGCAAACTGGTTCTATTGGCTGCGAACAAACTATCCACACTGGCACCATATGGTTTAGGTGTAGAGATGGAAGGCGGCAAGCCAGGCTGGAACGATGCGATGAACGGCCTGCCGGGCATGTTTGGTGCAGGAACATCTGAATTGTTTGAAGTGAAGCGTCTCGTTGAACGTCTGATGGGCGTAGATGATAAACAGGCTGTTAAACTACCGTCACAGGCTGCTGAATTCCTGATGGAACTGAAAAATGCCATCAGTCAAATGGGCGACCTTGACCTGGATGCCTGGAAGACACTGACAAGCGTTCGTGAAAACTTCCGAGCTGCAATTGCTGCAACAACAGACTATGAACTAGTCACAGTTGGTAAAGATTCAGTAGTTGAGTTAATCAACCAATTTGACAAGTTAATTAACAAAGCAGTTGCATCAGTAGAACAGTTGGATACAGAAGTGGTACCGACTTATATCTACTTTGAAGCAGCAGTAGAAAACGGAGAAATTACCGCTATGACTCCGCATCCTGTCACACCGTTCCTGGAAGGTATCGTCAAGAAGATGAAAATCTCAGGCGACCTGACTGAAGCGCGTGACCTGTATAAGAAAGTTAAAGCATCTGACTTGTATGACCAGAAGCTGGGTATGTATAAAACAAGTGCAAGCATCAAAGACGAACCAATTGAGCTGGGCCGTGCGAAATTCTTCACACCAGGCTGGCTTGAGAACGAATCCGTCTTCCTGCACATGGCGTACAAATATCTTCTGGAACTGATTAAAGTTGGATTGCATGATGAATTCTTTGAAGAAATTAAAACTGGTCTGGTTGTCAACACAGATCCGAAAGTCTACGGCCGAAGCATACTGGAGAACTCATCCTTTATTGCCAGCAGTGCCAACCCGGATGAAAGCCTGCATGGAAAAGGTTTCGTAGCCCGTCTAAGCGGCTCAACCGTTGAATTCATGCATATGTGGGTTGAACTGTTTATCGGTAAGAAACCATTTACGATGACAGAAGAAGGTCTGACATTCACATTGAATCCAGTTCTTCCAGCAGATTTCTTCGATGAAGGAAAAGTCAGCTTTACATTGTTCGGCGACATCAAAGTCGATTACCTGAACAAAACTGATTTGGGAACCTTCGGAGAAAACAAAGCTGCGCCTGTATCCTATAAAGTAACACTCGAATCCGGCGAAACTGAAACATTCGGAGCAGAAGGTGTCACTGGATCATTTGCAGAGCACATCCGTAACAAGCAAGTGGCTTCAATTGAAGTTGAATTAGGTTAATAACAGCTAAAAAGAGAATAAAATTACTAAATTTTACAGGTAGTTGGAGGAAAGCCCGCGAAGGAAGCTTCGCGGGAATCCTTCTAACTGATCTGTAAAATGATAACTAAACGGCATAGTGAAAGCGCATACCTATAGCTGTATTGGCTGATATGCGATAACTATCAATGAGTAGATTCATTAAATATTAAATTGTATACGGTTACTCGCAAATTCCGATGATTATTTTTCGGTTTTGGTTAAGCGCTTAACTATTTATAATGACAACCTTTAGACACCTATTGAAGGGTCAGATAGTAAAAAATACTCATTGTTGTCTTTTGCCATACCAGAAACTGTGTGAACCTTGCATAGCTCCTTGAGGAAAGTCTGTTTTACCCAACCCATAGTTTTAACCTTTAAAAAAATCAGAAATACGGAGGGAAAAGATGAAAAATCAGAAAAGCATTGCAGTCATTTGTAGTTTATTGTTAATGGGGCCGGCTGTTTTGAACACCATTCAAAGCGTCAGTACACCAGTTGTAGCAGCTGAAGAGGACGAACAGTCACACGAAAATCTCTTACAAAATGGAGATTTTAGTGAGGGGACTGATTATTGGGATACATGG
>RECC01000035.1 GCA_007692455.1 Alkalibacterium sp. | reverse complement strand
TAGCCTACTTTGCCCGATTCTTTGTCGAGAAGCGCAGGGATGCGAAAGAAGATAACATGGAAGAATAAGTAGCGAACTAAACTTGCTTTTCCGCTGACAAATCTTGACTAAAGCTATAACAGAAGGGAATGCTTATGAATAAATTTGATGAATACCAGCGGCTCCAGCGCTATAAATTTGGCTATTATGCGATGCTTTTGACGGTTATTTTGAATATAATCAATTTCTTTGTGGTCGAACTATACGGTTTTCAGTGGGCAGAAACACCACGTATTGAACCCCTGATCATTATTCTGATTGTAACAGTATTCTTTACCATAAGCCTTGTTTATTCAGGCGCTTATTTTGCAAAACGGGAAAGTGTGTTAGTACTGGGTATCGTCTTCTTACTGACAGGAGGAGTGTCTATCCGAACGGCTCTCCTCTTCCCACTTTTTGAAAATGGGCAAGTCACCATGTGGATGACAAACTTTATTGTCGGAATTAATTTTTTAGCCATCCCAGCTACATACTTAGTTAGAATTAGCGTAGATAAATTAAGGGATGTAAAGGAGAAAAAAGAAGCGTAAACTGAGATAAATCAAACAGATAGAGAGACTTTAGAGGGGGAGTTAATCATGTCAGAGTCAATATTAGCTATCACAGGGCCAACTGCGGGGATCGGATACGGGGCAGTTAAGGTGCTGGCGCAGTCTTTTGACCGCATCTTATTGTTGAACCGGAACATGGAAAAAGGGGAAAAGTTGAAAGAGGAGCTTTTGGAAGCGAAAGCTGAAGTAACGGTGGATTTGATTAAATGTGACTTGAGTGATCTTGCTTCTGTAAGGTTCGCCGCTGAAATGATTAAAAATCGCTACACGCACATCGACTGCCTAATTAATAATGCCGGCATGTTCACGAATGCAAAAAAAGAAAGCCCAGACGGCTATGAGCTGATGATGGCGACCAATTATCTGGGACATTTTCTTTTGACGCATGAACTAGTACCACTGGTTTTGAACAGTGAACGAAAGCAAGTCATCGTGGTGACATCAAATGCTTATAAGGCTGCTCCGATGGCTGAACCTTTCTTTAAACCTAAACGTTTTTCTATGGTCAAAGGGTACGGACGCTCCAAACTCGGGACACTTTATCTGGCCCAGGAACTGCATGAACAGTATTCCGGACAGGGATTGAACGTGACTGCGGTCCACCCGGGACTGGTTGCTACAGATATCGGAAAAAACAATGTAGACCCGAGAATTGAAACGCTAGTCTTCAAACTGCTCAAACCTTTTTCAGCCACACTCGAAGAAGGCGCTCAGACTATCGTGTCGGCCGTTGAAGAGCCGGATAAGTACAGAGGGGTGTTCTCCGATAAGGGAATCGTCAAGCCTGTTGAGATGCACGGAAGTGACTTTGCCATGCGCAGAAGCTTTATCGATGCGACACTTGAAGAACTGGACCTATCCGCTTTATAGTTTGGACTCAACCAGGTCTTTGAGAACCGGCAGGACATCCTCTTCAAACCAGGGATTCTTTTTCATCCAGCCTAAATTCAAGGGGCTGGGGTGTACAAGCGGCAGATAATCAGGCAGATACTGTTCGAACTGACGAACGGTTTCAGTCAGATTTTTCTCCCTGTTTTTACCTAAATAATACTTTTGGGCATAGCTTCCAACTAAAATAACTGTTTCAATATTCGGCATCTCTTCCAACAGGAGGGGGTGCCATTGTTCTGCAAAGCCTTTTCTGGGTGGCATGTCGCCAGACTTCGCTTTTCCGGGGTAATAAAAATCCATTGGCAAATGTGCAATCGCTGAGGTGCTGTAAAAGTCTTCTCGCGAGATGCCCATCCATTCGCGCAAACGGTCACCGCTCGGATCATTCCAGAACAGTTGAGTTTCTTCGGCTTTTCGTCCAGGTGCCTGTCCGACAACCGCAATGCGCGCGTCTTTTGATGCCTTGAACAAAGGCGAAACATTCCGGCTCGTGAATGCTTCGTTCATAGGATCAGCCATTATTTGATGTTTGATTTGTTGAAAGTCCACTATGAATCTATCTCCTTTTATTTATTATTCAGTTCCGGCATAACCTTTATCTGCCTATCTCCCTAAAAATGTACCATAAAAATCTCGTAAAGCCCAAACAGCTGATAGGACAATCTGGCGAGCCAGATTTTTCCTTATTGCATTTTCCTGGATGCAGTTTAAGTTAAGTTTCGTGCCCAAACTACATAGTGGCTGGTGAAATATGTAGTTTGGTTTTTGATTATACTCGTAAACTACACCACTTTTGACTTTAGTCTAGTTTGGAGTCCTTTGCGACCGGCAAACTTCATTTCAGGCGCAAAAAATACAGTTTAGCCGGGATTTATGCTCCAAACTAAACTGTACTTATTTAACAAAAAAGATAGAAGCTTGAGGACTGCCTTAATTACCCCAGTGCTACGTCTAAGACCATCATCACCGTAAAGCCGATCATCAGCCAAATAGCGGACAAGTCTTTGTTGCCATTTTCCTGAGAGCCAGGAATAACTTCCTCAACAACGACGAAAATCATTGCGCCCGCCGCAAAGGCCAGTGCATAGGGAAGCAGGGGTTGAACCAAATATACCAGCCACAATCCCAGAAGTGCCGACACGGGTTCAACGGAGCCGGATAATTGTCCATACCAGAATGCCCGACCGCGAGACATGCCTTCCCGTCTCAACGGCATCGAGACGGCTGTTCCTTCAGGAAAATTCTGAAGACCCATTCCGATTGAGAGTGTGACAGCTCCGATTAAAAGAGAAATATCTCCCGTCAAGGCCATCGTACCAAAGGCCACCCCAATCGCGAAGCCTTCAGGGATGTTGTGCAGTGTAATCG
This sequence comes from Alkalibacterium sp., assembly GCA_007692455.1. Lineage (GTDB taxonomy): Bacteria > Bacillota > Bacilli > Lactobacillales > Carnobacteriaceae_A > Alkalibacterium. The sequence continues at coordinate 4,744 of RECC01000035.1, read as the reverse complement.
CCAAAACCAGCAGAGTACTTCTTCGGTAACTGTCCGGGTTTCTCCCTTCAGCGCCAATAATATCACTGCCAGTTCCAGCCTGTTTAAGTTCTGGATGCAGGTGCGGTAAGATTTTATCCACGCCCCACAAGAAAAAACCACCCAGCATAAACCCGAGTGCCGCAGGAATCCATGACGGCAATGGACCCGCTTCAGCCATGTCGATGGCCGGTTCCAGAAGTGACCAGAAACTCGCCGCAATCATAACCCCTCCGGCAAAAGCCAGCATCCCATCCATTACTCGCTGATTCACTTCTTTCGTGGTGAACACCAACGCAGCACCCGCAGCTGTCATCCCCCAGGTAAATAGAGTGGCCAGCAGCGTCTGCATGGTCGGGCTTAATTCTATAAACCAATTCCACATAGTCATCTCTTCCTAACTTATCTATGTAATGTATTCAGCCTTATTATACTCTTTATTCTAAAAAGGTGTACCCTTTTTCACAAATCAGAACTCCTTTAATTTTCCTATTAAACGTGTCACTTAATGAACATTTGTACCTGAACACGCTCAAAAAGATAGAATCGATGGACAGTTAAGCACTGCTTTCGGTAAACTAAAAGAGTATAACTAAATCGCTTACACTACTTTTAAGCAGGAGGATTTGCATGACTCAATTGACCACTATTATTCCCGATAAGTTGCGTTTGTTTATCGGAGACGACGTTCCCCAGAATTATTATGAAGATACCTATGTAAAACATATTAAACCAGTCTATGCAGTGGCTTTACCGGTGACTCACGAAGAAGTGCAGGCACTGGTTCAGTTTGCCATTGAAGAAGATTTGAAAATACTCGCTCGTGGAGCTGGCACCGGTGTGGCCGGAGCCCAAGTACCTATTGAAGGCAACGAACTCATCATTGACTTGAATCAGATGAATAGGATTCTGGAACTGGATGAAGAAACTCTGACCCTTTCCGTTGAACCTGGTGCACTGGTCGGTGATATTCATAATTACGTAGAGAGTAAAGGCTACTTCTATCCGCCCGATCCCGCCTCCAAGCATTCCACAATTGGCGGCAACGTAGCCACCAATGCCGGTGGACTTCGGGCAGTCAAATACGGCACCACTCGCGACTATATTAGAGAAATGACGGTCGTGCTCCCCAGCGGCGAAGAGATGACTTTGGGCAGCAAAAACATTAAAAGCAGTTCCGGCTATGATATGAAGGATTTGTTTATCGGTTCGGAAGGGACGTTGGGTATTACCACAGAAATCAAACTAAAGCTGATTCCTCTGCCAAAAGCCAGTGTCTCGATACTTTTAGCCTTTGATACTGTTCAGGAAGCGACCGATGCGACCTTGGCGATTCTGACCAGTGGAGCCGATCCGTCGGGGGTGGAACTCTTTGAGCGACAGGCACTTCGCTACGCGGAACAAAACCTGGGATACCCCCTGAAATCTCAAGTCGGAGACGCGTATCTTCTAATGACTCTCGACGGCAACGACCAGTCTGATTTGACTGTCCGTGCTGGACTGATTGAGAAAATTGCCAAGGAAACGGCGCTAGAAAGTCATGTCCTGACCAAAGAGGAAGCCCTTAAAAACTGGGCACTGAGAGATAATATCCTGCTGGGTCTGACGGTCTTTACCGAGTTTGAACTGCTGGACGAAGTCGTCCCTATCAATAAGTTTGCCGAACTCATTGAAGCAACCAAGCAGATGCAGGAAAAACACGGACTGAATGTGCTGAATTTTGGCCACGCCGGCGACGGTAATGTCCATACACTTTTGATGAAAGATGACCTGAGTGAGGACGAATGGACAAATAGACGGGCTGCCCTGCTGAAAGACTTGTACCAAAAAGTCGCTGATTTAGGAGGACTCCCTTCAGCCGAACATGGCATCGGTATCGTCAAGAAAGAATACATGGAAAGCATGACGGCTGACGTTAACCTTAAATACATGCGGGCGATTAAGCAGGTCTTCGATCCGGATAACCGCTTGAATCCTGGGAAAGTGTTTTGATAGTTTCCTTAAAAGTGAACAGAATAAAACCAGACAGTGAGTTTTTACTGTCTGGTTTTTAAATTTATCTTACTGCTTTTTTGTACAGTGGCAATCGTCTAGTCAACTCTCGAACAGACTGCTTAATATCTGCCAATTTGTCCTCGTCGTCTTTTGAAGACAACGCCGCAACGATCCATTCCGCCACTTGTCTGCATTCCTCTTCTTTAAAGCCACGCGTGGTAATCGCCGGCGTACCAATTCGGATGCCGCTCGTTTTGAATGGCCCTAAGGTATCGAATGGAATGGAATTCTTGTTGACCGTAATGCCCACTTCATCAAGCAGTTTTTCTGCCTGCTTGCCGTTCAGACCAAAATCAGACACTTCCATCAGCAGTAAATGATTATCCGTTCCACCACTGATTAGACGTCCTTTGGAGCCTTCAAATACCTCTGCCATCGCACGGGCATTGGCTTTAACCTGCTTCATGTAATCTTTAAAGTCCGGCTGCATTGCCTCTTTGAACGCAATGGCTTTTCCAGCAATGACGTGTTCCAAAGGTCCCCCTTGAATCCCAGGGAAAATGGCACTGTTCAGTTTCTTACCGAACTCTTCTTTTGCCAGAATCAGGCCGCCTCTTGGGCCACGCAAGGTTTTGTGAGTCGTACTCGTCATGACATCCGCATAAGGTACTGGGTCTGGATGCTCGCCTGTCGCAATCAGACCGGCAATATGGGCCATATCAACCAGCAGAATCGCCCCGACTTCATCCGCAATTTCTCTGAATTTCGCAAAATCAATCGCTCTTGGGTAGGCACTGTAGCCGGCAATAATCATTTTCGGCTTATGTTCATGTGCCAGCTTTCTGACCTGTTCAAAATCAATCGTTTCCGTTTCCTTATCTACCTCATACGGCACGACATTATAAATCTTTCCGCTGAAGTTAACAGGCGAACCGTGCGTCAAGTGACCCCCGTGGTTCAGATCCATCCCCATATAGGTATCCCCGGGTTCAAGGAATGTCTGGAACACAGCCATATTGGCTTGAGATCCTGAGTGCGGCTGAACATTCGCATACTCAGCGCCAAACAGTTCTTTTGCACGTTCGATAGCCAGATTTTCTATTACATCCACAAATTCGCAGCCACCGTAGTAACGCTTGCCTGGATAGCCTTCTGCGTACTTATTGGTCAATACACTTCCCTGTGCATCCATCACAGCTTGAGAAACAAAGTTCTCCGACGCAATCAGTTCGATGTTTTCTTCCTGTCGTTTCTTTTCCAACGCAATCGTATCGAATACTTCCTGATCATAAAAGGTATCTGCCATTAGTCATTCGCTCCCTTATTTTCAAATCATTTATTGCAGTATAGCATATTTCGGACTGTTTTTATCAAAAATCTGATTATTAATGTAATCGCTTGCATAGATAACCCCTCATTTTTTTTACAACATATATCTCGCTATCATTTAACCTCTCTCCTTGAAAACCTTTACGGATTATGCTATTCTACCCTTAATTAATCAGGACAGGAGTGTTATTTGGGCCGATGCGTAACTAATCTCATTTTTAAGTCGAAATGAAGCTGAATAGGGCTAATGAATGGTCTTATTTGTTGTGGAATTTTCAGACTAAAATGGGAGCAGTAAACGATTTGGCTGAATAACAGAGACTCCTGCACGTATAGGTCTTTCAATCATTCTGCCCATGTCACCTCCCACTTTGTCTGAAAACAAAATGGGAGGTTTTTTTGATGAAAATATGAGCATTCAATCCAGAAACATAAATTGGAAAAGGAATGATTGTTATGCCATTGATTTCACTGAACAACGTAAAGAAAAGTTATGCAGACCGGCTTCTTTTTGATATCGAGAGGCTCCAGATAGAAGAGCGCGAACGAATCGGACTGTTCGGCACGAACGGCAGCGGGAAAACGACCCTGTTTCGTCTCATAAAAGGCCTGGAAGAACCGGATGAAGGCGTCATTGAACGACAGACGTCGGTGGAATTGCTGCCTCAGCTGAAAGATGCCATCGGTACAAAAAGCGGCGGTGAAGTAACAGCCGACTATATCGTACATGCTTTAAATAAGCAGCCAAAGTTGCTTCTGGCAGATGAGCCAACCACACACCTGGATATGCGTCACATTGACTGGGTCGAAAAGTCCTTTAAACAATTTAACGGTGCTTTCATCGTCGTATCTCATGACCGGGAATTTCTCGACCAAGTCTGTACGACGATTTGGGAGCTGGATAATCAAACCATCAACGTCTACTCGGGTAATTATTCTGCTTATAAAGCTGAAAAAGAGAAAGAATACCAGCACCAGCAGACAGAATACGAGAAATATACGAGCAAGCTCAGCCAGTTAACTCAAGCAAAAGAACAGAAAACACGTCAGGCAGTCAATGCGACGAAGCGGAAAGCAAAAGTAGGCGATTCGGAATACAATTTGAAAGGGTCGGCCCCTTATTTTCAGAAGAAGTCGAAGAAGCTGCATCAGGTACAAAAAGCAATGGACACCCGAATTGACAAGTTAGAAAAGGTGGACAAACCCAAGCAGCAGGAAGCCATCACAATTGAACTCCCGGACATGGAAAAACTCAAGAGCCGCTTTATTATTCGTGCAAAAGACAGCTCCGGCGGTTTTCCCGGAAAACAGTTATGGAAAAAGAGTACCTTTTCTCTTAAAGGAGGAGAAAAAGTTGCCTTACTGGGAGCGAACGGAAGTGGCAAAACAACGCTAATTCAAA
>RECC01000014.1 GCA_007692455.1 Alkalibacterium sp. | reverse complement strand
ACGGTTTGAGGCGGAACTCACGGATAAAGTGCTGCTGAGTTCCGGCTTTATAAGGGTTTAGGCCGTAACTGGGTAAATACTTTTGACTGAGTTCAGGCTAGTAGAAAGGACAACCGGAATCCCAAAGTAAGTTAGCTGCTGAGTTCAGGGTCAACTGTCCATTAACCCCAAACCGGACAAAAGCGCAGCGGTGGGTTGCCGGTCAAAGTCAATTTGCCCCTTAACTGAGGGGGAGAATGCTCTTGAGTTCAGGGTAAACTCATTTTAAGCCGTAACTGGGTCAGTTATCAGAGCTGAGTCAGTCCTAAAATACAGCAGATAAGCAAAATAGACTTTTTGATAGAAAAGACCGTTCAAGTCAGCTGAAAACTGACTTGAACGGTCTCTATTTTTTTAAAGAGGTGAAAGCTACAGACTCATATCCAGTACCATACGTCCTGTAAACTTGCCTTCCTGCATTTCCTCAAAGATATCATTGATGTCTTCGATTGGTCTTTTTTCTACTTTAGGGACAACCAGTCCTTCTGCAGCAAACTCAAAAGCTTCCCGTAAATCTTCACGGGTTCCCACTAATGAACCGACAACTTCGATTCCATTCAGAACAAGACGTGGGATGCTCAAATCCATTGATTCCGGCGGAAGGCCAACAGCAACTACGACACCTCCGGCTCGAACACAGTCAATAGCTGAATTAAATGCGGACTTGGCAACTGCAGTCACAACTGCGGCATGTGCACCACCGACTTTGTCCTGCATGATCTCTTCTGCATTCTCATTAAGCGGATTGATGACCAAGTCAGCGCCCATTTCCTTAGCTAATTCCAGCTGGGAGTCATTGATGTCGACCGCTACAACTTTGGCATTAAAGACATTTTTAGCATACTGCAGAGCCAGATTTCCTAAACCACCCAAACCGTAGATGGCAATCCACTGGCCCGGTTTTACCTTGGCTTCTTTTATAGCTTTATAAGTTGTTACCCCGGCACATGTCACGCTGCTCGCAGCTGCCGGATCTAAACCTTCAGGCACTTTAACAGCGTAATCTGCAGTAACGATGCATTGTTCCGCCATGGCACCGTCAACAGTGTAGCCTGCATTTTTGACTTCACGACAAAGCGTTTCACGGCCATTTACACAGTACTCACAATGCCCGCACCCTTCAAAGAACCAGGCAATACTGACGCGGTCACCGACTTTTAAGCTGCTGACATCGTCTGCAACTTCTTTGACAATACCGATACCCTCATGTCCCAAGGTGACACCGGTTTTATCACCATAATCAGCATTTTTAACATGCAAATCGGTGTGACATACCCCGCAGAATTCCACATCAACCAGTGCCTCGCCCGAACGGATAGAACGAATATCTTTATTGCGTACTTCCACTTTCTGGTCACTTGTTACAACTGCTGCCTTCATAGTTTACTTCCTTTCTCCAATTGATTTATTTTCTTCATTATAAAGCGTTTTCATTACGCGGTCAATCACAAGCATAGTAGGTTTATAAGTTATTTGTTTATTAAACAGTCTTTAGACATGTGAACAGAATAACTAAAAATAAAATGCCAGAAAAATTGGAGTATCAAAAGGGTATATACATAAAATAAAGCACATGGAAAAATATTTTAAAAGAATAACGTTCTCTTAGTTGATGAACGGCATAAAAAAACGGTATGATAGTAGTAAGCATTTTATCCATATAAGTTGGAGTGTTGTGAAAATCTTTTTGAGGGAGACTACTATATATTATGAAAAAGTACAAACGTATGCCTAAACATATCGGTGTGATTCCAGACGGCAACAGAAGATGGGCTGTTACGAAAGGGTTGGGCAAGCAGGATGGATACAATCATGGAATAGGACCGGGGCTGAAACTGTACGAAGCCTGTCTGGAACTTGGAGTGGAAGAAATGACGTTTTACGGATTTACTACGGATAATGTCAAGCGTCCATCTCTTCAGACCAAAGCTTTTCAGAAAGCTACGGTTGATTCCGTCAATGAACTGAAAAATAGAGATGCAGACCTACTGGTTATCGGAAACACAGATTCCAAATTGTTTCCAAAAGAGCTGCTGCCTTACGCTAATAAGCGTACCAAATTTGGTAAAGGCTCTATGAAAGTAAATTTTCTTGTCAATTATGGCTGGAACTGGGATTTGAACCATGCATTAAAGAACCAGGATGCAATCGACTCGCAGAATTTAATTGATCATATCGCGTCCAATGATATTTCCCGAATGGACCTGATTCTAAGATGGGGCGGAAGAAGACGATTAAGCGGGTTCCTTCCTATCCAGTCCGTTTATTCTGATATTTATGTCATTGAAGACTACTGGCCTGACTACACGGACAGTCATTTACATGAAGCGCTGGAATGGTATCAGGAGACAGACGTTACACTGGGCGGTTAATGCCAGTCTGAGAGAATAAGCAGCAGCTGTTGCTTATTCTTTTTCTTTAAATAAAGGAGAAAGAGGGAAAATAGGTGAGCAGCAAACGTATTATCGTTTTAGTGGGACCAAGTGGCAGTGGCAAAACAACCATTGGAGAAGAATTGACTAAGAAAGGCATCCCCAAACTGATTACGACCACTACCCGGAGCCCTCGTTCTGGTGAAGAAGACGGCGTAGACTATTACTTCAGAGAAGCCGGAGACTTCAATATTGACGACTTTATCGAACAGACGCTGTATAATCATAAGGTTTACGGTCTGACGAAAAAAGAAGTAACTGAGGCATTGAGCAAGTCTGACTGTGTGCACGTGTCGCTGGATAAAAATGGAGCAAAAGCGGTTAAAGAAGCATACCCGGAAGAAGCCTTAATTGTGTATATTTATGTCCCTCTTGATGAAATGAGAAAGAGGATGAAGGCACGCGGAGACAGTGATCAAAAAATACAGGAACGTCTTCAGTTCAGTAAAGACACAGATGAGCTGGACCCTGTTGAAGGGGCTGATATCATACTGGAAAACAGGTCTGTGTCCGAGACGGTCGCAAGAATTTTAGAAGAGGTATCATCGTACGATATAAAACCACAAAAAAAAGAGGTGTAAAAATGGAAATAGATCCGAAAACGATCGTGACCTATCCCTTATTTACACTGGTTATATATCTGATTTTGAACTGGCTGTTTGATTTACCTCTGTGGACGCTTTTTATTGCACTATTCCTGTCCTTTTTGTATATTGCAGTCGTGATTATTATAGAATTAAAAAAATAAAAGACAGGTTAGACATGTCCAAGAGTTCCGCTAATTCAGAACTCAAAGGCTGTCCAGCACTGTCTTTTATTATTATAAAGTACTATTAAAGGGTGAAGTTGCTGGAAGCAAAGCTGTCCGGCACGTCAATTCCACTTGCATTGTAATTTTCACCATTCATGATGGAGTTTTTAACAATCACGTAATCAACTTTTCGTAAGGCATCAATGTCATTTCCGCCTGCATACGAAATAGAAGACTGCAGATCCTGTTTCATTTCCAGAAGCGTGTCGGCAATATCGCCTTTATAGTCTGTCAGCATTTTTTTGCCTTCGACATTCTTACGCTCGCCTTTTTGATGGGCAGAGGCACTTCCGAAATATTCCTTGTACACTTTTCCGTTAATCTCGACTCGTTTTCCTGGAGACTGATCGTGACCGGCAAATAATGAACCAATCATAACCATGGAGGCTCCAAAGCGAATAGACTTGGCAATGTCACCATGGGTACGGATTCCGCCATCAGCTATCAATGGTTTGCGTGCCGCTTTAGAACAGTGGGACAATGCAGCCAGTTGCCAGCCGCCAGTACCAAAACCGGTTTTCAGTTTTGTCGTACATACTTTACCAGGTCCGATGCCTACTTTCGTCGCATCAGCTCCAGCGTTCTCCAATTCCCTAACAGCTTCAGGGGTTCCGACATTTCCGGCAATCAGAAATGTTTCGGGCATGTGTTTTTTCACGTGTTTAATCATGTCTATAACCAGGTCAGAGTGACCGTGTGCTACGTCAATTGTAATGAATTCCGGAACGAGATCATCAGACGCCAGTTCTTCAACAAAAGTGTATTCTTCGTCTTTAACACCTAAACTGATAGATGAGAATAATCCGCGGCTTCTCATGTCTTCAACAAAGGCACGTCGCGTTTCTTCTTCAAAACGGTGCATCACATAAAAATAATTATTTTCTGCAAGCCAGATAGACAGTTCTTCGTCAACGACTGTCTGCATATTAGCCGGAACCACAGGCATGGCAAAGGTATGCTTGCCTAAGGTAACAGTGGTTTCACATTCTGAACGGCTGCGGACAATGGATTTAGTAGGAACTAACTGGATATCTTCATAATCAAAAACTTTCATTGTATACTCCTCTTTTTTAGGGATCTTCAGCAGATCGATTTTGGGGAGAATGTTTATATGCTCTCAAAGTTTCCCTTATCTACTTTACCGAAACCGTTCACAGAAGTCAAAGCCATCTGGGCGGAAGTTATGTACAGTTTTCGAACAAAATAGTATGGGTTGAAATATGCTTTATTATTATGTAAAATGGTCAATTGTTAACGATTATTTTTGTCGAAAGGTTTTGAATATGGAAAACATCCTTGAATATATTGAAAAAAAATTCAGCAAGCCTAAAAATTTATTCACACTATCCATAGTGTTGACCCTGCCTTTTCTGTTTCTTGTCTGGATGAGTTTTTACGACTGGGGCCTAATTGGCACACTGGATGAAGTCATCGGTACGCAGTTCCATTCAGGAAGACGAGACGCGCTGACCTGGGTATTTATTATCATTACCCGTATGGGAGATGGCTGGTTTGTAGGGCTTTTCACCACACTTGCCTCTATTTATATCTGGCGATTCCAAGGGAACAGACGCCTGGCAATCTGGTATTTTTTAACTGTCAGTGTCGGAGCCGGTGGAGTGAATCAGCTGGTCAAGTTCTTCTTCAGAAGACCCAGACCGACTCACGTGGACCATTTAATTGTCCAGGGAGGGTATTCTTTCCCAAGTGGTCATGCGATGGGAGCGATTGTTGCTTATGGGGCCTTACTGTTCCTGATTATCCGAGCCAGCAGGACGTTTAAACCTGTATTGATTGCTACAATTGTACTGATTCCCCTGATTGGACTGATTGGCTTGAGCCGTATTTATCTCGGTGTCCACTATCCTTCTGATATTATTGGAGGCTATTCACTTGGATTAGCTGTGTTGTCATTAAGTATTGGTCTGTACAGTGCTTCATTAAAAGATAAAGGGTATAAAAAAGGACAGCGCTAGTCATTTTGACTTCGCTGTCTTTTCGCGTTTACAGTTAAATTATGCCAATAATCATGGCGATGGCCCCGAATGCAATCGCAGTCCAGTTCAACCCTTTTTCAGGACTACCCAGTCCAAGGGCCCCCAGTAAAATAGCAGCAATCCCCAGTGGAATATTCCACAGGAAGAAGCCGATTAGGGCTAGAGCCATAGCTGTCCATCCAATTAACTTGCCGATTCTATCTGATTTAATCATCTTTTTCCTTGTCTCCCCATTAACCTTATTTTAAAAGTATACCGTAATTTTTTGTGCTTAACAATTATCTCTGCTTTTCTTTTTTACATAATTCCAGATAGGATAATCGGCTTCATTCAAGGTTGAAGGGAGACCCAGTACGCTTTCGGCCAGACATTTTCCGACTAAGGGTCCTGCGGTCAAGCCAGTTGAACCGAGCCCACTGGCTGCATAAACGTTTGGAAGTTCAGGCACTTCACCGAAAAACGGGGCATAGTCTGAGGTGTAGGCACGTGTTCCAGAACGGTACTGAGTAATAGGAGCTGAGCGCAGCTCTTCGGTAAATATAGTGGTGCCTTTTTGTACCATGTCATCAAGCATATCCTCATCAATTGTCAGGTTAAAGCCTTTATCGTCTTCATGTGTCGCTCCAATAATAACCCGGCCATCTTCAAAGGGGATAATATCCGATTCACCTTCAGGCATCATAACTGGCCAGTCTTGAGTATCAAATTCAGCTAACTTCACTTCCGCAAGCTGTCCCTTCTGAGGGCGGACATCCACTGCATAGTCGAGGGGAGTCAGTATGTCCGGCAGCCATGCGGATGCAGTGAGGATAACAGACTCGAACTGTTCAGTCGACTGCTCCGTTTGTATAGCATACTGATGACTACCTTTAACAGTATTAAAGGCCACATGCTGTCTGACTACTTTAGCGCCATTTTTCTCAGCTTTTGAAAGGAGGAGTTCAACCAATTTTCCGCCATCCACTCGCGCACCCCCGGATGCCCATACAGCAGAGTTTTCACCCGAATAAAGTGGCACCTTTTCTCTGATTTCGTCAGGTGATAGAATAGCCAGTTCACCTATTTCAGGTGCATCAATTTTTCTTTTTTCACCTATGGCAAACATTTCATGGATATAGGCTTCTTTCTTTTTAAACAGCAGTGTCCCGACTTGCTTGTATACTGAAGAGGGAATAGCCTCTCCTTCCATCACATCAGACAAGAAAACGGGATAGTAAGCGGCGCCTTCTCTTACCATGTGATACCATTTTTTGTTTCGTCGTCTGGACAGCCAGGGACTGATGATACCGGCGGCTGCTGATGTCCCTTGACCTGTTCCTTCGTCGTAAACGGTCAGATCAATGTCGTCTTCTTTACTTAACAGATAGGCAGCAGAAGCGCCAACAACGCCAGCTCCTATAATTGCAACTTTTTTAGTCATGTTGAGCCAAACCTTTCCTTGCTTAGTCCAATACAGTGTAACATGTGGGTGTGAGTCAGGAAATAGTTTAATAGGTATCAATTAAGGTGTTGTGTGTCTTTTTAAAAAATATTCGTGACTGAAACGATGATAAAAACAGAATAAAAAATAATCCTTGACGTATTCAATTCAGGGGTGTAATATGAGAATCACATTAAAAACAAGAAGGAGAGCTCAGCATGATGACACGAATTGCACAAGTAAACCAACTGAATACTGCTTGGAACAGCTGGCGCAAATCGTTGTATTGATGGAGACTTTCTTTCATGGATACGACGTTTAGGACAAACTAAACTTTGTATCTATGCCGGCTTGTTTTAACGAGACTATTTAAGTTGAGGCCACATAGATGACACTGACATCTATGTGGTTTTTGCTGTTATAAAGGCAACTTCCACGATTGCAATTATATCGGGGGAGTTGCCTTTTTGTTTACCTGAAAGGCTAAGTAGAACAGTTAATCAATAGGTGAGCAGCATTGAATAGTCTGTCAAGGTACCTATACAAGAGGAGTGGTTTCAGATGACATCTGACTGGGAATGGCAAATAAATGAAACAAGGCACACATATTATTTAAAATCAGAGAGGAAAATAAACCATGAAAAGCAAAGGTATGTTCATTACAATAGGCGCAATTTTAATCGTATTAATCGGAGTATTTGTTTCATCCCTGACGAATGCCGACAGTTCGGAATCGGATAATGAGACGGAACAGGCAGCAGGCGAAAGTAGTGAACAGGAAATACTAACAGTAGGTATTTTACAAACAACCAGTCACCCGTCACTTGACGAAATCACTGCCGGCTCAATCGAAGGATTGGCTGAACACGGATACGTTGACGGTGAAAATATTGAAGTGGTTTTCCAGAATGCACAAGGCGATCAGAACTTGATGAACACTATGGCTCAGTCCTTAGTCGATGAAGGAGCTGATTTGCTGATTGGAATAGGAACGCCGGCAAGCCAGGCATTCGCTAATGCAACAAGTGAGATACCAATCATTATGGGGGCTGTTTCAGACCCTGTCGGAGCCGGACTGG
>RECC01000015.1 GCA_007692455.1 Alkalibacterium sp. | reverse complement strand
TTTTTTTCCACAAAAAAAGTGCCCGGTCCACTCCAATTTAGCATACACTGCTGCCCTGGGCGGAAAAGCACTTTCACTACTTTACCTTGAATACATCACTTTTAATTGTTTCGTCACGTTAAATCATATAAGGTATGAGGCGATTTGTCAACTTCTTTACTTATTTTTTATTAGTATGGTGTGAACAAAATTTTACAAAAGTAAATGCGCCTGCTGAGAGTCTTTAAGACTATAAAGCAAGCGCATTCGTTATTATATTAATTTACACTATGACCAAGTAAAGTAAGGCTGCTAGAATTGCTCCAAGAATTGGACCCACTATAGGAATCCATGAATATCCCCAGTTAGAATCGCCTTTATTGGCTATTGGTAAAAATTGGTGGGCAATTCGTGGACCCAAGTCACGCGCAGGGTTAATGGCATAGCCTGTTGGCCCCCCCAATGATAGACCGATTGAAAGAACGAGTATACCTACCACTAATGGATTTAATCCCTCTGTAAAGACATTTTGTCCAAAGGCAAGCAGGGCAAAAACCAATACAAATGTTCCGATTACCTCAGTTAGCATATTGGATGTGTTGTCTCTAATTTCTGCACCTGTTGCAAAAGTACCTAAAATTGCGTCTGGATCAGTCGTTTCCCTGTAGTGAGACAAGTAACTCAACCAAACTAGTACCGCTCCAACAATACCACCGGCTACTTGAGCCAAGATGAATGGAATAACCATTGACCAGGCAATATCACCTGTAATAGCAAACCCTATTGTGACCGCCGGGTTTATATGAGCAGGTCCCATAAAGCCTGCAATGTAGACCGCTAGTGTAACTGCTGCTCCCCATCCCATAGTAATGGCAACCCAGCCGGCTCCTTCAGCTTTACTTTTATTCAAGCTGACAGCCGCAACGACCCCATCGCCGAGTAGAATTAAAAACATCGTGCCTAAAAATTCACTAAAAATCGTTAACGTATCTCCAGTCATTTAAGTTCAGTCCCCTTTTAATGTTTTTAAATCATTTTCTGCGAGTGCTTCCTCTAAATCTTTCGTATGTCGTGTACGCTCTTCTTCTGACCAGTTAAAGTAATTAGCCATCGTTAAAATAACTGGTTCAATAATACTGTCTAGTGTATCTCGCATAAAGAGTACATGACTTGTACGACGAAGCAGAAAGTCGCTCGGTGTCAGCGTCATCTCTTCCAGTAAGGCATAGTGAAGACTTAAGGTATCAGCTAAGGTCAGGCCTTCTACTTGCTCAACATTATCCATTAATGAATAGACTTTACGCACATTGGAGCCATAAAGGTCGGCCAAGTACATGGCCTCGTCCTCAGTTAAGCCTTTTTTCACCCCTTCTTTTGCCAGTGCTTTTGTTTCTTCATCTACGTTATACGGATCCAAATCACCACCTGAAACTGGATAAGCGGTCGAATCAATAAGAGTGTATGAGCGATTAAAGTCTTTTTCTAAGATATCAATAGCCTTTTTGACTGCTCCCAATGCCATTTTTCGGTAATCCGTAATCTTCCCTCCAGCTACAGTGATTAAACCATCTTCGTCAATTTCAAGTGAACTGCCACGAGAAAGATTTGATGGACTTGATCCTGAATCAGAAGTTCCGCTTTCGATATTTTTCAGTACATCGGCTACTTCAAAGCGTTCGACTTTTCCCTGCTGATACTGCTCCACTACAGAAATCACGGCATCAATACTTTCTTCAGTAATTTGCTTGCTAGTTAAGCCATTGTAGTCAGCGCTGCCACTTGATGCAATTAACGGACGTAAGCCAACCCAGCTTGACTCAACATCATTGAGTGTAATATTGACTGAAGGATAGCGGCCATTAATAATATCCAAAATATAGTCAACATCTGCCTGCTCAACTGTCGGCTTAGCCATATCTCCATTGTAATCAGTATCTGTTGTCCCAAAGTATGTTTTTCCTTCTCGAGGAATCACAAAGACCATTCGGCCATCTTGCTTGCCTGTATCAAAATAAGTCGGCTGCGGGACACTCAGTTTGCTTTCATCTACAACTAGATGTACCCCTTTTGTAGGCCGCATCTGTGGTTTGACATCAATTTTGTCATCCATTTGACGGATAGTATCGGACCAAGGCCCCGTTGTGTTCATTACGATACGCGCCTTGATTTGAATCGTTTCACCTGTCAATAAATCCTCCGCCTCTGCACCAGAAGCTCGGCCGTCATCGTCGTGAAGAATTTTAGTTACTTTCATGCGACTAATCATGTACCCGCCGTCTTCAGCAGCTCGCTTAATGTTTTCAATAACTAAGCGCGCATCATCGTTTCGATAATCCAGATACACACCGGCTCCTAAAAGGCCTTCACTATTTAAATGCGGTTCACGTTCGAGCACTTCATCTTTGGTTAATGTATAGTTGGCTTGTTCTGTCCCTGTCACCCCAGCCAGCTGGTCATACAGACCCATTGCTATTTTCAAAGAGAACATGGAGAAGGTCGCATTTGGCTCGTCATATACGGGCAGCATCATTGGATGAGCTGTTGGTATATGAGGGGCCACACCTTGTACCACAGATCGCTCTTGTACAGTATCTGCTACTACTTCCACATCAAAATTCTTCAGATAACGCAGGCCCCCATGAATCAGTTTAGTGGAGCGGGAAGAGGTCCCTTCTGCAAAATCCTGCATCTCTACCAATCCTGTTTTGAGACCGGAAGCACTAGCCTGAAGAGCTGCTCCAGCACCGGTAATTCCTCCACCGATAATCAGCACATCTAATGTCTCTTCTTTTAAAGCCTCTATATCCTGCTTTCTTCTTTTAATTGAAAAAACCATTTTATTTCCTCCTATGCTATTCACTTGCTTCGGGTTTGTAAACCTGTGTTGCCTTAACAGCTAACTTCCAATTTTTGTAAAGCTTCTGACGCTCATTTTCAGGCATTTCTGGTTCAAACAAGCCACCTTCTTCGTGCATATCACTAATTTCATCCATGCTTTCCCAGAATCCAACCGCTAAACCAGATAGAAAAGCTGCTCCCAGAGCTGTTGTTTCAAGGTTGTAAGCACGCTGAACCTTAGTTCCAAGAATATCTGCCTGAAATTGCAGCAGCCAGTCATTATTCGCTGCTCCGCCATCGACTTTCAATAACGGGATATCAATGCCTGCATCTTTATTCATTGTGTCAATTACATCTCTTGTCTGGTACGCAATAGACTGAAGAGTTGCCTTAACAAAGTCTTCTCTCGTTGTCCCACGAGTTAAACCGAATACTGCCCCTCGTGCATCTGAGTCCCAGTAAGGTGCACCTAGACCAGTGAAGGCCGGCACCACGACAACTTCATTTTCATTCTCTGACTTTCCAGCCAGTGCTTCTGAATCAGAGGAATTCTCAATCATTTTCAATCCATCACGCAGCCATTGGACTGAAGAGCCTGCTACAAAAATACTCCCTTCCAGTGCATAATAAATCTTTCCGTTGATGCCGTAACCAATAGTCGTCAGCAGGTTATTTTCTGACAATTGCGGTTTTTCTCCTGTATTCATAACAATAAAGGACCCTGTGCCGTAAGTGTTCTTAACCATGCCAGGTTCAAATGCCATTTGACCGAACAAGGCAGCCTGCTGGTCTCCTGCCATGCCAGAAATAGGCGTATTTGCTCCATAGAAGTGATAATTCACTGTATTACCATAAATTTCTGAGTTTGACTTAACTTCCGGCATCATTGCCATCGGTATATTCAATAAGTCCAGTATTTCCTGATCCCACTCTAATTTATGAATGTTATACAGCATTGTACGGCTTGCATTTGAGTAGTCAGTTACAAACGATTCTCCACCTGTCAGCTTCCATACAAGCCAGGTATCAACCGTTCCAAACAGCAATTCTCCTTTTTCAGCACGTTCTTGAGCACCTTCAACATTATCAAGAATCCAGCGAATCTTAGTAGCTGAGAAATAGGAATCAATAATTAATCCTGTTTTTTCGTGAATCATTTTTGAATGTCCAGCATCGTACAATTCTGAAGCAATCGGAGCAGACTGACGAGATTGCCATACAACTGCATTATATATAGGAAGGCCTGTTTTTTTATCCCAGACAATTGTCGTTTCACGCTGGTTTGTAATACCAATTCCGGCAATTTCACTCGGTTTAACACCGGACTCGATAAATGCCCCTGCAATAACCGATTGAACGGAATTCCATATCTCGTTAGGGTTATGTTCTACCCATCCGCTTTGAGGGAAAATCTGAGTGAATTCTTTTTGTGAGCTACCGATTGTATTTAACTGTTTATCAAAAATGATTGCTCTTGAGCTTGTTGTTCCCTGATCTATAGACATAATGTATTTTTTTTCTGACATAATTAATTTCCTCCTGTTTTATAGCCTTTTTAGTAAGCGGTTTCTTTACATTTATTATTGTAACCGTTCTTTTACTGTAAAAAATGTCAGCTTTTTTTTATTTTCAAAATTTTTTGAGAGTTTTTAGCGAATTCTCTTAACTGTATTCGCACAAAAGCTGTTTTTTGACTTCTCCATTAAAAAAACAGGCTACAGAACAATTCTGTACCTGTTTTAATGATTTAACTCTTGAATGATGTTCTGAATATTTTCCATGTCAAAAGATGACATTATTTCAGAAAGAAGATATAGTCGAGCGCCATCATAATAATCTTTCTCTAAGGGAGAACGATTTGTCAGAATGAGGTCATAGTCTTTGCCGGTTTCATACCGTTCTATCAGAACCCCATTGATTGGGCGAATTCTTAGCATCAGCAGCTCGCTTAAGGTTTCCTTATATATGGAGTCCATTTTCAAGTCGATGCCAATGTGTATGACACTCGTCATCTTCAAGGAAATAAGAATAAGTAAACTGGTGTACTTGAGTACCTCCATCTTATGGCCATTGCCTTTTTCTTTTGTGTGTGTCTCGAGCATGTTACGGCTTATATCCAAAAGTCTTCTAGCAAAGGAAACCAAGTCTTTTCCGATTAATTGTTTTTCTTTGGAGAGGATTTCATCATAATCGTAAATTTCAATATCTCCCTGAAAAAAATACATCCGAGTATGAATATGTGTTAAATGATAGGCAATTTCTCTTTCCAGCATGTAGGGTAATCTGCGAAATTTGAAGTGATTGATAATGGTCTCTACTATAAACGTATCCGTTGATGCAATGGGTACATGTCGATTTCTGATCAGCTTGTATTCGTGAAAGTCTTCTTCAGTTATGATGGGAAAACTAAGTAGAAAGGAAAAGTGAATCATTGCTTCTACTTCATCTACTTCGACTGCATAGCGACTAAAATAGCGTAAAACAAAGACTTGCAGCTCCCGATAGAGGGGATCAGTCATATACGGCTTCATTTTGCTTCGTAACTCGTTATAGGTCTTCTCTTTAACATGAATACGAAACCTGCTGATACTGAACCAGGTAATCAATCGCTGCCTGTTATCGGAGGGAATACTTCTATTTAAAAACTTTTCCATCCCTTGAATCATTTGACTGACGCCATTTTCAGCTTGCAGACTTGACTGATTGTCTATATAACGGTAAAACTGGAAATAGAAATACCGAATCTGCAGTTCTTCCCCTTGCATTTGGCCATTTCTAATTTTAATACCAAACGGCTTTAAGTGCCTGTTTAATTCTTTGATT
The DNA here is from genome assembly GCA_007692455.1 of Alkalibacterium sp. GTDB lineage: Bacteria > Bacillota > Bacilli > Lactobacillales > Carnobacteriaceae_A > Alkalibacterium. The sequence continues at coordinate 2,411 of RECC01000015.1, read as the reverse complement.
TTACGAAAAAGAGACGACTCACTAATGGCCAGTTCCTGTGTCAGTTGCGTGATTGAAAATTCCTGATACTTGAACAGGAAGTTAATGATAGCAATTTTAATGGACTGACTTAAATACATCCGTTGAATATGCTGCAATGACAGTTCATCACTCATTGCAAGCTCTATCATTTTTCCATCATACTGTATACTAACCTGTCCATTGAACACTCGTATACGGTCAGTAAGTGAACCAATATCTTTTTCAAGGGATGCCTTTGAAATACTTAAATCATCCAATAAGTCAGCAAAGGGCACGACCCCTTTATTTAATACAAGCCGGTTAAAGATGGTCATTTCTCTCACTTCATTTTTCTCCAGAAAGTCTTCAACTCTCATCTCGGTCAGTCCTCTCACCTATCCAAGGGACAAGATTAGTAGCCGAAACCATGTTGACATAAGAGGGATGGAAGAAATAATCTTTCTGCTGCAAGGCCTCAATCGTTTGCTTAGTCTGAATAGCAAGGGCAAGGGTGTTGATTTTTTCCAGTACATCGGCTGTGGATGTTATCTGTGCACCCAGCAGCTCATGGTTTTGGGCATCGTATACCCATTTTAATACGGCAGTCTCTGCATTTTCATAACTCGACAGACGCACTTCTTGCCGGTGCGATTTAACCCTCCTGCCTGTAAATGCACTTTCCGCTTCAGTTAAACCTGTACTGGCAATATAATGATCAAATACCTTTGTCCCTATGGTACGAAGGGATCCTTTAAAGGGTGTTGTCGGCTCAATTAAATTTGATGCCGCTACCATACCTGTTCTAACAGCATTATTAATTACTGGAATATAAACCCTGTCTTCCCCCGGCCCTGATAACTGAATACAATCGCCCACTGCAAAAACGTCTTTTGCTGAGGTTCTTAAATAGCAATCAACTGCAATGGTGGAGTCAGCATTCAGCTCAATCCTATTGTCCAGAAAATCTAAATCTGGTCTAACATTAACACTCATGACCACGGCATCAGCTGCAACAGTTTCGTTACCAAGAACTACCGTGGTCGTGTTATCCGGCTCCATGCTTACGGAAGAAACAGTCTTCTGTAAACGCACATCTAGTCCCGCTTCAACCATCTTCCTCGTAATGGGGTGAATCATCTCTTTATCAAAATATTTAAATAGCACATAGTCCATACTTTCAATCAGCGTGACCTTTTTTCCTTGCCTAATCAATAAATCGGCTGCTTCTACGCCAACTTGGCCTCCCCCAATAATGGCAACACGCTGACTCTCCTTCACTCTGCTTAAGGCTGCTTGCGCCTGATCGTACCACTTATATTTCAGAACACTTTCTTCGCTGCCGCCAATAATCTTATCAGAAAGTTGATGTGATCCTGTAGCTATAATTAATTTGTCATAAGCAATCGATTCTTCTTTTCCATGGTAATCGTACGCAATTACTTTTTTGTCGATATTAATTTTTTGGACCTCCGCATGTAAACAGCACGTTATACCTTCTTTTTCAAGCTGCTCTCTAGTGGTAAATCGAGCATCGTTTAAATGTTCAATCTTCTTATCCCAGTAGAGATGTAAGCCGTTTGGGATATACCCCAAAGTAACTTGCTTTTCCAGCAGAATAACTTCGGCATCTGAATATCTGTTGCTTACTTCTAATGCAGCAGCAACCCCAGCAAAAGATGCACCTATAATTACTACTTTCATCATTTATCTCCTTAATGATTAATTTTCGACTAGTATAACATACATGAAAACGGTTTTAGTATGGTTTTATATTATCCCATTTTACTTTATTAAAAGGTAAGCAGATAAATAACACTCCCTTTTTAGTCTGTTTTCATTTAAATTCTGTATAGTTAACTCAGGCATCCGGTAAGGGTATTTCACCTCTGAGTATGGTAAACTATTCTTAAATAACTGGTGTATTTATACATTCCTGGAAGGAGCAGAACGATGCATAAAATATTGAAGGCTAGTGAAATACACATTCAAAACATTACACAACTTGCTCTGCTGCTCTGGCCAGGCGAAGATTACGAGACGATGGAAAAAGAACTGCTCCGTTATCAGGAAGACAGTACGGCTGAGCTCTTTATATGTGAAGTGGATGATCAGGTGGTCGGTTTTGCCCATGTCCAGCTCCGCTATGATTATGTCGAGGGAACTGCCTCCACACCTGTCGGCTATCTGGAAGGCATATATGTAAAGGAAACGTTTAGAAAGAAAGGCATTGCCCGAAAATTGGTCGCTGTCTGTGAGGACTGGTCCAGGTTCATGAATGCATCCGAATTTGCCAGTGATGTCGAACTCTCAAACGTCATGAGTGCCAAGTTTCATGAACAGATTGGTTTTCTGGAAGCCAACCGTATCATCTGCTACTCAAAGAAACTGTAATTATTTAAACTCTTTTCAGG
>RECC01000084.1 GCA_007692455.1 Alkalibacterium sp. | reverse complement strand
ATTGGCTACAAGGAATGCATTCCATTTTTCAAAGAGGATGCCTCCTTGGAAGAAGTGAAAGAAGCCATTAAACAGCACTCCAGAAACTACGCCAAGCGGCAGCTGACCTGGTTCAGGAACCGCTTTGAAGTAGATGTCTGGGCAGATTTAATTGACCAGCCCGACCAACTAGACGAGATCAATCGGAAAGTCAAAAACCATGTAGGAAGTGATTAAATGGAAAATAAAAAAACTTATGAAAAAGTCATTATGGTTGGTGTAGAAAAACAGAACGAGGAAGATGCTTTTCGTTATTCATTCGACGAACTGGAACAACTCGTTGAGAACGCCGGCGGAAAAGTGGTCGCACGTCTGTCTCAAAAAAGAGAAAAAGTCGACTACAAGACCTATATCGGCAAAGGAAAAATATCTGAACTGAAAAGCCTGGCGGAAGAACTGGAAGCAGATACGATTGTCTTTAACGAAGAACTCTCACCCAGTCATGTGAGAAACATCCAGGAGCTGGTCGAAACGAAGGTCATTGACCGCATACAAGTCATTTTGGATATCTTTGCTCTGCGCGCCCAAAGTAAAGAAGGGCGTCTTCAGGTCCAGCTTGCTCAACTGTCTTATATTTTGCCGAGACTGGCCGGACAAGGGGAAAACATGTCCCGACTCGGTGCCGGAATTGGAACGCGTGGTCCAGGTGAAACAAAACTGGAAACAGACCGTCGTCATATCCAGAAGCAGATGACTGATATTAAAAGAGAACTGAGTAAAGTGTCTGCCCACCGCGAGCGTAGCCGAATTCAGAGACGCGACAGCAATGTGTTTCAAATTGGTCTGATTGGGTATACCAATGCCGGGAAATCCACACTCCTTAATCAGCTGACACAAGCCGAAACCTATGAAAAAGACCAGCTCTTTGCGACGCTGGATCCACTGACACGAAAATGTGAACTGCCTTCAGGTATGCAGGTTACACTGACCGATACGGTTGGTTTCATTCAGGATCTGCCGACTCAGTTGATTGAAGCCTTCAAGTCCACTCTGGAAGAATCAAGGGACGTGGATATGCTCCTGCATGTAGTCGATGCTTCGGCTGAAAACATTAAAGGGCACGAAGAGACAGTCATGGAACTGCTTGAAGAATTAGGCATGGACCAAATACCAATGCTGACAGTTTATAACAAAAAAGATTTGTTGACTGAAAAAACACGTCCAACCCTGTACCCGAATGTTCTTATCTCAGCCAGAGATGAAGAGGACGTTGAGATACTGCGTGAGGCGATTGAAAAAGAGATGAAGAAACTGATGGTACATTACCAGTTGAGCATACCAAATGACCGAGGTGACTGGCTGGTTGAACTCCGTCAGCATACACTGCTGGAACGTCAGCTTTACGACGAAGAAAGCCAGGCCTATGCAGTCGAAGGTTATGCTAAAAAAGGCTCGACGCTCGTACAGGAATAAATTAAAAGAATAATAATAGAATACGATGGACTAAGTCTGAAGATTTTTTCTTCAGGCTTTTTTCTGCTTACAATTCTACTTAATATTAAACCCAACCATCCGATTATGATAAAGAATGCACAATTGAAAAGAGGGGTAAAATGTTAAAGAAAGTTAAGAACAGAAGAAAAGGGCAGGTTAAATCGAAATCTATTCGATTGCGCTTTATTGTATTATTCACAAGTTTAGTATTGCTGCCATTAGTTATCGTATCGGGCATCCTCTATTACCGCATGGACCAGGTAGTGACTAGAAGAGTATTGAGGGAACAGCAGGAAGCGACAAGTCGAATTGTCACCTTAATTGATGATGCGGGCAGTGAAGCACGCAGCAGTTTGACAGCTTTATCCCAAATAGATGGTATTGAACAGATCGGCGAGCTAGAGGATACAACTCAACTTGAGGATATGCTTGGTATCGTTCAATCAGCATCAGAATACATAAGTGATGTCTTCCTGTTTCTACCAGGAGAAACAGCACTCGGAACCGTATCAGAAACAAATCTGGAATCCACAGCAAGAGAGTGGTTTCAGGGAGCAGTCGAGGCTAACGGCGAAGTATATATGTCTGAGCCTTATACTGATGCAGTTTCAGGTGCAACAACCATGGCCGCTACTATGGAAATTGAACAGTCCAATGGTGAGACGAGTGTTTTAGGTGTGCAGCTGGACATAGAGAGCATTGCCGCTATCATTGATTCGAGTCAGATTGGTGAAACAGGTTATCCGTTTGTGATTACGGAGACTGGCTACTGGCAATTCACGCAGGATGCTTCTCTTGCCGGTTTGTATGTAGGGGATCAGGCTATTTTTCAGGAAGCAGGCAATCAGGCTGGTGAAATCTACAACGACTTTAATGATCGAACTTTTCCCATCTATTATGAGCGGGTACCGGAAATGAATATGATTGTCTACGGAGCTGTGACGTCAGATGAAATGGCTGCTGAAAATGCAGTTTTTCTGAGAAGTTCTACACGCGTGCTTATTATAAGCGTGATTGGAGCTATTCTGCTTTCTACTTTATTGTCTAATTACTTTGTTTCACTCACCCATGTGCTCAGAGGAGCGTTGTCCGGTCTGCAGGAAGGGGATCTGAAGACGCGAATCACCTCATTCAAGAAAGCCAGAAAAGAATCAAAACGACCAAAGAAAGAAAATGCGAAGAAGAAACATAGCATCAAAGAAAATGGCCACGAACTGCACCAGATTGGTTGGAGTTTTAATAAGGCAGTGAAGGCATTCCAGAGTATGGTACTGGATCTTCAAATACGTGCCAAATCCGTCGATGAATTGGCTTTGGATTTGTCTGAAATAACCGAACAGACAAAAAGTGCAACAGAGGAAGTTTCTGAAACGATACAGTCTATTGCTCAGTCAAGCAGTGAGCAGACTAGGGACACTCAAGGAACTGTCCAAATGATGACAGACTTGTCTCAGGACGTCAGCCTCATTTCTTCCAACTTGCAGGAAGTCGGGAATCAGGCAGATGAAACAGTTCTGGCATTAGGTGAAAACGACCGGAACATGCAAACCGTCAACTCGACCTGGACACAGACCGTCTCGTCCTTTAACAACCTGAAGCAGGACATTAGTAAAGTAGATGGAAATGTACAGGATGTAGAAAAAATCTTGGGGGCTATCCACGACATTTCGGAACAGACTAACTTGCTGGCATTGAATGCTTCCATTGAGGCTGCAAGAGCCGGAGAAGCAGGCAAAGGTTTTTCAGTTGTTGCTGATGAAATCAGAAAACTGGCCGAGCAGAGCAATCACTCATCAGAAATGATTGCCAGCATCATCCATATTATCCAATCTGATTCCAGAGAGATGGTCAAAACACTTGACGATGTTCTGGCAGACAGTGAAAATCAGACGGTTTCGTTAGAGAATGTTACACAGACCAATGAAGAAATATCTCAGAAAATTCAGACCTTGGCTAAGCACATCAGTCAGTCCTTACTTCTGGCCAATCAGGTTGAAGAGAAAAAGGAAAATGTTGTGAAGGCCTTGGACTCAATTGAGTTATCAGCTGAAAATAATGCAGCGGGAACAGAACAAGTATCTGCAAATGCGCAGGAAATTCTTGCTTCAATGGAAGAATTCACGGCATCCATTGAACAGTTTAAAGAACTTGCCAGTCAGCTGAAGCAGTCAACCGTACAATTTTCAACTTAATGACCATCACTATTCCTGTCTTTCAAACTATGAGAGGCAGGATTTTTTATCAAAAATGTGTCTGAAAAGTGACTATCTAGCAATATATATAAATAACACTAAACATTTCACAAAGTTAACCGATTATTTAAGAGAGGAATGGTTTATATATTTAATAAACAGAGGAGAGTCAGAATGGAGAAAAAGTCAGATAAGTTAACTCAGTTGAAAGAAAAATTCCAAACAATCAACTGGCCTAAAATGAACGACGGATGGAAGAGTCTGGATTTAAGTAAGTTGAGAAAGAAAAGAAAGCACAAGAGTTTAACTTTACCAATTGCAATCAGTTTGATTGTTATAATGCTGGTTCCTGTTATTGCCGCTATGTCCATTACATATTATAGAACATCAGAAATTATTACGGAAAGAGTGGAAGCGCAGGAACGTCAGATTACATCCAATTTAGCGTCATCAATTGAAAGTGCTGCGGATTCAGCAGAAGAAACGCTTCGTCTTCTGATTATGAGCGGAGCAACATCCAGATTGACAGAAGAAAATGATCAGAACAGAACGAATTTATTGTCCAATTTTGAATATGTAGCAACAGGGAATCCTTATATTTCATCTGTTCATTATATTCCAGCAGATGATTCAATTCCTTATGTGTCATCACTTGCTGCAATTCGAGTGGGCGTCAATCCGTATAATGTCTTCCCTTGGCTTGAAGAGGCAATGACGTCAACTCGTCTGACCTGGTCAGAACCCTATACGATTAATAACCGCACACTGGTTACCGTATACAGAGGGACGGGGCAAAGAGGCGAAATTGAAGGCGTCATTGCAATGGATTTGGACCTGTATACCATTCAGCAGGATTTTATTACAACTGAAATCGGTAATACAGGATATGTCAACTTGATTGCCGATAACGGGACAGTATTGGCATCATCCAGAGAACAAGAGGTTGGCCAGGATTTATCGGAAGAAACCTACTTCCGTCGGTCGCTTGACGCAGACGACTCGGTTGAAGTCAGCAGCGGTATGGCAGGTGTAACGGCTAACTCTGGCTGGGTATATGACAACAGCATCAATGGTGGTCAGTTTGGAATCTTCCATAGCCGCATCCCGGACTTGGGTCTGAATGTTTACGGTATGGTCCGAGCCAACGAAATGGTTCAGGAAATGGGCGCCATCAGAGACACGGTTACGCTTGTAACTATAATAGTCATACTATTCGCCCTGTTTATAACAGGCATTCTAACGGCCTTACTCAAGACAGTCACACAGGCTTTGCTGAATGTATTCGAAAAAGTCAGCCAGGGTGATTTAACGAGTCGCGTGACCCGTGAAGATTTATTCAGATTTAAACTGCCTTTTGCGAAAAAAATACGCAAACAATCTAAGAAACAGAAACCATTAAATGAAAAAGGAAATGAGATTCATCAATTGGGTCTGTCGCTAAACCGAACCATTAACAATTTTGAAGATACTATCCAGGTCATTCAAGGAAACAGTCAGAATGTTTCCAGCATGGCAACAACGCTGACAGAAATTGCAGATCAGACCAGCCGGTCAACTGCAGAAGTATCGGAAACCATTAATGGGGTAGCTGAGTCCACTTCAATGCAGACTCAGGATACTGAAGCTACCGTATCTCAGATGAATGAACTGGCGGAAGCCTTAAGTGAAATCAATACAGCTGTTTCCAAAATGGGCGAACAGGCAGACGAGACGATGGTAGTGAACGGAAAGAATTCTCAGGCCACTCATGATGTTGAGAAGAAATGGCAGGAAACCTTAGAGACTTTGGATGATTTGAAAGTCAGAATTGAAGAGGTTGATGGTGATATCCAAAACATTGAAGGCATTGTCAAAGCCATTACAACTATTGCGTCCAAGACAAACCTGCTTGCACTGAATGCTTCTATTGAAGCAGCCCGTGCCGGTGATGCGGGACGAGGATTTGCAGTGGTAGCCGATGAGATTCGTAAACTGGCTGAACAAAGTGCCACCTCATCTAAAGATATTCAAACGATTATTCAAACGATTCAGACGAAGTCTTCCGGTATGGTCAAGCACCTTGAAGATACAAACCAGGACAGCAAAGTTCAAACTGAAAAAATTGATGAAGCCATTAAAGCTTCTGAGAACGTTGCGCTCTCACTTGAACAACTCGTGGGCAGCATGCTGACCGTTATGCAGTCGTCTGCAGTCATTAATGAGAAAAAAGAAGAAGTCGTTGCTCAGCTGGAAAGTATTGCAGCCGGAGCACAGGAGAATTCTGCCGGAACTGAACAGGTCTCTGCTAACGCAGAAGAAATTCTAGCTACTATGGAAGACTTCACAACTCACATCAACCACCTGGAAAATGTGGCGCTGGACTTGAAACACTCTGCTGAACAGTTTGTCATCAATCAGAAAGAAGCAGAAGCAGAGGCTGAACCAGAAGTCAGTGAATTAGATACTTTAGAACCTGAATTTGTTTAAAAGGAGTCAAAAACATGGCACAGCACTTACTATTTAAAGCGGGAGGACAGACTTTCGGTCTTCCCATTTCAGAAACAGATAAAATTGTGGCTCTGGAAAACCATACGGCCATTCCTGGTGTCTCCTCATACATTGTGGGACTTCAGGAAGTAGAAGGAGACGTACTGGCCATTATTGATTTAGCCGACCGTTTTTATAATCTGCCCGAATCGGATTACGAAGAAGCGGACATCATATTGGTCAACTGGAAAGAGACGCGTATTGGCCTGCTGGTGAATGAAGTAACGGTTGTAGAAAATTATGCTACCGAACAGTTAGCCGAAGCAGTGGAAGAAAAAGTTGACGGACTATCCTTGTCCTACATTTCAGCATTTGTACAAACAGAAGAAGAAATTATTCCTATTCTGGACAGCCACTATCTGTTTGCTGAAGAAAAGGGAGAAGAACTGCGGAAGCTGGTTGAAATACAAACGATTAAAGCCTGAGTAAATGACTGATTACTGGAGAGTAGAATGACTGAACAGATAAAAGTAGGAATTTCAGATTACAAAATAGCTACAGCCCCAGACCAGCTGGTGACCATTGGACTAGGATCTTGTGTTGGTATAGCCTTATATGCTCCGAAAGCAAAGGTAGGGGCCCTTAGTCATATTATGCTGCCGGATAGCACAGGCTTTAAGGATAAATCAAACTGGCCGAAATTTGCTGATCTGGCTTTGCCTAAAATTATTGAGGAATTGAAAGAAAAGACAAATGAAGACCAACTGCTTGTAAAGATTGCAGGCGGAGCCAGTATGTTTTCTTTCAATCAAGAGTCCAGTGTTCTCCAAATCGGCCAGAGAAATATTGATTCAGTAAAGAGAGTCTTAAAAGACTTGAACCTGACCATAGTGTCAGAAGATGTCGGAGGAAAAATGGGACGGTCAATGTTTGTTGACCTTGAAACATTTGAAGTAAGAGTACGTTTAGTGAACCGGGAAGAATTTGTATTATGAAGAGAAAAATGGGGAATGCACTATGACAATAAACGTACTAGTTGTCGACGATTCTGCTTTGATGCGAAAAGTACTCACCAATGTACTTAACGATTGCACAGGCGTAAGAGTGACGGATGCAGCCAGAAATGGTAAGGAAGCATTAAAGCTGATAAATAAAAATGTACCGGATATTATAACACTGGACGTCGAAATGCCGATTATGAATGGGCTCGAAACTTTAAGAGCGATTAAAGAGTTTCATTCGATACCGGTTATCATGCTCAGTTCCAAAACGAACGAAGAAACAACATTTAAAGCTTTGGAACTTGGAGCAGAAGATTTTATTGAAAAACCAGTAGCAATCAGTCAAAACTGGGATTACTTTAAAACAGAATTAGCGAAACGCATCAAAGTCTATTTTCATAAAGAACAGGCCCCTGATGATAAAATTGCTAAAACTGAATTAAAAATAACCAGCTGTCTTGAAGAGAGAAAACAGACACTCAAGGCAATTGTCATTGGAGCGTCAACAGGGGGTCCAAAAGCTTTAGTGTCCATTATTCAGTCTTTATCTGAGAATCTGACAGTACCTGTATTCATCGTTCAGCATATGCCGGAAAACTTCACGGCGTCATTTGCCCATCGGTTGAATACGCTGGCTTCTGTACCTGTTGAAGAAGCAAAGGATGGTCAAAGGGTATTGCCGGGCAAAGTGTATCTGGCACCAGGCGGGAAACACTTGGTTTTAGATGGAAACAAGATGAGATTAACGAAGCAGCCGAAACGTCATAGTGTACGTCCGGCTGTAGACTATCTTTTTGAAACAGCTTCTACAGTTTACGGTAAAGACACAGTGGGAATCATTCTAACCGGAATGGGTAAAGATGGTGCAGAAGGCTGTGCAGCGATTAAACAGCAAGAAGGTTACATTATTACTCAAGACAGACAAACGTCTACTGTTTACGGCATGCCAAGAGCTGTTGTAGACAGAGGACTATCCGATCAAACAGCCAGCTTAACCGAAATAGCTGACATACTCTATGAAATGACAAGGTGACTATATGACAACGTTAAATTATGATTATTTTTATAATTGGGTCCAGGCTAACTTGAACATTCGATTGGATGCCTACAAAGAAAAGCAGTTGAACAGACGTATTCAGACCGTCATGCGGCAGTCTGGTGCCCTGACTTTAGAAGAGTATTCCGGGCTGATTCATCAGGACGAGTCAGTGAAAAAACAGTTTCTGGATTACATTACCATTAACGTAACGGAATTTTTCCGTAACAAGGATTTATTCGAGAAATTTGAAGAACTGTTAATTACTGACTTATCCAAAAAATTCGATTCCATTTCCATCTGGAGTGCCGCCTGTTCAATTGGAGCAGAACCTTATTCGCTGGCCATGATTATCGATCGTCATTCACTGCCATTGAAA
>RECC01000016.1 GCA_007692455.1 Alkalibacterium sp. | reverse complement strand
GAACTGGCAAAATATGACATTGAACCGTTAGTGACCATCGCACACTATGAAACGCCTCTGCACTTAATTAAAGAGTACGGCGGATGGAAAAACAGAAAGCTGATTGAATTCTTTGACCGTTATGCTGAAACTCTTTTCACTCGCTACAAGGGCAAAGTAAAATACTGGCTGACATTTAATGAGATTAATGGAGCAACTCATATGCCGCTCTTTGGACTGGGCTTTTCACCTGAAAGTGATGAAACACGTTTGCAGGAAAGCTTCCAAGGACTGCATCACCAGTTTGTGGCAAGTGCACGAGCAGTTCAGAAAGCTCACGAGATTATACCGGAATCACAAGTAGGCTGCATGCTGATTTATGCTCCAGTATATTCCGCTGACTCCAATCCTATTAATGTCATGCATGCAACTAGAGAAGCAGACTTGTTCAATTTCTTCTGTGGAGATGTTCAGGTCCGCGGAGCCTATCCATACTTTGCAGACCGTTACTTTAGTGAAAATGACATCCAAATTGACATAAAAGATGGAGATCTTGAGACGATTAAAAACGGAACTGTCGACTTTATTTCATTCAGTTACTACATGTCCCGTACCGATAAGAAAAATAAGACAGCTGAAGAATTAGGTCAGGGGAACCTGATTGGAGGCGTCAAGAATCCTTTCCTTGAAGCCAGTGACTGGGGATGGGAAATTGACCCGGTTGGTCTGCGCATTTCATTAAATGAATTGTATGGTCGCTATCAGGTACCATTGATGATTGTAGAAAACGGCCTGGGGGCTTATGATACTGTTGAAGAAGACGGGTCAATCAACGATGATTACCGTATCGATTACCTGCGTGAGCATATCAGAGAAATGGGCGAAGCAGTCAAGGATGGTGTGGACCTCATTGGTTACACAAGCTGGGGCTGTATCGACCTGGTCAGTGCATCAACTGGAGAGTATTCAAAGCGCTACGGTTTCATCTATGTTGACAAGCATGATGACGGATCAGGGACGATGGAGCGCAAGAAGAAAAAGTCCTTCGACTGGTATAAACAGGTTATCGAGTCAAATGGTATGGAATTAGATTAAACAACCACTTACAAAAAAGAGTATGACTATTTTCCAGAGGTCATACTCTTTGACTGTTTACTACTATAATATAATCAATATTACTGACATACCTAAACCAAACAGTGTGTTTGCGAGGGCGGATAACAGAACAAAGTTGAACAGACACTTATATCCCTGCTGGGTTTCGAAATGGATTGCAATAAGCAGCTAATTAAATTTGCGGCCTTCATTTGATTTCGCCACCTGACCTAATAGGAGGCTGGCGAAAATAAAGAGTTGTGCGAAAAGGTATGAGGTCTTGAACCCAATTGATAGTTTGGATAGAACTTTTCCTACTTAAAAGATAAAAATAGGTTACATAATAATTTAGATTTACTGTATAGCGGACAGCATAGAAATAAAATAACAATATGCATGTATATTCAGTGTAAAAAAGTTTTATTCATTAACAAATTCTCACCCTTTTATTGGGACCGCTAACAGAACAGTCCTAGAGCCATTTGTCAAGCGATAACTCTAACAAGTATAGTATGAATTCTAAGTATTGGCACATTTTTTGTCTGAAATTTGACTAAATATAAGTGTAACATAACTGTAATGACCTAAAAGCTTAATATTTTTCCCCCAGATGCTATTATAAGTTTAGCTTAATTAACCAACTACAACTTAAACTTAAAATGAATGATTATGATAATTTATAGACGATGTCGTGGAATAGAGAAAAATTATGGGGGAACTAGCGTGAATAAGAAACTTACATTTGGATTTTTAACATCCGTTATTTTAGCAGGATCGATGCCATTTGCTGGATCAGCTGTTCAAGCTGAAAGCGTACTGGACGAATTAAAAGAAGAGAAGCAGGAAGTTGAAAGCCGCTCAGGCGATTTGGATAACGTTATTGAAGATACAGAAGAAGAATTGCAGCAGCTGGCTGAAGAAAGAGAAGTATTGGAAGGACACATCCAATCTCTCCAGATAACAATTTCAGAATTAACTGCTGACTTAACTGATCAGAGCAAACGTCTGGAAGAAACAAATCAGGAAATCGAACGATTGAATGAAGAAATTGATCGCTTGACAGTCCTCATTAACCAGCGTAATGAAAAACTCATGCATCAGGCTCGTGCTACACAAACCCAATGGAATGCGACGAATATCATACATATTATTCTGTCAGCAGAAGACCTATCAGACTTAATCAGTCGTGTAGGCATTGTAAGCCAACTAGTCTCAGCAAACCGTAACATCATTGAAGATCAGATTCGCGATCAGAAGTTAGTACAAGAATCTGAAGAAAAAGTTCAGACTGAACGTGAAGAAGTCGTTGCTCTTCTGACTCAAATGGAAGAGACTCGTGACGAATTGACTATCCAGCAGATTGAACTGGATAACGAAATCATGCATGTTGCCGAACTGTATGAAATGAACGAAAATGAAAAAGAAAACTTTGTTAAAGAACAATATGCCCTAGCTCAACAGGCTATGTCATTATCATCAGAAATTGAAACAGAAGAAGAACGTATTGCAGAAGAGAAACGTATAGAAGAACAGCGCATTCGTGAAGAGGAAGAGCGTCGTCGTGCGGAAGAAGAAGCACAACGCTTAGCAGCTGAAGAAGAAGCCAGACAACAGGCTGAACTTGAAGCACAGGAATTACGTGAAGAAGAAGAACGCCAGCAGGCCGCGGCAGAGCGTCGTGAAGAAGAAGAGCGCCAGCAGGCAGCAGCAGAGCGTCGCGCTAATGAAGAACAAAAGCAGGAAGAACAAGAGCAGCAGCAGGCCGCTACTTCAACTTCAGAACGTCGTGAAGAAGAGTCACGTCAAGCCGCAGCCGACCGTCGTGCGGAAGAAGAACGTCAGGAAGCTGCAGCAGCTCAACAGCGTCGTGAAGATGAACAGCGTCAGCAGGCAGCAGCAGAGCGTCGTGCAGAAGAAGAACGTCAACAGGCAGCAGCTCAGCAGCGCCGTGAAGAAGAACAACGTCAGCAGGCAGAAGCTCAGCGTCGCGAAGAAGCACGTCGTCAGGCTGAAGAACAGGCAAGAAAAGATCGTGAAGAACAAGAAAAACAGGCAAGTGCTCCTTCAAATTCTTCACCATCTCAAAGTTCAGGTTGGGTTCGTCCTGCCAGTGGACGCCTGACTTCCGGTTTCGGTTACCGTACTCACCCAGTTCATGGTGGAAGAAGAATGCACAGCGGAATTGATATTGCGGGAAGCGGTCCAATCATAGCAACGCGTGCCGGAACAGTTACGACAGCAACTTACCATCATTCTCTAGGCTATTATGTTGTCGTTGACCATGGTAGTGGATACAGATCATTGTACGCACACATGACACCAAACTTGTCTGTATCAAGAGGACAACAAGTTTCTCAAGGTCAGCAGTTAGGTATTATGGGAACAACCGGTACTTCTACAGGAGTACACTTGCACTTTGAAATTCATAAAAATGGAAGACCAGTTAACCCAGCACCATATGTTGGAATGTAAGAAACATAACTGGACACAAAAAAAGATCGGCCCTTTAAAAGGGTCGATCTTTTTTACATATTTGGTTAGTAATGGTCGATTGGATTTAGTGAGGGAGGCACAAACGGTGAAAAATTAAGTATTAAGGCAGATAGCGTTTTTCCCTTTTTTCAAAAGCCCGGTTGGAAAACACTTGGAACAAACCACTGTTAACGGATAATCCCAATGCAATGGCACCTGAAATCAGGAAGGTTTCTGTCGCAAACATCAGAGCCGTATCGGATTGACCTTCTATAAACGCCCGCATCATATTATAGGCGGACCCACCTGGAACGAGTGGAATTATACCCGGGATGGCAAAGACAATCACAGGCATCCTGAAGTGTCGTGCATACCATTGGCTAAAAAAAGCGACTAAAAAGGCAGCCACTCCTACTCCTATAAATAAGTCCAGTTCGAGCTGGAAGGAAAGGAAGAAGTAGACTATCCAGCCGATGGCACCGGATATGCTGGAAGCGAAAAGTGTTCGCGTGGGGACATTATATAAGACCCCGAAACCAAAGGTCGCTATTAAAGCAACTGCAAAATAAGAAAAATAACTTAAATCCATGCTGTTAAACTCCTTTTAATTTTAGATGAAGGTCAAGACAATGGCTATCCCGATTCCAATGGCTCCTGCGGTAAGCAATGCTTTTGCCAGTACCGCTACTCCTGAAAGCAGATGGCCGGCCATCAAATCTCTTAGACTGTTTGTAATGGCCATCCCGGGGACAAGAGACATCACACTGCCAATGATAATCATATTAACGTCTTCTCCCAAACCTAAGCCAGTGAGTAAAACAGCTATTAGACCGATAAAAAAAGAAGCGACCATTTCGGCAAAAAAGCTGACGTTAGTCAAATTATTCACTTTTTGATACAGTATGTGACCCAAACCACCGGCAATGAAGGCGGGGAGCATATCATAGTAGCCTCCTCCAAAAAGCAGTGGGAAACCGCCACAGGCCAGTGCGATGGCAAAGTTGCTCTGCCACTCTGAAAAATTACGGGGGGTGTTCCGGATATTAGCCAGCTTCTGCTTCACTTTTGCAGGAGGCAGTGCGCGCTGAGCAAGTAACCTGGATAAATCATTGACCATGGATACTTTTTCTAGATTCGTCTGGCGGTCTGTCATGCGCAGCAATTCCGTATGATCCAGGCCATCTTCTCCCTGTACAGTAAGTATCAGGGCTGTCGGAACGACAAAAACATTGATGTAAATTAAATTATAGCTTTTGGCAATACGGTAGACTGTGTCTTCAACCCGGTAGGTTTCTGCCCCATTTTCCAGCATCACTTGACCGGCTTCTATGCAGACGTCCAGTATATCGGGCACAGGGTATTTGTGCATCCAGGCCCCTCCTTTTTTGTTCTTTAAGCTCAGTATAACGGCTTTTATCTATTTTTGCGAATAGATTTTGCGTTCGTACCAACTGAGGCTTTAGAATTTTTTCCAATCGGCCTTCTCTATGACTGATTGTTTAGATGTGATAAACTGTATCAGACTAAATAGATAACTCAAGCAAGATGTAGGAGAGATAAAGTGAGTACGTTAACCGATACATTAACCCGATATTACGGCTATACCACATTCAGACCGGGACAGGAGATGATTATTCAGGCCATTATTGACGGGCGTGACGCTCTGGGCATCATGCCGACTGGTGGAGGGAAATCCCTGTGTTACCAGATTCCTGCATTGGAGATGAAGGGCGTTACTCTTGTCATCAGTCCGCTGATTTCTTTAATGAAAGATCAGGTTGACGGTTTGCTGTCCATGGGAGTGAAGGCTGGCTTTTTAACAAGTCAGCTGTCTCTGGACGAACAGAATCAGACAATCAGACAGGCTATTGCCGGCGATCTAAATCTTCTCTATGTGTCCCCGGAGCGCCTTATGAATGAGTACTTTTTAAGCCGGTTAAAACGTATGAATGTGAACTTGATTGCGGTAGATGAAGCGCACTGTATTTCGCAGTGGGGCCATGATTTCAGACCGAGTTATCAGGCGATACCTGAGGTCAGAAATCATTGTTCGACCTACCCGCCATTTGCCGCTTTTACCGCAACAGCGACTCAGAAAGTTCAGGAAGATATCATTAATAAACTTCAGCTGGAAAAACCTTATCACTACACAGCCAGCTTTGACCGGCCGAATTTGACGTTCTCCATTGTGCATCCTAAAAAGAAAAATACGAAACTGACAGAACTCCTGAAAGACAAGGAATCCAGTATCATCTACTGCAACACGAGACGTAATGTAGAACGTGTCCATACCCATCTGAATAAAAAAGGATTTAATGCCGCATACTATCACGCCGGCTTGACTGCCGAGGAACGAAACCAGAACCAGGAAGATTTTCTGTATGACAAGTCACCTATAATTGTCGCGACCAATGCATTCGGTATGGGGATTGACAAATCCAACGTGAGACGCGTCATTCACTACAATATGCCCCTGGATATGGAAAGCTACTACCAGGAAGCCGGTCGTGCCGGTCGGGATGGTGCGCCTTCCGAAGCCATTCTTTTTTACTCCAGTCAGGATATCATTACAAATAATCTGCTGATTGAGCAGGGGAATCATCCGCATGCCAAAGATAATCTGAATACCATTATTTCATATTGCAAAACAGGCCGCTGTTTGAGGAAAACAATTCTGGAATACTTTGATGAATACCCGTCTTACCAGTCTTGCGACAACTGTTCCAACTGTAACGGGGAAGCGGAGCTGGTTGATGTAACGGAATCGTGTCAGAAGATACTGTCCTGCATTTATCGTATGAACCAGCAGTATGGCATGGGACTGGTCGCAGATGTGCTGAGAGGAAAAGAAACGACCCGTATAAAAAGCCTCTCCTTTGATGAACTGTCTACCCATGGCCTCATGAAAAACGTGTCTGAAACAGAAATCAAAGATATTATTGCTTTAATGGTCAGTGAACAGTTCCTGCAGGTTGGAGGCGATCAGTATCCAATCCTTACATTTACGGAAAAATCGGTTGAACTCCTGCATGCCAAGCATAAGCTATACATGATTAAGCAGCAGAAGGAAACGGTGAAAGCCAAGCAGACCTTCTCTGAAGAGTACGATGAAAAGCTGTTTGAAGAACTGAGAACGCTGCGAAAAGAAATTGCTGCAGAAATAGGGAAACCGCCTTTTGTTGTCTTCACCGACAAGGCTTTGATGAGTATGGCCTCACAGATGCCGCGCTCACCCGAAGAATTCCTTGCCGTTCATGGGGTAGGCGAAGCAAAACTGGAAAAATATGGTGATGCTTTTATCGATTTAATTTCTTCTTATGCAAAATAAGCAGGTTGAGTGTGGGATAATAGAACATAGATAGCTTTAGAAAAACTCATATAGACTAACACTATGTTTTTTCGAAAGGGTGAGCCGGATGTACAAAGCTAAGACGAAGGAAACCGACGCAAGCGTCACTAGATTTATCGAAAGCGTGGAAAAAGAGTCAAAGAAGCAGGATGCTTACAGACTGCTTTCGATTTTTGAAGAAGCAAGTGGTATGGAAGCAAAAATGTGGGGAGACAGCATCATTGGTTTTGGCAGCTATCACTATAAGTATGCCTCCGGACATGAAGGGGATTCCATGCTGGTCGGTTTTTCCCCACGGAAAGCTAAAATCAGTCTGTACATGGCTACCGGCTTTCCGGAACGCGAACGCTATTTGTCCCGCCTTGGAAAGCACACATCTGGAAAAGGCTGTGTCTACATTAATAAAGTAGATGATATTGACACCGATGTCTTGAAGGATTTTATCCAGGCGTCCATCGCTTTTTTGACAGACGAGTATGGGTAATCCTGAGAAAAAATGACTTTGTTAACAGAATGTTAAAAGGTTTCTTATCTTATGATGAGAAGCCTTTTCTTATGCTTTAGTACGCCGATTTAGTATGCTACAATGTACGAGTTGAAATGACCACATGACTCTGATTTAGCGAAAGGACGGCATACACCATGACCGAAAAAATTACGGAATTAATTGAAAAAACACCTCTTTTAAATGATATAAAAAATGGAAAAGAAATATTCTGGGAAAACACCAGCTACCTCCCAACTGAACAGGCAACAAAAGAAACAAAATACTCTATGGCAGACATTGAGGATGCAGAAGCACGCCTGCAGCGTTTCGCCTCATTTATTCAAACGGCTTATCCTGAGACTGCTTTAACAGGCGGCATCATTGAATCACCACTTTCTGAAATCAGCGCAATGCAAGGCCACTTAAATGAAACGCTGGGGACAAAAGTTGACGGGAAATTATGGTTGAAACGTGATGATTTACTACCTATTTCAGGAACCATCAAAGCGCGCGGAGCGATTTATGAAGTGCTGAAACATGCGGAAACACTGGCTTTAAAAGAAGGCATGCTTAAGAGCATTGAAGAAGACTATGCAGTCTTTGCCAGCGAATCATTCCGCAATTTCTTTTCCGGTTTCAATATTACTGTTGGAACAACTGGAAACCTGGGAATCAGCGTTGGTACTATGGGACGCAAACTCGGTTTCGACGTGACTGTTCACATGTCAGTTGAAGCAAAACTATGGAAAAAAGAGTACTTGAGAAACATCGGTGTGGAAGTGATCGAACACGATACAGACTTTTCACGAGCTGTAGAAAATGGGCGTGCGGCATCAGACAGCGATCCGAAAAGCTATTTTGTCGACGATGAACATTCCGAGGAATTATTCTTCGGCTATACTGTCGGTGGTTTCCGCATGAAGAAGCAGCTGGAAGAACAGGGAGTTACTGTTGATGCGGATCACCCGCTGTTTGTCTACCTGCCATGTGGGATCGGTGGATCACCGGGCGGTATCACGTTCGGTCTGAAACAGGCATTCGGCGAGCATGTTCACTGCTTCTTTGCAGAGCCGACTAAGATGCCAAGCATGCTTGTCGGACTGATGACTGAGAAGTTTGATGAAGTCTCTGTCTTTGATTTCCAGCTGGGCGGTCTCACGATTGCTGACGGCTTAGCGGTACCTCGTACATCCGGACTCGTCGCAAAACTGATGCGTACATTCTTCAGTGGTGGCTACTCCATCGATGATGATGTATTCAAGGCACTTCAGACGACCATCTATGAAAAAGAATCGATTTTCCTCGAGCCGGCAGCCGTTGCCGGTCTGATAGGACCGTATAACCTGATGGCGTCACCAGAAGGTCAGACTTACATGAACAATAAAAATCTGACAGCTAAAATGGGAAATGCGACTCACATCGCCTGGGGCACAGGCGGTTCAATGGTCCCTGAAAAAGACCGCGCAATCTTCCTGGAAGAAAGCAGTCACTTCTTAATGTAACTATGGAAGACTCAAAGGAGGCCCTCATATACAGAGGGCCTTTTTTGATTAGGTAAGCAGCTGGTATCAGCTGCTTATCTACTTAAAAAGCATTTTATTAAGAATAGACACGTCCTGAACGTGTCTAAACAACCTTAAAGAGTTAAAAGACACCGATAAAATTGGCTGGTAACGGTTTGAGGCGGAACTCACGGATAAAGTGCTGCTGAGTTCCGGCTTTATAAGG
>RECC01000040.1 GCA_007692455.1 Alkalibacterium sp. | reverse complement strand
TCATGCAGTTCAGGTACCCCTTCTGGCAAGAGGTTATCTAGAGCCTGCACTGCTTCTTTTGAACCTTCAAGTGTCCCTTCAAATTGTAAGTCTGTTGCTTTTTTATACCGCATAAACAGCTGCGTCCATGTCTGGATACTGGCTTTCATGTAAAAAGTAGTGTCTTCTGGCTCATCTACAGTAGAAACACTTGTGTTCTCTTCGTTAACTGCTAGTTTAAATACTTTTTCATTCCAGTCTGCTGTGTCATCCGTGACTTCCAGATAGACTGTCTGATTGTCCTCCTTTTTAAAAGGGACCTGCTTTAAGAAGGCTTCCATATCCACGATGCGAGCCATCATGCCTGATACTAATTTCTGTTTGAGGTCTGCTTCACGAAAAAGGTGGGACAACTTTTGATCTGAACGAGCACTAAAGGTGAATCTTTCGAAACCGTCAGCGTGTGACGCAACAAATTGCCACAGTGCCTTTTCTGCTTGTCCTGTCAGTGCAGTCAGCTCTTTAATCTCAAAGTGGTTTTGATGTTCACCTGAAAACTCATAGAGAATATAGCCTTTCGGTACATCTTTTTCATCCTGATAGAGTGCCAGATTTTTCGTGTCTGAAATCATAATACGATTATTCCATATCCAGTCATTTCTATTTACAGGGCCAATGGCATTTGTCATTTTTTCAGCATATATAGCTTTAACCACATCTTTCTGTTCTTCCCAGTTAACTCTTTTAACCCTTTTCTCAGGTGCTTTGAAGGACCCAAAATCTTCCGGCTTGATGTCATATTGACGTTCTTCAAAGGTCACTTCATAGCCAAACTTACGGTAGAAATGATAGGAAAAAGGTGCCAGGTAAGAAAGGACCATGCCTCGCTCCTTCATTTCCTTTAAATTAGTACTCATCAATTGACGTACATGCCCCTGCCCTCTTACTTCGGGATAACTGGTAACATTTCCTATTCCCCCCATTTTAAGTGCTTTTCCGTGATAATACACTTCGAACGGAAAGAGTATAAGAGAACTGGTCAGCTGATTATCAGAAAAAGATCCTAATGCATGACCATAGTCGAATTCCTTCTTCATCCTCTCTTTGCTTTCAGTCGTCTCTTTAAAATGAAAAGCATAGAGGTTCAACTGGTATACGTCTTCGAAATCCTCGCTCGTCAAGTTTCTCAGTGTTGTCATTTACTATTCTCCTCTACTTTCATTGCTATCATATTCTCTAATCCCATTATACCCACTTTTGTAGCTGACAGACAAAAAAAGCTCCCTGCCAGCTAACCGGCAGGAAACTTCTTCTTTAAATTTTATCCGATTTAATCCTTGCTTAAATCTTCCCCATTTGTTTCGATAACTTTTTTGTACCAGTGGAAAGATTTTTTCGGTGTACGTTCAAGTGTACCGTTCCCGTCGTTATCGCGGTCAACATAGATAAAGCCGTAACGTTTTTTCATTTCGCCGGTACCGGCACTGACCAGGTCGATACAGCCCCATGACGTGTAACCCATTAAATCGACGCCGTCCAGTTCAACAGCATCTTTCATTTCCTTAATGTGTGATGCCAGGTAATCGATGCGGTAGTCGTCTTCGACATAGCCATTTTCATCAGGCTCATCGATGGCACCCAGACCATTTTCAACGATAAATAAAGGTTTCTGGTAACGGTCGTATATATCGTTCATCGTAATGCGCAGACCAAGTGGATCAATCTGCCAGCCCCATTCACTTGCTTCAAGGTATGGGTTTTTCACTGAAGCGAAGATATTTCCTTCTGTCTTCTCATTGACCTCAGGATCTCCGGAAGCCACACGACTTGAATAGTAAGAGAAAGAGATAAAGTCTACAGTGTGTTCTTTAAGCAGTTCTCTGTCACCTTCTTCAAACGGAATTTCAATTCCTTCTCGTTCCAGCTCTTTCAAAGCATAAGCCGGGTATTCACCGCGGGACTGAACATCGATGAAGAAGTAATTCTGTCTGTCGGCCTGCTGAGCAGCCAGTACATCGATTGGTTTCGGAGTGTTAGGATAGTTTTTCCCTGCTGCCAGCATGCAGCCGATTTGAATAGCCGGATCAATCTCGTGAGCTATTTTCGTTGCCATAGCACTTGCAACCAGTTCGTGGTGAGCGGCACGGTATAGAACCTCTTTTTTGTTTTCACCTTCTTCAAATACGATACCAGCTCCCATGAACGGTGCATGTAAAATTATATTAATTTCATTAAATGTCAGCCAGTATTTGACCAGACCTTTATAGCGTGTAAACAGGGTGCGGGTAAGATTCTCATAAAAGTCGACCATCTTACGGTTACGCCAGCCGCCGTACTCCTTGATCAGGTGCATTGGGCAATCAAAGTGGGTAATCGTAACGAGCGGTTCAATGCCATGTTTGTGACACTCTTTGAACAAGTCCTCGTAAAATTTCAGTCCCGCTTCATTGGGTTCCTTTTCGTCCCCTTTTGGAAAAATACGTGTCCAGGCAATCGACAGACGATATGTCTTGAAGCCCATTTCGCCGAACAAGGCAATGTCTTCTTTGTAGCGGTTATAGTGATCGATGGCTTCCTTGGCCGGATAAAAGTGTTCATCATCGAAGTCTAGGTGCTTCTTTTCTCCTGAAATGATGGCTCGTCGGTCATCTCCCACAGGTGCAACGTCAACGTTTGCCAGTCCTCTTCCGTCCTGCTTGTATCCACCTTCAAGTTGATTGGCTGCAGTAGCGCCGCCCCATAAAAAGTCTTTTCTAAGTCCCATCTATTTTCCTCCTGTTAGTTAGTGTCTGATATCGTTTTTTGTTACATCTCTAGTTTATAGAGTGTAATCCATTACATACAAGCGAAAAGGTAAAATTTTTATTAGGATTGGTTCATAACATGGATTGCCTCTCTTTAATATGTTAAAGTGTCAAAGATATAGGCTTAGAAAGAAAAGAGGAACACACATGACACATTATGATGTACTCGTTGTCGGTGGTGGAACAAGCGGCATGATGGCTGCAATTTCAGCTTCTGAACACGGGGCAAAAGTGGGCGTCGTTGAGAAGAACAAATTTGTCGGCCGGAAGCTTCTGGTCACAGGTAACGGACGCTGCAATGTCACTAATAATCGAGATAAAGAAGAAATTATTGCACACATTCCCGGTAACGGACGCTTTTTATACAGTGCATTCTACCAGTATGATAATTATGATATTATGAATTTTTTCCAGTCAAAAGGCATCAAGTTAAAAGAGGAAGACCACGGGCGCATGTTTCCGACAACCGATAAATCACGTACGATTGTCAACGCACTGATCCAGATTATGGAAGACTCTAAGATTGATGTGCATACCAATGCACCGGTCAAGACGGTCATCTATACTGACGGCTCAGCAGCAGGAGTCGAGTTGGAGGATGGCCGGACGCTTTCGGCAAAAACAGTTATTCTTTCCACTGGTGGACGCGCCATGCCGAAAACCGG
This sequence comes from Alkalibacterium sp., assembly GCA_007692455.1. GTDB lineage: Bacteria > Bacillota > Bacilli > Lactobacillales > Carnobacteriaceae_A > Alkalibacterium. The sequence continues at coordinate 28,798 of RECC01000040.1, read as the reverse complement.
CTCCACCGGTGACGGCTACAAATGGGCCAAAAAAGCCGGGCATACGATTAAAGACTTGTACCCGACTGAAGTCCCTATAACATCTGAAGAACCGTTCATTTTAGACCGGACACTTCAGGGCATTTCTCTGCGGGATGTCGACCTGAAAGTCCTCAATAAAAAGGGAAAGACGGCGGTCAACCACCGGATGGACATGATTTTTACTCACTTCGGGATTTCCGGACCGGCTGTTCTGCGCTGTTCCATGTTTGTCCTTCAGACAATGAAGCGGGATAAGACTGACCACGCCGTTATGAGTCTGGACAGTGTGCCCGATGAAACAGTCGGCTCACTTAAACAGGCCCTTGAACGTCTGATGAAAAACGAAGGCGAGAAGAGTTGTAAAAATACATTGAAGCAGTTTGGACCTGAGCGCTACATTCTCTTTGGACTGGAGCAGACAGGTATCGACAGTGAACGGGCCTTCAAGACGCTGAATCCTAAGGAAGTGGATGCCGTCATCGCTTTCCTGAAAGATTTTCGATTTTCTGTTCACGGGTCGCTTCCGATTGAAAAAGCCTTCGTTACAGGAGGCGGCGTCAATACAAAAGAAGTTAATCCAAAATCACTTGAGAGCAAACTGATGAAGAATCTCTATTTCACAGGGGAAATCCTTGATTACAACGGCTATACAGGTGGTTACAACATTACCGGTGCCTTTATAACCGGCCGAGTTGCCGGCATGCATGCAGCTCAAACTGCATTAGGTGTAAGCTCGTAACTTTTAAGTAAAGAACTAAGATGGGATAATCTGGCGAGCCAGATTTTCCTTTTTTGTTTTCAAGAATTTATTGGATCAAGTTTAGCCGTGATTTGCCGGCTAAACTTCACATTTTGTATCGTTTTTTCCAGTTTGAAGTTGTACAACCAGCTCAAACTAGACCGGTTCAGACAAAAATGCAGTTCAGCTGATTGGTTTCAGTCTGAACTGCATTTTTTTGCTGTAAGTTTTTAGTTTGACTGCCTACTTCTCTTCAAACTTAACGGGTTCTCATTACCTTCAGCTTACGACAACCCCAGCTGATTTTTGAGATTAACTATCTGTTCCTGCACGGCTTCAGGTGCCGGCCCTCCCTGGATGCTGCGCTTCGTCACACAATTTTCCAGTTTGATGGCCTCGTAGATGTCTTCATCGAATAAGTCATGCAGGGACTGATACATTTCTATGGAAACCTCTTCCAGAGTCAAATCCTTCTCAATGCAGGTCTGTACCAGCTGACCAATGACCCCGTAAGCTTCTCGGAATGGGACACCTTTTTTCGTCAGGTAATCCGCACAGTCCGTGGCGTTGATGAAGCCTTTGGATGCCGCTTCACGCATGCGTTCTTTATTGGCAGTCATCGTATCCACCATGGGAATCATAGCCGACAGCGCTAGTTTTACTGTAGACAGACTGTCAAAAAGGGCTTCCTTGTCTTCCTGCATATCTTTATTGTAGGCCAGCGGGGTCCCTTTCATCACCGTCAGCAAGGTCTGCAAATTGCCGTAAGCTCGGCCCGTCTTTCCTCGCACCAGTTCGGCCACGTCCGGGTTCTTTTTCTGTGGCATAATCGATGAACCGGTCGCAAAGGCATCATCGAGTTCCACAAACTGAAATGCCTGCGAACACCACAGTATCACTTCTTCAGAGAGTCGGGACAGGTGCATCATAATCATGCTCAAAGCATAGGCAGCATCAATGACAAAATCTCTGTCCGAGACCCCATCCAGACTGTTTTCAGTGACTGAACCGAAGCCCAGTTCCTCGGCTACGAATTGACGGTCCAGCGGATAAGTCGTTCCTGCCAGCGCACCGTTTCCAAGTGGCATTGAATCTGTATGCTCCATTACTTCTTCAATCCTCTTGATGTCTCTTTTGATCATTTGAGCATACGCCATCACATGATGCGCGAAAGTAACCGGCTGGGCAATCTGTAAATGCGTATAGCCCGGCATAATCGTCTCTAAATGCTGTTCTGCCTGACTGATTAGAACTTCTTCAAAATCCAGTAACTGCTGACTGATTTCTGTGAGCTGCTTTTTGACATATAGTCTCAAATCAAGGGCCACCTGATCATTTCGACTTCTTCCCGTGTGTAGTCTTTTGGCCGGCTCACCAATTCTTTCAGTCAGTACACTTTCAACAAACATATGAATATCTTCCGCATCCGGATCGAAGGCCAGGGTACCGTTTTTCAGATCCATCAGAATCTCCTGTAATCCATCTACTATACTTGCAGTATCCTCTTCTGAAATAATAGCCTGTTTGGCCAGCATTTTTGCGTGAGCGATGCTCCCAGCAATGTCTTCTTCAAACAGAACATAATCAAAACTAATGGATGAGTTAAAGACGTCAACTTCCTGTGCACTTTTGCCGGTAAAGCGTCCCTGCCATACCTTGTTTTTTGTCATGCTCTCAGTCCTTCATAATTAACCTGGTAAGTTTTGTCAGCGAGCTTGCCGAACTGAATTTTTTGTTTCATTTCAGCATGGATGACGCTTGACAGACCGAAGAGATTGATAAAGCCTGCAGCATCATTTTGATTATAGACGTCATCGTCGTCAAAAGTCGCAAAGGCCTCTGAATACAGGCTGTAAGGAGACTCGACGCTCGAGACGACCATGTTTCCTTTGTACAGCTTCAGCTTGACGGTGCCACTGACTGTTTTCTGCGTTTCATCGACAAAGGAGTCCAGTGCTTGCTTCAGTGGTGTAAAGTACTGGCCATTGTAAATGAGATTTGCATATTTCTGTGCCAACTCCTGCTTGTACTGCAGTGTTTCCTTATCCAGCGTAATCATTTCAAGCTGCTCGTGTGCAAAATATAGGAGTGTGCCTCCAGGAGTTTCATACACGCCACGGCTCTTCATGCCCACCAAACGGTTTTCGATAATATCCTGAATGCCAATCGCATTTGAACCGCCAATGTCATTCAACTTTTTAATCAGGCTGACCCCATCCATTTCTTTCCCATTCAAAGCAACTGGAATGCCTTCTTCGAATGTAATGCTGACCATGGTTGCTTCATCAGGTGCCTGTTCGGGTGATACACTCATCTCCAGAATGGAGTCATACTTTGGTTCGTTTAATGGATTTTCAAGGTCCAATCCTTCGTGGGATAAATGCCACAAGTTTTTATCTTTTGAGTAATTAGTTTCACGTGATATTTTCAATGGAATCTCATGTTTTTCTGCGTAATCGATGGCTTCTTCACGGGACGTAATCTCCCATGTACGCCACGGAGCGATAATATCCAGTTCCGGTGCCAGAGCCTTGATGCCCATTTCAAAACGAACCTGATCGTTTCCTTTTCCGGTACAGCCGTGACAGATGGCGTCTGCTCCTTCCTGCTTGGCAATGTCCACCAATGCCTTAGCGATTATTGGACGAGCCGTTGCTGTTCCCAGCAGGTATTTATTTTCATAAATGGCTCCGGCTTTCAAAGTTGGGAAAATTGAATCGTAGACAAAGTCTTCTTCAATGTCTGCCTGGTAAAACTTGGAGGCACCCGTTTTTAAAGCTTTTTCTTCCAAGCCTTCGAGTTCATCTTCCTGGCCGACGTTTGCCGTCACAGCAATGATTTCACTTCCATAATTTTCCTTTAGCCAGTGTATGATAACGGATGTGTCAAGTCCTCCGGAATACGCCAGTACAATTTTCTTGTAAGTTTTTTCAGTCATAAGTCATTCTCCTTTAAGTTTAATCCGATTTTTGAGTATAAAAAAAACGCCTTCTGTTTTTACACAGAGACGACTTCATCGCGGTACCACTCTAATTGCAGACACAGTTTGGATATAATAAAGCATAGGTGTCTGCCAACTCATCGCATTAACGCTGCAAACGGCTTTTCAACTTAAGACCAGTCTAATCTTATTTCTGAAAAGCATCTCACAAGCTCGTTTCGGTGACGTATCATGTCAGCCTTCCACTCTGTGCTGACTCGCTGTAATGACTTATTCACTTACTCTCTTGTTCCTTGATGTTGTTAGTAGTCTATAACATCTCTTAATCGTTGTCAATAGAAATATTTAATTTTCTGTATAAATTATTTAAAATTGTGCTTAGATGCATTATATAAACAATTTTAATACATTATGTATTCTTTTTAATGAATAAAAAAATCAGAACAGAAATGAATCTGCTCTGATCTAATTTGAATTCTATTTGAATATCTCAGTTACAAGCTTATTATCCTTTATTCAATTCTCCTGTCAGTTCGATGATACGGTCTACTGACTCATCCAGGTAGTTGATGGTGTCTTTCAGTGGCTTGTCTGTTGTGATGTCCACACCAGCTACTTTCGGTGCCTCAGCCGGGACTTTCTGTCCGCCCAGCGCCAGGAATTCCAGCCAGCCATCTACTTTTTCTTCTCCGCTCTTAATTTTCAGGAAGGCCTGAGTTGCAATAGTCAGTCCGGCAGAGTAAGTGTACGGGTACAAGCCCATGTAGTAGTGAATTTGGCGCATCCATGTCAGCTCTGAGCCTGGTTCCAATTCCACTGCATCGCCCCAGAATTGTTCAAGCACATCTTTTTTCAATTCACTTAGCTTGTTGGCATCAAAACTCTTACCGGCATCGATTAAACGATACACTTCACGCTGGTAAGCTGCTTCCAAGAGGTGAGTGACAAAGTTATGGAAATACGTACGTGAAATCATTTTGGATAGAACCGAGCGTTCAGTACGCGGATCATCTGTCTTGTTTTTCAAGTAATCTGTCAAGAGCAGCTCGTTAAAGGTTGATGGGCCCTCAATCAGATAAAGTGACGGACGTGCGCTGGTTAACGGATTGTTTTCGTTGGAAAGAACACCTTGTCCAGCATGCCCTAATTCATGGAACAGGGTATAGGCATCGGTTAACTGACCTGTCCAAGTCACCATAACATACGGGTGCTTGCCGTAAGTGGTTGAGCAGAAGGCACCGGAGCGTTTGCCGATATTCTGTGCAAAGTCGACCCAGCGTTCCGGATACGAGCGCAGCATCAAATCAACGTAATCCTTTCCAAGCGGTGCCAGAGCGTCTTTCACCAAATCTTTTGACTCTTCAATGGATACAGGCATCGTATGTTCAGGATCCAAATCCACTTTCAAATCAGCATAAGTCATCTTATCCAGACCGTGAACGTCTTTCAGGTGAGTAATGAACTTGCGCATAACCGGGGCAAAGTCATTCATGATGGTATCAATCTGACGGTGATACAGCTCCTGATCGACTTCCTGACTTTCCAGTAAATAGTCAAAGATGGAATCATAGCCGCGCATGTCAGAAAGAGTCTTTTCTTTCTGTAAATGGGTATAGTAAGCCGTCGCGACTACGTTTTTGTAGCGTCCCAGCACTTCATTGAATTTGTCATAGGCCGCACGACGGACTTTTGGATCTTCATGGTACATATACACTTCTTCGTACAACACAAAACTCAATGGGTATTCTTTTCCGTCCACTTCAAAGGTTCCATAATCGGCATCATTTGAGCGTGCCTGTTCAAAGATTTCTGCAGGTGAATCAAATACTGGCGACAGCTGGGCCAGCGCCTCTTCAACTTTAGGATCCAGTTTAGCCTGCTTGGATTTTTTAATTTTGCGAATATACGCTTCAAATGTCGGTTCTTTTTCAACGACTTCATTCAGTGTGCTTTCTTCCAAGTCTTCAACCTGAGACTGGAAAAAACTCAGTTTTGCGCCTACTCCGGCAAGGACGTTGGATACGTGACGGGTGACCTGCTGCGCTTCACTGTCTGATATGTCAACGGAGACAGGCAGGTGACCATACTGTCCCAAATGTGAGGCAGTCGCTACCAATTCTTCATAATCTTTAATCGCCTGCACGACGGTATCCGCATCGCTTAAGTTGCCATCGTATTTAGCGGCAAAAGCAGCCACATCTTTCGGCAGCTCTTCAGCTGCCTGTTCAAAGTCTTCCTGTGTTGCGAAAATCGCAGTCAAGTCCCATTTCAGGTCCTCTGACACTTCTGATCGTTTAAGTAATTGTTCTGACATTAGTTAATCTCCCCTTATAAAATTTAACGAGTCTCTATATGACACGATGTCATTATCGAACTAAAAAAAAGACTTCTAGAAAAGAGTATAGCATAATTTCGGATGAAAGTGAGAGATTTTTCGGTAAATTTTAATCTTACAGTCTTTTCTCTCATTTATGTTGATGTGCTTATCCTTTCTTGCAGGGAAAGTTACTGACTTGGGAAAAAATTCGAAAAAGACTTTCTGCTTTCTATCATAATTGCAATTAAGTCTTTGTAGTGTTAGCTTATTGGTCGTTTAATCCGTGTTCATCTTCTGTTTATTAAACGACTAACGATTATCAGCTACTTAATCATTGTTCAGCTCGAAAATAATGTACGAACTACGATTATATTTATTTTTCCCTTGTTCATCCTGGATACTTCATCTGAAAGACGATTATATGCCCTTTAATCCATGTTTATCCTGCAATTCAGGTATGAATGATGATTATCTCTTGCTCGATTCAATTTCAGTTTTTAGTATTTATAAGAAGTGCCTTGTCCGCCACTTCTCCCATTATTATACTTACCGAATTGGCCGCTGAATAGAAAAAATCCCCTTCTTAAACTGCTCTACAGCAAGAAGGGGATAACTTAGTAGCCCGATTGATAATCGACTACATTTTTTGAGACTGTTTTGCTTTCTGCATAGTCTTTAAAATTCTCTTCAAACAGACGGTAGGCACTCTCACTATAATCTTCAAGGGTACCAGAAATATGCGGCGTCAGGAGCACATCATCCCTCTGATAGATCGGATGATCCGTCGGCAGCGGCTCCTGATGAACGACATCCAACGCTGCAAATGCGATGATACCTTCATCCAGCGCCTCCAGCAAATCATCGGTCACTACTGTCGAGCCTCTCCCGACATTGATGAAAATTGCGGACTGTTTCATCTTCTTAAACAAATCGAGGTCAAATAGATTTCTTGTTTCATCCGTTAAAGGCAGAATGTTAACGACAACATCTGCATCGGCCAATGCTTCAGCTAGTTGAGCCTGCGTGAACTGCTCATCCATAAAGTCGACTGGCTTTCCGCTGCGGTTGACCCCGATAGTTTTCATTCCGAATGCTTTGGCAAGTTTACCGGTCTGACGGCCAATTTCTCCTGCCCCGACGATTGCCATCGTCCGCTGATTCATTTCAAAGGCTTCGTCAACCTCATCCCATTCATTCTTCATCTGCTTTTTAATGGAATAGCCAATTCCTCTTGTATGACTCAACAGCATACCGAAAATCGATTCTGAAATAGCGTAACTGTGTATGCCACTGGCATTGGTCAACGTAATATTATGCTTATTAAGCAAAGCCAGGTCCATATAATCCACACCGGCAGATGTCAGCTGAATCCATTTCACATTCATCTCCGGATTTTCCAGAAGTTTAGGCCCTTCTTCCTTGTTCCAACCATACACTATTTCAATATCCTTGACTGATGAGGCTTCTTCTAAAGAATGAATCACCGTATACTCATTTGACAGTTTTTTCAAATCGTCCTCATGTTCTTTCTTTAATTCACTCAAACTTAATATTAATTTTGACAACTTTCTTCACTCCTTCTCTGGTAGTTTATCTTACTTGCTTTGAAAAACTCAACTAAGAAGGATTCTGTACAGTCTCATACTCTCCAGTCACCGTATCCAGTTTCTGAAGCTCATCGCTGTAAACGTTGTAGCGGTAAAGACCAATCAAATTGGACCAGCTGACCCCATCTCGTTCAATGGCTTCTCTCGCTTCAAGCTGTACCCAATCTTCAGCAGTCATATTGACAAAGAAAAAGTAATTTTCATAATTCAAGTCTTCTAAAATCATCAGCTGATCAAAGGCGTAATTTTCCGCCTCTTCTTTTGTCCATTCTCTCTCGCTGTCATCTGTGATAGCCTGTGCTTCTTTTTCGCTTATCCAATCCGCCAGGTCTTCATCTGAAGCATCTTCAATACGCTGGCCTGTCGCAGTTAAAAACTCCTCAGATAAAATGGCTGACTGCCGTTCTTCTTTGAAAACAGATTCCTGTAGAGTACTGTCTGCTTTTTCTGCCTGAATGGACTGGATATTTGCTTTCAGATTCTCCGCTTTTTCAGCCAGTTCGTCGTACTCACTTAAGTCGTACTGGAAAAGCTTACTTAATGTTCCTGCAGCTGCATCAAACTGTTCAGCCTGATACTGTTTTTCTGCCTGCTTCAGCAACTGGTTCAGTTGTTCTATTTTATCCTGTTGGCTTTCTTCTATTTCCACTGACTCGTCCAATTCTGGCTCGGACTCGTCTTCCTGAATGTCTACTTCAGCTGAGTCTGCACTTGCTGTGTCAAGTACTGCAGTCTCATTGACTTCCTCATCGGTCACCGTTTCATCAGTGTTCTCATTGCAGGCACTGAGCCCTAAACTAAGTAACAGTGCAGATAAAACAACTAATCTTTTGGACATTTTAATTCCTCCTCCGTCAGATTGTCAGCCACTTATTTCGTGATAGGCGGCGTAAACTTCTCTTTTAGGCAAATCTCTTAACAATGCAACTTCTTTAATTGCTTTTTTGCTGGGCAAGTTATGTTCCTCAATCATAAAGTCCACGTGTTCTTTGAGACTCAAGTCTTCCCAGGTCTCGTGTGTTTCAGCATCGACTTCAGAATTCCCTTCAGCAATCAGAACAAATTCGCCTCTGATTTGTTCCTCCGTCAGCCATTCATACACTTCCTGGGTACTGCCACGAACAAATTCTTCAAAGCGTTTCGTGACTTCTCTCGCTAGAACGATTTGTCGTTGCGGACCGAACACCGCTATCATCTGCTCCACCACTTTTTTTATGCGATGGGGCGACTCATAAAAAATAAGGGTCTCTTCGCGCTTATTGCATTCATTCAGCTGCTCCACCAGTTCTTTCTTTTTCCGCGGCAGAAAACCGTAGAAGTAAAATGGCTGCGGTGCCAAACCGGATGCGATGAGGGCTGTCAGTGCAGCATTGGGTCCCGGCAAAGGTACAACAGCAATACCGGCGTCCAAAGCAGCCTTCACTAAATCGACTCCGGGATCGCTGATGGACGGCATACCCGCATCACTTACCTGTGCTATGGTTTCACCGTCAAGCATCTTTTCGACAAGCTGAGGAGTCCGTTCTTTGGAATTGTGTTCATGGTAACTGAGCTGATGCGTGTCAATTTCGAAGTGGTTCAGAAGCTTTTGCGTATTGCGCGTGTCTTCAGAAGCAATGAAGTCCACTTCTTTTAATATAGCAACCGCCCGAAATGTCATGTCGTCCAGATTGCCTATAGGGGTTGGGACTAAGTAAAGGGTTCCTTGCTCTTTTTGTTCAAAGCTCTTCTGTGTTTTCAACACCGGTCTCACTTCCTTTTCTAATTACACAATTGGTCAGTTTCCCGTAAGGCTTATTGACGCCATACCGTTTTAAAAATTGTTCTTTGTGTTTTCTGTTTAATTTTTTAAAAGCCGCTTCTGCTTTGGTCGCGGCACTTCTTGTCTCATAAGATTCAGCATAAATCATTCTTAAGGGACGTCTTCTCTGGGGCCGCGTGTACTTCGCTCCCACTCCCCGATTATGCTCATCCAGTCGTCTCGTTAAATCTGTTGTGTAGCCCCCGTAAAATGTACCGTCTTTGCAGTGCAGCACATAAAAAAAGCTGGCTTTATTCGTTTGTATCGTCATTACCGTAGATCATCCTTCTCACTTCCGGAAAATACTCACCTTGTTCGTCAAATACGTACAGCGGTGGCAGTATTTTCAGGCCATCTTCCTTACCCTGCTTGATGCCTTCTATTAATAGCATATTGGCTTCACGGTTGATCTTTGGATAGACAAAGCGAATCCGTTTAGGAGCCAGCTTGACTTCCCGCATCGCGTCCATAATTTCCAAAAAGCGCTCTGGCCTGTGTACAAAGTAGGCCTTCCCTTTAGTTTTCAGCAGCCCGGCTGTTTCTGCCATGAGTTCCTTTAATGTCAGGTGCAGCTCATGTCTGGCAATTGCCAGGTGTTCATTCGGATTTTTTCGGCTGTGGTCTGAGACTGTAAAATAAGGCGGGTTACAGGTCACTACATCTACAGAGTCTTTTTTTATGTGCTGGGTTACTTGGTTGACGTCCGCATGAATCATCTCGACACGGTCTGTCAGTTGATTCATTTCAATGCTGCGTTTTGCCATGTCTACCAGCCGTTCCTGTATTTCCACTGCTGTCACCGGGCTGGTCGTCTTCTGACTGAGCATCAGCGCGACTGCACCGTTACCTGAACATAAATCCACTACCCTTGCCCGGTTATGCTTAGGTACGGATGCAAAGTCTCCCAGCAGCACAGCATCCAGAGAAAAAGAAAACACTGAAGAACTTTGAATAATTTCCAGATTATACTGCATAAGTTGGTCGATACGTTCGTCACCTTTTAATTCTTTATTCACTGAATTCTTCCTTTATAAATTGATTAGTTTTAGTATACCAAAAATGCAGTGCTTAAATAATCACTTTTTAAAGACTCACTCAGATAAGAAATGATGGGCATCATTTCTTTCCTTTACAGTAAGTGATTTTAAATTAAATGCTGTTTCAAGACTAATCCCATAGGTGTTTTTTGCGCTATTATATTTACATGCAAATTTCTTTATGTTGATTACCAGCAAACTAGAGGGAACTTAAAGGTTTCAAAATATTTTTGCGGTGATTTCATTTATTTGGTCAGTTATTGATGAATTTCATTAAATTACGGGGGATTCTTATCATATGTACTACTCATTCATATTATTTTAACCCGAGAATTGACAAAAGCCACTCAAAAGTTGAGTGGCTTTCTGGTTAAACATAAATATTTGTAAAGCAAATTGCTGGTTATTTTCTATTCATATCTATATGACTAAGTTTCTCATTTAAACGACACAATCCCTACCTCTATCGTGTCCTTACAGCCCCAAAGCTGCGCCAGTGCGAATAAACTTCGTTAAAACGTGTTTATATAATATTTCATATCTATCTTCAACGTCCTTATAGTATACCATTTTCTGGCAGATTAGCAAATAAGGTGCTTATGCCAGCCGCCGATGCTCTATTTTTCAGTTCTTTTTGCACGTTTCTGCTGTTATTCGCCTGCTTCGGTTAACTCGCCAGATTTTTGCCGTGGACTATGCTGAAGTGGTCGGAAGTTCGGTTTACTCAATTCTTTTTTTTGGTGGAGTCTGCTGAAGGAGCACCCCCTTCAGTTAACCCAGTACCTTCCCCATTGAGTTAACCGAAGTAGCACTATCTTCGGTTAACTCAACAAATTTTTCTGTTCAGTTTTCCTAAGCGGCGGCTACTTGGGAAAACTCAAGTCATTTTTGTGCGGAGTTTACCCAAGTTGCTTCGACTTTGGTTAACTCAATCTATTTTCTCATGGAGTCTGCCAAAGAGGCACCAACTTCGGTTAACTCAAACCATTTTCCCGCGGAGTCTGCCAAAGCTGTCGATCCAACTCTTTTCAAAGAAGAGAAATAGGTCCAAAAGGCTTTAAATCAACTCATTAGCACGCTTTACTCCGATAGAAAATCTATATCCCCCAAAAAAGAAGACTTCAAGAAGGTGACTGAATTGAAGTCAACCTTCTTGAAGCCTTTTATTTATAAGCCCCGTCATTCCAGAGGACGATTTCGTCCTCTTCCAATGAGGCCTGTACATCGATAATGCGCTGGTTTGAGCTTCCTCTAAAAGCCAAGTTCAAGTCCATCTTGTCCTGTTCAAAACGCCCGTCAACTACTACATCAATGAGCTCCAGCAGTCTCCGCTTGTCGGCAGTTCCCTGCAGCAGTTCTTCCCATGTGTAGCCGGTCCAGGACCAGATGTCTTTTGTCCAGCCGAAGGTTTCTCTTACTTCTTCACACAAGGGTACGGTCACCCCAGTGTTTAAAAAGGGTTCCCCGCCCAAAAGCGTCAGTCCTTGACAGTAATCGGCCCGCATGTCTTTTATAATCTGACTTTCCAGCTCTCTGGAATAGGGGGAGCCGTAACTGAAATCCTGGGCCGCCTTATTGTAGCAGCCCTTGCAGGCGAAGGGGCAGCCGCTGACATAAATACTGCAGCGGACGCCTTCTCCATCGACAAAGTTGTACGGTTTATAGTCAGCCACATAATTTTTACTGAATCGGTCGGCAGTCCATGTAATTGGATCAACAGGCATATTAATCAGTCCCTTTTATATGTTTGACACGTGATGAAATCTCCTTGTGTCGTCCGTTTACCATTGGCCGCTTTTGTGGATTGCCTAGGTAGCCGCATGTTCGTTTAACGACGTCACAGGTTTCCGGATTGGTATTGCCGCAAGCCGGACATTTAAAGCCGTTTTCGGTTGGCTTGAAGTCTCCCTCAAAATCACATTCATAACAGCGGTCGATAGGCGTATTTGTTCCCAGATAGCCGACACGGTCGTAGGCGTAATCCCACACCGCTTCCAGGGCTTTAGGATTCGTCTGAAGTTTAGGGTACTCACAGTAGTGGATAAAGCCGCCGCCAGTATACTGCGGGTAATCTTTTTCAAAGTCGAGTTTTTCAAAAGGTGTCGGATTTTTACGGACATCGTAGTGGAAACTGTTCGTATAGTAACCTTTGTCGGTAATGTCCTTGATTAGGCCGAATTTATCAGTATCCAGCTTACAGAAGCGGTCCGTCAAACTTTCACTCGGTGTGGAGTAGACACTGACATGAATACCGCTCTCATTCCCCCATTGGTCCGCATGCGACTTCAATTCTTTCATAATATCCAGTGTGAACTGCTTTGCTTCTTCATTTGCTTCCCAGTCCGGGCCGTAAAACTGAGCTGCCGCTTCATATAGACCGATATAGCCTAACGAAACAGTTGCCCGCTTATTCAAGAATAATTGAGACACATCATCATCTTTAGACAGGCGCTTACCGAAAGCCCCGTGCATGTACAAAATAGGCGCATTTGCCGGTTCAGCTTCCATCACCCGATTAGCTTTAAAGAGCAAAGCATCTTTTACCAGACGCAGGCGTTCGTTCAGCAAGGCTTGGAACCGTTCTGTGCTGCCCTTCGCTTCGATGGCAATACGCGGTACATTTAAAGTGACGACACCCAGATTCATGCGTCCGGCAGAGACATCGTTGCCCTGTTCATCCTGCCAGCCCTGAAGGAAAGAGCGGCAACCCATTGGTGTTTTAAAGCTCCCGGTGATGTCGACCAGTTTGTCGTAGCTCAAGACATCCGGATACATCCGTTTTGTTGAGCATTCAAGTGCCAGTTCCTTGATATCGTAGTTCGGATCCTCCGAGTTCAGGTTTAAACCGCGTTTCAGAGTGAAAATTAGTTTAGGAAAAATAGCTGTTCGTCTTTCTTTGCCCAGTCCATTGATACGGACCTTTAGAATGGCCTTCTGAATTTCTCTTTCAATCCAGTCGGAACCCAGCCCAAATCCTAAACTGGTAAAGGGTGTCTGCCCCTGTGAGGTATACAAGGTATTGATTTCGTATTCCAGACTCTGCATGGCATCGTAGATATCTTTTTTCGTCTTTTCTTTTGCGAAAGCCCTTTGCTTGTCTTCACCGTCAATCCATTCTTTTGCTGTATTCATGTGTTTCTGGTAATTCCGTTCAGCGTAAGGTGCGAGCACCTCGTCTATCCGGTCAAAACTACAGCCGCCATACTGGCTTGAAGCCACGTTGGCAATAATCTGTGCCGTCTGAGCTGCAGCAGTCTGAATGGATTTAGGTGAGTCCACTTCGGCATTGCCAATCTGAAAGCCTTCCTCAAACATGTGCTTGAAGTCAATCAAGCAGCAGTTGCTCATTGGCGCATAAGGCGTATAGTCCAAGTCATGGTAATGGATTTCTCCTTTTTCATGCGCATTTGCAACGTGGGCCGGCAGCATTTTCAGTCCCAGCGCCTTGCCGACAATCCCGGCCGTCAGATCCCGCTGTGTGTTGAACACCTTGCTGTCTTTATTGGCATTTTCATTAACGATGGACTTTTCTTTCTGCAGTAGGCTTTGAATCATTGCATTGACGTCACGGCGTGTTTCCCGTTCTTTTTCTTTTTCTTCGCGTCTTTGAATGTATCCTTCAGCTAAATCTTCAAACTGGTTTGACTTCAGAATACTCAGTACAAATAAATCAATATCTTTTGTGTCAATCGCTTCGGGTTTCTTGTCAACAATCAGTAGCTCAACATCGTATGAAATCGCTTTTAAATCGTCAATCGTGTAATTTAAATCCAGTTGTTCAACTGCCTGAAAAAGTGCTTCCGTTATTTTCTTTCGATTGTATTTTTGCAGGCGACCGTCTCGTTTTTGAACCTGTTTCAGCTCATCATTGATAATTTTTTCATTATTTTCTCTAATTTCCTGATCATTCCACTTAACAGTTTGCATAAGAAACACCGTCCTTAAAGGTTTTTTATTTTATTTACTAATTCAAACATTCACAAGCGTTTTTAAAAAAAAGGTTTGTGAAATTGCTTATGTATGGATAGAATGAAGGCGCCTGAAGTGGCCGGCGCCCTATCCAATTAGTTTAGCTTAACCATTTTTCATAGTCACTGTCAGCCATTGATTCGACCATCCCTACAAGGTAGCCGTTTCCGACCTGAGAGAAGAAATCATGGTTGCTTGTTCCAGTTGATATACCGTTCATGATAATCGGATCCACATCTTCAGCTGTATCAGGGAACAGCGGGTCAAAGCCCAAGTTCTGAAGGGCCTTATTCGCATTGTAGCGAAGGAATACACCCACGCTGTCTGTCCAGCCGATTGCATCATATAAATAGCTTGTATACTCTGTTTCGTTTTCATAGAGCTTGAAGAGCAGTTCATATGTCCAGTTTTTCAGTTCTTCCTGCTCAGCCTCTGTCAGCTGCTCAAATCCAATCTGAAATTTATAGCCGATATAGGTTCCGTGAACCGATTCGTCACGTAAAATCAGCTTGATAATTTCTGCTACATTGGTCAGCTTGCTGTTTCCGAGGTAACGCAATGGTGCGTAAAAGCCCGAATAGAACAGGAAGGATTCAAGAAATACACTGGCAACTTTTTTCTGAAGTTCAGTGCCCTCCTGATAAATCGCATTGATAATCTGTGCTTTTTTCTGAAGCATAGGATTGCTGTGCGTCCAGTCGAATATCTCATCAATTTCAGATTTGGTATTCAAGGTACTGAAAATCGCACTGTAACTTTTCGCGTGCATTGATTCCATAAACTCAATGTTATTGTAGACCGCTTCTTCGTGCTGGGTGCGGCTGCTTTTTTTCAGGGCTTCAATCCCGTCCTGAGACTGCAGTGTATCAAGGAGCGTTAGGCCCCCGAACACTTTTGCAATCATATCTTTTTCTTCAAGTGACAGTTTGTTCCAGTCACTTAAATCGTTTGACAAGGGAATTCGCGTATCCGTCCAGAACTGTTCAACAAGCTTCTCCCAAGTCAGTTTGTCAATCATGTCTTCTATGCGATTCCAGTTTATCGCTTTGTATGTTTCAGTCACTTTAAACTCTCCTTCATTCAACTGACGACCTCGATTCAGAAAGCTTAAATGGTACAGCTTTCGCAAGCATTCGCTCCAATTTCTTCCTGGTCATCTGTAAAGGTTCTGATATAGTAAATCGATTTGATGCCTTTCTTGTGGGCATAATGTCTCAGTATCGTCAAATCACGCGTCGTCTGTTTGTTCGTCCGGCCTTCTTTCCAGTCATACAAACCTTCCGGAATAGCTGAGCGCATAAACAGGGTCAGGCTCATTCCCTGATCCACGTGTTTCTGAGCAGCTGCATACACATCAATCACTTTTCGCATGTCCATATCGTAGGCACTGACATAATACGGCATGGTTTCATTCGACAGGTACGGTGCAGGATAATAAGTTTTTCCTGTCAGTTTCTCCTGTCTTTCTTCCACCAGACGCGTGATCGGGTGTATGCTCGCTGACGTTTCGTTCACGTAGCTGATGGACCCGGTCGGTGCCACAGCCAGTCTGTTCTGATGGTACAAACCGTGTGTTTGAACGTCTTCTTTCAGCTGAATCCAGTCTTCTTTTGCGGGTACTGAAATACCACGATCTGCAAATATCTGAGCAACTTTGTCAGAGTCGAAGGCGAAAGACTCTTCAGTATAACGGTTAAAGTAAGAGCCGTCTGCATAGGAAGATTTTTCAAAATTGTGGAAAGTCTGGCTGCGCTCTTTTGCCATTTTATTGCTGGCTTTCAAAGTATAGAAGTTCAGCAGCATAAAGTAGGCATCGGTAAATTCAATGGATTCTGGAGAACCGTAGTCCATCTGATTCAAGGCAAAGAATGTATGCAGTCCCATCGCTCCCAAACCAATCGTATGGTAATTATCATTCCCATTTTTAATCGTCGGTACGGCTTCAATACTTGATTTATCTGTTACATAAGTCAGCGCGCGGACCATTGTATCAATTGACTGTTCGAAATCAGGTGTGTTCATGATGTTTACGATATTTGTCGACCCAAGGTTACAGCTGATGTCTGTACCCAACACCTCGTATTCCTGGTTGTCTTTGATAACAGACGGTTCCTGAATCTGTAAGATCTCACTGCACAGATTACTCATGGTGATGGTTCCGTGTACCGGATTTTCCTTATTGGCTGTATCAATATTGATGATGTACGGGTAGCCGGATTCCTGCTGAAGCTTGGATAATTCATTCTCCAGCTCGCGGGCATTGACTTTAGTCTTTTTAATTTCCGGATTAGCTACCAGCTTGTCGTATTCTTCAGTTATATCTACATAGGCAAATGGCTCGTTATAAACGCGTTCAACGTCGTAAGGACTGAATAGATACATATCTTCATTGCGAGCAGCGAGTTCATAAAATTTGTCAGGGACAACGACACCTAAAGACAGGGTCTTAACACGGACTTTCTCGTCTGCATTTTCTTTTTTAGTGGACAGGAAGCGGTAAATATCCGGATGGAAAATATTCAAGTAAACCGCACCAGCTCCATTACGCTGACCGAGCTGGTTGGAGTAACTGAAACTGTCTTCTAAAAGCTTCATAACGGGCAGAACACCACTTGATGCATTCTCGATTTTTTTAATTGGATCGCCTGCCGCTCTAAGATTCGACAGATTGACTCCCACACCGCCGCCGATACGAGACAGCTGAAGCGCCGAATTGATGACGCGGCCGATACTGTTCATATCATCTGTTGCCTGAACGAGGAAGCAGGAAACCAGTTCGCCTCTGCGCTTACGCCCGGCATTCAAAAATGTTGGTGTTGCCGGCTGGTAGCGCTGATTAATAATTTCTTCAGCAATCTTTCTCGCCAGTTCTTCGTCACCATCTGCCAGGAATAAGGCGTTAAAGGCTATTCTGTCTTCAAAGCGTTCCAGATAGCGTGCACCGTCGTCTGTTTTCAGTGCATACTGTGTATAAAATTTATAAGCACCCATAAAGGAGCGGAAACGAAATTGTTTTTCATATAGTTCTTCAAAAAGTTCAGTGATAAACTCCTGTGAATAATTCTTTATGAAACCTTCTTCGATAAAATCCTGTTCAATCAGATAAGTAATTTTTTCAGCTACTGAATCAAATTGGACCGTGTTGGGGTTAACGTGTTCCTTAAAATAGGCTTTTACTGCTTCCTGATCTTTGTGAAGTGGAATCTGGTTGTTCACCGGACGATTAATCTGGTTATTCAACTGGAAGTATGTTGTTTCTTTTGGTTTTGCTTTTACTTTACTTGTTGTTGTCAAGATCGTTCACCGCTTTCTTCAAAATGCGCACATCTTCATCCGTTCCCTGAAATTCAAACTGATGAAGAATAGGAATATCATACGTTGCTGAGAGTGCCTTGGCTGTAGATACAAACAGTGGACCGAAGTTGAGGTTCCCTCCGCCGGCTATCCCCTTGGCAAACTCTTTGTTCTGCCCTGTTTCCAGAAAATCTTCCAACCACTCTTTTACTTCTCCGTCATAAGTAGGTGTGACGATTATAAAGGGCTGGTTTATCTCAATAAAAGGATTTGCCGGATTCAACTCCAGCAAATCCATATTTAATTTCTTTACAAATTTTCTGGTCTGTCCAGTTAAAGAGATATAAACAATTAACATATTTATGCCAGTCTGTTTAATAAATCTGGTCGGAAGCCATGAAAGGCTTCGAGTCCTTCTGCAATGACAACAGGCAGTGAGCTGAACCCTAAACTTTTCACTTCATTAACTGCTTCTGTGTTTTCTTCAATATCTTTAATCTGATATGGAATACCTTTATCTTCCAAAAATTTCTTCGTAAAATTACACTGCATGCAGTTTGGTTTTGAATACACAATAACTGTTTTTTCCATTGTAAACTCTCCTCTTTATAGGTGATTAAGCGTTTTTTTAGACACAATATATAGTTTCATCATGATTGACGGCTTTTTTCTATTCAACTTAATTCGATAGTTTTATTTTACAGTACAGGAAATAAAAATCAAGCATTAAACACCAGATATACTAAACTTTTTTAAACCGAACACAACATGTTGTATTTGCGACAAAAAAAGCACTCCCGTCTTTTCGGTACAAACGTACCTGTAACGGGAGTGCTCTGCTCTAAAATACATCTTTGTCTTTTTACTCAACACTACATATTGTGGTTCTTATTTTCTTTCACCATAAATGACTTCCAGACAAAACGCACAGGGTTCATCTCCATCTCGTCTTGAACCATAGAAGAGATTGCATACATGAAAACCATCTTCATATATTTTTTCCAGATTCAAACGCGACTTTGTCATGCCGGAATCAGCGGCCTGTTTCTCCACTGACTGCTGCTTGATGATTTCTGCCAGCCGATCTCTCAAATGCTGATTTTCCATACGTAAGATGTGGTTATCCTCAGTTAAATGCGATAACTCATCTTTCATATCTTTAATAATATTCAAGGTGGCTTCTGCCTGAGATTCCAGATCTGAAAATGTATCATGCAGTTCTTTTTTATTCATACGTCACCACTTCTTTATACTTTCATCGTTTGCTTATTTTTTTTTTCAGATAAAAAATAGAATTGATTATCTTTTTATAGCATACCATGATTGCATTTAAAAAGCCAAACCGACTGAGAACAGTTTTCAATTATCTGTGTTCTTTTAACAGGCTAATCATCTGGAGTGCACAGTCCTCATAGATTCCCTGAGCAGCAACATTGCTGTCGAGGTACCTTTTAGCCATCAGTATACTTTCCATCCATCCCGCAATCGTTATCGGTCGTAGACGATCTGCCTCCTGCCGTATCGCTGAGGCCTGCTGCTGAAAGCCAACCGCATACTCATCTGAACCCTGGCTGTTCAAAATATCCTGAAGGATTACTAGAATTAAATCCAGAAAGAGATACTGATCACTTTTTTCTTTTGTCAGCGGCATAATGTCTGTCTGAACGTAGACAAAAGACTGGTCATCCCCTTTGGCTATATAGGCAAACCACTTCCAGGCCGTTTTAATTAACTGAGTCAGCTCATCTCTTTCAGCCATTTCTTCTGCAGTAGACGCATCATTTGTCAGGTGAATAAGGATAGCAGCCTTCTCGCTGGAAATACCTCTGTCCATCAGGGCAGACAGACGTTCTTCTTTGGAGAGCTGCGGAAACTGTATAATCTGACAGCGCGATACAATAGTCGGCAGGAGTGTCTGCCTGGCCGTTGTCAGAAGGAAGACGATAATTTCTCCTTCCGGCTCTTCAAGAAATTTCAACAGACTGTTGGCCGCCTGGTTCGTCATCTTCTCAACATCTTCTACGATGACAATTTTTCTGCGGCTTTCCATTCCACTTTTCGTAAATTCTTCTTTCAGCCCTCTAATCTGGCCAATTTTAATCGACTGACCATCGGGGGCCAGCTCGACGACATCAGGGTGCTGATGCGATGCAATACGGCTGCAAGTCTGACAGTTCAAACAGGCGCCTTCATCTGATTCCTTACAGTAAAGCGTCTGGGTCACCCACAGAGCCATTTCCTTTTTGCCTGTACCGGCTTTTCCTTCAAAAATATAGGCATGCTGGAGTGTCTGATTCGTTACTAACTGAAGAAACAGCCGCTGAATACTCGGCTGTCTGGTGTTTTGAGTCGACATGTCTCGTCTCCTACTGTTTAAAATTGTAAAAACTGGTCGATTGGCAGGACAAAGAGCGTCGCTCCGCCTACTTCGACATCAACCGGGTAAGTCAGGTCAGATTCAAGCGTAAAGTCATAAGACGGTGGGCTCATCATCGTCTGGCTTCGAGTTGAACAGTTTTCCTTGATCAGTTCCAGTACGTCATCTACTTTTCTGTCTTCAACCCCTAACAGAAATGTCGTGTTTCCGGAACGTAAAAAACCACCTGTCGAAGACAGTTTTGTTGCTCTGATACCATTTTCCACAAATTCATCTGCCAAACGCTTGCTATCCTGATTTTGAACAATTGCAACGATTAATTTCATCGTAATCATCCTTCCTGTTTGTCTTTATTCACTGATTAATGAGTGAATTTTTTGCCATGCTTTCTGATACACAGTCTCTTCATCCAGAGAAGCGTCTATAATCTCAAAACGTTCGGGATCCTGTGCGATAATTTCCTTGTAGCCTTCTCTCACTTTATCATGGAAGGTCACTTCTTCCAGCTCCAGACGGTCCTGAGCGCGGTTGGACTTCTTGTCCATTATTCGGGCTAAACCGATATGGGCTTCAACATCCAGATAAAGTGTTGCATCAGGCTTTAGCCCTTCTATTGCAAATTCATTAATCGCTCTCACTTCATCCATGCCGATGCCTCTGGCTTTTCCCTGGTAGGCGATTGAACTGTCGACAAAACGGTCACACAGAACAATATCTCCCCGCTCGAGGGCTGGACGAATTTTTTCCACAACATGCTGACGCCTTCCTGCAGCTAAAAGCAGGGCTTCGGTACGGGCATCCATTTTTGTATGTAACGGATTAAGAATAATTTCTCTGATTTCTTCCGCAATCTCACTGCCGCCTGGCTCTCGTGTCATGACTAACGGGCGTTTAGTCTGTTCGAGAATTGACTCATTCAGACGCTTGACCAGACTTGACTTTCCTGCACCATCCGGACCTTCAATGGTGATGAATAAACCTTTCACGTATTTTCCCCCATTACCTTGCTTACTGTATTCTTGTTTCTATTATACGGTAGATTAAACCGTCTTGTCCATTCGTTTCTAATATCGTTACAAACTATAGTTTAAAAGATTCATTTTCCCGGTGACAATAAATAAACACCGGCTCAGGTCTGCACTTTCCAGGATAGATGTTCTCTAGCCTTTGGGTGTGAGTACCTAAGCGGTGTTTTTGTACTTATTTTATTTCAAATGATTACCCTGAATATTTCTAATCCGTGCTTCCTTGAACAGATAGAAATACTTGGCTCTCTGTAGCTTCAGTTCGGCATCCCATTTCGGATGCTCTTTCACCATCAGGCGCTCCATCCCTTTTGCATTTTCGTAAAACTCTTTCTGTTTCTGAATCTGTGCAATCAGTGTTTGATCGTACGCATTTTTTAACTTGTGTTTTTTTCTAAATAATCCCATTATACTGTTCCTACATCTCTCTTCTACCTTCGACTGCCTTAAGCAGCGTCACTTCATCTGCGTATTCAATATCGCTTCCGACAGACAAGCCATGTGCCAGTCGCGTCACTTTAATGCCGGCCGGTTTTATCAGGCGAGACAAGTACATGGCTGTTGCCTCTCCTTCAGCCGTAGCATTCGTTGCGATAATAACTTCCTTGACTTCATCTTTTTGAAGCCGCTTGATCAGAACAGGAATATTAATATCTTCCGGTCCTGTACCTTCTATCGGAGACAAAACGCCATGCAGCACATGATACAGACCTTTAAAGTCCTGCATTTTCTCCATTGCAATCACATCTTTTGCGTGTTCGACCACGAGTATAAGTGACTGATTACGATTTTTATCCTGACAAATATCACACGGATCATTTTGAGTCATGTTTCCGCAGACAGAGCAGTAAGTCAAATCTCTCTTCACACTAATGAGCGATTTGGCAAAGCGCGTCACATCATCTTCATTCATATTTACCGTATAAAAAGCCAGGCGGGCAGCTGTTTTCTCCCCAATTCCTGGCAACTTCATATAACTGTCCATTAACTGTGCAATCGGTTCTGGATAATGCATGACCGTATCCTTTCTTCTGTAAAATCAGTCAAAATCAAATCCGATTTTACAGTCTTCAAATGTGCTCACTTACATTCCGGGAATACCCATGCCTTTAGAGTATTTGCCCATTGATTTTTCAGTTTCTTCGTCAATCTTAGTCAAGGCATCATTCACTGCCAGAAGAACCAGATCTTCAATGATTTCGACATCTTCAGGATCCACAATGTCTTCTTTAATGGATACTTTCTGGAGTTTCTTGTCACCTGTAAATGTGACTGTAACCAGATCGTCATTTGCTGTTCCAACAAATTCTGTCTGATTCAATGTCTCCTGAGCCTGTTCCATTTCTTTTTGCATCTTCTGCATTTTCTTCATCATACCTTGCATATTTCCCATTCCACCACGCATGTAGTTTCGTCCTCTCCATTTAGTCTTTTATTGTTACTGCTTCTTTTCCAAAAATATCAATCGCTTCGCTGACAACAGAATCATCCTGTGTTTCAGCCGCCTCTTCCTCAGGAGCCGCGTCTGTTTCTTCAGGCGAACTGTTTTTCATTCGTTGAATGAAGGCTTGTCTGACGGTCGGCCACTGGTCAGCTGGTACACTGCACATTTCAGCGCGGTGACCGATGACTTTTTCGAGATAATCCCCAATTGATTCAATCAAAAATGTGTCACTTGAGGCTCTCTCACATAGAATATCATAATCAAAGGTGACAACCAACCCATGAGGACTGGCTGCAACAGGTTTGGAGGTCTTTAATATTGCCTTCTGTCCGGCAGGCAGATAATTTATCAAATCAGGCCAGACATCTTTGAGGCGGTTCAGGTCGTCTTTCGTCGCTTTTTCAAGAACGGTAAAGACCTGTGTTTTATTCACTTTGAACTGCTGCTGCTTTTTAGGTTGACGGGTCGTTTTCTGAATTGGCTGAGCAGCCGGTGCCTGATTTTGCTGCATTTGTTCAAGCATCTTCTGCATCTGGGCCATCTTAGCCTTCAGTGCACTGACTTCCTTGTCATCCACTCCTCCACCACTAGTCTGAATCACCTTCTGATTCGGACTTGGCTGGGTCAAGCGAACGGTAGCGACTTCCAGATACACTTCTGCATGACTCGACTGGCGCATCTCCTGCTGAGTATGATTCATGACGCGAATAATTTCATAAATCTTCTCAGCATCAGCTTCTTTAACGAGTTCCGTAAACTGTTCATTCACCTTGCTCATTTTGAGTACTGTTTCTTCCTGCGTCTTCTGATAAATCAGGATATCCCTGCAGAACAAAATGGTATCATCAGCTAACCGGTTCGCATCCTTGCCTTCCTGAAGAATCGAATGCAGAAGTGAGAGCCCTTTTTCCGTGTCATTAATCAGTGATGCGCGAACATATTCACTCAGTAGTTCCTGAGTGACGCTGCCCGTTATGCGGAGTGTTTCTTCAAGCGTAATGGTTCCATTTGAGAAGGACAGGGCCTGATCCAAAATACTCAAGGCATCCCGCATGCCGCCCTCTGCTGCTTTAGCAATAGCTAAAAGAGCATCTTCTTCAAAGTTGACTTCTTTCTCATTTAAAATGAAAGTCATCCGGCGTACTATATCTAAAGGAGCAATCCGTCTGAAATCAAACCGCTGCGTCCGCGAAATAATCGTGAGCGGTATTTTATGTGGCTCAGTTGTTGCCAGTATAAAGACAACATTAACTGGCGGTTCTTCCAGCGTCTTCAATAAGGCGTTGAACGCTCCCATAGAGAGCATGTGGACCTCATCGATAATGTAGACTTTGTAATCGGCCTGAGTTGGTGCGTAATTGGCCTTTTCTCTGATGTCTCGTATTTCATCGACACCATTGTTACTAGCCGCATCGATTTCTATAACGTCCGGCAGGTTCCCTCTGGTAATCGACTGGCACAAGTCACACTCGTTACACGGTTCACCGTCAACCGCATGCTTGCAGTTCATGGCTTTAGCGAAAATTTTCGCCGCACTCGTTTTCCCCGTTCCTCTTGGTCCGGAAAATAAATAAGCGTGGCTGGTATTGCCGTGGCTCAGCGCATTTCGCAGTGTTTGCGTGACAGCTTCCTGACCTGCAATGTCTTCAAAACGCTGAGGGCGCCATACACGATATAAAGCTTGATAACTCATTTTTCTCCTCTTTTCCTCGTTGCCTTCACTTCTTTATTATAGGTCAAATGCAGCAGAAATTAAAAAGAAATTTAGTCTAAAATTCAAAAAAAAGATGCCCTTATGATAAGGAACATCTTTCTATGAACAACGTGCATTATTCATGACTATGTATCACATGACACATGGTGGAGCAGTACTTAGTGCTGCTTCCTTCCGGACCTGACACGGTTCATACGCCCACCATTGCCATGAGGCCTTGCGGCACTTATTATAATAGCACAGAAGCAGACTTATTTCCAGTGGATTTTCAAAATCAGTCATTCTAATAACTCTTCAGGTTCCTGTTTCCTCACTGCTGCGCCTTATAAAGACACAAATTTTCTGAATTTATATTGAACAGCTGGCACCTTTTATCTTTCTCATAACCAGTGCACTTGTTTTGGACGCGACTAAAGGTATAAGCAGAAAGACTGAACTGATAATGAATGCGGTTGTCAAAGACGATTCAGGCAGAATCAGTACGAATAGCTGCAGTAACGCAAAATAAAGCAGGTAAAAGCCGATACTTAATGCCGGACAGAGAAACTGTTTCATCATAATCACTCCTGTTCAACAAAAAGTATACCACACAGGGTATTCTGTGTGCTACTGTCAATTTTCCTGCTGCTCATTTGAAATCAATGTTTGTCCAGCTAATTACTAACAATAACTAATCATGACAAGTGAGGCATCGTCATAAAATAACTTATGAGGAATATACTGTGTAAGTACCTATTTTCTATCTTCTCCTACATTATATACATTAAGACTAATTACAGTAAAAAGCACATTCCAGCTGACCCGGTCTTTTTCCGAGAGCTGAAATGTGCTTGTCAATCATTTAGGTGTGTTTATCTTTTTCTGTAAGGTCATATGGCTTCATCGAGCCGCCCATACCACCAATTATGCCAATCAATACCATAAGAATTACTTTAAACACTCTTTTCAATGTAATCCTCCTAGACCATTCAGTCTTTTAAATCAATATTTTCCAGAATCATTCCGCTCTTAGGTACAGTCGGCACATCCACCATGCTGTACCCGATATCCTGATCCGGCACGGTGTAGGTTATTTTATTTATCAGGAAGTCCGTTAAGATTTCCATTGCCCGCACAGTGTTCCACTCTCCCGGACAGCGATGACCAGTATCATAATCGCCTCCACCTTGTGCGACCAGCTTCATCTGTACCTGATCGGTTGGACTAGTATGCCAGTCGCTGAACCGCTCGGGATTGAACTCTTCCGGCTTTTCCCAAATGCGAGGATCGTGATTGGTTCCGTAAAAGTCGAGGATGACTAGGGTGTCTTCTTCAAATTCGTAACCTTCCCAGACAAAATCTTTCCGCGTAATCGCTCCGTTGAAGGGGAAAAATGGGTAGTATCGTCTGATCTCCTGAATAAACATATGCAGGTAGTAAGGATTATCCCCGTTGAGTTTCTCTTTCACTTCAGGGAACTGGTGCAGGCTCAATGCTGTGAAGGCAAAATAGATGGCTATTGCCACTGACGGTCTTAATACATTCAACAATTCAACTGCAGCCGTTTTTAAATCAAGCAGATTGCCGTCTAACTCTCTGTGCCAGGCTACTTTGTACAGGGCAGTCTCCTCTTTCGGATGTAAATCGCCTTCTCTGACCTGCTTAATTATATCGCTGCACCAGGATTCAGCTTGTTTGCGTCCAATCCGGCCTTCTATATGGCGTGTACTGGCTGCCATAGGCGATTCAAACATACTGACAAGCTGCTTCGTCCGCTTATCGACATCTTTCTCCGGCAGCGGTACACCTGCCCATTCACACACAGCTTCCGTCAAGATTTTCTGACTTTCTTCATAAAACACGATAGAATCTTTTTCAAGCCAATTCATTGTAGCTTTAAGGAGGTGTTTTTCAACCAGTTTCGCCCAGATTTCAATGCGTTCTTTTGACATCATATCCATAAATAATTTCTTGCGATTACGGTGATCTTCACCGTCCAGCCCCTGAATGCCGCCTTTTCCGAGCAAAGTAGCTTTAGCCGGCTCAGGAGCCGCACCTTCCCGCTTGAACTTGCTCTCATCATAAAACAGTTTCACGGCTTCTTCTCCGCCGATTACAATAGTTTTCTGACCCAGCAACTTTGTTTCAAATGCATCTGACTTATATATATGGTGGCGGTTCGGTGCATACATATAGCCTTCTCTCAGTACTTTTAATCCGTTCTCCAAACCGTCTTCTCTCGGAAACTTTCTTGTGGCTTCCATTTGTCTCCTCCTTATAGTGTAATATTACTACCAGTATAAAAAGTAGGCCTCATGAATCGCAAGCAATAACCCTTATTTCTTGTGAGTTTGCTGTTCATCGTATTCCATTTTCAAAATTGAGTAATACACATCATTAAACCATTCTCCCTGCTTCCATTTTGCTACATGACGAAGTGTCCCTTCTTTTGTCATGCCTAAACGCTCCATCACTTTTCCGGAAACAGCATTGCGTTCATCGTGTAGAGCAGAAATACAGCTCAGTTTAAGCGTGTCAAAGCCAAAAGATAGCAGTCGTTCACCAGCTTCTGTCATATACCCCTTGCCGTGGTACTGCTTATTTAATGTGTAGCCCATTACTGCCCGTTTATCTTGGCTTTTCACCCTTAAGTCAATAGTACCAATCATCTTGCCGGTCTCTTTCAGTTCGATTCCGTATTTCCCGAATGGCTCACTGATGAAGTAGTTGACTATCGCTTCTTCTGTCTTCTGTAAAGACTCATGTCTGTCGAAAACATAATAAGTCGTTTCCTCATCACTCGCATACTCAAACATGTCTTCGGCATCTTTTAACGTTACTGGTCTAAGTATTAATCGCTCTGTTTCCAGTCGCCTGTATTTGGTCATTAACACCTTTAAATCTTCCATTTAATGATTGACTCCTTTAGTAGTTATTTATCTTTCAGAAACTTTCATGAAAACAGATTGACACCCCTCATAAAGAGGACTATAATAAATTCGCTCACAGCATTGCATACTTATTGAAAGAAGGAATTATCGTGCCACTAACCGGTCTCATTGTTGCTTTAGGTTTTTCATTTATTCATCTGTCTTCAAAACATTTTAAACTCCGACTTTTTTCTGTAAATCAGTTTACTTCATTTGTAGGCGGGATTTCCCTTGCATATGTATTCTTTCATTTGCTGCCTACTGTGCAGTCCTACGAACATGAAGTGATGGAAACCTTTCATCTATCGTCCCAAAACGCATCTCACTTAATTTTTGGTTCCATGCTCATGGGTATTGTCGTTTTTTATTTTCTGGAACTCGGCCTGAAATCATCCAGAATTAAACTAATCAAAACAAATGCACATACTTCCGGTATTTTCTGGGCACATATTGGATCTTATTTTCTATATAATTTTATTGTCGGTCTGTTACTGTCCCATCATTTGTTTGAAACGTCAGTTACAGCACTTCTTTATCTCGTAGCCATCGGCATACACTTCCTGACAAATGATTGGGTTCTGCGCCACCACTTTGAGTCTCTATACGACCGTTACGGTCTTAACCTGCTGGTTATATCTGTGCTTCTAGGATGGGGCATTGGACTGGTTATAATGATACCACATACCTATATTGGTCTAATAGAAGCCTTTGTGGCGGGTGGCCTAGTGCTGAATGCTTTGAAAGACGAACTCCCTGCCTGTAGAGGAAATGGGCTGACCTCCTTTATGACCGGACTTGTCCTATATTCTGGTCTGCTTATCCTACTTTAATTCCTGCACTAAAAAAGTACTGGTACACAGCTGCAATGGCAATCGCTGCGTTCTCATAAAGACTGAACGAACGGCTGTCATCAGTGCGTGAGCCAGTACTGCTATTATTTTACGGCAAATCTTTTCTTATCAGAAGCCATAATGCCTGTAACTTCCCACTTCCATTTCAGGAGTGGGTTTTTTTTGATTTTTATAGTGAGATTGATAAAGGCATACCAGAAAAGGTAAAAATGAATAAAGGACACAGCAAGTCTGATGTTGTTAGTAAAGATATAATTTGCAGCTGTCAGATAATTCAGCGCAAACAAGAAGAGAGGCGTAACTAAGTATACGACAATGAGGTTGGTGAAAAACAGGAATAGAGCATCTTTAAGTAACTCTATAAGCGAGTAATTAAACTTAATATCCAGAAGACCAAATATGACAAGTTCGATCACCATCATTCCGGTATACAAGGTCATGATTACAGCATAGTTGACTTCACTGAACATCAAAAAAAAGGTTATCAAAAAAGCCGGCCAATGCATAATCATCTGGTGTCGTCTGCGTTTATCTCTTTCGCTCAATTCACTATATTTTAACAATCCTCTCACCTCATTCTCATTATACATTAAGATGAAAAGGGTTACTATCATTTTGCTTGTTTATTTCCTTAATAATATTACGATTATTAAGGAAATAACCTTCTACTTGTCACACCTTACTTAACATTATAAAGTCAGCTGGCTTTACTCAGACGAGTTGCCAGTATCTCCCTTATTAGTTCTAACTCA